>NZ_JBNCKZ010000004.1:0-2002 GCF_049841795.1 Micromonospora sp. DT31 | reverse complement strand
TTCGCCGCGCGGGGCGTGGGGCCCGGCCCGCCCCCCCCGGGGGGGGGGCCGCCCCCCGGGGCCCCCCGCCGGGGGGGGGGGGGGCCCCCCCGCCCGGGCGCCCCCCCCCCGCCGCCACAGCTTCATCGAGCCACCCCGGTGCGCCTGTACGGCGAGCCGGACGTTCTCCCGCACGGTCAGCGAGCCGAAGACCGAGGACGCCTGGAAGGTGCGCCCCAGTCCGAGCCGGGCGCGCCGGTGCGGCGGGAGAGCGGTGATGTCCGTGCCGTCCAGCAGGACCGTGCCCTCGGTTGGCCGGCGCAGGCCGGTGATCAGGTTGAACAGGGAGGTCTTGCCGGCGCCGTTCGGTCCGATCACACCGAGGAACTCCCCCGGCGCCAGGTCGAGGTAGACCGAGTCGACGATGGCGACCTCGCCGATCCGCCAGGTCAGACCGCGGGTGGCGAGCACCTCCTCAGCCCTTCATCTGCGCGACCGGCGGCGCGCTCTCGTCACCGCTCAGCGACTTCTGCGCGGTGGCCGAGAAGGTGGTGCCGCTGCCGGCGAGCTTGGCCTGGTACATCGGCTGGAGCAGGGCGTGGTCCTGGGCGCGGATCTTCATGGTGCCCTTGACGCCGTCGAACTCCCAACCTTCGAGCGCGGTGACCATCTTCTCCACGTCGTCGCCGCCCTCCTGCACGGCGCGGACGATCATCTGCGCGGCGGCGAAGCCGTCCGGGTGGAACAGGTCGAGCGTGCCGCCCGGCACCTTGGCCTTGGCGGCCTTCGCGGCGTCGGTGTCGCTGGCCCCGTCGAAGTAGTGCGACAGGAACGAGATCTTGTTGCCGGCCGCGCCGAAGGTCGGCCAGGAGGCGCGGATGTCCAGCCCGGTGACGACAGTGGTGGCGGCGAGGACGCCCTGCTGGTCGAGGGTCTGCCACATGGCGCCGGCGGTGGTGCCGGCCCAGGCGACGAAGAGCAGTTCCGGCTTGGCGGCCTTGATCTGGCTGGCGAACGGGGTGAACTCGGTGGCGCTGGCCGGTGCGCGGACGCTGCTCACGTTCGCGCCGGCGCCGCCGATCACGGCCTTGACGGCGGCCTCGTTCGCGTCGCCGAACGCACCGTCCTGGGCGAACACCACGACCTTCTTGCCGCTCGCGTTGCCGATGAACGACCGGGCGGTCACCACGTCCTGCCAGGACTGCCGCCCGGACCGGAACGTGTACTTGTTCGCGCCGGTCACCGCGTCGGTGGCGGCCGGGCCGGAGATGAACAGCACCTTGTTCTGCGCGGCGATCGGCGCGACCTGGAGCGCCACCCCGGAGGCGGTGGACCCGGCGATGATCTTCGCACCCTTGCCGATCAGGTCCTTGGTCGCGGAAACGGCCTTGGCCGGGTCGCCCGCGTCGTCGGCCTCGGTCACCTCGATCGTGCGGTCGCCGACCTTGCCGGTGCCCTTGGTGGCGAAGTCGAGGCCCGCCTTGAACCCTTCGATGTACTGCTTGCCGTAGCTGGCCAGGGGCCCGGACTGGGAGTAGACCAGGCCGACCTTGACCGGCGCGCTGTCACCGCCGCCGGAGGCGGTGTCCTGCGGGCTGCCGCAGGCCGTGACGGCCAGCACGGCAGCCATCGTCGTGGCGGCGGAAAGGAAGACCCGTCGCGTGTGCCGGATCGTCATGGCGACTCCAGGTGAGGACAGGGGGGATGTCGGTTGTCGGCTCACGCTAGAAGTGACGTCACCCACGAGCTATGTGGGCGGCGCACACAAGTGCCCGCTACGGGGTGGCCGCACCTTCCAGGGCGCGGACATCGACACGTAACCGCGTCGACCCGGGACGGCCGCGCCCGCCACGCACGGCAACGCGGCCGGCACCTCTGAACGATCCCCCGGCGCCCCGGTGGCGGTGCCTCTCGGTGTGCTCGCCGACGACAAGGAACGGTGGGGGTGGGGGGGGGGCCCCGCCCCCCCCCCCCCGGGGGGGTTTGAAAAAAAACCAGCCCCCCACACCCCAGTGTGGGTGGG
>NZ_JBNCKZ010000003.1:403784-405981 GCF_049841795.1 Micromonospora sp. DT31 | reverse complement strand
TCGACGATGAACTGCTCTTCGTCAGGACTGATCTGGCGGGGACGGCCACCCGCCCACTGAGGGTCCAGGCTGGCCATTCCCATCTTGTTGAACCGGTGGATGACCTGCCGGATCGTGTCCTCATCGGCCTGGACCAGGCGGGCGATCGCCGGCACCGTGTTCCCACCGGCCGAGGCGAGCACGACCATCGCCCGCCGTAGTCGGATCGGGGAACCGGTTCCCCGGCGGGTGATTCTGAGCAGCTGCTGACCTTCCTGATCACTCAGCCGCCGCACGCGTACAAGATCTGCCACCGCCACAGCCTGACCGGCACAACGCCGCCCGGCCGACAGGCCGCGCGGCGTGTCAACCAACACCGTGAACGTTCGTGGTCACGGCACTAGGCAACGACCTCGGGGTCGGTGGCAACCTCGCCAACGCCTACCAACTGCGCGGCAAAGACAGCGCCAGCGCCACCGCGATGGCGACCATCATCCCAAACGAGCAACTGAAGGATCTGGAGTACCAGTTCTTCCTCTTCAAGAAGAGCTATTCGGAAGGCGGCATCCAGTACAATCCGGACTACCCCGGACGCTCCTTCATGGATGCCATCTGGGACGCTATCAAGGACAGCGGCACCGTCAACGTGAGGTCGGCCGGCAACAACGACTGGAGCAATCCGTACTTCCGCCCCGCGTACCCCTTCTTCAATCCCGCGGCGGAAAAGCAGTGGGTATGCGTCGGCGGGGTGCAGCCGCCCACCGCGGCCAACCCCGAATACACGAAGCAGTTCGGGTACAACGAGGCGGGGCTTGCCAAATGGTGGACCGTGTCCACCCCGTCGAACAGTGTTCGGACCACGAACAGCGGCGGCGACACCAACTATTCGAACTCGAACGGAACGTCTCCGGCGACGCCCGTTGCGACAGCGGTGATGGGGGTTCTGCTCTCCCGCTATCCCAACATGGACGCCAAGCAGGTCCGTGACCTGATGTTCACCACGGCGAACAACAAGATGTCCGACGGTGTGCGATTCCTCGGCACCGGACAGACCTCCCCGTCCGGGGCATCCATCGCCTGGACCGCTCCCGACGGGGTTCCGGACGAGCGCTGGGGTTGGGGCATCCCCGACCTGGACAAGGGCATGTATGGCCCCGGTCAGTTCCTGGGCCCCATGACCTACAACATGGACAAGGCGCCCTTGGACGTCTGGTCGAACGACATCAGCCAGATCGCGATCAAGGAAAGGGAGCGGGAGGATCGGGAGTGGCTGGCGGCCTACAAGAAGCAGGGTCTTGCCTTCGCCGGTGATTTCAGCCCCAACGTACTGAGCCCGGACGGTAAGCTCGGCGAAAACGCCTTCATGCTTCAGGGCATTCTGACTGATCCTTACGTCCAAGCCATCACCAACGGGCGCCCAGAACTGTACGACAAGATCAGCTACGAGGACGCCACCAAGTGGCGTAAGGAATGGATGGACGCGCGCGCGGCCTACATCCAGAACAACATCGACAACAACCTCTATGCGGCGTCCCTGACCAAGCAGGGATCCGGGATGCTGATCATGTCGGGCCACGCCACCTACGACGGCGGCACGACGGTTGAAGGCGGCAAGCTCTCGATCGCCGGATCGCACGCGAGCTCGGTCGCTGTCAAGGGTGGCACGCTCGGCGGCAGCGGTTTTGTGGGAGGCAACATCCACGTCGACAGCGGCGTGTTGGAGCCCGGCCTGTCGGCCGCGGAAGCGGCGTCCGCGCTGTCCGTCAGTCTCACCGATGTCGCGCAGGGCAACGTCCTGAAGGTCGGCGGGGACGTGACCATCAGCCGACCGGGTCGCCTCGCCATCACCATTTCCGGCGACCACGACTACACGAGCGTGCGGGCCACAGGTGTTCTGGTGCTGGACGGCGAACTCACCATCGACGTACGCGCGCCCATCACCCCGGGCACGGTACTGACGATCATGAGCGGGGCCTCGATCAAGGGCAACTTCCACTCCATGCCGGAGCGGCGGGTCCTGAATGTGGGCCACCACATGTTCCGGGTGTCCTATCGGGACGCCAAGATGACGCTGACCGCCCTGCGGACGCTGCCCGGCGCACGATCCGGCAACTCCTAGCCACACGTGGCCTGGTCAGGCCGGGGCCCGGGCGGCGGAGCCTCGGGGTCCCGGGGGGGTGGGGGGTACCGGGGGTTGGTGGGGGGGGGCGGGTGGGCC
>NZ_JBNCKZ010000003.1:347226-403774 GCF_049841795.1 Micromonospora sp. DT31 | reverse complement strand
CGCACTACCCGCAAACCCCACCCCACCGGGGCCGGGGACCCCCAGGCTCAGGCGCGCCTGAGCCTGGCTGACCAGGCGGGTTGGGGTTTACCTTGACTTGTTGGTTGCCCGAGGGTGGCACAACTCGATCGAGTTCCACCGGCCCACCGAGCTGGTCGACAACTGGGAAGTCGTTCTTTGCAGGGATGACGATCGATTGACATGATCGTCAAGGAGGGTTGCTGTCCCCTCCTTGACGAAAGGCCGCAGCCATGCCGAACGCTCCCGTCACCCCCACCCCGCGTACCAGTCGCCGTGCCGCCGCGATCGCTGTCGCCGCCCTCGCAGGCACCATTCTGGCCGTCGTGAACGGCCCGGCAGCTTCGGCCGCCCCTGCCGGCATCCCGTCCAAGGCGACGGCGCAGTCGCAGCTCAACACCCTGACAGTGGCAGCGCAGGGCTCAATGGCCGGCTACTCGCGGGATCTGTTTCCCCACTGGATCACCATCACCGGCGCCTGCAACACCCGGGAACAGGTCCTCAAGCGTGACGGTACGTCCGTCGTGGTCGACAGCTCCTGTGCCGCCACCTCCGGCCGCTGGTACAGCCCCTACGACGGTGCGACCTGGTACGCCGCCTCCGACGTCGACATCGACCACGTCGTCCCCCTCGCGGAGGCATGGCGCTCCGGAGCCAACTCCTGGACGACGAGCCGCCGGCAGAGCTTCGCCAACGACCTGACCCGCCCACAACTGATCGCGGTCACCGACAACGTCAACCAGGCCAAGGGCGACCAGGACCCCTCAACGTGGCAGCCGCCGCTGACGTCGTACCGCTGCACCTACAGCAAGATGTGGATCACCGTGAAGTACAACTGGGGCCTGACGCTCCAATCCACCGAGAAATCCGCCCTGCAAAGCATGCTCAACGCCTGCGTCTACTAACCCATAGGAGCCGTTGCCGCCCCGCCGTGCGGGCACAGAGGAAAGGTGTCCAGTGGCCCTCCTCTGGGCGCCGAGGCGGCGAAGGCGCGCGAGCCATCGACCCGGCCGTCTCCCTGTCGCGGTTTGCCGGCGGCAGGGCGCGGCCGGCGGAGGGTGCGGGTTTGTCAGCGAGATCCGGGACCGTCCGCCGGCACCATGATGCTGCCGGTTGAGTGATCATGGACAGCGTGAAGGACACGGTCGCCGTCGCGCTGGTCACCTCCCTGTCAACGTTGGCCGCAGCCAGCATCACTGGGCTGATTGGTGTTGGGGCCTCCCGTCTCCAGGTCGCCAGCCAGCTAGCCACCGCTCGTGAGGAGCGGGCGGAGCAGCGGGCAACGTTGACGGCCCAGCTTCGCCGAGACGCGTACGTCGGCTTCCTGAGTGCCTGTGACAGGGCCTATCGACGACTCGACGGGCACTGGCAGCAGGGAAACCACGAGGCGATCCGGAAGATCCGCAGTGAGACGTACCAAGCGCTGCGGAGTCTTGATGAGGCGTACAACATCGTTCTGCTTGAAGGGCCAGGAGAAGTCGCTCGGGCTGCGCAGTCCGTGACCGCGAGCGTCAACGAGGAGCACCGTACGCAGCTGCGATTGATCGCTGGAGTTGCTTCCGACTCTGACGGCATCCCTCTGGAATCCCGGTACGGAGGGGAGAGGCGTGCAGCGATCGACGAGCGGACGAAGCGCAGAGACCTCTTCGTCGAAGCGGCTAAGGCTGCGCTGAACCCGACCGGATAGAGCGACGTCACCTGTGCGAGCAAGCCGGCGGCTGTCGGCGGATAGTCACGATGCGGCAATCAGCGCCGGAGGCGCGTCAGGCTGCGGATCAGCGCTCGGCCTCGCCGCCGTGTCCGTCGACACCCGCCGAGCGCCGCATTCCTCGGCAGCGGATGTCAGGGGGATGGGAGCGAACTGGCGGCCACCGCCTCGCGAACTGCGCGCTCGTACTGGTTCCGACGGAACACGAATGGACCGAAGGCTCCGTAGTCGCGCTGCGGACGGTAGGGCTGGGAGAAGCCGCGCCACATCACCGAGCCCTCGGTAGTGATCACCTGGGCTTCCAGAGGCCAGCAGCCGACCTCACCGCAGTCGCAACCGAGGAGGGCGATCACGCCGTTCTGGGACCGGTAGGCGGAGTCCGATCGTCCGGTGAGGTAGGCAGTCAGGTCACCGAAGTTGAAGTGATCGAGAACGATCCCAGCATACGCGCCGGGCACATCGTGGCCAGCGGCATGCTCGAAGCCCGAGACCAGGTCCACCAGGCTCACATTGTCGACGTACGGCAACAACTCGCGTGCCGGGTCGGGACCCTGGTCCCATGGACGGATCTCAAAGCGAACCTTGCGAATCAGCGGCTGAGTTGGCACAAGGCCAAGTCTGCCGCAGGCCGCCGTGTGGCCGTGCAGTCCGCACCTGGTCGAGCGCCCAACCGGCGTGGCCGCACAGCTCACCACTGACGAGCCTAGGGAGAGTCAAGCATGACCATCATCGGCAAGATCGCATGGATCCACCTTGAGAACGGTGCGATCCTCAGCTCCCGATCACGCGGCAAGGACGTCTACTGCATCTCGGGCGGCAAGCGAGAACCAGGCGAAGGCGACATCGACACCCTCGTACGCGAGATCCAGGAAGAACTCAGCGTGACCATCGCCCCCGACACCGCCTACCACGTCGGAACCTTTTATGCCCAAGCCCATGGTCACCCGACGGGACGATGGTCCGCATGACCTGCTACACCGCCGACTAGGAAGGCGTTCTGCAGCCCAACAGCGAGATCGAGGAGATGGTCTGGCTTACCCATGCCGACCGCCACCGGGTCTCCCCGGTCGACCAGATTATCTTCGATCACCTACACGAGACCGCGGCATGCGTTGAAAGACGAGGCCGTCGTGGCGTACCACGACGATCTATACGTCGCTTAGCGCGCTGACACTGCATCCTTCACCTCGCGGTCGAGACCAACAAGGTCACCTCCCGGGTATCACCAAACCGCACTCGTAGGCGCACACGACGAGTTGAGCTCGGTCACGGGCTGCCAGCTTGAACAGCAGCCGGCTCACGTGGGTCTTCACCGTGTTGAGGCTGACCGTAAAGTGATCGGCGATTTCCGCGTTCGACTGGCCCGCCGCGACCTGGACCAGCACCTCACGTTCGCGCTCGGTCAGTTCGTCGAGCCCGTCCGGCGCGGTCACCGACATGTTCCGGCCGGAGTTGCCTCGCACGAACTCCGCGACCAGCCGGGTGGTCACCCGTGGAGTCAGCAGCGCCTCTCCACCGGCGACGATCCGGATAGCGCTGAGCAGGTCCTCCGGCGGTGTGTCCTTGAGGACGAAACCGCTCGCTCCGGCGCGCAGCGCCGCGAAGACGTGCTCGTCCTCCCCGAACGTCGTGACCATCAGTACGCGGGCGTCGATGCTGTCGTCGTCGGCGATGTGCCGGGTGGCTTCGAGGCCGTCCATGACCGGCATGCGGATATCCATGAGCAGGACGTCTGGCCGCAGCGCGCGGCACTGCCGGACCGCCGTGGCACCGTCGGCGGCCTCGCCGACGACCGTGAGCCCCGGCACGGTTTCCAGAAGCACCCGGAATCCGGCTCGTACCAGCGCTTCGTCGTCCACCACCAGAACCCGGATCGGTGCAGGCCCGCCACCGGTCTCAGCCACGGCGCCGCACCCCGCTCCGGTCAGCGTGCTCCGTTGCGTCCTTGGGCGGCAGCGGGAAACAAACACAGACGGCATAGCCGCCGTCCGGACGCGGTCCCGCCGCCACGGTGCCCTCGTACAACGTGACGCGGTTCCGCATTCCGGCCAGGCCGTGCCCGGCACCCGGCCCGGCCCGGCGCGCACCGGCGATCGGAACGTCGTTGAGCACCGAGATGGTCAACCCCCGCGGCCCGCGTTCGACCTCGACGGATGTCGGCACCCGCCCTGCGTGGCGTACCACGTTCGTCAGCGCCTCCTGCACGACGCGATAGGCCGACTCTGCCACCGGTGGCGGTGCACCGGCGTCCGCGGCCAGCGCAAGCGAGATCGGATAGCCGGCGCCGCGCAGATCGTCGACCAACGACCGGATGTGGGCGAGCGTCGGTCGCTCGACGGCCGGGCCGGCTGTCAGCGGATGGCCCGCGCCCACCGGGTAGCCGGGACCATCCCGCAAGGAGTGCAGCACCGCGCGTAACTCGTCCAGAGCGCTCCGGCTGGCGGTCTCGATCGCCGACAGGGCGACCAGCGCCTCGTCCGGCCGCTGCTCGAGCACCATCCGGGCCACACCGGACCGCACCGCGATCATGCTCAGCGTGTGCGACACGATGTCGTGGACGTCGGCTGACACCCGCACTCGTTCCTCGGCGCGGACCCGACGCTCGGCCTCCCGAGCCCGCTCTTCGGCCTCGGTACGCAGCCGGCGTTCCGCCTGCCTGCGGGTACCGAATGCATATCCGATCAACCAGGCGGGAATCGCGAGAACCAGTTCGATCGCGTTCTGCCCGGTGGCCGGATGCAACTGCATCGCGATCACTTCCGCCACGGTGACCAGCCCGACCGCGGCCGCGGCGACTCGCAGCGACATGGCGCGCGGGAGCCGGTCGGCCACGGTCAGCACCGCAATGCCCAGCGCAGGGCCCGCGTTGCTCTGGAACACCGTGAAACCGACATCGGTCAGCGCCGCCACCACGAGGACCAGCGACACCGTGACGAGGACCGGCACCGGGGCCACCCGGCGCACTGACAACGGTACGGCCGCAGCGGCACCGAGCACCACGATCGCCGCCGTGGGGCCATGTCCGGACCCACGGATCAGCACCGGCAGCGTGAACAGCCCGAACGATCCGAGCGCGAGAGCGATGTCGAGCAGATCGGGCGATGGCAAATCGGTCCGGCGCAATCGCATGCGGACCACGTTAGCGAGGTGTATCGATCGCAGCGTCATGCTCCAGAATGACGATGCGACCTCCGAGTGACGTCCCGGATCATGCGGGAGCATGACGCCCGGGCCGGGAGGTCCGGCGGAGCGTAAGGGCCATGACAAACCACCGGCTGCAGTTGTCCCGTCCCGCTGTCATCACCGCGACCGTCTCCGCCATTGCCGGACTGGCCAGCGGCGTCGTGGTCTATCTCAACCGCTCCGAAAAACTTGAACAGCACGTGCCGGGTACCGAGGCGTGGCTTCCGCATCTGGCCGTCCTCGCCGTCGTGGCAATGTGGTTCGTGGTGGCATCCCGCCGGAGTCCGCTCGGCTGGAAAGTGATATTCGCGCCGCTCGGCCGCCCGATCGCGGCCCGGATCACGGCGACGTTCCGGTCCCGCCTCGGCGTGCTGAGTCTGTTGCGCTACCTGGCCGTCGCCTTCCTCGTCCTGCTCGAGGTGTACACGGCCTGGCGCATCGGCGAGCAGGTCTTCGCCGGGCTGGACCCGAACTTCACCAGCAACGCATGGGGCGGTCCGTCCTACCTCGGTGCGATGTTCTGCCACTACCTCGACGGGGCCCTGCTGTACCCGATCTGCCACGCCCTGCTCCGTTGGACCACCGTTGGCGTCACCCACGTACCCGCCGTCGGCTCGTGAGCTTTCAATGACCCAGGTCGCAATTGGTCGAGTGAACGCCTGCGCCAGCGTTCGGGTCGGTGAAACCCCCGCCGCCAGCGGATCCACGTTCGGGTGCCGTGGCATCCGGAAGGAGAGGGTCGCTAACTCACAGCCTCTCCGAGCTGCTCGCGGAGGATGTCGGCGTGACCGCAGTGGCGTGCCAGCTCTCGGATCATGTGCACGTGGATGTAGCGCAGCGACACCGTGCCCAGTCGGCGATGCGGCACGGTGTCGTCCAGCTCGAACTTCGCCGCCAGGCGTCTCGACTGCCGGCAGACGTCCTCGTACTCCGCCACGACGTCCGCGATCGTTTCGGTGGGGTCGACCTCCCAGCTGGCGTCGTCGCCGGTCGAGTTGCCGGCGATCCGTTCCCGCGGCAGCTGGTCCAGCGTGTGGAAGAACCAGTTCCGTTCCACTGCGGCGGCGTGTTTGACGAGGCCGATGAGCGTCGTCAGGGACGGCACGAGCCGTCGCCGGGCCTGCTCTTCCGACAATCCCCGAAGTGCGCCGGCAAGCTCCTCCCGATAGGCATCGAGGAAAGCCTCAAGAACGTCACGCTCCGACGCGGTGCTGACCCGTTCTTCGCTGTCGAGCGGTCGCTGCGCGGTCATAGTGGAACTTTAGGCAACCGCCACGCACGACATGGCCGGCGGGACTCGCCGTGATGCCGGACGAGTGAGCCGACGGGCCTATCCGAGCAGCGCCGCCGCCGCGGCCAGGGTGCCCAGCGACAGCGTCGTGGTCACCACCACCGCCCGGTTGGCCACGGCCTCGCCGACCCCGTACTCCTGGCCGAAGATGAACGTGTTCTGCGCTGTCGGCAGGCCCGCGTACACCACCACGGCGAGTAACTGCGGCGCGGACAGGTGCAGGGCCAGCCCGGCCGCGTACGCGATGACCGGCTGCGCGACGAGCTTCAGCGCGGAGAGCACGGCCAACTCGGCCGGCTCGACCGGCTCGGCCCGCGACGGCGTCGTGCGGTGCAGCGACGCGCCGAGCGCGAGCAGGGCGACCGGAACCGCGGCGCCCGACAGCAGGGTGAGCGACGCGCCGGCCGCCGACGGCAGGTGCAGGCCGGTGGCCGAGGACGCGACCCCGAGCAGCGACGCCAGGATCACCGGGTTGCGTACCGGCAGGGAGGCGATCCGGCGGACCCGTACCCGCCCGGCCGGGTCGCTGTGCCGATCCAGGGCGACCAGGATCACGGGCGTCACCACGAGCACCTGGAGCAGCACCACCTGCGCCAGGAACGACACGTTGCCGAGGACCTGCGTGGCGATCGGGATGCCGAGGTTCGCCGAGTTGACGTACCCGGCAGCCATGCCCCAGATCGGCCGTTCGCCGGGCTCGCGGCCGAACAGCCGGCTCGCGCCGACCCACCCGCACCCGACGACCGTGGCGGTGCTGACCCCGAAGGCGAGCAGCGAGCAGCCGGCGAAACCAGAGAGCGGCATCCGGGACAGGGTGAGGAACAGGGCGGACGGCATCGCGAGATGGAACACGAACCGGCCGAGCACCGACGCCGCCGCCTCGCCCAGCAGCCCCTTACGACAGGCCGCGTACCCGACAGCGGTAAGGATCCAGATCGGTACGAACGCCGACGCCAGGCTCATTCGGGCCTCACCGGCGGGCGGGCGTCGCGCCCGTCTCCACCTGGTCGAGGATGTCATCGACCTGCCGCGCGGTGAGCCCGGCTCCGGCACACTCCGCCGCGCTCGCGCCGGTCCTCAGACGCACCGACGCGTCCACGGTGTGGACCGAGGCGCCGGGCAACCGGGGGTTGTCCGTATGCACATCGATCGGGAAGCCACGCGCTCACCCTCGCATCCCGCCCTGGACCGGGGAAACACCCCGCCCATCCGCAGCCCTCTCGACCGCGGCCGCTCACCTGGCGCCGTGTCCCCGTCGTCACGAGGGCGGCGAGCAGCACCGGCCACACCCTGCCGAGGAGGTGGTCGGTCCCTGACGTACGTGCCTCGCCGGGACGCCACGGACAGGACGCAGAATCGTGCGGTTAGGGCACCCCCATATATCGGTGATGCTGAATAATCGTCCCCACCGATTCATGAGGAGGCGCTATGCGACATTACCCAGCAAGGCGTGGTTTCGCCGTCGTTGTCTGCCTGCTGGCCGGACTGCTGACCGCAGCACCGGCCGCTGCGGCCGACACCCCGTTCACCATCTACGTCGCCACCCATGGTGACGACGGCAACAACGGACTCACCCTCGCGGACGCGGTCGCCACCCTCGACGGCGCGGAGCAGGTGCTGGCGGCCGCCGCCCCGAGCACCGACGTGGAGATCCGGATCGCCCCCGGGGAGTACGTCGCCCCCACCACCTACTGGCATACCCTGGTCGCCGGCCACACGATCAGCTTCCTGCCGCTGGCCTACAACTACAGCGGCAGCCTCCCCCCCGACGGGCGCCCGGTGTTCCGATCCGATGGCACCCCCGGCTACTGGCTGCAGGCGGGCCTGCCCACCGGTCACCCCGGCGGCGACACGAAGCTGCGGTTCTACTACCTCGACATCACCGGTTACGGCGCGGGCGGCTTGGCGATCGTCGGCCCCACGGCCACCGTCGGTGGGCTGAAGCGTCCCGTCGGGAACGGGATGAACGCCAACACGATCTACGGTATGCGGTTTCACCACATGGGCAAGAAGTACTCCACCGACCCGGTCGGCTATGGCGGCCTCATCATGTGGAACTCCCGGAACAACACCATCCGGAACAACCACTTCGAGAATCTGGAGAACCCGGCACCTGACGCGAGGCTTATTCACGGGATCTACCTGTCCAACGGCGCCTCGGACAACCTGATCAGCAACAACGCCTTCCGGTGGATCAGTGGCGGCCCGATGCGGGTGCGCAACGACGCCAACGGCAACCTCGTCCGGGATAACCTCTTCACCCGTACCGGCGAACCCAATGTGGGGTTCTTCTCGGAATGGTCCTGCGACCGGGCCTGCGCGACCACGTACAACCAACCGCCCGAATGCGGCAGCCACGGCAACGTCTTCGAGTACAACACCCTCTACGCCGGCTACGACGGCAAGTGGCAGGCGAGCTGGTCCCGCACACCCGCCGGCGCCGACTACGTCGGGCCCGCCGGGTGCAGCAACGACGGCGAACCGTGGCTGGTGACCCGGGGCAACGTCAGGCCCTGACCGTCGGTTGCGTCCACGGAGGTGGTGTACGACTGGCTCATGAAGCTCAGGTCATCGACCTGGGCTTCGCCGGTTTTCCAAGGCCCAGCTCGTCACCGGGCGGGCCCCGTCACCTCTGGTGTCATCGACGCCGAGACGTTCCCGTCCGGCCGGTTCTGACAGCGGGTCTTGACGCCGCACCACATCACTAGTAGATATATCTACCAGATACGTCGGCGCGGATGGGAGGAGACCGACGATGGCGCGATCGAGTCAGACCGACATGGCCGTGCTCGGTGCGCTGAGCATCGAACCGATGACCGGATACGCGCTGCGGGAGGCGATCCGCGACGTGCTCGGGCACTTCTGGAACGAGAGCTTCGGGCAGATCTATCCGGCACTCGCCGCGTTGGAGCGGCTCGGGTTTGTCGAGCGGAGCGGATCGACCAAGGCCGGCTCGTCGACGTTTGCCATCACCGCATCGGGCACCCGCCATCTCCGTGAGCTGCTCGCCCAGCCGGTCCAGGCCGTGCCCGCCCGCAACGGCCTGCTGCTTCGCTTGTTCTTCGGCCGCACCCTGGGCGTCGAGGCGTGCCGCGCACTCGTCACCGCGGCCGAGGCCGACGCGCAACAGCGCCTGCTGCAGTTCGACGATCTGGCCGTCCAGATCGCCGGCGAGCCCCAGCACGCCGAGGACGCGCCCTTCTGGCAACTCACGATCTCGGCGGGCCGCCACAGCGCCCGGGCGACGATCGCCTGGGCGCAGGAATGCCTCACGGCCCTCGACAACATCGATCCCCCATGACAGGAGTGCGCCTGATGACCGCGACGACAGCGGACGGGGTCGCGGCGACCGCAGCCGCCGCCGGGATGGTCGGCATAGCGCTGTTCCAGCTAGCCATCGCGCTGGGAGCGCCACTGGGGCGAGCCTCCTGGGGCGGTACCCACGTGGGGCCGCTGCCGACAGGGTTGAGAGTCGCAAGCAGTGTGGCGGTCCTCGCCTGGACGTGCGCCGCGCTGATCGTGCTCCGTCGAGGAGGGCTGGGTCTGCTCGCGATACCCGAGACCGTAGCCCGCTGGGGCGTCTGGATCCTCTTTGGACTTCTGCTCCTCAGCGCGCTGGTCAATGTCGCTTCCTCAAGCGCCTGGGAGCGGTACTTCTGGGGGCCGTACGCGTTGATCGTCGGCGGCCTGTGCTTCCTGGCAGCCTGAAGCATCTGAGCCGCACGAGGCGCCTGTCATCCATGTGCCACGGTGCGACACGGTTGCCGGGGCTTGGTGAGGTGGACTGCCCCCTCGGGGATGTCGTCCGCGACGGTGAGGGCGTAGCCGGCGCGTTCGTACAGCTTGATGTTGCGGCTGCTGCGGTGGCCGGTGAACAGTGCGTGGTGCGTGGCGGACTCGGGGGCCTGCCGCTCGGCGTGTGCGAGCAGCCAGCTGCCGATGCCGTTGCCGGACTGGTCGGGGGCGACCATGAGCCGGCCGATCAGCCATCCGCCGTGGTGCGTCCGGGCGCGCACCGCGGCCACCAGGCGGCCGTGCCGGCGTACGCACCACACCTGCCACGTCGACAGTGATTCGCGCAGCTCGTCGAGGGTTTCCCGCAGGGGCGGCAGGTCGAGGGTCTCGTTGGCGAGCGCCTCCTGGACCCAGCAGCACCGCTGGAGCACGAGCAGTTCGGCGAGGTCGTCGGGCTGGGCGAGGGCCAGTCTGAGCCCGTCGACCGGCCCGGCCGTGTCGGTGACCCGGCCGGCGGGTTCGACGCGCAGGGGCCGCAGCGCCGAGGTCACCCGGGTCAGCTCGGCAAGCGTCCGGCGAGCGGCGTCGTCCAGCCCGGCGGACGGCGGAACCTGGCCGTCGCGGGTGCTGTCGGCGATGCGCAGGGCGACGGTGGCGCCGATCGGCACCATCTTCAAGGTGGTCACGACCTGCTTGGCCATCTGCACGGCGCGGGTGCCGGCCGAGGTGTTGCCGTAGCTGACGAACGCCACCGGCTTCCACGCCCACTCGTGGTAGAGGAAGTCGAAGGCGTTCTTCAGCGCCGCCGGCATGCCGTAGTTGTATTCGGGCGTCACCACGACGAACGCGTCGGCCGCGGCGACCCGACGACTCCAGGCCCGGGTGTGCTCGTGGGTGTAGGTGCCGCTGGCCGGGTGCTCGGGCTCGTCGAGCAGTGGCAGGCCGATGTCGGCCAGGTCGGCGGTGTCCACCGTGGCGCCGGCACGGGCCGGAAGGGTCGCCCGGACGAACCAGTCGGCGATCGCCGGGCCCAGCCGCCCGGGGCGGGTGCTCGCGATGATGACCAGGACGCGCGACGGATCATTCGATGACATGTCACAGACCTTAGGCGGCGTGTTGATGACGTGTCAACGAGGTGTAGGGTCGGCTGGTGGACGTCGCCTGGTTGAACGAGGACGAGGAACGGGCATGGCGCGCCTTCCGGCGCCTGCTGATCGCACTGCCGGCACGGCTCAACCGCGATCTCGCCCGCGACTCGGGGCTGTCGCCGGCCGACTACGAGGTGTTGAGCACACTGTCGGAAAAGCCGAACCGCCGCTGGGCGCTCAAGGACCTCGCCGCCAAGATGGAGTGGTCACGCAGCCGGCTGTCGCACCACGCCACGCGGATGCAGGTCCGGGGTCTCGTCGGCAAGGACCCCGACCCGCAGGACGCGCGCGGATGCATCCTGGTTCTGACCGACGAGGGCTTCCGGTTGCTGGAAGAAGCCGCGCCGCACCACCTCGCCTCCGTACGCGCGCGGTTCCTCGACCATCTGAGCCCGGACGAACGCGCGGTGCTGCTCGAGCTGTCGACCCGGATCGCCGACCTGCCGGATTGACGCCCTGGGGCCGACGGCTCCTGCCCCCCGCGGGGGTGCGCGAACGTCTAGGGTCAGCGACCGTGACCAATACGACAGGGCGTCTGGGGCTGGGGCACGGCAGCGCGTTCGGCGACCGGGGAGTGGCGAAACGCCTCGGTGCGCTCGGTCGGCATACGCCCCTGAGCGGCCGGCGGCTGCTGGAGATCGGCTGCGGGGACGGCACCTACACGATGCAACTGGTCGACGCCTTCACGCAGGTCGAGGCGGTCGACATCCAGCGCGAGCGTCTGGAGTTGTTCCGCGACCGGCTCGTCGCCGACCCGGTCGCGGCTCAGAAGATCAACGTGCGTGAGTTGTCGGTGACCGAGCTGGACTACCCGGACGAGAGCTTCGACCTGGTCACCGCGATCGAAGTGGTGGAGCACATCGACGACCTCGACACGGCGCTGCGGCAGGTGCATCGTGTGCTGATCCCGGGCGGCCGGTTCGCGCTCACCACACCCAACCGCTGGTTCCCGTTCGAGTCACACGGCTTCCTGATCCGCGGCAAGCGCTACCGGCCGGCGCGCGGGCCGTTCCTGCCGTGGATCGTGCCGCTGCACCGGCGGCTTGCCGACGCCCGCGCCTTCACCGTCCGTGACCTCAGTCGACGGCTGCGCCGGGCCGGGCTGGAGCCGTTGGCGGTGGAGCACCTCATGCCGCCGTTCGACCGCTCCCGCCTCGGTCAGCGGATCCGGCCGCTGACCGACGCGCTGGAGGGCACGCCGCTGAAGTTCTTCGGCATGGCCCTGGCCGTGGTCGCCGAGCGGCCCACGGCGCCACCCCGGTGAGCAGGAGCGGCGTGATTGTCCGCCCGCCGGCAGAGCCGCTATCGTTCCCTGGCCGCAGCCGTAGAGTTTGAGGACCGCCATGACCTTCCCGCCGTTGACGAAAGTCCCCGCTCGGGAAGGCGCTTCCGGTGAGGGGCCGGTGGCCGCGGTCCCCGGGCACGAACCGGCCCCGGAATCCACACCGAGCCGGTTCCGCGCGGACGTCGCCGGGCTCCGCGCCGTCGCCGTCGGGCTGGTGCTGCTCTACCACGCCGGCCTGCCGTTCGTCCCGGGTGGCTTCGTCGGCGTCGATGTCTTCTTCGTGATCTCCGGCTTCCTCATCACCGGTCAACTGCTCGGCGAGATCGGGCGCACCGGCCGGATCTCCCTGACCGGCTTCTACGCGCGGCGGGCCAAGCGGATCCTGCCCGCCGCGACCGTCGTGCTGGCGGCCACCGCCGTGGCCGTGCGGCTGTTCGTCCCCCGGGGCGAGTGGCAGGCCATCGGCGGTGACATCGCGGCTGCGGCGACATACGTGGTGAACTGGCGGTTCGCCGACCGCGCGGTCGACTACCTGGCGGAAGACGTCGCACCGTCCCCGGTCCAGCACTTCTGGTCGCTCGCCGTGGAGGAGCAGTTCTACCTGATCTGGCCGCTGCTGATCGTCCTGGCGCTGCTCGCGGCGCGGAAGCTGCGGCGGGCGAACGTGCGCCCGGTCCTCTGGGCCGGTCTCGCCGTCCTGGCGGTGCCGTCGTTCACCTGGTCGATCCTGGAGACGGCGAACTCGCCGGAGCGGGCGTTCTTCGTCTCCACCACCCGGTTGTGGGAGCTCGGGGTGGGCGCGGCCGTCGCCCTGCTGGCGACCGCCGCCGCGCGCATGCGCCGGTCGGTGGCGGTTGCGCTCGGGTGGCTCGGCCTCGTCGCGATCGTGGCGTCGGCGTTGTTGGTGAGCGCGAAGACCGCCTGGCCCGGCTACGCCGCCGCGTTGCCCACGCTCGGTGCCGCCGCGGTGATCGCGGCCGGCGCCGCCGCCGGCTCCCGGGGCCCGGTGCTGCTCCTCGGCACGCGGCCCTTCCGCTGGGTCGGTGACCTGTCGTACTCCCTGTACCTGTGGCACTGGCCGATGCTCGTGGTGGCCGCCGCGCACTGGGGTGACCTGTCGCTGACCGAGGGCGTGGTGGTGGCACTGGCCTCGGTGGTGCCCGCCTGGCTCACGTTCCGACTGGTGGAGAACCCGCTGCGGTACTCGCGGAAGATCTCCACCTCACCGCGGCTGGCGTTGAGCCTGGGCGGCAACTTCACCCTGGCCGGCATCTGCGCCGGCCTCGTCCTGGTGCTGATGGGCGCATGGGCGGCCGCCGCGACCACGACCAGGGCCCGGTACGCCCCCGGCGCGGCGCTGCTGTCGACCACGCCCGGCACCGCGCCGATCGGTCCGGTCCCGGAACGGTTCGACGTGATCACCCCGGACCCGTTGCAGATCCGGCAGGGGTTCATGGACGTGCCGGACACCAACCGGGACAAGTGTTTCCAGCAGGTCGCCGGGGCGGAGGTGCTGACCTGCACCTACGGCAACCCGAACGGGGCCACCACTGTCGCGCTGGTCGGCGACTCGAAGATGGACCAGTGGCTGCCGGCGTTCCAGGTGCTCGCCGCGCAGAACGACTGGAAGCTGGTGATCTCCGCCAAGGCGGCGTGCGCGTTCACCAGCGCCACCGTCGTGAAGGGCGACGGAACCCCCTACCCGGACTGCGTGGCGTGGAACAAGGCTCTGTTGAAAAGACTTGTCGAGGAGCGTCCCGACTACGTCGTCACCTCGCAGTCGGCGTCGACCGCCGTCGGCGGCGGTGACGGGCGAGCGTCGGTGGCCGCGATGGTCGCCGGGGTGCGTTCCTCGTGGAAGAAGCTCGACTCCGTGGGTGTGCAGGTTGTCGTCCTGGCCAACAACCCGCATCCGGGCGCGGCGGTGTCGTGCGCCGACAAGAACCGTAAACGCCTGTCCGCCTGCGCGTTCGACCGCGAGCGCCACGACCAGGACCCGGCCTACCGGATGCAGCGGCAGGCCGTGGCCGGCACACCCCGGGTAAAGATGATCGACCTGTTCGACGCCGTCTGCCCGACCGACAGGTGCCCGGTGGTGTTCGGCAACGTGCTCATCTACCGCGGCGGCTCGCACATCGGCGCGGCCTACGTCAAGACCACCGCCCCGCACCTCGCCCGGGCCCTGACGGACGTGGGCGTGCCGGTGCGCTTCGCACCGGCGAAGTAGCCGCTCCGGGGCGGAGCGTCGGGATCAGCGGTAGAGATTCTCCAGGTAGGCCGGGCCGTAGTGGCGTTCCAGGTCGGCCAGGCTGTCCGGCACGGACTCCACCTCTTTGATCAACCGCGGTCGGTTCGGCAGCACGTCCGGCTGCCAGGTCTCCGGCCGCCACAGTTCGGAGCGGAGGAACGCCTTCGCGCAGTGGTAGAAGATCTGCTCGATCGCGACCTCGACGGCCAGCACCGGCCGGTGACCCTTGACCTCCATGTCGGCGAACCACGGCGCGTCGGCGATCAGCCGGGCCCGGCCGTTGATCCGCAGCGTGTCGGTGCGCCCGGGGATCAGGAAGATCAACCCGACGTGCGGGTTGGCCAGGATGTTGCGGTAACCGTCGGCCCGCCGGTTGCCGGGCCGCTCCGGGATCGCGATGGTGGTGTCGTTGCGCACCAGCGCGAAGCCGGGCGGGTCGCCCTTCGGGGAGACGTCGCAGGTGCCGTCCGCGCCGGCGGTGGCGATCAGGCAGAACGGCGACGCCGCCAGCCACTCCCGGTCGCGTTGGTGCAGCGTACGCCGCTCCTTCGCCACGGCCCGCGACGTCGGTGCGCCGAGCAGGTCGCGCAGCTGCGCCGGATCGGTGATCTCCTGGGTCGTCACGTCTTCCTTCCCCGTCCGTTGACCTTGACGACGGTTCCGGCCCGCGAGCGGCCCGCATCCGCCAGAGTCAGTCTAGGAGCGCGTCAAGCGTCTTTGGTTTGCTCCCGGTGACGGTGGGTAGGGAACGAGACGTTTCGCGTCCGGTACGCGACGGTTGGAGGCCGAGATGGAGAGCCGACTGAAGGTGCTCGGCCATCCCCTGCATCCGATGCTGGTGATGTTCCCGGTGGCGCTCCTCGTGACCGCGGTGATCTTCGATGTGGTGGACACCGTGGGCGGGCCCGACTTCCTCGCCGAGGTCGCGTACTGGAACATCACGGTCGGCCTGGTCGGCGGCCTGCTGGCCGCGGTGGCCGGCGCGTTCGACCTGCTCGCCCTGCCGACCGGCACCCGTGCCAAGCGGGTCGGGCTCACCCACGCCGCCGCCAACGTCGCGGTGATCCTGCTCTTCGCCGCGGTCTGGGCGGTGCGGCTCAACGCCGACTCGCGGGCCGCCGGAGGCGCCCTCATCGCCATCGAGCTGGTCGCCGTGGCGATCCTCGGCATCGGCGCCTGGCTCGGCGGGGAACTGGTGGACCGGCTCGGCGTGGGCGTCGACCCGGAGCACGACCTCAACGCGTCCAGCTCACTGCGACCCTCGTCGGCCACCCAACGGATCGGAGACGTGCGATGACGGAACAGCCCGGCGGACGGGGCTGGCGGGGCCGCCAGCAGGGCTGGGACCCGATGGGCGAGCTGCAGTCCCTGCGCTCCGAGCTGAGCCGGCTCGTCGGCGGGCGCTCCGGCACGCCGGACGTGGACCTGGTCGAGGTGGCCGACGGCTGGGAGGTGGTGGTCCGGCTGCCCGGCGTGGCGCCGGAAGAGGTGGCCGTCGAGGTGGACGACCGGGAACTGTGCGTACGGGCCCGGTCGGAGGCCGAGGTCAACGCCGAGCAGGGCATCCCCGGCGGGTTCACCACACGTGGTTTCGAATACCGCGTCGACCTCCCGTCGCGGGTGGACCCGGACGGGATCGACGCGGTGATGGACCACGGCCTGCTGCGGGTACACCTGCCCCGCGCGCACCGGCCGGCACCGCGCACCATCACCGTCGGCCGCACCGGCCCGCGCACCGGCGCCGACCGTACGCCGATGCCGGCCGACCCGGCCACGGACCGGGAACTGCACCACCCGGACACCACGCCCGACCAGATCGACCGGCCGTAGGGGACGCGTGGCCACCCCGCCGGTGCTCGGCCCGGTCGGCGAACTCGTGCCGGACGTCGAACGGATCGCCGTGCTGCGCGCCAACGCGCTCGGCGACTTCATCTTCACGCTGCCGGCGCTGGACGCGCTGCGGTCGGCGTACCCGTCGGCGGAGATCGTGCTCCTCGGCGCGCCGTGGCACGCGCAGCTCTGGCGCGAGCGGCCCGGCCCGGTGGACCGGGTGCTTGTCGTGCCACCCGCGCCCGGCATCCGCGACCCCGGCCCGGACGGGTCGCCGGCCGACCCGGACGAGTTCCTGGCCACGGCCCGCGCCGAACGGTTCGACGTGGCGTTGCAGGTGCACGGCGGCGGCGCGAACTCGAACCCGTTCGTGGCTGGGCTCGGCGCCCGGGTCACCGCCGGGCTGCGGGCCGACGGCGCGCCCGCGCTGGACCGTTGGCTGCGCTACGTCTACTACCAGCACGAGGTGATCCGCTATCTGGAGGTGGCCGCGCTGGTCGGGGCACCGGCCACCACCATCACGCCCACGCTCGCGGTGACCGACGCCGACCGCGCCGAGGCCACCGCCGTGCTCGGGTCGCCCACCCGGCCCCGGGTGGCGCTGCACCCGGGCGCCACCGACACCCGGCGGCGCTGGCCGCCGCAACGCTTCGCCGAGGTCGCCCGCGAGCTGACCGCGGACGGGTACGAGGTGCTGGTCACCGGCACCCCCGCCGAGCAGGAGACGGTCGATGCGGTGGTCGCCGCCGCCGGGGTGCCGGTGCGCCCACAGGTCGGCACGCTGAGCCTCGGCGGACTCGCCGGGGCCTACGCGGACTGCGCGCTCGTAGTCTCCAACGACACCGGCCCGCTGCACCTGGCCGGCGCGGTCGGCGCACCCACGGTCGGCATCTTCTGGGTCGGCAACCTGATCAACGGGGCGTCGCCGTTGCGCGGCCGGCACCGGCCGATCGCCGCCTGGACCACCCACTGCCCGGTCTGCGGCGTCGACTGCACCCCCGGCATCTACCCGCACCGGCCGGGCGACGGGGAATGCTCGCACCGGGTGTCGTTCGTGGCCGACGTGCCGACCGCGGAGGTGGTCGAGGCGGCCCGCGAGGTGCTCACACCTCCGCCGTCGAGTCCCTGACCACGACCTCCCACGCCTCCACGTCCCGCTCGGTGACAGTGGTCGGCGACTCCAGGTGGTAGGCCCCGCTGGGCAGCACGCCCGCGCCGCCGTGGCGCTCCAGCACCGCGAGCTGCGCGGCGACGTCCTCGCCCTGGTGCCGCTCGGGCAGCCGCTCCCAGAAGTCGAACCCACCGGAGTCGACAAGCTTGGCCCGGTCGTAGAGCACGCACCCGCCGATCCAGGACACCTTGTACGCCCGCCAGGCCCCCGCCGGCAGGTCCAGCTTCCCGGTGATGTGCAGCAGGTTCGCCGCCGGGTGGATCGACGCCCGGTGCCACTGCGGCGTGCCGGGCAGGATCCGCTCCGGCACCGGCCGGCCCACCCACTCCTCGTAGTGCCGGTGGGTGTCCGGTCGTACGTCGTCGAGGTAGGAGAGCCCGTGCACCGCGTTGCCGACGAACCCGCAGCCCAACTCGTGCAGCGCGGTGAGCAGCCGGGACAGGGTGCCCGGCTCCAGCCACACGTCGTCGTCGAGGCAGAGCACGGCGTCGGCCGCCGAGCGGGACAGCAGGTACGCGCGATGCTCCGCCAGGCCGCGCCGGGGCAGCCGCCGGGTCAGCAGCACCGGATGCCCCCGGTGCCGCAGCGCCCGGACCATCGTGGCCGCCGCCGGATGCGCGTACCCGGGGTCGCCGTCGGACTGGTCGCTGACCACCACCCCGAAACCGGGTACGCCCTCCTGCGCGGCCAGCCCGGACAGCGTGACCGCGAGTTCGGCCGGCCGGTTGCGGGTGGGGATCAGCACGTCCAGTCGCCGGGGTCGGCGGAAACGCTCGGGCGTGCCCGGGTCGAGCGGTCGGGTCACGCGGGCCTGCCCTCGCCCACGGACGGGCCGACCGTCTGGGCGCGGATGCGGTCGATGATCGCCGAGGTGGAGCGGTCCGGCACGTACCCGAGGGTGTGCACCTGGCCGCCCAGCCGGCGCACCAGCGGGGCCTCCGGCACCATCTCCGGCGGGTAGTCGCCGCCCTTGACGTACACGTCCGGGCGGACCGCCTCGATCAGCCCGGTCGGCGAGTCCTCCTCGAACACCACCACGTGGTCCACGCAGGCCAGCGCCGCCAGCAGCGCGGTGCGGTCCTCGACCGGGTTCACCGGCCGGTCCGGGCCTTTGAGCCGGCGTACGCTGCCGTCGGAGTTCACCGCCACGATCAGCAGGTCGCCCAGCGCGCGGGCCTGGGTCAGGTAGCGGACGTGTCCCGGGTGCAGCACGTCGAAGCAGCCGTTGGTGAACACCACCGACCGTCCGGCCTGCCGGTGCTCGTCCACAAGCGCGGCCAGCTCCCCGGCACCGACCAGGGCCGGGTGCCCGCCCTCGTCGCCGCCGGTGCCCAGCGCGCCGAGCAGGTCCTCCCGGCGGCACACGCAGGTGCCGGTGTCGACCACCGTGATGGTGGCGGCGAGCTGGGCCAGCTGCGCCGCGGTGGCCAGGCCCGCGTCGGCCGCGAGCGCCAACGTCATGGCCGCCAGGTACGCGTCCCCGGCGCCGACCGCATGGCTGGCCGGGACCGGGGTGCTGTGGCTGCGCCGGGGTTCGCCGTCGGCGCCGCCGACCACCGCGCCCTCGGTGTCCAGGGTCACCGCGACCACGTCCGCGCCGGTGTGCGCGCGCAGCTCCGACAGGCGCGACCTGGCCAGCACCGCCCGGTCCACGCCCTCGCCGGCCGTCGCGCTCACGGTCACCCCGGTGCCGGTGACGCTGAGCCCGTCGCCGGTCAACGCCACCCGTTCCTCACCGGGCGTCGGCTCGCCGGTCGGGCCGGCGGGACCGCCGGTCGCCTCGGCGGTGGGCGCGCCGGAGGTGGGGTGCGGGCTGCCCGGGGCGCCTTCCCCGGTTCCGCCGGGCGCGGCGCCCACCATCAGCTCGGACGGGCCGTCCGCCTCGGCCGGATGGTCCAGGTGCACGTCGCCGCTGGGCACCGCGCTCCGTTCGGTGTGCGCGAAGCCGGCGGCGGCGCGGGCCAGCAGCCGGGTCGCCTCGGCGAAGCTCGGGGTGACCACCGTGGGGTTGAGCCCGCGCCAGTCGGCGAGGTCGTGGGCGTCCAACGCCACCGTGCCGAACCGGTCCCGGTTGTCCACCAGCCAGGCGCGCACCGCCGCGGGCAGCGCACCCAGGCCGTAGTCGCAGACCACAAGCGTCAACGGATGCCCGGCGGCGACCGCGCGCAGCTCCTCGGTGGCGCAGTGCAGCGCGGTCAGCATGTGGGCCACCCCGTCGCTGTCGAGCCCGTCCCCGGGGCCGCCGGAGTCCTCCCGGAGCAGGATCTGATTTCCGGCGAGCATCCGCCGCTTGACAGGTGTGGGCCGGCCCGGCTGGCTCACCGTACGGTCCCAGACCCCCGCCCGGTCCAGACAGTCGTGCAGTTCGTCGCCGGCCACGTCCGCACCGACCGGGGCCACCAGCACGGCCCGCCCGCCCAGCGCGGCGACGTTCACCGCCGTGTTGGCGGCGCCGCCAGCGGCGGAGATCCGCCGGCGGAGGGTGAGCACCGGGGCGGGTGCCTCCCGGCAGAGCCGCTCCGACTCGGCGAACCGCCACTCGTCGAGCATGGCGTCGCCGACGACCAGCACGGGACGCTCCTGCCAGGTGGCCACCACCGTGGCCAGCCGGCGATCTTCCGCTGCTGCTCCTGCCATGCCCCTCCGGGTCCCCCCGCCCCGCCCCGCCAAACCTGGGCGCCGACCCGCCGCGGGGTGCGACGGGCCACCGGGGCCTGCGGTTTCGCGGCATCGGCCGGGGGAACCGTGCAGACACACCCCGGAGAGGAGAAGCAGCATGGCAACGACACTTCAGGGCAAGCGCATCGCCTTCCTGGCCGCCGACGGCGTCGAGGAGGTCGAGTACACCAAGCCCCGGGAGGCGGTGGAGAACGCCGGCGCCCAGGTGGAGCTGGTCTCCATCGAACCCGGCTCGATCCAGGCGTTCAACCACCTCGACCAGGGCAAGCAGTACCAGGTCGACGTCACCACCAAGGAGGCCGACGCCGGGGCGTACGACGCTCTGGTGCTGCCCGGCGGGGTGGCGAACCCGGACTTCCTGCGGACCGACCCGGACGCGGTCCGGTTCGTGAAGGCGTTCTTCGACGCCGGCAAGCCGGTCGGGGTGATCTGCCACGGCCCGTGGACGCTCGTCGAGGCGGACGTGGTGCGGGGCCGGACCATCACCTCCTGGCCGAGCCTGCGCACCGACCTGACGAACGCCGGCGCCAACTGGGTCGACCAGGAGGTCGTCACCGACAACGGGCTGGTCAGCAGCCGTAATCCGGATGACCTGCCGGCGTTCTGCGCCAAGATCGTCGAGGAGTTCGCCGAGGGTCGCCACACCGCGGGCTGAGAGAAACCCAACCGCCCACCGGGGGCATGATCCGCCCCCGGTGGGATAGGTAGCGGGATGACCGCCCAGGCCGCCCGTTCCGCGTTGCCCGCCCGCCAGATCCGGCTGCTGATGGTCGGTCTGATGACCGGCATGCTGCTGGCCGCCCTCGACCAGACCATCGTCGGCACCGCGTTACCCACCATCGTGGGCGAGTTGGGCGGCATCAACCACTACTCGTGGGTCGTCACCGCGTACCTGCTGGCGTCGACCGCCTCGACGCCGCTCTACGGCAAGATGGCCGACCTGTACGGACGCCGGCCGGTCTTCCTGTTCTCGATCGGCATGTTCCTGCTCGGCTCCCTGCTGGCCGGGATGTCCCAGAACATGACCCAGCTCATCGCCACCCGGGGCGTGCAGGGCGTCGGCGCGGGTGGCCTGATGACGCTCGCGTTCATCATCATCTCGGACGTGGTGTCACCCCGGGACCGAGGGCGCTACCAGGGCCTGTTCGGCGCGGTGTTCGGGGTGTCGTCGGTGGCCGGACCGCTTGTCGGCGGCTACCTGGCGGAGACCAACTGGCGGTGGATCTTCTACGTCAACGTGCCGCTGGCGATCCTGGCCATCGTGGTCTGCTGGCACGTCATGCGCCTGGTGCCGTTCACACATCGGGAACACACAGTCGACTGGGTCGGCGCGGCGCTGCTGGTCGCCGGGGTGAGCTGCCTGCTGCTGGGGCTGAGCTGGGGCGGCGCCGAGTACGCCTGGAGTTCCGGCGTCATCGTCGGGCTGTTCGCCGCCGGTGCGGTGCTCAGCGTGCTGTTCCTGCTCCAGGAGAGGCGGGCGCGGGAGCCGATCCTGCCGCTGCGGCTGTTCCGCAACGCCACGTTCGCGCTGGCGAACGCCGCGGGCTTCGTGCTCGGCCTGGTGATGTTCGGCTCGATCATCTTCATTCCGTTGTACCTGCAGATCGTCAAGGGCGCGTCGCCGACCCGCAGTGGTCTGCTGATGCTGCCGATGATGGCCGGCGTCATCGTCACCTCGGTGCTGACCGGGCGGGCGATGAGCCGCATCGGCCGGTACAAGTGGTTCCCGGTGGCGGGAGCGGCCGTACTGGTGGTCGGCATGCTGCTGTTCCAGCAGCTCCGGGTGGCGACCTCGCTGTGGCTGGCGTTCGGCTACATGGTGGTGATCGGCGTCGGGCTGGGCCTGTGCATGCAGTCGCTGATCCTTGCCGTGCAGAACGCGGTGTCCGTACGCGACCTGGGCGCGGGCACCTCGTCGGCCACGTTCTTCCGGTCGCTGGGCGGCTCGTTCGGCGTGGCCATCCTCGGCGCGGTGCTGTCGACCCGGCTCACCGCCGAGATGGCCGACCGGCTGCCCGGTGCGCTCGCGCAGCTGCCGCCGCAGCAGCGGGCGGCGGTGGCGGCCGGCGGCAACTTTTCGATCAACGACCCGGCGGCCATTCTCGCCCTGCCCGCCCCGGTGCGCGCCGCCGTCCAGGCCGCGTTCGTCGAGTCGCTGCACCTGGTCTTCCTGACCACCGGGCTGATCGCCGTGGTGGCCGTGCTGGTCACCCTGGCCATGCCGAACCACCAGTTGCGCGGCACCGGCCCGCAGGGCGCCACCGGCGGCGCGGACCCGCTCGGCGGGAAGGCTGCCGCGCCCGGCGGCAAGCCGTTGGCCAGCGAGTCGAAGGAGGAGGCCGCTGCCGACATGGAGGCGAAGTCCCAGACGATGCTGTGAGCCGGCTACTTGAGGATCAGTCGGGAGCTGTGACCCGGCTACTTGAGGATCAGTCGGTTGGTCTGCTCGAAGACGTCCAGGTCGGCGAGTGTCTCCTGCACGCTCGACGAGAGCGGAGCCGGAAAGTCGGCCGGGTGGAAGAAGCGCGCGTCGGTGGTCTCGTCGGTGAACCGGGCCAGCTCGCCGTCCCACTCGTCGACCCGGAACGCCGTGGTGAAGACCTGGTAGGTGTGCCCGTACATGTTTGTGGACGTGCGGTCCGGGCCGGTGTAGAGCGCGAACGCGCTGACCCGCAGCGCGCGTAGGCCGGTCTCCTCCCGGACCTCCCGGACCGCGCAGTCGGCGATCGACTCGCCCAGTTCCATGGCGCCGGCCGGCAGCGCCCACTGGCCGTTGTCGGAGCGCTGGATCAGCAGCACCCGGGCGGCGTTGTCCCGCACCACGGCGCGGGCGCCCACGAACATCAGGGTGCGGTCACCGGCGAGGGCACGGAGCTGCCCGACGTACGAGTCGGCCCAGGAGATGCTCACCCGGACAATCTACGCACCGATCCCGGGTGGTTCCGGTGTTCCCGGGGGTTCCGCTGATGTGACCGGCGACACTACTTTGTCATCCATGCGTAGCACGATGATGGATGCCCCCCTCCAGATCGCCCGGATCCTCGAACACGGCTCCACCGTGCACGGCACGGCGCAGGTGGTCACCTGGACCGGCGCGGAACCCCGCCGGATGACGTACGCGCAGGTGGGCCGCACCGCCGCCCGGCTGGCCCACGCGCTGCGCGAGGAGTGCGGCGTGACCGGCGACGAGCGGGTCGCCACCTTCATGTGGAACAACAACGAGCACCTGGTGGCCTACTTCGCGGTGCCGAGCATGGGCGCGGTGCTGCACACGCTCAACATCCGGCTCTTCCCCGACCAGGTCGTCTACATCGCCAACCACGCCGAGGACCGGGTGGTGCTTGTCGACACCACGCTCATCCCGCTGCTGGCCCGGGTGATCGGCGAGATGACCACGGTGGCGCACGTGGTGGTGGTCGGCGGCGGCGACCCGGCACCGCTCGTGGCCGCGGCCGGCGACCGGATCACCGTGCACCACTGGGACGCGTTGCTGGCCGACCGCCCGGACCACTACGACTGGCCGGAGGTGGACGAGCGGGACGCCGCGGCGCTCTGCTACACCTCCGGGACCACCGGGCACCCCAAGGGCGTGGCCTACTCGCACCGCTCGATCTACCTGCACTCGTTGCAGGTGTGCATGCCGGAGGGCTTCGGCCTCGGCCCGGACGACCGCGAGCTGGCCATCGTGCCGATGTTCCACGCCATGTCCTGGGGCCTGCCCTACGCGGCGTTCCTCTCCGGCGCGTCACTGATCATGCCGGACCGGTTCCTCCAGGCCGAGCCGATCGCCACGATGATCGCCGCCGAGCGGCCCACCCTGGCCGGCGCGGTGCCGACCATCTGGACCGACCTGCTGGCCTACCTGGACGGTCACGAGGTGGACATGTCCTCCCTGCGGGAGGTGATCGTCGGTGGGTCGGCCTGCCCGCCGGCGCTGATGCACGCGTTCCACGACCGGTACGGCATCGACGTCATCCACGCCTGGGGCATGACCGAGATGTCGCCGCTGGGTTCGGTGTCCCGTGCGCCGGCCGGCGCGACGGGCGACGACGCCTGGCGCTACCGCTACACCCAGGGGCGCATCCCGGCGGGCGTGGACGCGCGGATCGTCGGCCCGCTGGGCGAGCCGCTGCCCGCCGACGGGACGTCCGTGGGCGAGTTGGAGGTACGCGGGCCGTGGGTGACCGCCCGGTACATCGGCGACGACGCCCCGGACGAGGAGAAGTTCCGCGACGGTTGGCTGCGCACCGGGGACGTCGGCACGCTTTTGCCGGACGGATACATCACGCTCACCGACCGCGCCAAGGACGTGATCAAGTCGGGCGGGGAGTGGATCTCCTCGGTCGAGTTGGAGAACGCGCTGATGGCCCACCCGGCGGTGCTGGAGGCCTGCGTGGTGGGCGTGCCCGACGAGCGGTGGGACGAGCGTCCGCTGGCCACGGTGGTGGTCCGGGAGGGCGCCTCGGTGACCGCCGAGGAACTGCGGGAATTCCTGGCCGGGTCGGTGGCCCGGTGGCAGTTGCCGGAGCGGTGGGCGTTCATCGATGCGGTGCCGAAGACGAGCGTCGGCAAGTTCGACAAGAAGGTGGTGCGCTCGCGGTACGCCGACGGCGGCCTCGACGTGCGGGAACTGGCCTCGTCGTAACGTTTCGCGGCGTACCGTCGCCTACACGGGCAGGAACATGTTCCAGCGACATTCCTCCCAGAGGGCGGCCCCGGCGTTCGCACCGCGCCGGGGCCGCCCGCCCGTTACGGGATGACCCGCACCGTCATTGTTGCGAGACTTGTTCGGATCTGTCCGGCTGTCCGGGAAATCCGAGTCGCATTTCTACTCGTCGGCGGTGGCGACGAGCACCCGACCCACCACGCCGTCCTGCACCGCCTGCTGCGCGGCGGCGGTCTCCGCAAGCGCCCGGCGGTGCAGCGGCAGGCCGGCCTCCGCGCCCACCCGGATCGCGCCCTGGGCCACGGCCGCGGCGATGTCCGTCACCGCCTGCGCCTTCGCCACCTTCGGCGCGGTGTAGATCAGCACGAACTGCCAGCGCGCGTTCGGTCCCATCAGCGGCCGGATCGGCAACGTCACCTCGTCCCCGCCGTCGTCGGCGTAGACGCAGACCGCCCCGCCGGTCCGCAGCAGTTGGACGTCCGCGGCGGCGTTACGGGCGGCCGAGACCTCGACGATCGTGTGCACCCCGTCGGGCGCGACCTTGCGGACCTCCTCGACCACGTCCTGCTCCCGATAGTTGATCACGAAGTCGGCGCCGGCCGCCGCGGCGAGCTGCGCCTTCTCCGGGCTACTCACCGTGGTGACCACGCACGCATCGGCCCAGCGCGCGAGCTGGATCGCCGCGTTGCCCACCGCGCCCGCCCCGCCCTGCACCAACACCACGTGGTCACTCAACGCGCCCGCGTGCAGCGTGTCCGGCATGTACTCACCGGCGGTCAGGCAGCGGTGCGCGGTCATGAACGGGATGCCCAACGCCGCACCCAGGTCGAACGAGGCCCCACCGAGCGGCACCGCGTGCCGGACCGGCACCACGCTGTACTCGGCGGCCGTACCCCAGGGACGCTGCCAGGCCGCCTCCCACACCCAGACCCGCTCGCCGATCAGCGTCTGGTCCACGCCCTCGCCGACGGCCTCCACCACGCCGGCGCCGTCCTGGTGCGGGATCTGCCAGCCCGCCGGTAGCGGCCACGCCTGGCGGGCCTTCCAGTCGGTCGGGTTCACCCCGGAAACCGCCATCCGCACCAACACCTCGCCCCGGCCGGGTTCCGGCACCGGCCGCTCCACCAACTGGAGCACCGAGGCGTCCCCGCTGTGCTCGTACACGATCGCTCTCATGGCCGCCCTCCCCTTCCCACCTGCGCTACCCCGCCACCTGCCGATCATTCGCGGGGAAGGGCCCCCGCTCAACGCCCGAGACCGTCGAGCAGCTCCGGGGTGAGCGCGTCGATCGAGGGAAGCAGCACCGCCGCGAGGGCCTCGGCGTCCGCATCAAGCGGATACGACAGGTGCGGCACGGCCACCACCAGGCAACCGGCGGCCGCCGCCGACCGCACGCCGTTGGACGAGTCCTCCACCGCCACGCACCGGGCCGGGTCGACGCCCAACCGGTCCGCCACCGCCAGCCAGACGTCCGGCGCCGGCTTGCCCCGGCCGGTCTGCTCGGTCGACAGCGTCACGCCGAACTCACCGGCCAGGCCCGCCGCCTCCAGCGCCGCCGCGATCAACCGGGTCGGCGAGGAACTGGCCAGCCCCAGCGGCCACCGTGCGGCGATGCGGCGCACCACCGCGTCGGCTTGGGGGACAAGGGGTACGTGCTGCGCGTACCGCCGGGCCATCTCGGTCACCACCTCGGTGGCGACCTGTTCGGCCGACCGGTCGACGCCCAGCTCACCGCTCAGGTAGGTGGCCCACTCGCCGGTGCTCATGCCCATCAGCCGGCGCTGCGCGTCGGGCTGCCAGGTGCCGCCGTGCTCGGCCACGTACGTCCGGCGGACCTCCTCCCAGACCGGCTCCGAGTCCACGATCACGCCGTCCAGGTCGAAGAGCACCGCGTCCACCATGCCGCTATCCTGCCCCAGTCGGCGGCCCGGCTCAGCCCGGCCGGGTCACCGTGGCGGAACGCTGCGCGGGGAGCCCGATCGGAGCCTGCGGTGGGATGATCGTGCGGCAGCGGGCCGCGATCGGTTCGAGCAGCTCCCGCAGCCGCGCGGTGCGCTCCGCGCCCAGCGCCAGCCACGGGCCCGCCGCCGCCCGGTCGGTGGCCTCCTCGACGGCGCGGAACGTCTCGGTGGCGTACGGGGTGGGTTTCCGGTCGGCGGTCAGCCAGCCCTTTTCCACCAGCCGCTCCTCGGCGGCGGCCCACTGCTCGTCGGTCCAGCCCCGGGCCGGCTGGTGGAACTGGCGTGACTGGTCGACCCGGCACCGCCAGGCCACCACCTCGACCGGCTCCAGTCCGGTGGTCACCAGCGCCGCGACGTGCCCGTCGCCCCGGTGCTCGCGCAGCGTGGCGGCGGCCTGCCAGAGCCGGGCCAGCGGGTACTCGCCCCGGGGCAGGGCGGCGTTCGCCGCGCCGAGCACCCGCCCGGCCGCCTCGGCCCGCCCGGCCGCCTCCTCCAACAGGTCGGCGGCCTCGGTCAGGTGCGTCTCGGGCAGCTCGTAGGTGAACTCCGCGAGCGCCTGCACCCCGCCGGTGAGCCGGGCCCGCAACGCCTCCTGCGGGGTGGCCAGACGCCACACCGAGGGCAGTGCACGGGCCACCATGGCCGGCGCGAAGCTGAAGAAGGCAGCCGTCACCACAGGCGCGTCCACCGGACCGAGTGGCGCGGCCCGGCCGGCGAAGTAGCCCCGCCAGTAGCCCCGCAGGCCGACCGCCTCGAACGCGGCCCGGGCTCTCGGGTGGAAGTAGGTCACCGCGTGGACCGGCTCGAAGAGCGTCCACATCAGCCGGGCAGGCCCGAGCTCGTCCAGCGTCGCCACGTGCACCTCCGCGTCGTGGGCAGGTCACCGCGGGCGAGGGGCGCCCACGGTGACCAAGAACCTACTGCGGGTAGGTGAGTCAGCGGAAGACCGCAGTGACCTACTGCGCAGCCAGCACGTCGACGACGAAGCGCAGCGGCCCGGCCGGGCGACCTTCTTGGCCGTTGTACGCCAGCTCGGTCGGAATGTCGAGCTGCACCCGGCTGCCCACCGGGACGCCGACCAGGCCCTGGTCCCAGCCCTTGAGGACCTGGCCCACGCCGATCGGGAAGGTGGGGAGGTCGCCGTTGTCCCAGGACGCGTCGAACTGCTTGCCGTCCTTGTAGAACACCCCGACGTAGTTGACGGTGATGTTCTGGCCGGACTTCACCGCCGGGCCGGTGCCCTTGACCAGCGTGGTGACGGTCAGCTTCTTCAGCTCGCCGGTGCCGGGCGCCACGGTCGGCTTGGTCTTCAGCGCCGGGTCGGTGCCCGCGGGCAGCTCCGGGGCGGGCATCGCGGTGGGCTCGACCGGGGCGCTCGGGCTGGACGAGGACGCCGCGGTGGGCGCCTTGTCGTCGTCGCCGCTGTTCAGCCAGACCAGGCCGCCGACCAGGGCTACCATGGCGAGCACACCGGCCGCCGCGCCGAGCATCGACTGCCTGCGGCGTCGCGCCTCGGCGGCCTTCTTCGCGGCCAACTGGGCGGCCAGCCGCCGCCCTGCCTTGGTGGCCGGGGCGGCTTGGCCCTCCGACCGGTTCTCCACACGCTCGCTCACGTCGACTCCCTGCAGGGTGGGTGGGTGCCCCGGCGGGCCGCCGCCGAGGCCAGCGCACACGGTACCCGCCCGGACCCCACAGTGCTTCCACGCCCGCCACGATCCGGACACGATGCGCGACACGGGGCCGAAGCGCGGTCGACAGCCCGCAATGCCGGTCCACGGGACAACTTCCCCGGCCCGATCGCCGCGGGCCCGACGCGATCGGGCGGGCCGGGGGCCTTCCTGACGACTCAGGCGGTCTTCTTGGCAGGTGCCTTCTTCGCCGTCTTCTTCGCGGCCGTCTTCTTGGCCGGCTCGGCCTTTTTCGCGGACGCCGTCTTCTTGGCGGTCTTCCGGGCCGGCGTCTTCTTCTCGGCCGGCGCCTTCTTCGCCGAGGCTGCCTTGGCCGCGGGCGCCTTCTTCGCGGCGGCCTTCTTCGCCGAGCGGGCCGCCGAGATCGGGGTCGGTTCGCTCCCGCCGCCGGACGGCGCCTCGCCCCGGGCCGCGCGGGCCCGCTCCACCGACGCCTTCAACGCGGCCATCAGGTCCACCGCGGCGGCCGGCGCGGCCTCTTCCTCCTCCGGCTGCACCACCTCGCGGCCCTCGACCTTCGCGTCGATGACCTCCTGCAACGCCGCCCGGTAGTCGTCGGTGAAGGCGTCCGGCTCGAACTCGCCGGCCATCGAGTCGATGAGCGAGCTGGCCATGGCCAGCTCCGGCGGGCGTACCTTCAGGTCCTCGTCCAGGAAACCGAAGTCGGGCCGGCGGATCTCGTCCGGCCACAACATGGTGTTGAGCAGCAGCACGCCCTCGCGTACGCGCAGCGTGGCCAACTGCTCCCGCTGGCGCAGCGCCACCTTCACGATCGCCACCCGCTCCGAGTCGGACAGTGCGTCGCGCAGGAGCACGTACGGCTTCGTCGCGGTGCCCTCCGGCTCCAGGAAGTAGGCCTTGTTGTAGAGGATCGGGTCGACCTGCTCGGCCGGGACGAACTCCAGCACGTCGATCGCGTGGGAGGTGCTCAACGGCAGGTCGGCGAAGTCCTCATCGGTGAGGATGACCATCTCGCCGCCGCCGAGGTCGTAGCCCTTGGCGATGTCGTCGTAGGTGACCTCTTCGCCGCACACCGAACAGGTGCGCTTGTAGCGGATGCGGCCGCCGTCCTCACGGTGCACCTGGTGGAACCGGATGTCCTTCTCCTCGGTGGCCGAATAGACCTTCACCCCGATCGACACCAGCCCGAACGACACCGCTCCTTTCCAGATCGCCCGCATCCCGCGCTCCTCTCCCCGGTTGAAGACCAGGATCGCAAACGATCGAACGGGGCGCACGCGCTTCCGCGCCCAACTACAGTCAGGACGTGCCCGGCGCGCCGCTGAAGCCGATGCTCGCGATGACCGGGCCACTCCCGGCCGGTGCCGCATGGGCGTACGAGTTCAAGTGGGACGGGGTCCGCGCGCTCGCCGACATCTCCCGCGGCGACCGGCACTTCTACGCCCGCTCCGGGGTCGAGATCACCACCGCGTACCCGGAACTGCTCAACCTGGCCGAGCAGGTCGGTGACGTGCTGCTCGACGGCGAGGTGGTGCTCTTCACCGACGGGCAGCCGTCCTTCACCGCGCTCGCCGAGCGGATGCACGTGCGCAACCCGACCAGGGCGGCGCGTCTGGCGGCGACCGTGCCCGTCACGTACATGATCTTCGACCTGCTGCGGCTGGACGGCGAGGACCTGACCGCCCGGCCCTGGCGGGAGCGGCGGGCGGCGCTGGAGTCGCTCGGGCTCGGTGCCGCCCGGTGGGCCGTGCCGCCGGTCTTCGACGACGGGCCGGCCACCTACGCGGCGGCCGGCGAACACGGGCTGGAGGGGGTGGTGGCCAAGCGCGTCGAGTCGGTCTACCGGCCCGGGGTGCGCTCGCCGGACTGGGTGAAGGTCAAGCTGGAGGTCACCGCCGACTTCGTGGTGGGCGGCTGGCGGCCCGGCGCGCGTCGGGTCGGCGGCCTGCTGGTCGGCGTGCCCGGCCCGGACGGGCGGCTCACCTACCGAGGGCGGGTCGGTGGCGGGATCGGCGCGGCGATCGAACGGGAACTGCTGCGCGAGCTGGAACCGCTGCGTGCCGCTGCGTCGCCGTTCGCCGGGGACGTGCCCCGCGAGGATGCCCGAGGTGCGATCTGGGTAACTCCCCAGGTCGTGGTGGAGGTCAAGTACGGCCAGCGCACGCCGGACGGCCGGCTGCGCTTCCCGCGCATCCTGCGCCTGCGACCGGACAAGCCGCCCGAGGAGGTCGACGATGCCGGCTGACCGCTTCAAGGTCGAGGTCGAGGGCCGCCCGGTGGAGCTGTCCAACCTGGACAAGGTGTTGTTCCCGCAGGCCGGCTTCACCAAGGGCGAGGTGATCGACTACTACACCCGGATCGCTCCGGTGCTGCTGCCGCACCTGCGCGACCGCGCGCTCACCCGGATCCGGTTCCCCAACGGCGTCGACGGCGGCTCGTTCTTCGAGAAGAACGCACCCGCCGCGACCCCCGGTTGGGTACGCACCGAGAACCTGCCCGTGCCCGGGTCGAGCAAGGGACGGGAGACCATCGACTACGTGGTCTGCGACGACCTGCCCACACTGGTGTGGCTGGCGAACCTGGCCGCGCTGGAACTGCACACCCCGCAGTGGAAGATCGGCGCGCACCCGGACCTGATGGTGGTCGACCTGGACCCGGGCGCGCCGGCCGCGCTCAAGCAGTGCTGCCAGGTGGCGGTGCTGATGCGCGACCGGCTGGCGTCCGACGGCGTCGAGGCGTACCCGAAGACGTCGGGGAAGAAGGGCATGCAGCTCTGCTGCCCGATCGCCGGTACGCAGGACGCCGAGGTCGTCTCCGACTACGCCAAGCGGATCGCGCAGGAGCTGGAGAAGGCACACCCGAAGCTGATCGTGTCGAAGATGGCGAAGAACCTGCGCCCCGGCAAGGTCTTCATCGACTGGAGCCAGAACAGCGCGGCGAAGACGACAGTGGCGCCGTACTCGCTGCGGGCCCGGGAGGTGCCCTCGGTATCCACGCCGCTGACCTGGGACGAGGTGGAGGCCGGGGCGGCCGGGAAGCGGCCGGCGACGCGGCCCTACACCGCGGGTGAGGTGCTCAGGCGGGTGGAGAAGCAGGGCGACCTGCTGGCCCCGCTGCTCGACGGCGGTCCCGAGCTGCCGGCCCGCTGACCCGCCACCACGCGCCGCCGACCAGAAGCAGGACGATCACGCTGATCGCCACGTCACCCACCAGGGCCTCCGCCGGGCTCGCCGGGGCGTAGGTCGGCACGTCGTACGCGAAGGCGGCCGCGACGAGAGGGCTCGCCGAAGCGGCGGCGAGTATGTGCCGCTGCCCCCATCCGGCCCGCCGCGACCAGCGCGTCAGTGCAACGGCGGTGGCTGAGGCGAGCGCGAGGGCGAGCACCACCCCCGGCCACCCGGGGGCGATCGTGGAGCCCACGTACGCGACCGCCACCACCAGTGCCGGCCACACCGGGTGTGGCGCCGTGCCGGGGTCGACGCCCAGGCCCGGCACGTGGTCCGGCTCAGGACGCCCGGTACGGAGCAGCGCGGCGACGACCAGGACCATGGCCACCCCGGCGGCGAACGTCAACTGCGCCGGCGGGGCCAGGAAACCCGTGCGGCCCCCGTCGTCGGCGAAGACCAGCAGGCTGCCGCAGAGCCAGAGCAGCGCCGCCACCACCAGCCCTGGGCGGCCCAGCCACGGCCGCGTCCGGCGAGGCGCATTCAGGTACGACTCGACGAGCGCGATCGACGCGCAGACGGTCAGCGCGACGTGGTTGCCGACATAGTCGAACGCCTGCCGGGCGCTGAACCCGAGGCCGGGGACGAGAGTGGCCTCGGCGGCGGTGCGGGTGTCGGCGAACTGGGTGTCGTCGAGGAAGTCGGGGTTGAACAGTGACTGGTCGACCAGGCCGGCCTGCACCACGCCGAACGCGGCGGCGAGCAGGACGATCCCGGGCCAGCCCAGCCCGAGCCGCCGGGCCGTCTCCCGGATCAGCAGCGCGGCTCCGCCGTACATCGGGGCCAGCAGCAGCACCAAGAACGGCATGCCGGTGAGAGTGAAGCCGCCCCAGACGCACTCGGCGGTCCAGGGGGCGAGCAGCAGCAGCGCGATCGCCGGCACGAGTCGCCGACGCAGGGTGTCGATCGCCATGCCCACACCGTTCCGTAGCCGTCCAACTCGCCGATACCGCCATCGGTCGACGGGCCCGCGACCTAGGTCGACGGCACGTTAGGGTGAGCCGACCGGCAGGGAGGAACGCAGCCCATGGCACTCCAGGCATCCATCGCCGTCGTGGCCGACGGGCCACTGATCAGCTATCACGACGACGCGACCGGCGAGCGCACCGACCTGACGGCCGTCCAGCTCGGCGAGTGGACGGCCCGCAGTGCGGCACTGCTGCGTGACGGGTGTGGACTGCGTTCCGGCGCCCGGGTGGCGGTGCTGCTGCCGCCGCACTGGCGTACCGCGGCGGTGCTGCTCGGGGCCTGGTCGGTCGGGCTGTCCGTCTCGTTCCGGCCCCGCGCGCTCGCCGGGCTGCCGGTGCTGGAACCGGGTGCCGACCGGCCCTACGACGCGGTGTTCGTGACGCCGGAACGCCTCGACGACTGGCTGGAGGACGTACCCGAGGGGACGCACCGCTATCTGGTGGGCGCCGGCCCGGGGCTGCTCGGCGAGGTGCCGCCGGGCTGGCTGGACTGGTCGGCCGAGGTGCTGCGGCACCCCACCGACGCACCGGACTACACAGCCGTCGACCCGGCCGGCCCGGCGACGGCGGACGGCACCAGCTTCGGCGCGTGGCGGCGGCTGGCCGCCGAGATCGCCACCCGGATGAACCTGAACCCGGGTGACCGCCTCGTGGTGGACCCGGCCGAGGACGAGCAGCCCTTGACGTGGCTGCTGGCCCCGCTGTCCGCCGGCGCCACAGTCCTCATCCACGCCACCCCCCACTAGCCCGCCTCTCTCTCCCTCCCGTCCTTCCCCGCCTCGCCAGGCCGGGTCAGGACCGGGTCGGGGCGAGGGCGGGCGAGGGCGATGGCCGTGCCGGGACCCAGGTCAAGGGTGGGGTGGGGTGGGGTGGGGTGGGGAATGTGGTTGACGGTGGGGTGGGGGCGGGGCCTACTTGGCGGGCCGGACCTTCGAGGGCGGCCGTGGCGTGACGGGGGTGGGACCGTGGGTGGGCCGGTCTGGCGGGAGTTCGGTGCGGACGATCTGCCCGCCCTGACCGGACTGGCACGGGCGTGCCTCGCCGTCGACGGCGGGTTGCCGCTGTTCGGGCGTACCCCGTTGGTGCGGGCGCGGCTGCTTCAGGGGCGTACCCGCGGTGCCTGGGCGGACGGCGGCCTGGTCGCGGCCGTCGGGGTCGGCACCGGGCGGGCGCCGGCCACCGCCACCGGCCTGGTGCACCCGGCGTGGCGCGGACGCGGGCTCGGCGGCGCCCTGCTGGACTGGGCCGGTGAGCAGGCGGGCCACGCGGGCCTGCTGCTCACCACCGAGACGTGGAACGCCGGTGCGGAGGAGTTGTTCGCGGCGCGCGGCTACCGGCGGACATTCCTGGAGTGGGTGCTGCGGCACGACCTCGACGCGCTGCCCCAGGTCGCCGTCCCGCAGGGGGTGACGGTGGAGCCGGCAACGTTGGGGCCGGAGCTGTTCGCCACCTACCGCGCCTCGTTCGCCGACCGGCCGGGCTTCGTCGAGCCGGCGGCCGAGGAGTGGCTGGGCGACCTGCGGGAAGAGTTCCGGCCCGAGCTGACGCTTGTCGCGCGCGGCCCGGACGGCGCGGCGGTCGGCTTCGTCACCGTGCTCGACGACTGGATCGACCAGGTCGGTGTGGTGCCGGGCTGGCGAGGGCGGCGGGTCGGGGCGTACCTGGTGGGACGCGTGCTGCGCGGCCTCGCCGACGCGCGCGTCGACGCCGCGTGGCTCTGCGTCAACGACGACAACCCGGCGGCCGGGCTCTACCGGCGGCTCGGTTTCCGCGACGTCGGCCGCCGCGCCCGCTACCGGCATGACTGAACAGGCGCGTGCGGCGGTCATGCGGGCGCTCGCCGACCTGTGGGCGGACGGCTGCCCGGTGCCCGCGCCCGAGTGGCAGGAACGGCTCGCCGACGTCGGTCTGCGCCGCTGGCGCAGCGTCGCCCGACGGCACGGTCAGCGGCGGCTCAGCCCGGACGACCGCATCCAGGATCTGGTACGCGGCCTGGTCGCCGCGTTCGAGCCGGACCGTGCCCGGGTCGGACCGCTGGTGCGCGACTACGAGTGCGTGGCCCGGGCCGTCGCCGAGGTGATGACGTCGACCGAGCGCTGAGCGGGGAACCGGTCGACTGGTGTGTCGGGTGGCCGGGCCCGTGGCGGAGCCGCTGAGTCGCCACTGATATCAGCTCGAAAGGCGGCGCGAACAGGAGCAGCCTGCCGCCCCGGGGGACTGTTGTGGACGCCGCCGACGTGGTGTTATGGCGGAACGACGACGTCATCGACCCGCAGCTTTGACAACCCCGCGTCGGTTCCACACTCCTTTCATGCCTCTCGAAAGGCGCAACAATGTACCGGAAACCGACAGTCCACCTGGCGGTGCTCGTCGCTGCCGCCGCCGCCTTCCTCACCGGCGGGGGAGCCTCCGCCGCGTCCGCGACCGCCTCTCCCGCCGTCGCCGAGTGCGAGCCGGGCGCCGACGCGCACAGCGCCGCCCGGGTACGCGAGGGCACCACCGTCAAGGAGCCGGCGCTCTACTCGACGAACGAGGCCAAGGCGTACGGCGTGATCAAGGACTCGCCGCGCCTGGCCAACGGCAGCGTCACCGTGCCGACGGTCTTCCACATGATCTCCGACCATCCGTTGACCGCGGCCGAGACGGCCCGCTGGAACACGCTCATCGCGGCGCAGATGACCGTGCTCAACGACTCGTTCGCGGGCCGCACCGCGACCGACGCCTCGAACACGCCGTTCCGTTTCTCGCTCGTCGACACCACCTGGACCGTGAACAGCACCTGGTACACGGTGGTGCCGGGCAAGAACGAGCGCGACATGAAGAAGGCGCTCTACACCGGTGACGCCCGCACCCTCAACGTGTACGCGGCGAACATCGGTGACGGGCTGCTCGGCTGGGCGTACTTCCCGAAGGGCTACAACAACGGGCGCGACTACATCGACGGTGTGGTGATGCTCGACGAGTCGATGCCTGGCGGCACGGCCGGCAAGTACGCGCTCGGCGACACGCTCACCCACGAGGTCGGGCACTGGCTGATGTTGGAGCACACGTTCGCGCACGGCTGCTCCGCCTCCGGCGACTTCGTGGCGGACACGCCGCGTGAGGCGGCACCGCAGTTCAACTGCCCGATCGGGGCGGACACCTGCACCGCGCCGGGGCTCGACCCGATCCACAACTTCATGGACTACACCCAGGACTCCTGCATGAACATGTTCACCCCGGGTCAGGCCGACCGGATGAGCGACGCGTGGGTCGCCTTCCGCGCCGGTGGCGGAAAACAGTAGCAGCGCGCACCAGGCGGGGGTGATCGGTCCGCAACCGATCACCCCCGCGCTTTTCACAATCTGTCCACAAGGGACAGCGAGGGTTCATCCGCGTCGCTAGTCTTCTCCCGCCTCACAAACCTTCACACGGGGAGAGAAAGACTTGACGACATCGATAGTCAAACGCACCCTGGCGGCGGTGGCCGCGGCGGTCCTGGCGAGCACGCTCGGGGTGCTGGCGGCACCGCAGGCGGCGATGGCGGACAGCGGGCCGCTGGTCAGCTCCGTCGAGGAGCACATCGCCGGGCTGCCGCTGACCCTGAACTTCGCCCCCGGCCCGGACAGCCCGCAGGTGGTGGAATACCGGCACTGGTTCGGTAGCCGCAGCCAGTACGCCGAGACGGTTCCCGCCGCCGCCGACGGAACCGCCTCGACCGTGATCATTGTTCGTGGCGACTACGGCGTCTACACCCTGAACGTGGTGGCGGTCGGCGCCGACGGAGTGGTCAGCGCCCCGACTCCGTTCCCGGTGACCTCAGCCCCCGCGGTCACCATCACGTCGACCGTGTATCCCGTGGTGAAGGGGCCGAAGGGGGCCCGCGCGCCGTCCGGGGGGATCGGCGTCACCGGGGACTTCATCATCACCCGGCTGACCGACCGGCTCACCGAGGTCAGCTATTCGGTCGACGGGACCGTCGGCACGGTCCCGTTCGGTCCGGACGGCACGGCTACCGTCATGTACACGCCCACGAAGGCGGAGTTCACCCAGTTGTGGGTGATGCGGACAGACAGCCAGAGCATCTACGACAACCTGCGCAGTTTCTCTTTCTGGCCGGCGAAGGCGACCGGGCCGCTCACCTCCGACATCATCCCCCAGTGCATGCATGTCAGTGACCGGGCCGTGCCCAACCGCGCCAAGGTGCAGAGTATGACCTGCCAGAACATCGACCTGCAGACCTGGAGCCGGCCGGGCGACGGCACGATCCGGGCGTTCGGCAAGTGCGTCGACGTCACCTCCAGCGGCACCGCCGACGGCACCAAGGTGCAGATGTACACCTGCAACGGCACCGGCGCCCAGCAGTGGACCTACCAGGCGGCGACGCGCACGATCGTCAACCCGCAGTCGGGCAAGTGCCTGGAGGTCCCCAACTCATCCCTCACCAACGGCATCCAGTTGCAGATCTGGACGTGTAACGGCACCGCCGCGCAGCGGTGGATGCTGCCGGGCTGACCCGGGGCGTCGTCCGCCGGGGTGCCGGGTCACCCACACGGGTGGCCCGGCACCCCGGTCGCCTCAGTCCACCGTGGGGAGTTTCGGCCCGAGCACGTCGTCGGCGTCCACGATCGTGTACGCGTACCCCTGCTCGGCGAGGAAGCGTTGCCGGTGCGCCGCGTACTCGGTGTCGATGGTGTCCCGGGAGACCACCGTGTAGAAGTGCGCCTGCCGGCCGTCGGCCTTCGGCCGCAGCACCCGACCCAGCCGCTGCGCCTCCTCCTGCCGCGACCCGAACGTGCCGGACACCTGGATCGCCACCGCCGCCTCCGGCAGGTCGATCGAGAAGTTCCCCACCTTCGAGATGACAAGCGTGCGGACCTCACCGGAACGGAACGCGTCGAACAGCCGCTCACGCTCCTTGTTCGTGGTGGACCCCTGCACGATCGGCGCGTCCAGATATTCCCCGAGCTGGTGCAACTGGTCGAGGAAACCGCCGATCACCAGCACCTGCTCCGCCGGGTGCCGCTGCACCAGCGCGCGGACCACAGGCAGTTTCGTGCGCGCGGTCGCCGCCATCCGGTAGCGCTCCTCCGCCTCCGCCGTCGCGTACGCCATCCGCTCCGCGTCGGTGAGCGTCACCCGCACCTCGGTGCACTCCGCCGGGGCGATCCAGCCCTGCTGCTCGATGTCCTTCCACGGCGCGTCGTACCGCTTCGGGCCGATCAGGCTGAACACGTCGCCCTCCCGGCCGTCCTCGCGTACCAGGGTCGCGGTGAGGCCCAGCCGGCGGCGGGCCTGCAGGTCCGCCGTGAAGCGGAAGATCGGCGCGGGCAGCAGGTGCACCTCGTCGTAGACGACCAGACCCCAGTCGCGGGCGCCGAACAGGTCCAGGTGGGTGAACGCGCCGCCGCGCCGCGACGTGAGCACCTGGTACGTGGCGATGGTGACCGGGCGGATCTCCTTGCGCTCACCCGAGTACTCGCCGATCTCCTCCTCGGTCAGCGAGGTGCGGGCGATCAGCTCCCGCTTCCACTGCCGGCCCGCCACGGTGTTCGTCACCAGGATCAACGTGGTCGCCTTCGCCTCGGCCATCGCCGCCGCCCCGACAAGCGTCTTGCCGGCGCCGCAGGGCAACACCACCACGCCCGAACCGCCGGCCCAGAACGCCTCCACCGCCTCCCGCTGGTACGACCGCAGCGTCCACGGCCGGCCGCCGTCCTTGCCGGCCTCGGCCAGCTCGATCGGATGCGCCTCGCCGTCCACGTAGCCGGCCAGGTCCTCCGCCGGCCAGCCCAGCTTGAGCAGGGCCTGCTTGAGCCGGCCCCGCTCGGACGGGTGCACCGCGATGGTGTCGTCGTCGAGTTTCGCGCCGAGCATCCCGGCGAGCTTCTTGCTCTTGGCGACCTCGATCAGCACCATCCGGTCGAGCCCGCGCAGCACCAGCCCGTGCACCGGGTCGTTGGCGAGCTGGAGCCGGCCGTACCGGTCCATCGTCTCGGCCACGTCGACGAGCAGCGCGTGCTGCACCGGATAGCGGGAGTACTTGATCAGCGTGTCGACCACGCCCTCGGCGTCGTGACCGGCGGCCCGCGCGTTCCACAGGCCCAGCGGGGTGAGCCGGTAGGTGTGCACGTGCTCGGGGGACCGTTCCAGCTCGGCGAAGGGCGCGATGGCCATCCGGCACGCCTGCGCGTCCGGGTGGTCGATCTCCAGCAGCAACGTCTTGTCCGACTGCACGATCAGTGGTCCACCGCTCACGCCAGCGTCCTCTCGCGTCGCCCGAAACCCGCCCGCACCACGCCTGACCTGCCGACGGCGGACCATCCAGTGTTGCACGCCGGGGCGTCGGCAAAAAAGTCCGCTGGACATGCAACCGCATACTCGACCCACACGTCTAGCAACCGGGACAACTGCCTAGGGAGGGCCCATGAAGCGTGTCCGGTTTATCACCCGGGTCACCGCCCTGGCGGTTGCCGTGCTGGTCGGGGTCGGCGCCTGCGCGCACGATCCGCAGCCGCCAGGCGGCAGGGGGAACACCCCCACGCCGGTAGGGCTGACGGAGGGGCCATCGGGGGCGAGCGCGTCGCCCGGGTCCGAGCAGCCGGTCACGTCCCCGTCGGCGGCGCCGAGCCGGACGGCCGCGCCGAAACCCCCACGGACGCCGGACACGCCGGCGACCCCGCGCAAGCCGAAGCCGAAGCCGAAGCCGAAGGCGAAGGCGAAGGCGAACCAGCCCGTCGGCTGCCCGACGGGGGAGCACCAGCGGGCCGTGGAGAGCTACCTGAGCCGGCTGGGCGGCTTCGGGACGCTGACCGTGGACGGTGCGCAGTCCGCCGCCGACTGCGCCGCGATCAAGAAGTTCCAGCTCCGGTACGGCGTCAGCCCGGCCTCCGGCCGCGCCGGCCCCACCACGTACGACGTGGCGAAACGGCTGGTCGGCACGGACACCGCACGCTGCCGGGCCGGCTCCCGGCTCACCTTCTGCATCGACCTGACCCGGCAGACGGTGTGGGCGATGCGCGGCGGCAAGGTGGTGATGGGTCCCACGGTCACCCGCACCGGCATGTCCGGCTACGCCACCCCGACCGGCACGTACTCCGTCGGCCGCCGGAACCCGCGCGAGTGGTCCAACCCGTACGAGGTGTGGCTGCCGTACTGGCAGCAGTTCAACGGGGGGATCGGGTTCCACGAGACCACCACCTACCTGCACAACGGCGCGATCGGGTCGCACGGCTGCGTCAACCTGCTGCACCGCGACGCGGTGCGTCTCTGGGAGTTGGGCGCGATCGGCACCCGCGTGGTGGTGGTCGGCCGCCGTCCCGGCACCTGAACCGACCCGGACCCGTGACCGGGCCGCCCGGATCAGGGTTTTAACCCCTGTCCGCGCGGCCCGGTTGATGTCAACCTGGAAGCCGGGTCCAGCACGGGGCGGGAGGGGCTGCCATGACGGTCGACCAGGACATGCTCACCGAGGAGGAGCGGCCGGGGCAGCAGGAGGTCCCCACCGCGGTCCTGTTCGGGTACGCGACCGCCGCGGCGGCCGTCTTCGGCTGGTTCCTGTTCGGGTGGCTGGTGCAGCAGCAGGGTTTCGTCGACTCGGTCGGTGAGTCGGCCGGTGCGGCGTTCGCGCTGCTGCTGGCCGTGTCGGTGATCGGCGCGTTGCGCCGTAACGGGCGGTGAGACCTCACTCCTCCAGCACCGCGGCGGTGATCCGGTGCAGCGCGAACGTGTGCAGCATCTCCGTGCGATCGTCCTCGGCCCGCAGGTAGCCGGCGCCTATCGACACCGGCCGGACCAGCCGGGACACGGTGGCCCCGTGCGCGTCGACGTAGCCCACCCAGACCAGCGCCCGGTCCCGTACCGCCTGCTGGAGCACCGCCAGCGCATCGCCGTGTCCGGGCGCCGGCGTGGGACCGGTGACCGCCGCGCCGCCCCGGACCACCGCCGGGGCCCGGCGCGCCGCCCGGGCCGCCGCGTCGCCGCGGCGGATCTGTTCCACCACGCCGAGCAGGCGGGGCATCGGCAGCCTCGGCGTGGCCAGCGGGTCCACCGTCCGCCCGACCACCGCGCGGGCCGGCGCCCATCGGGTCTTCGGCCGGGCCAGCACCATCGCGCCGCTGGTGTCCTCGGGCACCGGGGCGTACCCGGCGTCACGCAACGCGGTCAGCATCCGGTTGACCTGGTACGTGGTCACCAGCACGGTGGGGGCCAGCCGGCGGAACGCCAGCGGCTCCAGCCGGCGGTCCGCCTGCACCTCGCTGAGCAGCGCCTCGTCGTCGCTGCGCACATATCCGCCGGCCGAGCCGACGCGCAGCCCGCCGTGCTTGCGCGCCACGTCGTCCACCAGGTAGGTCAGTCCCTGCGGCACCGGGGTACGGGAGCGGCGGCGGAACAGCGCGTGCAGGTCCTCGGCGGTGTAGCCGACGTCCAACGCCCGCCGGATGCTGGCGGTGGTGACCCGGTGCACGCTCGCCCCGCCCGCCGACTCGTGCTCGGCGACCGCGTCCAGTTCGGCGGCGAGCGCCGGGTCGGGCGGGCCCGGCACCACCACGGTCAGGTCGGCCTGCACGAGCACGTGGTCGACCGGGGCGGGCAGCAGCCCGTCCAGTGCGCGTACCGCCGTCGACGGGTCACCCGACTCGGCGTCGGAGCGCAGCCCGAGCGGGTCGGCCCCCCGCTCGTCGGCGTCGGTCAGCTCGGCGAGCAGCAGCCGCCCGTACGTGGTGAGCGCACCCAGCCCGGTCACGCCCAGCCGGGCCGCCTCGGTCAGCACCTCCCGGTGCGCCGCCTCCCGCCCCCGGGCCCGCCGGGGCGCCCGCCAGTCCAGCAGCTCCAACACCTCGTCGGGGGTGGGCGCGGTGCCCGGCGGCAGGTCGGCCAGCTCGGCGAGGACCGCGTGCCGGGCGGCCGGCGCGCCGGCCCGTTCCGCCTCGGCGGAGAGCACCGAGATGGGCCGGTCCCGGTCGTCGCGCTGCCCGATGAGGCCGGTCTGCCGGGTCATCGCCAGCCAGGCGCGGGCGAGTTGCTCCCAGCGTAGGGCGAGGGACGCCGCACGCCACACCTCGTACCCGCCGGTGGGCAGGATCTGCTGATCGCCGCCGTACCGGGTGGTGACCGTCCCGGCCAGCTCCCGCTCCCCGGTCAGCCCTGCCGCGTACGCCACCTCGAACAGCAGTGCGGTGGTGGACTCGTCCAGCCCGATGCCACGGGCGAGCCGGCGCAGGTCCCGTACCCCGACGCCGCCGGAGCGCAGCACCGGCGCCGGTTCGGCGACGAGCGCATCGAGCAGCGACTCGGTGTGCCGGACCACCTCCATGGTCTGCCCGGCGCCGGCCGAGTCGACGGCCTTGACCTCCCGGGGCGGGGCGGACACCAGCGGCGGGCTGGTGCGCAGCGGGCCGAGCGGGCCCGTGTCGCGGCGCAGCACCAGCCCCACCTCACGGGGCAGTTCGACGGTGCCGTTGCGGCCACCTGACATCCGCACCAGCAGCCGGTGCTCCACCAGCCAGCGGATCGGTGAGCCGGTCGGCGCCCCGCCGTTGACCAGGTCGGGCGGGAGCACGTCGTCGTCGCCGATCGCGGGCGCGTCCAGCGCGCCGGGGGCCACGGTGCCGACCGGCGGCCCGGCGGCGAGCCGGTCCAGCACCGCCCGGGCCGACGGCGGCGCGGACAGCAGGGACCGCCGCAGTTTCGCCGGGTCCGCGCAGAGGGCCGCCACGCGGGGGTCCAGCTCCGCCGCCGGCCGGCCCAGCCCTGCCGGGTACGGGGAGACCTCGTCGATGCCGCCGGCCACGTGCAGGTCGTGTTCGGGGCCGTACAGCAGGAACCGGGCCCGGAGCCGGTCGACGGCGGCGCGGACCGTGGTCGGGGCGGGGGGCTGCGGTCCGGCGGTGGCCAGGGCCAGGATCTGGTCGGTGCAGGTGACGCCGTCGGGGTCACGGGTGAGCCGGGCGGCGTCCAGGATCTGCAGGGTGAACTGGTCCAGCCCGTCGAGCGCCCGGGCCACGGAGACCCGCGACTGGGCGCGCAGGGCGAGGGCGGGCACGTCGGCCGGCACCGGCACGACGAGGTCGGGTCGCAGCTGGAGCAGGGCGGCGAGCGACTCGTCGGGGAGGGCCCGCAGGTGGTCGGCGAGTGAGGTGGTCATCGTCGTACCACGCTAGCCCGCTGGGTAGGTTCTCGGCATGCCTCCGCTGATGGTCGGCTTCGACCTCGACATGACTCTGGTCGACTCGCGCCCCGGCATCGCCGCCGCCTACCGGGCGTTGACCGAGCGCACGGGCGTACCGGTGGACGCGGAACTTGCCGTGTCCCGGCTGGGCCCGCCGCTGCGTACCGAGCTGGCGCACTGGTTCCCGCCGGAGCGCGTCGAGGAGGCGGTGACGCTCTACCGGGAGCTGTACCCGGCGTACGCGATCACTCCGACCGTGCCGATGCCGGGTGCGGAGGCCGCGCTGCGCGCGGTGCGGGAGCGCGGTGGCCGGGTGATGCTGGTGACCTCCAAGATCGGGCGGCTGGCGAAGCTGCACCTGGATCACCTCGGGCTGCCCGTGGACGAACTGGCCGGGAATGTGTTCGCCGAGCAGAAGGCGGTGGCGTTGCGGGAGCACGGCGCGACGCTGTACGTGGGCGATCACGTGGCGGACATGGCCGCCGCGCGGGCCGCCGGCATCCCCGGGGTGGCGGTGGCGACCGGCCCGTGCTCGGCGGACGAACTGACCGAGGCCGGGGCGTACGTGGTGCTGGATGATCTCGTCGAATTCCCGAGGGCGCTCGACCGGATCATCGGGCTAGCCTTGGAGGGGTAGACGGTTCGAGTGGAGCGGGGTTCAACAGGTGCCGACGGGTCGAGTGAAGTGGTACGACGCGGCCAAGGGATACGGGTTCGTCACCAGTGACGAGGGTGGCGACGTGTTCCTGCCGAAGGGCGCGCTACCGGCGGGTGTCGCCGACCTGAAAGGTGGGCAGCGGGTCGACTTCAGCGTGGTGGACAGCCGTCGGGGCGCCCAGGCCATGGGGGTCAAGCTGCTGGAGGCGCCGCCGTCCGTGGCGGAGTTGCGCCGCCGGCCTGCCGAGGAGCTGCACGGCCTGGTCGAAGACATGATCAAGGTGTTGGAGGTGAAGGTGCAGCCGGACCTGCGCCGCGGTCGCTTCCCGGACCGCAAGGCCGCCCAGAAGATCGCTCAGCTGGTCCACGCGGTGGCGCGCGAGCTGGAGGTCTGAGGGACGAGCCCGGCGTCGGCAGCCCGGCCTAGCAGCGCTTCCACGGCGGCGAAGCCGGCCGCGCCCAGGTCGGCGGTGAACTCGTTGACGTAGAGGCCGATGTGCCGGTCCACCACGTCGGGCTCCATCTCCTGGGCGTGCGCGAGGACGTACTCCCGGCTGGCCTCCGGGTCGGCCCAGGCCTGTCGGACGGACTCGCGGATCCAGTCGGCGGCATCGGCGGGGTCGACCGAGCCGCGCCGCGCCAGGATCGCACCGAGCGGGATCGGCAGCCCGGTGTCACCCTCCCACCACTCGCCCAGGTCGACCAGCGCGGTCAGCCCGTGCCGCGGGTAGGTGAAGCGCGCCTCGTGGATCACCAGCCCGGCGTCGTACCGTCCGGCGGCCACGCCGGGCATGATCTCGTGGAACGGCACCACCTCGATCCGCGCCGGTGCCTGGTCGGCCGCCCAGAGCCGGAACAGCAGGTACGCCGTGGTCCGCTCGCCGGGCACCGCCACGGTCGCGCCGGACAGGTCGGCCCGGTCGCCGCGGGTCAGCACCAGCGGGCCGCAGCCCCGGCCCAGCGCGCCGCCGCAGGGCAGCAGGTGATAGTCGTCGAGCAGCCACGGCAGGGCCGCGTAACTGACCTTGACCAGATCGAACGCTCCCCGCTCGGCGGCCGTGTTGGTGACGTCCACGTCGGCGTAGGTCACCTCGACCGGCGGCGCGCCGGGCACCCGACCGTGCACCAGGGCGTCGAAGACGAACGTGTCGTTCGGGCAGGGGGAGATCGCCAGGAAGAGCGCCACGCCTCCACCGTAACCCCGGCCGCCGCGCCGCCCCGCACCCCCGGCAGCCCGGTGGGGGAGGTCACCGCCTCGCGGCCCCTGCCCTGGGCGCACCCCGGGTACCTTCCTCGCGGTTCGCTGTCGAGCTGACATCAGTAACGACTCACAGCCGCCCGGCCTTCGTCCGCCCGGCTTTCGTCCGCCCGGCTTTCGTCCGCCCGGCTTTCGTCCGCCCCGGCTTTCGTCCGCCCCGGCCCGGCCCGTTGGAGACGCTGTACGCGATATCACCGCCGACTCAGCTCGAAAGGCACTCGTTATCCACATGCCGCGCCGGCTGTCGGCCAGTTTCCACAGAGTTATCCACAGGCGGGGGACGTGCTGTTGAGGAAGCGGTCGCGGCCCGGCACGCTGCTGGTGTGGCCGAGCCGATCCCCTCGATCTCCCCCGGCGCCGACCTGGCGGACCCGGCCCACCTGGCCGACCTGCTTCGCCGGCTGCGGCGGCGGGCCGATCTGAGCCAGCGGGAACTGGCCGTTCGGGCGGGAGTCCCGCAGTCGGCGGTCGCCCGCGTCGAGTCCGGTCGGGTCGCCGACCCCCGGTATCGGACGGTGGAGCGTCTGATCCGCGCTGCCGGTGGCCGGCTGGACGTCACCGTCGACCCCGGGCCGGGCGGGAAGGCGGACACGCCGAGCGGGGAGGCAGCGCCGGTGCCCCACGACGACCTACGCGACCAGGCGGGCCGCCGCTACCCCGCGCACCTCGACGTCTGGGAGGTGCGCGAGCCGCGGGACTGGCCCGGCGCCTGGTGGGCCGAGTGGTACACGTTGCCGCCGCGACTGTGGCCGTTGCCCCTGCCGCCGGCCACCTACCGGCTGAACCGGGACTACCGGGACGAGCGCCGGGAGCGGGAGGAGGTTCGACGGTCGGTGCGGGTGCGCCGAGTCACCGGCCCCACCGTGCCGGCCACCGCGTGGCGCTTCGTGGCCGAGATGCCGGACGGCGGGCTCGTCGGCGAACTGCGGGCGCACGACGAGAGCCCACACCTTCGGTGGGGCGACCGCGGGGGCCCGCAGGACCGGGAGGTGGTGATTGACGGCGTACTCGTCGCCGTCGCGTACCGGCGGTTGGGCATCGGCCGGCGCCTCGTCGAGGCGCTGCTCGGGGCGATCGGCCCGGTCTGCGCCCGTGCGCTGACCGGGCATCCGGGAATCATCTTCCTCCACGCGTGCGGCTTCGGCGTCGAGTCCGGCCGGCCTGCGGCGATGCGGCACGTGCCGGTCAGCGGAGGACAGCCGCCGCGGTGGTGAGCGCGTCGAACGCCTCCCGCATCCGCCACAAGCCCCGGTCGCGCGGGCCGATGGGGTTGGAGACCGTACGCAATTCGGCGAAGGGCACACCGGCGTGCACGGCGGCCACGGCCACGCCGTACCCCTCCATGGCCTCGGCCACGGCGTCCGGGTGCCGTTCGGCGAGGGCCGCGGTGCTGGCCGCGGTGCCGGTCACCGTGCTGACCGTGAGCACCGTGCCGACGGTGGCCGTGGGCAGGGCGGCGCGCAGCGCGCCCAGCAGGCCCGGGTCGGCGGGCATGATCCGGCCGCCGCCGAGCAGTTCGGCGGGCATGCCCAGTTCCTCGACCGGGATGAAGCCGGCCGGCGACTCGGCGCCCAGGTCGGCGGCGACACTGTGGTCGGCCAGCACCGTGCCGCCCACGGCCACCCGCCCGACGAAACCTCCGGCGATGCCGGCGCTGACCACGCCCCGGTACGGCCGGCCGGCCGCCTCGGCCAGCGCCAGCAGCCGGGCGGTGGCAGCGCCCGCCACGGCCGGGCCGACACCGACCGGTCGCACCGTCACATCCGGCCGGGTCAGGCCGGCGTGGACCGCCTCGGCCTCGGCGGGCACCGCCGTGACCACGAGCAAGCCGGTCATGCCACCGGCCCTCGCGGGTCACGCCGCTCGTTGTCGTCCGCCGTGCCGGGGCCACCGACCGACGACGAGGGGCGATAGATGTGGAAGCCGGGCGGCGCCAGGCCGTCGTCGTCGACTGGTTCGGATCGGCGCGGAGCCGGTGAGGTGGGCGTCGGGTCGTCCGATGCGCCGGCCGGCGGCTCCTCGACCCGGGTGGCCTCTTCCGCCACCAGTTCCTCGTCGCCGAGCGGCCGGCCGGCCAGGTGCTCGCCGCGCAGCCGGCTGGCGACCAGCACCCCGCGTACGGCCACCAGGGCGGCCACGGCGGCGACGACGGTCACGCCGATCAGACCGGTGAACGGGACCAGCCCGAGCCCGCCGCCGGCCACGAACGCGAGCATCAGCGCCGTCTCGGAATGCGCGAAGGAACTGGCCCGCAGCCGCTCCGGGATCCGTTCCTGGATCGAGGCATCCACCGCCAACTTGGCGATCCCGCTCATCAGCGCGGCCACCAGGCAGAGCAGCGCCACCATGGGCAGCGAGAACTTGAGCGCGGCGAGCACCGCCACGCCGGCCACGATGATCGTGCCGCTGGACTGGATCGCGGTCGGCCGGTGGATACGCAACCGGGTGCCGAGGGCGGTGGCCAGGAAGGTGCCCACCGCAAGCGCGCCGCCGACCAGGCCCAGCGCGCCCTGGGCGCCGAGGTCCCGGCCGAAGAAGTCGGTGGTCAGGTCGCCGCCCTTGATCGCGAACGCGAGGAAGAGCAACAGGAAGCCGTAGAGCCCGCGTAGCGCCGCCGCACCGATCAACGTGGCGATCACCAGGCGGCCGGCGGGTCGGCCCCGGCCCAGCGGGCGCTCCCCGTCGCCGCGGCGCATCGCCCGCAGCGGGTTCGGCAGTCGCTCCGGCGGCTCGGAGTCGGCCTTCGGCGGCAACCGCAGCGAGATCACCATGCCGGTCAGGAAGATCACTGAGGCGACCCGCAGCGGCCACTGCGGCCCGAACCAGAACGCGGCCAGGCCGATCGGCGCGACGAGCGCGCCGGCCACCGTGCCGTAGACGCTGGCGCGTGCCCCGACCTGGGACAGCCCCAACCCCTCGGGCAGCAGGCGGGGGACCGCCGCCGAGCGGGCGACCCCGTACGCCCGGGAGAGGGCGAGGACCCCGAACGCGGCCGGGTAGAGCCCGAAGCCGCCCATGTAGTCGGAGATCATCCAGGCCAGGAACGCCCGCCCCAGCATGGTGGCGGCCAACGCGTACCGCCGGCCGTGGCGGAAGTGGTCGAGCAGCGGGCCGACCACCGGGGCGAGCATGGCGAACGGGACCATGGTCACCAGCAGGTAGAGGGCGACCTTGTTGCGTGCCTCGCCCAACGGCACGTCGAAGAAGATCGTGCCGGCCAGCCCGATGGCGATCAACGTGTCACCGGCGCAGGAGAGCGCGTGCAGGTCGAACAGGCGGACCATGCCCACCTCGTTGCCGGCGCTGCGGGCCCGGGCGGTGCCGGCGCGGCGGGTCATCCACCGGCCGCCGTGCAGCGAACCCCGCAGCAGCACCCGGGTGGCGCGGATGCCGGTGCCCACGGACCGCCCGAGAAAGGAGCGGCCGGAGCGGGAGGACAGCGCCATGTGTCCATCCTCGCCCATCGGCTCCACCTGCGCCGCATCACCCGCGGAGAAACGACTCCGGGGAGTGCCTGTCGCCCGTCGACGGGCATGGGGAACAATGGTCGGGTGACCAGGCCCGCCTCCGCCCGCGCTCCCCGGCTCGACCAGGTCTGCGCCGCCGCCGTCGAGGTGGCCCGCGACGCGATCACCGAGGTGGAGCCCACCGACGTCGGTGACCATCTCCAGGCCGTCGCCGAGGGCGACCGCGTCGTCACCCACTACTTCGAATGCCGGATGGCCGGCTACCGCGGCTGGCGTTGGGCCGTCACGGTGACCCGGGTGCCGCGCAGTCGGCAGGTGACCATCTGCGAGACGGTGCTGCTGCCCGGCCCGGACGCGTTGCTGGCCCCGGGCTGGCTGCCCTGGCAGGAACGCCTCAAGCCGGGTGACCTCGGTCCGGGTGATCTGCTGCCCACCCCCACCGACGACGAGCGGCTCGCCCCCGGCTATCTGCTCTCCGACGACCCGGCCGTGGAGGAGACCGCCTGGGAGTTGGGCCTCGGCCGGCCACGGGTGCTGTCCCGGGAGGGACGCGCGGACGCCGCCCAGCGCTGGTACGACGGCGATCACGGCCCGGACGCCGCCATCTCGGCCGCCGCGCCGGCTGCCGCGCGCTGCGGCACCTGCGGGTTCTACCTCCCGTTGGCCGGCGCGCTGCGCCAGGCGTTCGGCGCCTGCGGCAACTTCTACGCCCCGGACGACGGCCGGGTGGTGAGCGCCGACCACGGGTGCGGGGCGCACTCGGAGACGCTTGTCGAGACGGCCGAGACGCCTGTCGTCGAGCTGCCCACCATCTACGACGACAGCGCGGTCGAGGCCCTGACGGTCAGCCGGGCGCCGGGTTCGGTGGAGGCGACCGAGCCGGCGGAGCCGTACGGCCACTCCTGACCGGTCAGCGGGAGCGGTCCGCCGTGGCCGCCCGACGCCGGCGGCGGTTGGCGTCGTGGCGCATCATCGTGGCCAGACCGGGGAAGCCCCACAGAAAACCGGCGAGGCAGGTCCAGAGCCAGTTCTGACGGCCGTGTTCGGTGAGCCAGTCGCGGAAGAAGAGCAGCAGCACCAGACCGGCCACCGCCCAGGCGATCAGCCCGGCGACGGCGAACGGCACCATCGGCGGGTCGAGCGGCTCCGGCCGCGGTGGTTGCTCCTGGGGCACCGGCCCAGCGTACGTGATCGTTCTTCCCTGTCGGCCGGGTGATCTGGGACGATGCGCGCGGCAAACCGGCCATGACCAAGATGAGGAACCGATGTCCATTGCTCCGCCGCCGGATCACGGCACGCCGCCGGATCCCGCGCACCCACGTAACGCCTTCGACCGCTTCTTCGAGATCTCCGCCCGCCGGTCGACGCTGAGCCGGGAGATCCGCGGCGGCTTCGCCACGTTCTTCACGATGGCGTACATCGTGGTCTTGAACCCGCTGATCCTCGGCAGCGCGGAGGACAAGTTCGGGAACACCCTGGCGATCCCGGCGCTGGCCGCGGCGACCGCGCTGGTGGCGGGCCTGATGACCATCCTGATGGGGGTGGTGGCCCGGTTCCCGATCGCGCTCGCGGCCGGCCTGGGCGTGAACGTGCTCGTCGCCAAGGAGATCGCGCCGCTGATGACCTGGGCGGACGCGATGGGCCTGGTGGTCATCGAGGGTGTCCTGATCGGCCTGCTGGTGCTCACCGGCCTGCGTACCGCGGTGTTCCGTTCGGTGCCGACGCAGCTCAAGACCGCGATCGGCGTCGGCATCGGCCTGTTCCTGACCATCATCGGCCTGGTGGACGCCGGTTTTGTCCGCCGCATCCCGGACGTGGCGAACACCACGGTGCCGGTCGGGCTGGGCATCGGCGGCAAGATCGTCGGCTGGCCGCTGTTGGTTTTCGTGGTCGGCCTGCTGGTCACCCTGGTGCTGGTGGCCCGTCGGGTGCGCGGCGCCATCCTGATCGGCATCCTCGCCTCGACCGTGCTGGCCATCGTGGTGGAGGCGATCGGCAACATCGGCCCGTCCGTCGCCGACGGCAAGGTGAACCCCAAGGGCTGGGCGCTGAACGTGCCCGAACTGCCCAAGCAGATCGTGGATCTGCCGGACCTGTCGTTGTTGGGGCAGTTCAACGTGCTGAACTCGTGGGGTCGGGCCGGCTGGCTGGTCGCGCTGATGTTCGTCTTCACGCTGCTGATCACGGACTTCTTCGACACGATGGGCACGATGGTCGCGGTCGGCCAGGAAGGGGACATGCTCGACGAGACGGGGACCCCGCCGCGTGCCAAGGAGATCCTGCTCGTCGACTCCGTCGCCGCCGCGGCGGGTGGCGCGGCCTCGGTGTCGAGCAACACCTCGTACATCGAGAGCGCGGCGGGTGTCGCGGAGGGGGCCCGGACCGGGGTGGCCAACCTGGTCACCGGTGGTCTGTTCCTGCTGGCGATGTTCCTGGCGCCGCTGGCGACGATCGTGCCGTTCGAGGCCGCGTCCACGGCGTTGGTGGTGGTCGGCTTCCTGATGATGACCGCGGTCCGCACGATCGACTGGACCGACTACGAGATCGCCATCCCGGCGTTCCTCACCATCGCGCTGATGCCGTTCACCTACTCGATCTCGAACGGCATCGGGGCCGGCGTGATCAGCTACGTGCTGCTCAAGGTGGCCAAGGGCAAGGCCCGTGAGGTCCACCCCCTGCTGTACGGCGTGGCGGTGCTGTTCATCATCTACTTCCTGCGTGGGCCGGTCGAGTCCCTCGTGCAGTGAGCGACGAACTGGTGAGCCTGGTCATAACGCGCGTCGTTAGCCAGGCTCATTAGTTAGGCTAACAACGTGACGGAGCGGACGGTGACGGCGAAACGCGTGCCACCGGCGCAGCTGGCCCCCCAGCTGCAAGATGCGATCACCCGACTCAACCGGCGGGTCCGACAGGCCCGGCCGGTCGGCGACCTCACGGTCACCCAGCTGTCGGCGCTCACCAGCCTCAAGCTGGCAGGCGCCCTCACGCCACGGGAACTGGCCGACGTCGAACGGGTGCAGCCACCGACGATGACCAAGATCGTCGCGAAGTTGGAGGAGCGCGGCCTCGTGCAGCGCACCCCCCACCCGACCGACGGACGACAGGTCATCCTGGCGGCGACCGAAGGGGGACGGGCCGTGCTCGAACAGTTCGAGCGGGCCCGCAACGAATGGCTGGCCACCCGGCTGGCCGCGCTCACCGAGGACGAACGGGACACGCTACGGCGGGCCGCGGACATCCTCCAGGGAATCGCACGCGCCTGACATCGCGTCGCGCGGTTCGCTTCGTCCGCCGTGGATGAAGCGTACCGTCGCAAGGAGGCGCACCTAGAGTGCAGGCCAAGCTGAGCACGATGTTCCAGTCCCTACGAGTCCGTAACTACCGACTCTTCGCCACCGGACAGCTGATCAAACTGATCGGCGTCTGGATGATGTTCATCGCCCAGGACTGGCTCGTCCTCGAGCTCAGCGACAACTCCGCGACCGCACTCGGCGTGGTCACCGCGTTGCAGTTCACCCCCGTACTCCTGCTCACGCTGATCTCCGGGCGGCTCGCCGACCGCTACGACAAGCGGATGCTGCTCTTCGTCGCCAACGCGTTCTGGACCGTGCTGGCCCTCGGCATGAGCCTGCTGGTCCTCACCGACCTGGTGCAGCTCTGGCACGTCTTCACGTTCGCCGCCCTGCTCGGCACCGCCAACGCGGTGGAAACCCCGGTCCGGCAGGCGTTCGTCTCCGAACTGGTCGGCATGCCGCTGCTGCCCAACGCGCTCTCGCTCAACGCCGCCGTGTTCAACTCCGCCCGGATCGTCGGCCCGGCCGTCGCCGGCCTCGCCATCGCCGCCTTCGACGTCGGCCCGGTCTTCCTGTTCACCGCGCTCAGCTCCATCGCCCCACTCGTCAACGTGGTCCGGATGCGGGCCGGCGAACTGCACCGCAAGGACCTGCCACCGTCCGGAGAACGGGACCAGGCGCGGGTGGTCGACGGCCTCCGGTACGTCGCACGCCGCCCCGACATCCTGCTGCCGATGGTCCTGATGTCGGTGATCGGGATGACCCTGTTCAACTTCCAGCTCACCCTCGCGGCGCTCGCCAAGACCGTGTTCCACACGGGCGCCGCCTCGTTCGGCCTGTTCAGCACCGCACTGGCAGTCGGCGCGCTGGTCGGCGCGCTGTCCGGCACCGGCCGGCGCAGCCGGCCCTCGGTGTGGCTCGTCATCGGCGCGGCGATCGGCTGCGCCAGCTTCGGCACCCTGGTCGGGCTCGCCCCGGCGTACTGGCTCGTGGTGACGCTGCTGCTGCCCGCCGGGTTCTTCATGGTCTACTTCGCCCAGGCCGCCAACCAGCGGGTGCAGCTCGGTGTCGACGAGTCCTTCCGGGGACGGGTGATGGCGCTGTGGGTGCTGGTGTTCCTGGGCACCAACCCGATCGGGGCGCCGATCATCGGCTGGGTCGCGGAGCGGTTCGGCGCGGGCGCGAGCATCTGGATCGGTGGTCTGATCTCGCTGACCGCCGCGCTGCTGGCGCTCGCCTGGCAGCTGCGCCGTTCGGGCGGGCGGCTGCGCATGCGGGTGCTGCCCATGCCCCGCTTCTACGTGGTGTCCGCCGGGGCCGAGTAGAAGGAGAGCCCTCTTCACCCCACATACCGACCCGATTCGCGAAACCGGTGGCAGGTGGGTGCGGCAGGGCTTAGCTTCGATGTGTGGAGGTGGGGCAGGGTCTGCTGCTGGCGTTGGCGATCCTCGCTGTCTGCTGCCTGCCCGCCCTGCTCGCCCTGGCCTTCTGCCTCGACGAGATCCTCGACCGGGTCGTCTGCGGGTGGGCCGAGTGGCGGGAGCAACGCCGAGAGCACCGCACCATCGCCCGGCTCGACCGGGCCATCGAGGCCGAGGCGCTGACCCGCGACATCGACCTCACCGAACTCGACCGGGCGGACCGCCGCCCGCTGGAACAGCTCGCCACCGACCTGCGCCGGCTCGGCGGGCACCGGCGCGCCGCCGCCGACCGCAGCGTGGTGTGGCACGGTGCGGTCATCGGGGCGTACGACGACCGGCTGCACGCGGCCTGCCAGGCCCTCGGCATCGCCGAGCACCTGGTCGAGCTGGACGGCGTCGACCGGGAGATCGAACGGGTACGCGTCGAAGGCCTCCTGCACGCCGCCGGGCTCACCCTGCCCGCTGCCCGCGCCGCTCACCACCAGCGGCACCGCTGACCGGGTGCGACTCTTCGCGGCGGTCTACCCGCCGGTGGCGGCGGTCGACGACCTGACCGGGCGGATCGCCGGCTTACGGGTCGCGGCGGCCTCCGACGCCGGCGTGCGGCTCGCCGACCCGGCCGACCTCCACCTCACGCTGGCCTTTCTCGGCGAGGTGCCGGACGGCCGGCTGGCCGACGCGCAGGACGCGCTCGGGCGCGCCGCGCAGGAGTTCCGGAACGGTCGGGCCGAGCCGCCCCGGCTGCGGCTGGGCGGCGGGGGCAGCTTCGGGCAGGGCCGTTCCGCCGTGCTCTGGGTGGACGTACGCGGCGACGCGGACGCGTTGGACATGCTCGCCCGGCTGGTGCGGGGTGGACTGCGCGCCGCCGGGCTGCCGTACGACGAGAAGCCGTTCCGCGCGCACCTGACCATCGCCCGCCCTGGCGACCGGGTGGCGCCGGCGGACGTCCGGGCCGACCGGGAGGCCCTGCACGGGTACGCCGGACCGGAGTGGCCGGTCGGTGAGCTGGTGCTGGTGCGCAGCCACCCCGGCAGCCGCGCCCGTTACGAGCGCTTGGCGGCCTGGCCGCTGGCGGCTGGGCGTTAAGAAGGGGCCCCTCCTGTACCGGAGGCGTTAAGAAGGGGCCCTTCCTTACACCTACCAGGCCCAGGCCTCGGGGCCGGGGCCGCCGTTGCCCACCGGGGGGAACAGCTCGTCGAGCCGGGTCAGGGTCGACTCGTCGAGGTGGACGTCCAGCGCGCCGAGGTTGCGGTCGAGCTGGTCCAGGGTGCGCGGGCCGACGATCGGGGCCGTCACGCCCGGCCGGGAGAGCAGCCAGGCCAACGCCACATCGGCGGGGTCGTGGCCGAGATCGGCGCAGAGCTTCTCGTACGCCTCGATGGTGGGCCGGTGCTCGGCCAGCGCGTCCGCCGAGCGGCCGCTGGTGCCACGCGCCGCGCTGCCGTCGGCCATCTTGCGGATGATTCCGGAGAGCAGCCCGCCGTGCAGCGGCGACCAGGGGATGACACCCAGGCCGTAGTGCTGGGCGGCCGGGACGACCTCCAACTCGACGTGGCGGGTCAGCAGGTTGTAGATGCACTGCTCGGAGACGAGGCCGAGGAAGTTGCGCCGGCCGGCGGCGGCCTGCGCCTGGGCGATGTGCCAGCCGGCGAAGTTGGACGACCCGACGTAGAGCACCTTGCCCTGGGCGACGAGCGTCTCCATCGCCTGCCAGATCTCCTCCCACGGCGTGGTCCGGGAGATGTGGTGCATCTGGTAGAGGTCGATGGTGTCGGTCTGCATACGGCGCAGCGAGTCCTCGCAGGCCCGGATGATGTGCCTGGCGCTCAGACCCTGCTCGTTGGGCCATTCGCCCATCTTGCCGTACACCTTGGTGGCCAGGACGACCTTGTCGCGGCGTCCGCCGCCCTGGGCGAACCAGCGGCCGACGATCTGCTCGGTGACGCCCTCACCGGGCTTCCAGCCGTACACGTTCGCGGTGTCGAAGAAGTTGATCCCGTGTTCCAGCGCCCGGTCCATGATGGTGAAGCTGTCCGGCTCGTCTGTCTGCGGACCGAAGTTCATCGTGCCGAGGCAGAGGCGGCTCACGGACAGGCCGGTGCGTCCGAGGTTCGTGTACTCCATGTGTCCACCCTGGCACGCCGGCACTTCGAGTGCCTCATGACGACTCCGATCGCGGCGCGTCCGAACGTCGCGCGCGACCGGAGACGTCGCGTACCAGGGTGGACCGCAGGGTCAGGAGGACTCGCGGGCCGCCGGCCCGCTGCCGAAGAGCACGTCGTCCCAGCTCGGCAGCCGCTTACGCGGCTTGCCGTTGGCGTCGGTGGACTCGGTGCCCGAACCGGATGGTGCGACCGGGCCGGTGCGCCGCGGTCGCAGCACGGCCAGCGAGGGCACGGCCGGGACCTCCTTCGGGGCGTCCGAGTCGTCGTCGAACGCCGAACCCTGCCCGCCGCCGAGCAGCGCGGCGGCACCGCCGGCGACCGCCCGCTGGCGGGGCGCCTCGGGGCCGGCCATCGCGGCCGGGGAACGGGTGTCGAGACCCCGACCGGACGTGCCGCCGAGCGGCCGGTCCAGCGAGGCGAGCAGCGCGTCCCGGCCGGCGCGGATCGGGTCCCGGGCCGGTCGGGCGTGCTCCGACCCGGACGGCAGGCCGTGCCCGCCCCGGCTCGGCTCACCGCGCGACGGACCGGGCAGCGCGTGGCCGCCCCGCTCGGGCGCCGGCTCCTGACCGAGGATCGGCGTGGGCCGCTCGGCGCACAGGTATTGCGCCATGTCGTCGTGCGGGATGACGTTCTGCCGGGTCTTGTCCAGGTCCCAGACGGCCTGCGCGGTGGCCTTGCCGGACGGCCAGGTCGCGATGATCCGCCAGGTGCCGTCGTCACGGCGGTAGGCGTCCCACGAGATCTTCTCGGTGTCGATGCCGTGTTGGGCCAGCCGGCCGTTCACCACCTCGGCCAGCGGGGTCGGCTTCTCCGCGCCCTTGAGCCGGGTGCGGCGGGCGTGCTGGGCCAGCATGGCCCGCTCCTGGAGCACCGGGCCGGCGTAGCGCAGCACCCGGTCGACCGGCACACCGGCGATGCGGGCGACATCCTCCGCGGACTCGCCGGAGCGGATCCGGGCCTGGATGTCGCGCGGGGACAGCGACGGCGTCGGGTCGGTGCTGGCGGGCACCACCGCGAGCGAGGCCGAACCCGGCTCGGCGTGCAGCACGGTGGCGATGCGCTCGTCGATCGGCAGGGCGAGCAGTCGCCCCACCTCGTCGGCGAGCACCAGGGCCTGGCCGTCCTCGGAGAGGGCGACGAAGCGTACTGGGCGCATGGGCTTGCCTCCGTCCCGCTTCGCTGGCCGTCACGCCACGAGCCGGCCACCCGGGCGTCTCGAACCACCGTACGCTCATCTACCCGGCGATGGGGACACCGACACCCCGGCATGTCGTGACTGAGCTGCGGTAATGATCACGGTGGGTGGTGGGGCGGGGGGCGCCGCCCCCCCCCCCCGCCCCCACCGCGGAGCTATGGCAGAAACAGACCGACCG
>NZ_JBNCKZ010000003.1:345662-347216 GCF_049841795.1 Micromonospora sp. DT31 | reverse complement strand
CACCCCCCCCCCCCCCGTGGTGCTCGGGCCGCTGGGGTTGGCACCGGGGGGGGGCCGCCCCCGCCCCCCCCCCCCCCCCCACCGTGACGAAGTGGTCAGAGTCGCTCGACCACGTAGTCGATGGACGCGGTGAGCGCTTCGACGTCGGCCGGCTCCACGGCCGGGAACAGCGCCACCCGCAACTGGTTGCGGCCGAGCTTGCGGTACGGCTCGGTGTCGACGATGCCGTTGGCGCGCAGCACCTTGGCGATCGCGGTCGCGTCCACCCCGTCGGCGAAGTCGACGGTGGCGACCACGTTGGAGCGCAGCGCCGGGTCGGACACGAACGGGGTGGCGAACGACGAGCGCTCGGCCCACCCGTACACGATGCCGGCGCTCTCGGCGGTGCGCTTGGCCGCCCAGGCCAGCCCGCCCTGCGCGTTCATCCAGTCGGTCTGCTCCGCGGCCAGGAAGATGGTGGCCAGCGCCGGGGTGTTGTAGGTCTGCTCCAGCCGCGAGTTGTCGATCGCGGTGACCAGGTCGAGGAAGGCCGGGATGTAGCGGCCCGACTCCTTGATCTCGGTGGCCCGCGCCAGCGCGGCCGGCGACATCAGGGCCAGCCAGATGCCACCGTCGGAGCCGAAGCACTTCTGCGGGGCGAAGTAGTAGACGTCGGTCTCGGCGACGTCGACGTCCAGCCCGCCGGCGCCGGAGGTGGCGTCGACGAGCAGCAGCGAGCCCTCGTCGGCGCCCGGCACCCGGCCGATCGGCACCGCCACGCCGGTGGAGGTCTCGTTGTGCGGGGTGGCGTAGACGTCCACGCCGGCCTCGGCGACCAGCGTCGGGGCGCTGCCCGCCTCCGACTTGCGTACGGTCGGCTCGCCCAGGAACGGCGCGTCGGAGACCGACTTGGCGAACTTGGCGCCGAACTCGCCGAAGTTGGCGAACTGCGCCCGGTCGCGGACCAGGCCGAACGTGGCGACCTCCCAGAACGCGGTGGTGCCGCCGTTGCCGAGCACCACCTCGTATCCCTGCGGGAGGGAGAAGAACTCGCCCAGGCCGCGACGGAGCCGGGCGACCTGGTCGCGGACCGTCTTCTGCCGGTGCGACGTGCCCAGGTAGCTGGTGGCGACGTCGGCGAGCGCGGAGACCGCGGCCGGACGGACCTTGGACGGGCCGCAGCCGAAACGTCCGTCGGCGGGCTTGAGGTCGTCGGGAATCCGGATGGTCGGTGCGTCAGCCACGGTTGTCTCGATCCTTCCGCATGGGCGAGGGCGGGCCCTTCCTGCGGGCGCGGACCGATGGCCGGGCGTGCGCCGGGCGCACGGGACGACCGGGGTCCGAGCCCGGCCGGCAGCGCTGCCGGTCTTCATCCTCCCACTCCCGCAGGCCGGACCGGTGGTCGGTCCCATGCCCAACGCTGAGGCATGCGCCACAGCGTGGTGCGGCGGTGCGGTGCGCCGGGTGCGACCGGCGGACGGGGGAAGGGGCCCCGCCCGACGCCGGGGGCGGGGGGGGGGGGGCGGGGCCCGCCCCCCGCCGCCGCCGCGCGGCGGGGGGGGGCGGCCCCCGGCC
>NZ_JBNCKZ010000003.1:30185-345652 GCF_049841795.1 Micromonospora sp. DT31 | reverse complement strand
CGGGAGGCCCCAGAGGGTGGGGGGGCGGTGCGGGGCGCCGGGTGCGCGGGGCGTCCGGGGGACGGGGCCCCGCCCGAGGCGTTCCCGGGGGGGGGGGCCCCCTTCCCCGCACACCTCAGACGCCGTGCGGAATGGCGTCCCAGCCCTCTACCTCCTGCGGCTTGCGCGAGGCGGGGCCGACGTACGTCGCCGAGGGGCGGACCAGCCGCTGCAGCTTCTTCTGCTCCAGGATGTGCGCGGACCAACCGCCCATCCGGGCGCAGGTGAACATCGAGGTGAACATGTGCGCCGGCACCTCGGCGAAGTCCAGCACCACGGCCGACCAGAACTCGACGTTGGTGGCGAGGACCCGGTCCGGGCGGCGGGCCTGCAGTTCGGCCAGCGCGGCCTTCTCCAGCGCCTCGGCGACCTCGAAACGCGGCGCGCCCAGCTCCTTGGCGGTCCGCCGCAGCACGCGGGCGCGCGGGTCCTCGGCCCGGTAGACCCGGTGGCCGAAGCCCATCAGCCGCTCGCCCCGGTCGAGGACGCCCTTGACGTACCCCTCGGCGTCGCCGCTGCGCTCGACCGCCTCCAGCATGCTGAGCACCCGGGACGGGGCGCCGCCGTGCAGCGGGCCGGAGAGCGCGCCGATGCCGGAGGAGATGCAGGCCGCGGCGTCCGCGCCGGTGGACGCGACGATCCGGGCGGTGAAGGTGGAGGCGTTCAGGCCGTGTTCGGCGGCCGAGATGAAGTAGGCGTCGACGGCCTTGACGTGCCGCGGGTCGGGCTCACCCCGCCAGCGCTTCATGAACCGCTCGACGATGGTCTCGGCCTTGTCGATCTCCTTCTGCGGCACGGCCGGCAGGCCCAGCCCGCGCGCCGACTGCGCGACGAAGGACAGCGCGGTGACCGAGACCCGGGCCAGGTCCTCGCGGGCCTGCTCGTCGGAGATGTCGAGAAGCTGGCTGAGCCCCCAGTACGGGGCCAGCATGGCGACCGCGGACTGCACGTCGACGCGGATGTCGCCGGAGTGCACGGGCACCGGGAACGGCTCGGCCGGCGGCAGGCCCGGCCCGAACCGGCCGTCCACCAGCAGCGCCCAGACGTTGCCGAAGGAGACCTGGCCGATCAGATCCTCGATGTCCACGCCCCGGTAGCGCAGCGACCCGCCCGCGCGGTCGGGCTCGGCGATCTTGGTCTCGAAGGCTACGACGCCCTCCAGGCCCGGTTTGAAATCGGACATGTAGTCTCCTGCTTCGGCTCGGTGCGCCCGGCGGGCTGATCGAGCCCCGCAGCTCAGGCGACCCTCAGGGTGTGTGGTTCGGAACATCTTGCCCGGTCGGTAACAAGCTGCGCGACCCACAGCCACTGTGCGCCACACGACATCCGCGCCGGTGCGCGGTGGTGCGGGTGGGTGAAGACTGGGTGCCGGGGCCTGGCCAGCGTCGGGGGACGCCGGCACACCCGGGAGAGGGGCGAGCACAGTGACAGGCGACACACCCGCCCCGGCCGGTATGCGTAACGAGTACGCCGCCGACCTGGGCCTGACCGAGACGGACCTGGCACCGGACTGGCACACCCAGTTCGCCCGCTGGTTCGCCGACGCGGTGGCCCGTCCGCTCCCCGAGCCGAACGCGATGGTGCTCGGCACGGCCGACGCGGCGGGGCGGCCCAGCGGACGCACCGTGCTGCTCAAGGGGTACGACCCGGACGGCTTCGTCTTCTTCACCAACCACGGCTCGCGCAAGGGTGCCGAGGTGACCGCGAACCCGTGGGCCAGCCTGGTCTTCCCCTGGTTCTCGATGCAGCGTCAGGTCACCGTGACCGGCCGGGTCGAGCCGGTGGACCGGACGGCGACGGAGGCGTACTTCGCCAGCCGACCGCGTGGTTCCCAGCTCGGCGCGTGGGCCAGCACCCAGTCGTCGGTGGTGCCGGACCGGGCCGCCCTGGACGCCGCGTACCGGGCGGCGGCGGAGAGGTTCGCCGGCGTCGACCCGATCCCCGCGCCGCCGCACTGGGGCGGCTTCCGGGTGCGCCCGGAGACGGTCGAGTTCTGGCAGGGGCGGGCGAGCCGGCTGCACGACCGGCTGCGTTTCCGGCGTACCGGCGACGGGGTCTGGGCGGTCGAACGGCTCGCACCGTGACGCAGGCCAAGCAGGCCCGGCCGCGCGGGCCGCGCGGCTGGGCGATCGACCTGCGCCCGTTGGGCGTGCCCGCGTACCGGCGGGTGTGGCTCGGCAACGCGGTGGCGATGTTCGGCTTCCAGTTCACCGCCGTGGCGGTGCCGGTGGAGATGTTCGACCTGACCGGCGGCTCGCTCTGGGTCGGTCTGCTGGGCATCGCCGGGTTCGTGCCGCTGCTGGTGTTCGGGCTGTGGGGCGGCGCGGTCGCCGACGCCCGGGACCGCCGCCGGGTGCTGCTGGCCGGCGGCTGCGTGCTCTGGGCCTCGACGCTGGGGCTGCTGGTGCAGTCGCTGGCCGGGGCGCGCAGCCCGCTGCTGCTCCTGCTGCTGGTGGGCCTCCAGTCGACCGCCTTCGCGATCACCTCGCCGGCCCGCAGCGCGATCCTGCCCCGGCTGGTGCCGGCCGAGCTGGTGCCGGCGGCCACCACGCTGAACTTCACCACGTTCACCGCCGCCGCCGTCTTCGGCCCGCTGGCCGCGGGGCTGATCTTCGCCGGCTGGCAGGTCGAGACGGCGCTGCCCATCGCGTACGGGGTGGACGCGCTGCTGTACACCGCGGCGCTCTGGGCGACGCTGCGGCTGCCGGCGATGCCGCCCGCGGCGGACCCGGACGGGGGCGTCCGCAAGGCGGGCCTGGCCAGCATCATCGACGGTTTCCGCTACCTGGCCACCACACCGGTGCTGCTGCTGTCCTTCGCCATCGACCTGATCGCGATGATCCTGGCCATGCCGCGGGCGCTCTTCCCGGAGCTGGCGCAGGACCGGTTCGGGGGCGGTGCGGCGGTCGGCTGGCTCTACAGCTCCATCGCCATCGGCGCGATGCTCGGCGGCCTCACCTCCGGCTGGATCGGCCGGGTACGCCGGCAGGGGCTGGCGCTCACCGTCGCGGTGGTCGCCTGGGGTGTGGCGATCGCGGGCGCCGGTCTGGCCGGGCAGCTCTGGCCGGTGGTGGTGCTGCTCGGGGTGGCCGGCGCCGCCGACCTGGTCAGCGCGACGCTGCGCCAGTCGATGCTGCTGGTCTACGCGCCGGACCGGATGCGTGGCCGGCTCCAGGGCGTGAACACGGTGGTGGTGGCCGGCGGGCCGCGCCTGGGCGACCTGCGGGCCGGGGCGATGGCCGCCGGCTTCGGCACCGGATTCGCCATGGTCGGCGGTGGTCTCGCCGCCGCGGTGCTGGCGGTGCTGCTGGTGACGGCGTTCCCCGCGTTGCTGCGCTATCGCGCCACCGTCACCGCCGAGGACCGGCGGTGACGGTAGGGTCGCCGAATGGGGATCGACGTGCAGGCACCGTCCGGGACACAGTGGACCATCTCCGGTGACGGCCACCAGGCCGTCGTGGTCGAGGTGGGCGGTGGGCTGCGGGCCTACCGGCACGACGGGGCGGACTACCTCGACGGGTACGCCGACGACGAGGTCTGTCCCGGCTCGGCCGGTCAGGTGCTGGCGCCGTGGCCGAACCGGATCCGCGACGGCGCCTACTCGTTCGGCGACCGCTCGTTCCAGCTCGACCTCACCGAGCCGGACCGGCACAACGCCCTGCACGGCCTGGTCAACTGGGTGCGCTGGCACCTGGTCGAGCAGTCCCCGCAGAGCGTGACGGTCGGCTACGACCTGCCGCCCACCCCCGGCTACCCGTGGGCGCTGCGGCTGCGGACCCGGTGGAGCGTCGGCCCGGACGGCCTGCGCGCCGAGCACGAGGTCACCAACGTCTGCGCGGAACCCGCGCCGTTCGGCTTCTCCGTGCACCCCTACCTGCAACTTCCGAAGGTCGGTGTGGACGAGATGACGCTGCGCGTCCCGGCCCGGCGGCGGGTGCTCGTCGACGGTCGGCTGCTGCCCGTGGCGGTGTCCGAGGTGGCCGGCTCCGAGTACGACTTCACCACCGCCGGCCCGATCGGTGACCTGGTCATGGACACCGCCTTCGGCGACGTGGTCCGGGACCCCGACGGCGGTTCGGCGGTGGCGCTCGGCGCGCCGGACGGCTCGGCCGGCCTGCGGATCTGGGCGGACCGCGAGTTCGGCTGGTGGCAGGTGTTCACCGGCGACACGTTCGACGGCGAGCGGCGCCGCCGTTCGGTGGCGGTGGAACCGATGACCTGCCCGCCGGACGCGTTCCGCTCCGGGCGGGACCTGATCACGCTGGAGCCGGCGCAGACGTGGCGGGGCGCCTGGGGCGTACGGCCGGGGGTCTGAGCGTGGAGTTCGCCGAGGTGGTCCGGCGACGCCGGATGGTCCGCAACTACGACCCGGGCCGCCCGGTGCCGCCGGAGGTGGTGGACCGGCTGTTGGCACACGCGGTCCGGGCACCGTCGGCCGGGTTCGCCCAGGGCTGGGGTTTCCTGGTGCTGGAGGAGCAGGCGGACCGGGACCGGTTCTGGGCTGTGGCCACACCGGACGGCGGCGGCCGGGAGCGGTGGCTGGCCGGGATGCGCCGGGCACCGCTGATCGTGGTGCCGCACGCCAACCGGGACGCCTATCTGGACCGGTACGCCGAGCCGGACAAGGGCTGGACGGACCGCGCCGAGGACCGCTGGCCGGTGCCGTACTGGTTCGTGGACGCCGGTTTCGCGGCGCTGTTGATGCTGCTCACGGCCGTCGACGAGGGGTTGGGCGCGTGCTTCTTCGGCATTCCCCCGCAGCGGCTCGGGGCGTACCGGGAGGCGTTCGGGGTGCCACCGGAACTCCGGCCGGTCGGTGCGATCACGGTCGGCTACCGGGCGGTCGACCACAGGTCACCGTCGCTGCGCCGGGGGCGTCGCCCGGTGCAGGATGTAATCCGGCGGGGGCGATGGAGTTGAGCGCTCCGCAGCGTACGGAAACAGACACCCGGGAGTAAAACGAGAGGTGCCGGCTGCGGCTAGGCTGGCATCCACATGTCAGCTCGGCCTGGGGGAGGAGAGCACGCCGTGATCTTCAGGGCGGTCCGGGACGGGCGTCCCTACCCGGAGCACAACCTCACGCTGAAGCAGTGGGCCGAGATCCCGCCGCGACCGCTGCGGTTGGACCAACTCATCACCACCAAACGGGAGTTGGCGCTGGACAAGTTGCTCGCGGAGGATTCCACCTTCTACGGTGACCTCTTCCCGCACGTGGTCCAGTGGCACGGTGGCCTCTACCTGGAGGACGGCCTGCACCGGGCGCTACGCGCGGCGTTGCAGCAACGCAACCAGATCCACGCCCGGGTGCTGGTCCTCGGCGACCCGGGCGAGTGACGGCTGCCTGAGTCTTGGTTAAGGTGACGCCATGACTGCTCTCGACCTGCTCGACATCGATGCGTCGCTGAGCGAGGAGGAGCGGCAGATCCGTGCCGTCGTGCGCCAACTCGTCACCGACCGGGTGCGCCCGCACGTCGCCGGCTGGTACGAGGACGGCGAGGTGCCGGCCCGCGAACTGGCCCGCGAGTTCGGCAAGCTCGGCCTGCTCGGCATGCACCTGACCGGGTACGGCTGCGCCGGCGCGTCCGCGGTCGCGTACGGGCTGGCCTGCCTGGAACTGGAGGCCGGCGACTCGGGCGTGCGCTCCCTGGTGTCGGTGCAGGGTTCGCTGGCCATGTACGCGATCTGGCGGTTCGGCAGCGAGGAGCAGAAGCAGCGCTGGCTGCCCGCCATGGCCACCGGCGAGGCGATCGGCTGTTTCGGGTTGACCGAGCCGGACCACGGCTCCGACCCGGGCTCGATGGCCACCCGCGCCCGCCGCGACGGCGACGACTGGATCCTCAACGGCAGCAAGTTGTGGATCACCAACGCGCCGATCGCCGACGTCGGCGTGGTCTGGGCGCGTACCGAGGAGGGGGTGCGTGGTTTCGCCGTACCCATGGACACGCCGGGGGTGACGGCGCGGGAGATCCGCCGCAAGATGTCGCTGCGCGCGTCGTTGACCGGCGAGATCGCCCTCGACGACGTGCGGCTGCCGACGGACGCCCTGCTGCCCGAGGCGATCGGGCTGAAGGCGCCGCTGGGCTGCCTGACCGAGGCCCGGCACGGCATCGTCTGGGGTGCGCTCGGCGCGGCCCGTGACTGCCTGGAGACCGCCCTGGGGTACGCCACCACGCGCACCCAGTTCGGCCGGCCGCTGGCCGGTTTCCAGCTCACCCAGGCCAAGCTCGCCGACATGGCGGTGGAGTGGAACAAGGGCCTGCTGCTGGCGCTGCACCTGGGCCGGCTCGCCGACGCCGGGCGGCTGCGCCCCGACCAGGTGAGCGTGGGCAAGCTGAACAACGTGCGCGAGGCGCTGGCCATCGCCCGGCAGTGCCGCACGATCCTCGGCGCGAACGGCGTGTCCGGCGAATATCCGGTGATGCGGCACGCCAACAACCTGGAGAGCGTGCTCACCTACGAAGGCACCTCGGAGATCCACCAGCTGGTCATCGGCCAGCGGCTGACCGGGCTCTCCGCGTTCGCCTGACCTGCCGTTTCACCCAATCGGGTCGCTCGGCGCGCGACTGTCGCACGGTAGCCGTACCGTCATTGGCAGTCGATGTGTCGGACGAGGACGGTGAGGGCGATGGCCCGCGACGGTGACATCAACGAGCCCACGAGGGAATTCCCGGATTACCCGACGACCGGGTCCCTGCGTGACCGGGCGGAGGAGGCCCCGGCCGACCCCACCCCGGGCGCCCCGGCGTCGGGCGGTGGTGCCGCGCGGGGTCTGCTCTGGGTGCTCGGCGCGGCCGCGCTGGCGGTGGTGGTGCTGCTCGGCGTGCAGGCCACCGGCCTGCTGCCCGACTTCCGCAACCCGTTCGCCAAGGAGCAGACCGACCGCAGTCAGCCGCCGCTGCTCAAGTCGATCCGCGACCTGAGCCGGTACGTCGCCGCGGAAGGCAACTTCCAGGTGGTGGTCGACGTGCAGAAGGACCGGCGCAACGTGCCCGACTTCCTGCTCAACGAGCGCACGCTGTTCGTCGGGGCGGGCCGGGTCGAGGCGTACGTCGACTTCACGAAGATCGCCGACGGGGCGGTGGTGGTCTCCGAGGACGGCAAGTCCGCCGAGATCAAGCTGCCCGCGCCGCAGCTCGGCGAGACCGACCTGGACATGGACAAGAGCTACGTGTTCGCTGAGGAACGCGGGCTGATCAACCGGCTCAACGACCTGGTCGCCGGTGATCCCAATCGGCAGCAGCAGGTCTACAAGCTGGCCGAGGACCGGATCACCGCCGCGGCCCGGGACAGCGGGCTCACCGCCCGCGCCCAGGAGAACACCCGCAAGATGCTGGAGGGGCTGCTGCGGTCCCTCGGCTACGAGAAGGTGACAGTCACCTACGCCGCGCCCTGACCCCGCGTGCGCCGCGCGCCCGCCCCGATCGTCGGGGCGGGCGCGTCGGTGTCTCGGCGCTCAGCGGGTGGCGAGGTAGCGGTCCTCGTTCGGCATCAGCACCCACAGGACCAGGTAGACGATCACCTGGGTGCCGGGCAGCAGCAGCGACAGCAGGAACAGCAGCCGGACCATCCCGGCCGACATGCCGAACCGCTGCCCCAGGCCGGCGCAGACGCCGGCGATCATGCGCCCCTGACGGGGCCGGACCAGTTTGCGACTCATCGTCGTCTCCCACTTCTGCGGCGATCCGCCGCGCTGATTCCACGGTAGAGAGGGGTGCGCGCCGCGCCCTCGGCCCCGAGGAGGATCGGCGACCCGGGCACCCGTAGGTGCTTACCCCGGAACGCCCCAACCGACCCCCGCCTGCCCGCGCGATCATGAAGTTGACGATGTCGATCCCGGACATGCCAGCGCCGAGATCTTGGTAGGAAAGCGCCCCGGTGAGGGCCGTTTCCCACCACGATCTCGGCGGGCTTCGGGAGGACGGGGCGGGGGTACTGGGAGGGGGTCGGTGGACAGAGGGCGAGGTAGGCTCGCCTGTCGGGCACCCACATCCCGGGTGCCGGCCGTCGACCCGCCCGGCGGGCGCGGCACCTGCGCACCGGTCGGATCCGCACAACGGGGACGACGGCGAGGAAAGCAGACCCATGATCAGTGTGTTTGACCTGTTCAGCGTCGGTATCGGGCCGTCCAGCTCGCACACCGTCGGTCCGATGCGGGCGGCCCGTACGTTCGTGGCGGGTCTGAAGGCCGACGGGCTGCTCGCGGACGTGACCCGGGTCCGGGCGGAGCTGTTCGGCTCGCTCGGCGCGACCGGCCACGGCCACGGCAGCGACCGGGCGGTGCTGTTGGGGCTGGAGGGCGAGGTTCCGGAGACGGTCGACACCGACACGGTCGGGGCGCGGGTGCGGCAGATCCGGGCGCGGCGGCGGCTCGCCCTGTTCGGCAGCCAGGAGATCGACTTCGACCCGGACCGGGATCTGACGCTGCACCGGCGGCGCTCGTTGCCGTACCACCCGAACGGGATGACGTTCACGGCCTTCGACGCGGCCGGCGACGAGGTGCGGGCGCGCACCTACTACTCGGTCGGCGGCGGGTTCGTGGTGGACGAGGCGGCGGCCGGCGCGGACCGGATCAAGCCGGACGGCACGCGGGTCCGGTATCCGTTCCTGACCGGGGCGGAACTGCTGCGGGTCACCGCCGACACCGGCCTGTCGATAAGCGAGGTGATGCTCGCCAACGAGCTGTCCTGGCGCGCCGAGGCCGACGTACGGGCGGGGTTGTCGGAGATCTGGCGGGTGATGCGCGAGTGCGTGGAGAACGGCTGCACCCGCGACGGCGTGCTGCCCGGTGGGTTGAAGGTGCGGCGGAGGGCGGCCGAGCTGCGGCGCAGCCTGGAGGCGGAGACCGGCGCGGGTGACCCGCTGCGTGTCATGGACTGGGTCACGTTGTTCGCGCTGGCGGTCAACGAGGAGAACGCGGCGGGCGGCCGGGTGGTGACCGCGCCGACGAACGGCGCCGCCGGGATCATCCCCGCCGTCCTGCACTACTACACCCGGTTCGTGCCGGGCGCCTCCGAGGACGGGGTGGTCCGGTTCCTGCTGACGGCCGGCGCGATCGGCGTGCTGTTCAAGGAGAACGCGTCGATCTCCGGGGCGGAGGTCGGCTGTCAGGGCGAGGTCGGTTCGGCCTGCTCGATGGCGGCGGCGGGGCTCGCCGAGGCGATGGGCGGCACACCCGAGCAGGTGGAGAACGCCGCCGAGATCGGCATGGAACACAACCTCGGCCTGACCTGCGACCCGGTGGGGGGCCTGGTGCAGATCCCGTGCATCGAACGCAACGCGGTGGCCAGCATCAAGGCGATCACCGCCGCCCGGCTGGCGCTGCGCGGCGACGGGGTGCACGCGGTGTCCCTGGACAAGGTCATCAAGACGATGCGGGAGACAGGCGCCGACATGAAGGTCAAGTACAAGGAGACGGCGCGGGGCGGGCTCGCGGTCAACGTGATCGAGTGCTGACCCCGTTGGGGTGACCCGGCGCGTCCACCGGCCGGCACGGGCCGGGCCGGGCGAGGATGGTCCGGTGACGTCAGGCGTCGGGGCGCTCTGGTCGGCCCGCACCTCGCTGCGCATCCTGGTCCGGCGGGACCTCGCGGTGAAGTACCAGCAGTCGGTGCTGGGCTACCTGTGGTCGTTGATCGAGCCCCTCGGCATGGGCCTGATCTACTGGTTCGTCTTCGGCGTGCTCTACTCCGGCGCCACCCGGCGGCACCTCGGTGAGGCGGCCGGTTCGTACCCGCTGTTCCTGATCACCGGGATCTTCGCCTGGATGTGGGCGAGCTCGGCGCTGACCGAGGCGGCCAACGCGCTCACCGGCCAGGCCCGGCTGATCACCACGATGAACCTGCCCCGCCCGATCTTCCCGATCGGCCGGGTCGCCGGGCGTTTCGCCGAGTACCTGGCCGGCCTGCCCATCCTGGTCGCCATCGCGGCGCTCTACGCCGGCCGGGGGAAGGTCCACCCGGGTTGGCACCTGCTGGCCCTGCCGCTGGCCGTGTCGGTGCAGTTCGTGCTGCTGGTGGGCCTGGCGCTGCTGCTGTCGGCGAGCAACGTGCTGATGCGCGACATCGAGCGGACCATGCGCCTGGTGATCCGGCTGCTGTTCTACGCCACGCCGATCATCTATCCGCTCGGCCTGGTGCGGGAGTCCGGCATGCCGGGCTGGCTGAAGATCGCGTACGAGATGAACCCGCTGGTCGGGATCTTCCAACTGCACCACGCGGTCTGGTACCCGGACGAGTTCCCGGACGCCCGGCTGCTCACCGTCACGGTGGTGGGCAGCGTGCTGGTGCTGACGGTGGGCTGGTGGGCGTTCCGCCGTCTGGAACCGGCCGTGCTGAAGGAACTCTGATGCCGCCGATCATCGAGGCGGACGGGCTGGGCATCCAGTTCGTCCGCAACCGGCGTCGCCAGTTGCGGCTGCGCGAGCTGATCGTGCACCGGGGCGCTCGCGACCCGGACGCCGGCCGGTTCTGGCCGCTGCGGGACCTGTCGTTCCGGATCGAACCGGGTGAGACGGTCGGTGTGGTGGGGCGCAACGGCACCGGCAAGAGCACGCTGCTGCGGCTGATCGCCGGCGTGCTCATCCCCGACGAGGGTGCGATCCGGGTGCACGGGCGGGTCGCGCCGCTGCTGGAGTTGTCCGCCGGGTTCTCCGGCGACCTGACCGGCCGGGAGAACCTCTATCTGGTGGGCGGCCTGCACGGGCTCTCTGCGGCGTACCTGCGCAGGCACTTCGACGAGATCGTCTCGTTCGCCGGTGAGCAGGTGGAACGGGCGATCGACACGTCGGTGCGGCACTACTCGTCGGGGATGAAGGTGCGGTTGGGTTTCGCGGTGATCGCGCACCTGCCACACCCGTTGCTGTTGGTGGACGAGGTGACCGCGGTTGGGGACGCCGAGTTCCGCGCGAAGTGCTATGCGACCATCGAGCGACTTCTCGCGGAGGGACGCACGCTGGTGCTGGTGTCACACAACGACAAGGACCTCACCCGGTTCTGCCGTCGAGGGCTCTACCTCGACGCCGGACGGCTGATCGTCGACGGGCCCATCGACGAGGCGCTGGCGGCCTATGCCGACGCGGCGCAGCGGTGACGCTCGCGATCGTGCTCGCCGCCGAACCGGCGGCGGGCCGGCTCACCGGGGCCCGGGCACCGCTCGCCGACCGGCTGGCCGCGCAGTGGCGGCGGGCCGGGGCGGACGACGTGCGGACCGTGGCCGACCTCGGGGAACTGGCCGACCTGGCGGCCGGCGCGACCGGGCCGGTGCTGGTCAGCGGCGTCGACCTGGTGGCGCACACGGCCGTACTCAGGCATCTGGCGACCAGCCCGGTCGGGCCGACGGTGGCGTTGGTGCTGACCGACGCGCCCGCCGCCGGGCAGGCGGTGGTGCGGGAGGAACGCGGCCAGGTCGTCGCGGTCGGCGACGCCGACGCCACCGGCGTGTTCGGGGGCGCGCTGCGGGTGGGCGCGGCCGATCTGCCGGCGTTCGCCGAGGCGGCGCGGCGCGCGGCCGACGTCCCGCCCGGCGCGCGCCCGCTGGACCCGGTGGACCGGCTGGTGGCGCAGTTCGCCGCCGGCGGCTCGCTGATCTTCGCCCAGCGGGTGCGCCTGCTTGTGGCGCGCCGGGTCGGCGACGCGGCGCAGCGGTCCGCCGCCGAGTCCGCGGTGGCTGCGGTGGACGAGGACCGGGCCGAGTTGAGGCTGTCGGTGAAGGAGCGCGACGACTTCTTCACCACGTACTTCGTCAGCACCTGGTCCCCCTACGTGACGAAGGCGGCCGCCCGGATCGGCATCGGGCCGACCGGGGTCACCATGGTGTCGGTGGCGTTCGCGGTGGCCGCGGCGGTGCTGTTCGGTGTGGGTGGCCGGCCCGCGCTGGTGGCCGGCGCGGTCCTGCTCTACCTGGGGTTCGTGCTCGACTGTGTGGACGGGCAGTTGGCCCGCTACACCCGCAACTTCAGCGCCTGGGGCGGCTGGCTGGACACGATGGCCGACCGGTTGAAGGAGTACGTGGTCTACGCCGGCCTCGGGTACGGCGCCACCCACGCCGGGTTCCGCTACGGCTGGGCGTTGGCGCTGGCCGCGATGACGTTGCAGACCGTGCGGCACATGACCGACACGTGGTACGGCGCGCTGCACGACGAGGCGGCCCGTCGGCCGAAGGCGGCGACCGGGGATGCGGGTGGCATCGGCGGGAAGCTGAACGCCGCCTCGACGCGGGTGCAGGCGGACACCGGCTCGGTGTCGTACTGGCTGAAGCGGACGGTGGTCTTCCCGATCGGTGAGCGGTGGGCGTTGATCGCGTTGGCCGCCGCGTTGTTCGGGCCGTTCGTGGCGCTCTGCGCGGTGTTGGTGTGGGGCACGTCGGCGTTCGCCTACACCTGTGGGTTGCGCACGCTGCGGGCGCGGTGGATGCGGGTGCCGGTGCTGACCACGGTGGACGCGGGTCTGCACCGCGACGACGGGGTGGCGGCGGTGCGGTCGTTGCCCGTGGTGCGCCGGCCGCTGGCGCTGGCGCTGCTCGGCGCGTTCGGGGCGACGGCGTTGCTGGTGTGGGCGTTGTCGGCGGTGCACGGTGGCAGGGACCTGCCGCGGTGGGCGGTGGTCCCGGCGCTGGTGGTCCTGTTGGGCGCGGCGCTGGGGGCACGCGCGCCGCACGCCGGTGCGTTGGACTGGCTGGTGCCGGCCGCGTTGCGGGCCGGAGAGTATCTGTTCGCCATCGCGGTGGGGGTGGCCGGCCGGGTGCCCGCCTGGTTGATCTTCGGGTACATCCTGGTGCTCACGCTGCACCACTACGACCTCACTGCCCGGCTGGAGAAACGGCAGTCGGCTCCGCCGTTGCACGCGGCCACTCTGGGCTGGGTCGGAAGGTCGACACTGCTGGTGATCGGCTCAATTGTCGGGTTTGCCGAGATGATCATGGCTATACTCGGGACGTACCTTCTTGTCGTTTTCGTTGCGAGTGTGGTCCTCGCCTGGGTGGTCGGGCCGGCCCGCGCCCACGGGGGTGAGCGTTCTCGCTGAGCTGACCGAGGGTGGACCCGAGTGGCCTTGATCAGTTTCGTCGTGCCGGCGTTCAAGGTGCAGGGCTACCTGCGGGAGTGTCTCGACTCGATCCTTGAGCAGCCGTTCGGCGACTTCGAGGTGATCGGGGTCGACGACGCCTCCCCGGACGGCAGCGGCGAGATCCTGACCGAGTACGCGGCGCGTGACGCCCGGGTCCGCCCGGTCCGCCTCACCGAGAACGTCGGGCTCGGTCCGGCCCGCAACATCGGGCTGGACCGGGCCGTCGGCGACTATGTCTGGTTCGTCGACGGGGACGACTGGCTGGTGCCCGGCTGCCTCCCGCACGTCGCCGACCGGCTCCGTGACACCACCCCGGACGTGCTGATCGTCGACCATGTCCGGGCACATTGGAACAACGTCGGCACCCGCAGCGCCATGCGGGACGTCTTCCCGGCGCCGCCGGACCCGGCGACGTTCACGCTGTGGGAGCGGCCGGATGCGCTGCGGTTGCTGCACACCGCCTGGAACCGTGTGGTGCGCCGGGAGTTCCTGCTCGTCAACGGGCTCCGCTTCGAGTCTGGCTGGTACGAGGACGTGTCGTTCACCTACCCGGCGCTGATGGCCGCCGAGCGGATCGGCGTACTCGACCGGGTCTGCCTCAACTACCGGCAGCGCCGCACCGGGGCGATCACCCGGACCCGGGGCGACCGGCACTTCGAGGTCTTCCCCCAGTGGCACCGGGTGTTCGCGATGATGGACCGCTGGGGGCCGGCGGTGGCCGGACTGAGGCCCGCGGTCTTCGAACGGATGATCTGGCACTACCTGACCGTGCTCGGCAACGGCGACCGGATCGCGCCCGAGCTGCGGGCGTCGTTCTTCGCCCAGATGCACGCCGACTACGTCCGGTTCCGGCCGCCCGAGGGCTGTCCGGTGCCGCCCGGCGCGGAAGGGCTCAAGCACCGGCTGGTGGCGGCCGGCCGCTGGCGGACGTTCAGCGCGTTGCGCGAGGCGCACCAGGCCAGGGAGGTGGCGCGGCGGGCCGCCCGGACGGCTCGGCGGCGCGTGGTGCCGGCGGCCCGGGGTGCCGCGCGGCGGGTCCGCAACACGGCGCTGCGCGAGTACTACCGGGCCGAGCTGCGCCGGCCGATCGACCCGACCCTCGCCGTCTACGCCGCGTACTGGTACCGGGGCTACTCGTGCAACCCGGCCGCGATCTACGAGGCGGCCCGCCGGCTCGCCCCCGAGATTCGCGGCGTCTGGATCGTCCGGCGGGACCGGGTGGACACGCTGCCGCCGGGCGTCGAGTACGTCGTCGCCGGCACCCGTGAGTACCACCGGGTGCTGGCCCGCGCCCACTGGCTGATCAACAACGTCAACTTCCCGGACTTCGTCCGCAAGCGCCCCGGCTCCGTGCACGTGCAGACCCACCACGGCACACCGGTGAAGGTGATGGGGCTGGACCAGCAGCGCTACCCGGTGGGCGCGATGGGCATGAACTTCGCCGACCTGCTGCGCCGGATGGACCGCTGGGACTACAGCATCAGCTCCAACCGGTTCTCCACCCAGATGTGGGAGCGGGCTTACCCGGCCGACTACACCACCCTGGAGGTCGGCTACCCGCGCAACGACCGGCTGGTCCGCGCCACAGTCGAGGACTGCCTCCGAGCCCGTGCAGGGCTGGGGATCGGTCCCGACGAGCACGTGGTGCTGTATGCGCCGACGCACCGGGAGCACCTGCCCGGTTGGTGGCCGCCGTTCGACCCGGACCGGTTACGCGACGTGCTCGGCCCACACGGTCGGGTGCTGATGCGCAGCCACTACTTCCACGACCGGGACCGCAGGCCCCGGGGGCCGGCCGCGGGCGCGGTGCTCGACGTGAGCGAGTACGAGCGGGTGGAGGATCTCTACCTCGCTGCGGACGTGCTGGTGACCGACTATTCCTCGGCGATGTTCGACTACGCCGTGCTGGACCGGCCGATAGTGGTCTACGCCCCGGACTGGGACGCCTACCGGGTGGCCCGGGGCGTCTACTTCGACCTGCTGGCCGAGCCGCCGGGCGCGGTCGCGCGCGATTTCCCCGGCCTGCTGGAGGTCTTCCGCTCCGGTGCGGTCCGCGACGAGGCGGCGAAGCGGGCGCGTGCGACGTTCCGGGAGCGGTTCTGCGCACACGACGACGGGCACGCGGCCGAGCGGGTGGTGCGGCGGGTCTTTCTCGGCGATCCAGGCTAAATCGGGTGGGCGCCGGTCGATTACCCCGCGTGTCGGCGCAAATATCGCTTAATAGGGCTGTCACGGGCCGAACATCGCACGTTTACCCGATGTGCGAAGCGCAGGAGGCTGGTCACAGTCATTCCCGAGTTCAGGCGAGGAACTGGGGAGGTGACGGTGGCCACCGTCGCGCTCAAGGATGTCACCAAGGTGTTCCAGGACGGAACGGTCGCGGTCGACACCATCAATCTGGACGTCAACGACGGCGAGTTCATGGTGCTGCTGGGCCCCTCGGGCTGCGGCAAGTCCACCGTGCTGCGGATGGTGGCAGGGTTGGAGGACCCCACCTCCGGCGCAATCCTGCTCGGCGGTGAACTGGCCAACGACCTGCCGCCACGGGATCGGAAGATCGCTATGGTCTTCCAGGACTTCGCGCTCTATCCGCACATGACCGTGGGAGACAACATCGGTTTTCCGCTGCGCCTGTCCGGAATCGAGCCGGCGCCGCGCGGTGAACGTATTCAGGATGTGGCGAGCGCGTTGGGCATCGGCGACGTGCTGGCACGCAAACCCAGCCAGCTCTCCGGCGGCCAGCGGCAGCGGGTGGCCATGGGCCGAGCCATCGTGCGCCGCCCCGGCCTGTTCCTGATGGACGAGCCGCTGTCCAACCTGGACAGCGGCCTGCGCGCCGAGCTGCGCGCGGAGATCTCCGGGCTGACCCGCGAGTTGGGCGTCACCACCCTCTACGTCACCCACGACCAGGCCGAGGCGCTCACCATGGCCGACCGGGTGGCGATCATGCGCAAGGGCGTGCTCCAGGACGTGGGCACCCCCACCCAGGTGTACGGTCGGCCGGCCACGCTCTACGTCGCCGCCTTCCTCGGCAGCCCTCGGATGAACCTGCTGGAGGCGTCGGTCTACGTCCACCTCGACCGGTACGTCACGTTGAACCTCGGTGATCAGGCGCTCTACCTGCCGTGGGACGACATCCGCAGCCGCGCGGTGGCGCACTACCACGGCGAGCGGATCGTCGTCGGCATGCGCGCCGAGGCCCTCACCCCGGTCGCCCCGGACACCGCCGGGGACGTGCTTCACGGCCGCATCCGCTACCTGGAGCACCACGGGCACGAGTCGCTTGCGTTCCTGGACATCGGCGCCACCGCGATCGTGGTCGACGAGATGAGCAGCCCGGTCGAGCAGGCCGCCCCGGGCCAGCGCGGCCTGCGCCGGTTCGGTCAGGTGATGCAGCGGCTCACCGGACGCACGGCGGAGGGGACGCCCTCCGACGCCCCGGAGGCGGGCCCCGGCGGCAACCGCACAAGCGTGCTGCCCGACCCGGGCCGGCACCACCGCCGGCCGGCGGAGCTCGCGGTACGGCTGGCCCCGTACCCGGCGGTGTCGTCCGGGCACCCGCTGGCCGTGCAGGTGCGGATGGACGCGCTGCACTTCTTCGACGAGCGCGGCGACCGCATCGACGTCGGCTGGCGCTGACAGGAAGGGCCCCCTGTTAACGCATCCGGTAGAGGAGGGGGCCCTTCTTGACGCCGCCGTTCACCGGGCCCGCGCCTCCCAGGCCGGCCGCCGGGGCTCGTCGTTGTGCACGATGATGTCGACGTGATCGGCCGGCCGGACCGTGGCGAAGTAGAGCTGCTGGGCGGGGAGGTAGCGCTCGCGCCAGCGCCGTTCGACGTCGGCCCGGGACGACACTCGACGCTCCCGCACCACGGCGCGGTCGACGGTCCTGTCGAGCGCGGTGGACACGAAGATCCGCAGGTCCCACCGGTCGACCAGTTCCGGGCGCATGAGGAAGACGCCGTCGAAGACCAGGACGGCGTCGGCGGGGACGGTCCTGACCGATGGGGACAGGACGGCGTCGGCGGTGTGGTCGTAGACCGCGTGTCGGATGCGTCGGTCTCCGCCCGGGCCGAGCGGATCGAGCAGGACCCGGTTGAGCGCGGCGTGGTCGTGGGCGTCGAAGTAGCAACCTTCGGCCGAGTATTCGCCGCGCGGGTAGCGCTGCGCGCGGGGGAAGAGGAAATCGTCGACCGAGGCGCGGACGACGTGGCGGCCCCGGGCGCGCAGGACGGCGGCCAGTTCGTCGGCGAGTGTCGTCTTGCCGGCGGCGGGCGGTCCGTCGACGGCGACCCGCGTCGGGTGGGTGACGGTGCTGCCGCCGACTGCCGCCGCCAGGCGGCCGAGCAGTTCGTCGCGGGTGCCGTGGTCCATGTCCTGCCCGTCGTGGTCTCGGTCGGGTCCGGCCGTGGGAGCCGTTGACGAGGATAAATGGTTTGCGCGGACGCGGGGTGCCGAGCTTGACTCCTCGCCATGCCGATCCCCCCACCGATCTTCGTTGCCGGCACGGGTCGTTGCGGCACGTCGCGGATCGCGGACATCATCGGCGAACATCCGCTGATCCACCGGATTCCGATGGAGACCAGGTTCCTGGTCGACCCGGGTGGCCTGCGGGACCTCGCCGACGCGCTCACCTGTCGATACGACCCGACCGTCGGTGAGGACGCGCTGCACCGGCTGAGTGACTTCCTCACCGTACGGGTGCCGGACCGGCGCGACGATCGCGGCAAGACCGTTCCCGAGTTGGTCGGCGGGCGGCGCTACCGGGACGCGGTGCACAAGCTCTGGCCGCAGCTGACGGCGTACATGTTCGACGAGCCCGTGCCCGCGGCCGGCTTCGGTGACGCCGCCCGGCCGGCCGGGCCGTTCCAGCCGCCGAGTCGCCGACGCGTCGTGCCCAGGTACTTCCGCGACCGGGCGGAACTGATCGGGATCCTGCGGGGCCTGATCGACAGCCTGTTCGGCGGCGCGGCCGCCGACGCCGGCAAGCCGACCTGGTGCGAGAAGACACCGTTCAACCTGCTGTCCATGGAGTTCCTCTGGGAGTTGGTCCCCGAGGCGACGATCGTGCACATCAAGCGTCACCCGGTCTCGGTGCTCGCCTCCCACCTGGTCCAGCCGTGGGCGCCTTCCACCGTCGAGGGAGCGCTCGCCTACCTCGAACCGGTCTACCGCCGTTGGCTCACCTGGAAGAACACGGTCGACCTGACGGGCCGGCGATACGTCGAGGTGAAGGCGGAGGATCTCGCGGCGGACTGGACCGGGCAGCGCCGTGCCCTGTTCGAACGGCTCGGGGTCGGCGACGTCGCCACCCGGTCGGCGTTCCAGGCGCAGCGGCTAACGAACCGCACCGACCAGTTCGATGCAGAGACCCGCCAGTTCATCGAAGAGGCACTCGGTGACATCATCCCGGCCATGGGATACGAGTGCCAGCGCCGCCGCGGCGACGCTGGTAGGTCCGGCCGGTGAGTAGGGCTTCCAGAGGTGGCGCGAGCTTCCGCACGCTGTACCACGGGAGCGCGGCCGACGGCGGAGGTGGCTACGGCCTGTTCCTGATCCGCCGGTCCGGCGGCTGGGCCCGGCACTGGGCATCGATCAACACGGGAATGCACCCGGTGCCGCCCCCGCCGTTGATAGACCTCGCGCACGAGACTGTCGTCACGCTCGCCGTGGGCAGGCGACCCACTCTTGGCTACGACGTCACGATCGAGGACGTGACTGTGCGGGACGCGACTCTGGTGGTGACCGGCGTGGAGAGGCGCCCGGTGGGTGGCGCGACGCTGGACATGGTGTGTTCACCGATTCACGTGGTCGCGGCGCGGATCGGGCCGGACGCCTTCGAGGACATGGTGCTGAACCTGCACATCAAGGCTCAGGACGTCGAGTGAGGGGACGGCCGCCCGACCATGCCTTGCCGGTCAAGTTACCGGCGAGTAGCGTTCGGGTATGACCATCGACTCCCGCCAGGTGGCGGCCGGCCTCCTCGACGCCGTGCCGTTCGCCCGCACACTCGGAATCGAGTTCGTCGAGGTGGCACCCGAGGCCGAGGGCGGGGTCCGGGTCGTGGCCCGGCTCCCCGACACCCCGGCGCAGCACAACCACCTCGGCGGGCCGCACGCCGGCGTCATGTTCACGCTCGGCGAGAGCGCATCGGGGGCGGTCGCCCTGGCCGCGTTCGGCGAGGTGCTCGACCGGGCCGTACCCCTGCCCGTGACGGCGAGCATCCACTTCCGCAAGGTGGCGATGGGGCCGGTGCTGGCGACCGCCCGACTCGGCCGGGCGCCGGCCGAGGTGCTGGCCGAGCTGGACGCCGGCCGGCGACCCGAGTTCCCGATCGAGGTGGAGATCCACACCGAGGACGGCACCCTCACCTCCTCGCTCACCCTGATCTGGACGCTGCGTCCCAATCGCTGACCGGCGTACGGGTTTGCCCGGCGAGACACCCGGATAGATTCAGGCAATGTTGGGCCTACCCGCGCACGTCACCGCGTGCCTCTTCGACCTGGACGGCGTACTGACGCAGACCGCCAGGGTGCACAACGCCGCCTGGGCCGAGACGTTCGACGCGTTTCTGCGACGTCGGTCGGCCGAAACCGGCGAGCCGTTCCACCCCTTCGACCCCGGACCGGACTACAACCGTTACGTGGACGGCAGACCGCGCGCCGACGGGGTGCGCTCATTCCTGGCCTCGCGGGGCATCGCCCTGCCCGAGGGAACACCCGACGACCCCCCGGAGGCGGACACCGTCAACGGCGTCGGCAACCGCAAGAACGTGGTCCTGCTCCAGCGGATCGAGCAGGACGGGGTCGACGTGTACGACGGTTCGGTCCGCTACCTGGAAGCCGCCACCCGGGCCGGCCTGCGCCGCGCGGTCGTCTCGGCCAGCGCCAACTGCGCCGCCGTGGTGCGGACCACCGGGCTGGACCACTGGCTCGAAGCGCGGGTCGACGGCGTCGTCGCCCGCGAGCGCGGCCTGCGCGGCAAGCCGCACCCGGACACCTTCCAGGAGGGCGCGCGGCTGCTCGGCGTGGAACCCCCGCAGGCCGCCGTGTTCGAGGACGCGCTCGCCGGGGTCGCCGCCGGGCGGGCCGGCGGCTTCGGGTACGTGATCGGCGTCGACCGGGTCGGCCAGGCCGACGAGTTGCTCGCGAACGGAGCCGACGTGGTCGTCACCGACCTCGCCGACCTGCTGACCCAGGAGCCGGCCGCGTGATCCGGGAACGGTCCTACCCGGTCGAGCCGTGGCACGTCCGCGAGGTGCGCCTCGACATGGACGTGCTGGCCCAGTCCGAGTCGGTGTTCGCGCTCTCCAACGGCCACGTCGGGCTGCGCGGCAACCTCGACGAGGGCGAACCCCACGGCCTGCCGGGCACCTACCTGAACTCGTTCTACGAACTGCGCCCCCTGCCGTACGCGGAAGCCGGCTTCGGCTTCCCCGAATCCGGGCAGAGCATCGTCAACGTCACCAACGGCAAACTCATCCGGCTGCTCGTCGACGACGAACCACTCGACGTCCGCTACGGCGAACTGCTCGCCCACGAACGGGTCCTCGACCTGCGCGCCGGCACCCTGCAGCGGGAACTGCACTGGCGTTCCCCGGCCGGCCGGGAGGTGCGGGTCCGCAGCACCCGGCTGGTGTCGTTCACCCAGCGTTCGGTCGCCGCCGTCCACTACGAGGTGGAGGCGGTCGACGGGCCGCTGCGGCTGATCCTGCAGTCCGAGCTGGTCGCCAACGAGTCGCTGCCGCCGCAGAGCCGCGACCCCCGGGTCGCCGCCGTGCTGGAGTCGCCGCTGCAGGCCGAGGAAGAACTGACCACCGACGACGGCGGCCTGCTCATTCACCGGACGAAGGTCAGCGGGCTGCGTGTCGCCGCCGCCATAGGCCACGACGTGCACGGTCCCGAACGGACCACCATCGAGTCCGAGGGGTACGAGGACTGGGTCCGCACCACCATCGGCTGCGTGCTCAAGCCCGGCGAGAAACTGCGGGTGGTCAAGTACCTCACGTACGGCTGGTCCAGCCGGCGGTCCCTGCCGGCGCTGCGCGACCAGGTCGGCGCCGCGCTGGCCGCCGCCCGACTCGACGGCTGGGACGGACTGCGCCGCGCCCAGCGGGAATACCTGGACACGTTCTGGGACGCCGCCGACGTGCGGGTGGAAGGCGACCCGGAGGTGCAGCAGGCCGTCCGGTTCGGGCTGTTCCACGTGCTCCAGGCCGGGGCCCGCGCGGAACGGCGGCCCATCTCGGCCAAGGGCCTCACCGGCCCCGGGTACGACGGCCACGCGTTCTGGGACACCGAGATGTTCGTGCTGCCGGTGCTGACGTACACCCAGCCGAGCGCGGTGCGCGACGTGTTGCAGTGGCGCTACGACACGCTGGCCCAGGCGCAGGAACGGGCCCGTACGTTGAACCTGGCCGGGGCGGCCTTCCCGTGGCGCACCATCGACGGCGCCGAGTCGTCGGCGTACTGGCCGGCGGGCACGGCCGCGTTCCACATCGCCGCCGACGTGGCCGACGCCCTGCGCCGATACGTGCTGGTCACCGGCGACGAGGCGGCGGAACGCGAGATCGGGTTGGAACTGCTCGTCGAGACGGCCCGGCTGTGGCGCTCGCTCGGGCACCACGACCGCGCCGGCCGGTTCCACATCGACGGCGTGACCGGCCCCGACGAGTACACCGCGGTGAAGAACGACAACATCTACACCAACCTGATGGCGCAGCGGAACCTGCGTACCGCCGCCGACACCGCGATGCGCCACCGGGACCAGGCCCTCGACCTGGGCGTCACCGAGGAGGAAGCCGCCGCGTGGCGGGACGCCGCGCACGACATGCACCTCCCGTACGACCCGGAGACCGAGGTGCACGAGCAGGTGGAGGGCTTCACCCGCTTCCAGGAGTGGGACTTCGAGCACACCCCGCCGGAGAAGTACCCGCTGCTGCTGCACTACCCGTACTTCGACCTGTACCGCAAACAGGTGATCAAGCAGGCCGACCTGGTGCTCGCCATGCACTGGCGGGGCGACGCGTTCACCGACGAGGAGAAACGCCGCAACTTCACCTACTACGAGCGGCGCACCGTACGTGACTCGTCGCTGAGTGCCTGCACCCAGGCGGTCCTGGCGGCCGAGGTGGGCTTCCCCGAACTGGCCCACCGCTATCTGCGCGAGGCCGCGCTGATGGACCTGCACGACCTCAACGAGAACACCCGCGACGGGGTGCACATGGCGTCCCTGGCCGGTGCCTGGATCGCGCTGGTCGCGGGCTTCGGCGGGCTGCGGGACCACGACGGGACGCTCTCCTTCGCGCCCCGGCTGCCCAGCCGGCTCAGCCGCCTGGAGTTCTCCCTCCAGTGGCGGTCGATGCGGCTGCGGGTCGACGTCCGGGCGCACCAGACGACCTACTCGCTGCGCAACGGCGGGCCGGAGAGCAGCCTGGAGCTGCTGCACCACGGGCAGCCGCTGCGGGTCACCTCCGCGCGACCGGTCACCGTGCCGGTCCCGCCGGCACACCCGAGCGGGCCGCAGCCGGAGCAGCCACCGGGCCGGGCACCGTTGATGCACCTGCCGGAGAACACCGGCTGAGTCGCCCGACCACCTGTCGAGCGGTCCCGCCCGTGCGGGCGGGACCGCCCGGTGCGGGCTCAACCGTCCAGGTGGCGGGCGAAGCTGCGCCGCAGGTGGTCCTTCGGGCGGGACCCGACGATCGACCCGACCACCTGGCCGTCGCGGAACACCAGCATGGTCGGCGCGGACATCACCCGGTGGGCGCGGGCGGTCGCCGGGTTCTCGTCGATGTTGAGGGTGACGAAGCGCAGCACGTCGCCGAACTCCTCGGCAAGCTCGGCCAGGTGCTTGGACACCACCCGGCACGGCGGGCACCATTCCGCCCAGAAGTCGACAACCACCGGCCGGTCGGCGGCCAGCACGGTGGCCGCGAACGTGGCCTCGGTGACCGGGGTCAGTCGGCCTGTCGACGTGTCCTGAGACATGTTTCCTCCCGTTGGGTGATCGCGCGGGCGAGTTGGTCGTGCAGCCGGCGGCGGACCGCGCCGAGCCGGTCGAGACAGTCGTCGACCTCGGCCAGCTTTCGCCGCAGCACCGCGACCGAGTCGGGGCAGACGTCGCCGGAGTCGTGGCCGGCGCGCAGGCAGGCGACGAACGGCCGGATGTCCTCCAGTCCGAAGCCGATCGCCAGCAGGGACCGGATCTCGCGTACGACGCGCAGTTCCGCGTCGTCGTAGACCCGGTAGCCGTTGGCCGACCGGCCCGGGCGGACCAGGCCCTGGGCCTCGTAGTAGCGCAGGGTCCGGGTGCTCGTACCGGCCCGTTCCGCCAGCTCCCCGATCCGCATCCGCGCCCCCTGCCGACTGTCCCTGCACGCGACGCTAGACCTTGCCGCCGACGTCAAGGCAAGCTCGCGCGCCGCGTGGACGGCCGCCATTTGTCGCTTCCACGCAAAGGTTGCGAGTCCCGGATCTAGGTTGCGAGCGATCTTGCGAGGTTCGGATCTACCTTGCGAGTCGCTGTCACACCCTTAACCGTCGAGAGGAGACAATGCTCGCCATGACGATGCGGCGGGGCGGTTCCTGGCGGTGCGGCCGGGTGCCAGCCCCGGGTCAGTTCGAGGTCGGGTACGTCGTCGAGGACGGTTCCGAGCACCGCGCCCTACTGAGTGAGGTATGGCCGGTACGGTTCGAGCGGTGCCAGGCGGTACGGCGGTTTCCGCAGCACAAGGGCCAGCCACACTTCCCGGGTCGGTACTGATGGCTGGACTGTCCCCGTTCGACGGCACCTATACCGGCTTCCGTCCGAAGCGGGACTGGCCTGCTCTCCGGCCTGCCGATAGTCCCGAATTCCCGCTGCATCGCCTAGCGTGACCTCTCGATCTCGGTGGCGATGAGGCCTTGTCGATCAATGTCTTCGAACGGAGCACCAAGAGAATCGTGACCACCACAACCTTCGACGATCATGAGCGGCAGCAGTGGGCCGGCAAGGCAGCGGCATTCCAGGACAGTTTCGCTTCCCTCTGCGCCTATCCGGCCGGCCCGCTCCTGGACGCCGCCGCCGTCGGCGCAGACGTCCGGGTTCTCGACGTGGGAACCGGCACAGGAACCGTCGCCGCCCTGGCCTGCGCACGGGCCGCGAAGGTTACCGCCGCGGACGCCGAACCGAGCATGCTGGAGATCGCACGCCGTCGAGCCCCGGACGCCGAAACCCGCCACGCAATCCTGCCGCACTTGCCGTTTCCCGACGACTACTTCCACGCGGTCGTCGCGAACTTCGTGCTCAATCATGTCGGCGACCCCGCAGCCGCCATCCGGGAGATGCGCCGGGTCGTGCGACGAGATGGACGCCTCGCGGTGACGATCTGGCCCTACCCGCAGCCGGCCGCCCAACAACTCTGGGGCGTGGTCTTCGACGCCGCTGGCGTTCAGCGCCCCACCGACCTGCCCCGAATCGCACCGGACAAGGACTTCGCCCGCACCCAAGGTGGCCTCGCCGCACTGCTCGACCATGCGGGCCTCGTCGACGTCCACTGCGACACGATCACTTGGACCCATCGCACACACCCTGAGACATGGTGGGCCGGCCCTGCCAATGGGCTCGGTACTCCCGGCATGCTGATGCGCCGCCAGGACCCGGCCACGATTGCCCGCATCAGGCACCACTACGACCAGCACACCGCGCCCTACCGAGACGCCGACGGCCAGCTCGGACTTCCCACTGCGGCCCTGCTCGCCTCCGCAACCGTCAACTGACGAGAGTCGAATATCCGCTACAGGATTTTCGCAAGGGTAAGTCCGAACGAAGCATGCCCAACACCGTTCGGATCCACCTTGCGAACCACTGGTCAGCACCTTGATCATTCGCGACCTTGAGACGGACGCGACACCTTTCATGATCGCCGTCGTCGGGGGTATGCGGGCGGGTGGAGGTGAGGGGTGTGGGTGAGATTTCGGTGCCCGTGGTGCCGGGCGGCCTGGTCGCGGACGTGACGGTGCCCTACGCGGCCCGGGGAGTGGTGTTGTTCGCGCACGGCAGCGGCAGCTCACGGCACAGTCCGCGCAACGTCGCGGTCGGGCGCGCGCTGCACGCGCGTGGGCTGGGCACGGTCCTGGTCGACCTGCTGACCATCGACGAGGAGGCCCGGGACGAGGTCACCGCGGCGCTGCGTTTCGACATCGGGATGCTCGCCGACCGGCTGGCCGGGATCGTGGACTGGATGGCCACCGAGCCGGAGTTGGGCCGGTTGCCGACCGGCATCTTCGGCGCCAGCACCGGTGCCGCCGCCGCGCTGGTCGCTGCGGCGGCCCGGCCGGACCGGGTGGGCGCGGTGGTCTCCCGCGGCGGTCGGCCCGACCTCGCCGGCCGCGCGCTGTCCGGGGTACGCGCACCGACGCTGCTGCTCGTCGGCGGGCTGGACGAGCAGGTGATCGCGCTCAACGAGCAGGCCCGAGGCGTGCTGGGCGAGGTGGCGGAGCTGCGCGTCGTGCCGGGTGCCGGCCACCTGTTCGCCGAACCCGGCACGCTGGAGGAGGTGGCCGAGCAGGCCGGCACCTGGTTCCGCACCCACCTGCGCCAACCGCATCCGGTCTGACCGGCCGCCTCAGGCCGGGGCGTCGGCCGCCCGCCCGGACCGGTGCTGCTGGACGGTGTCCAGCACCCGCCAGAGGACCGCCGCGATGGGCACCGAGACGAACGCGCCGGCCACCCCGGCGATCAGCGTGCCGGCGGTGACCACCACCAGGATGACCGCCGGGTGCAGTTGCACCTGGCGCCGCATCACCAGCGGTTCCAGCAGGTTGCCCTCGATCTGCTGGACGGCGATCACGGCGAGCAGCGTGAACAACGCGGTGGTGGGGCCGTTGGCGGCCAGCGCGACGAGCACCGCCACCGCGCCGGCCACGGTCGCGCCGATGATCGGCACGAACCCGCCGAGGAACGTGATCAGCGCCAGTGGCAGCGCCAGCGGGACGCGCAGCACGACGAGCGCCAACCCGATACCGATCGCGTCGATGGCCGCGATGAGCATCGTGCCGCGGCTGTACGCGCCGAGCGTGCGCCAACCGGCCCGGCCCGCCTCGGCGGTGACCGCACGGCGTGGGCCGGTCAGCCGGCGCAGCACCCACTGCCACATGGACCGGCCGTCCTTGAGCAGGAAGAACAGCAGCACGAGAGCGAGCAGGAGCGCGCCCACCACCTCGGTGGCCTTCTGTGCCCCGGCGACCGGGTCGGGCGCGCTGCCGCTCAGGCCCTTGCTGACCTGCTCGACGAGCCGGTCGAGCTGCTGGTCGGTGACGGGGAGGCTGGACGTGACGAAGTCCCGGGTGCGTTGCAGCCCCTCGTCGAGTTGCTGGCTCAGCTCACCGAACTGGCTCGCGGTGAGGTTCCAGACCAGCACGCCGGCACCGACCAGGATGCCCAGCAGCAGCAGGACGCTGAGTAGGGCGGCGAGCCCGGCCGGCACCCGCAGGCGGCGCAGCCGCACCAGCACCGGGTCGAGCAGGGCGGTGAGAAACAACGTGCCGGCCAGCGCCACGGCCAGTGGTGCCAGCAGCACCGCGATCTGTCCGAGCAGCCACAGGCCGGCCGCCACCACGAGGAGGCAGGCGCTCCAGGTGACTGCCGTGCGTACCGGCCAGGGCAGCCCGGCCCAGGTCTCTCGCGGCCCGGGTCGGGTGGGCACAGCAGCGTCGTCGTCCACGTCGCCTCCTCGGTCGGGCGGTTGGTACCCGACGCGGGGGAATCCGACACCCGGGCGGGTATCGCCCGTTCCGGGTTTGCGGCCGCGGTGCGAGGGAAGGCTTCACGGTATCGAAGGGAGAACCGGCATGAGTGACTTCATGGACAAGGCGCAGGACTTCGCCGACAAGCATGACAAGAAGGTCGACCAGGGCATCGAGAAGGCCGGTGACGCGGCCGACAAGCGCAGCGGCGGCAAGTACGACCAGCAGATCGACAAGGGCGTGGACGCGGCGCAGCAGCGCACCGGCGAGGGCGACACCGGTCGCTGACCAGGCGGATGCGGACGGCCCGACCCCCTGCTGGGGGCCGGGCCGTCGCGGTCAGGAGCTGTAGCCGCGGCCGGCGATCCAGTCGGCCATCGCGGTCACATCCATCCAGTACGTCGGCGCGTCCGGTCGGGCCGGGTCGGCGACCAGCACGGTGTCGCCGTCCTCGGCGTACCGCACGACCGTCACGTAGTGGCCGGGGTAGCTGTGCCGCACCCCGTCCACGTCCACGGCGCTGCCCAGGACGTTCGCCACCACCGGCCGGTCGGCGTCCACGGCTGCCCGGACGTCCGCGCGCAGGCGATCCACCTGTTCCCGGGTGGCCACCTCGTCCCGGATCTCGGTGGTCCGGTACTTGCCACCGGTGTACTCGTTGAGCACGCGGGTGATGTCCAGGGCCGAATCGGTGCCGTTCTCGGTGGTGCCGAGCTTCGCGGCCAACTCGTCCTGGCTGACCTTCCTGCCCTCGGCCGTCAATGCGATCCGGGCCGACGCCGGTCCACAGTAGAAGTAGTTCGGCTGCGCCTGGTACTCGTAGTCGGCGGCCCGGTCGTTCTTCCCCTTGACCGGGGCGGAGTGGGCCGCCACGGCCGGACCGGCGACCGCGCCACCGGCGGCGGCCAGACCGGCGACGGAGAGCAGACACCTACGCAGGATCGGGTTCATGTCGAGGCTCCAGTCGGGGGTCGGTGGCCTCCGCACGCGGAGGCTCGGCACCGGGAGTGGCGCTCGGCTTACCGACGGTGCAACAGCCCTGCTCGCGGAGCCATTTCCGGGCGTGACCCGGACCACCGGGGAACCGGACAGGCGGGCGGCGAAGGTGCGTCAGTCGGGCAGGTTGCCGAGCAGGCGGGTCACCGCGATCTCGATGACCGCACGCTCCGGGTTGGGTCGTGGCGTGCGGTAACGCCGCGCGTACCACCGCTCCGCCTCGGCCACCGCCACCGGCTCGCGGCGCAGCGCCGCCCGGCCCTCCACGGTCAGCCACCAGCGGCCGTCGACCTGGCACACCGCGACCGGTATCCCCGCCGGCCCGGCCGCCGCGACATGTCGGGCCTTGGCCGAGCCCGCCGAGGTGATCACCCGGGCCAGCCCGGTCGACGGATCGAACGTCACCCCCACCGGTACGACGTGCGGCGTGCCGTCGGCGCGCAGGGTGGTCAGCGTGGCCAGATGCCGGTCCGCGAAGAACCGGGCCACCCGAGGGTCGTGCGGGTCCAACCGGCGCCGCCCGGCCATCGGCGTCTCCTCGCTCGTCGCGTACGGGTGGCGAGGCCGGTCACCCGCGGGGCGGGCCCGCCGGCAACGTCGGCGTTTCCCGGGTGGCCCGCTGCGCCGCCCGATGCTTGACGGCCAGCCGACCCAGATAGAGCGCCGCGCCGGCCAACACGCCCATGTCGTCCAGGTAGATCGGGTCGGGCAGCAGGTCCACCGGCAGAATCGTGTAGATCAACGCGCCGTAGAACGCGACCTTGCCGCCGGCCCCCAGCGCGCCGAGCATGCGTCGGGTGCGGACCAACCGGATGGCGAGCAGCACCGCCCCGACGAGCGTGGCCGCCGCGATGACGGCGGCGATGACGACGAGCACCCAGGCTTCACGGGACACGCCACCACGCTAGCGGAGCCGGGGCCCCGTCGCCGGGTCAGAACGCCGCGACAGCCGCCCGTCCCCGCGCCACCGCGGGCAGCTCCCGGGTGACGTCGGTGGCCGCCGGTGCGACAGGCAGCTCCCGGCCGAACCCGACCAGGTCGAGAGCGGCGACCGACTGCTCGGCGGCCGGGTGCAACGCGGCGTACACCTCGCCGCGCAGGCTCCGCGCGGCGGTCGCGGCCCGCTCGGCGGCCTGCCAGGCGGCCTGCTCCCGGTCACTGGCCGCCCGGTGCAGGGCCCGCAGGTTGTCCCGCACCAGCCGACGGAGCAGCAGCTCCTGCTCCACCGGGTGCCGGCTCGGGTCCCAGCCCCGCCCGGCCAGGATGTCGCTCAGCTGCGCCAGCGTGATCTCGTTGCGCCACTGCGCCTCCCGCGCCGCGCGGTGCAGCCAGCGCTCCCGGTCGGCGTACTCGGCCGGGGTGCGGGCGGTCCGGGGCAGCGGCAGCGCGGCGGCGGCGGCCAGCCGCGCGACGTCCTCCTCCGCCACCTGGTATGCCTGCCAGGCCGCCTCCGACTCCTCGTGGGCGGCCAACCACTCCGCCCGGCTCCGCTCGGCGGTCGTCGTGGCCCGGGACGCGGCCACGGCCACCTCGTCGGCGAACCGGTTGCGCTCGCTCGCCCGGAGGCGGTCCCGTTCGGCCCGGTCGATGCTGCTGGGCCGGGCGGCCTCGCTGATCCGGCCGACGAGTTCCGAACGGAACCGGGTCGGGCGGACGACGAGCGCGGCGATCACGATCGCCGCCACGGCCAGCAGGGCCAGCCAGATCACGGCGGCAGCGGGAATGTCGGGCAGGACGGTGGCGAAGACGGTCTGCATACCAGCACCTCAGGACGAAACGAACAACGATCAACGGTGGGGGCCCGATGGCGGGCGGACGCGTCGCGGCGGCGGCGACGCGGGGCGGCCGGCAGGGCCGCGTCGGGGCGTACCGAAAGGTGGCCCGGTCAGGCGCGGGGCGGCCCGCGGCGGGCGATGGCCGCCTCGCTCGGGTCGGCGACGACGACGATCGCGACGCCGGCCACCGGCGCGGCGGCCACGGCGCGGGCGGGACCGGTCACGCCCGTGTCCGGCCCGGTGGTGACCGGCTGGGTCGTCTCGACCGCGCCCCGGGTGCCCTCGGTCGGGGCCTGCCCGGCGAACGACGCCGCCGTGGCGGACGCGAGCCCGCTGGGGCTCGGCGCGTGACCCGTGACGGTGACCTGAGGACCGACCTCGGCCGCCGAGATGCCGGCGGGACGCGGGTCCGCCGCGGCCTGGGCGGGCGCGGCGGGCAGGGCATGCAGGCCGGCGACGAGCACCAGGCCGGCGAGGGCCGTGCGGGCGATCCGGCGCAGCGTTGCCGTCCAGGCGGACGGGGTGAACGCTACGGGCAGCATCGTCTCAACCTATCGGTTGATGCCGGATCCCGCAGCTCGACGATCTTGCGGGTTACGTGAGCCGCCCCACGGGTCGCAGTGGACGGATCCGGCATCCGTCGACTCACTCGACCCGCAGTCCGTCCGGTCGGGCGAGCCGCCGCAGCGTCGGCAGGGTAGACGGTCGGGAAGAGGTCGAACGGCGCGGCACCCCGGTGGGTGCCGCGCCGTTCGTCGCTTGTCTGGAGTCAGTTTCCGCCGAGCACGGGCGGAGGCGCGCCGTTGCCGTCGCCCCACACCATCTCGTCCTCGGTGAGCCACGTCAGCCGACCCTCGGCCGTGTCGTCGTCGTGGCCGCCACGGCCACCCAGCACCCCGGCCCGGCCGGCCATCGCGGGCCGCCCGGCGGCGCTGTTGCCGCGGTTGGCGGCCTTGCTCTCCGTGTCGACGGTCAGGCCACGCCCGGAGGTGAGTCGCCCGGAACCGGCAGCCGACCTGTTCTCCGCGCCCGACATGCCGCCCGGACGCGCGGCCGCTGTCGAGTTCGGGCTCGTGCCGGCGAGCGCTCCGGTGCTGAGCACGCCGGGAGCGCCGTAGAGGCTGCCACCCGCCGGCACCGTCGTCGGGCCGCCTGCTCCGGGGCCGAAGCCCGGACCGCCACCGATCGTCGTCGGCATCCCGGTGGTGGGCACCGGGGTGGCGCCGGCCAGCGAGGTGCCGGTCGGGTCGATGGTGCCAGTGGTCGGCACCGAACCCGGAGTGCCCAGGCCGGGGTTGCCACCCGGGGTGCCGCCACCTGGGGTGCCGGTGCCCGGTGTGCCGGTGGTCGGCGGCGTGTGGTGCCCGACCGACGGGGTCGTGCTGCCACTCGCCCCGGGGCCGAAGCTGCCCAGGCTCGGCGCGGACGACGGCGTCTTCACCGACGGGCCGTTCTGCAGCGACGGGTCGCTCTGGTCGGCGTGACCGGGAAGCGGTGTGGGCGGCGGCTCCGGTACGACGATCCGGCCGTACGCCGAGAAGTCGTAGCCCTCGGCGAGCTTCGAGACGACCTGCACCATCCGCTTGTGCGCCTTCTCCTGCTCGGCCTTGTCCTGCTGATGGCCGATGACGCCGCCGACCACCGCGCCGGCCACCCCGAACACCGCACCCTTGCCGGCGCCGGAGAGCAGCTTGTCGTTGTCGTCGGTCTCCTCCGGGCTCTCCGCCTTGGTCTGGGCGACACGCAGCTCGCTGGCCATCATGTCCAGCCCTTGCCGGATGCCGGTCATGCCATCGGCGAGGTCGCCGGAGTAGCTGACGACCGTGCCCAGCCGGCGCTGGAACTCCTGCGACGCGTCACCGGTCCAGTCCTTGGCCAGGGCTTGCAGGTCGGCGGAGAGGTCACGGCTGAGGTCGTCGAGAGTGGCCTTGAGCGAGGACCACTGGGCGCTGAGCGCCTCGATCTGCCCCGGGTCGCCGGCGTTGACGCCCTGGTAGAGCTCCTCGTGGCTGACGTGCGCGTAACGCTGGGTGTACTCAGACACGCGGATCCTCCTTCGGCTGCGTCATCGCCTTGTTGAGCCCGGACAGGGCCGAGGCGATGTCGGCCGCGGCGGCGGCGTTTCGTGCCTCGGCGGTCTGGTAGTTCGTCATGATCTTCTGGGTCGCCTCGCGGGCGGCCAGGATCGCCCGGCGCAGCCGGTTGACATGATTGACATAGCTCTGGTGCGTCTCGGAGTAGCGACGAGCGTTGTCGGCCGCGTCGGTGAACGTGCCGAGCGCCGGCGGACGGCACTGCATCTCGTTGTTGAGTTTGCGCAACACGGACTCGGCCTCGTGCAGACGCCGCTCAAGCCGCTGGTGGAAGTCCTCCAAGGACAGTACGTCTACTGTCGTGCGCCCCGTCATGGCTGCATCCCCGTAGTGATCGTCGATACCCGTCTGCCGTGCCTCAGATTAGTCGAAGCGTGCCAGCCCGGGCGACCCGTGCACCGCAAACCCTCCATTCCGGATCACCAGGTCACTCACTCGCCCGGCGCCTGGGCGGCCCCGCCGCCCACCGGGGGTGACACGGTGGTCCCCGGGACCGCCGCCACGTCGAAGTACGACATCGCGTCCTCGCGCGCCAGCGTCGGCCCGGTCGGCACCAGAGCCAGCAGCGAGGCGGGCACCGCCAACGGGGTGACGTCGCCGTAACCGAGCGCGCTCTTCGCGTCGCCCCCGGCCGTGCCGAGCGGGTAGCGGATGCCCTGAGCGGTGATCAGGTAGATGGTGGAACCGACCGCCGGTTTGCCGGCCTCGCCGGCCGTGGCCTGCACCAGTGCGCCCTTGCCGCCCGGCAGCAGCACGTTATCGGCGGTGTGCACCGCGTCCCGGGCGCCCTGCCGCGTCGGCATCGCCGTCGCCGAGGTCAGCTCGGCCGGTGGGGAGTCGAAGACCTCAAGCGTGGTGGTCGGCGGTGCGCCCGCCGGGCCGGACCGGTAGGTGGCGCAGACGACCGTGCGTCCGGGGCGGACCTCGTGCGGCGTCGGCAGCCGGGCGGGCAGGCCCTCCGGCTCCAGGCGCTGGTCGGTGAGCAGCCGGCCGGCCTCGTCCGGAGTGATCTCCGCCACCGCGCCGCCGCGACCCAGCAGCAGCAGCGCGGTGACCTCCCGGATCGTCGCCAACCCCTGCCGGGTCAGCACGTAGTACTGGCCGACGGCCTGGTAGACCTGGCCGATCCGGGCGGGCTTGCCGGCCAGCGTGTGCCCGCTGGCGTCGCCGTCCCCCTCGATCGTGGGCTTGCGCAGATCCGGGCCCGCCGGCACCGCGTTGAGCAGTTGCTGCCCGACCGTGAGGTTTGTGGCACCGGCCATCTTCAACGCCACGAGCGCCTGCTCGTCGCCCGCCACGCGCAGCCGGGAACCTCCGGTGAGCAGATAGCGGGAGTCGCTCGTGCGTACCACCACGGCCCGGTCGGTCAGCGGTGTGCCACCGGGCAGCGCCCGGTCGATGACCAGGTGGGTGGTGGAGCGCTGCGGGTCGTTCGGGTCGGGCACGTCGCAGACCGACCAGGGGAGCCCGACCAGGGACCTGCGGTCGGGAAGGTCGTCCGGCGCGCCCACGATGCCGACCATCCGCCCCCGTGGCCGGTCCCTGATCGACGCCTGGGACATGGTGCGCGGCTGCGCCGCGGCGTCGTTGACGATCAGCCGGGCCGAGGCGAAGTTGAGGGTCGGACGCAACACCTTGTCCTCGCCGAAGTAGTACGTCGCGCCGGTCTCCCGCTCGATCACCAGCGTGTTCGCATCCAGCGGCGCGGAGTTGCTGGTGAGCTGCCCGTACGCGCCGACGCCACCGAGCACCACCGCGGCGGCGACGACGCTGCCGAACACGGCCATGCCGAGGCGACGCATCGGCAGGTCGTTGGTCTCCGGGTCGCCGGAGAGCAGGGCGGAGACGATGCGGCGGGTGACGAAGCGGTACGCCTGCACCTGATCGCGGCGGGTCCGCATGACTAACCTCCGGCGGGGATGGGTCCGCGGCGATCAGGTCCGAACAGCGCCGCGGGCTTCCCTACGATAAGGGGCCGTCGGGGGTGCGCCGGGACCCCGCCCGCCACCCGGACGACACACCCGCCGACGGAAGTGCCCAGGATGTCCAGAAGGGACGCGCACCGATGACGCAGCTCCAGGCGCCACCCGGCCGTACGGCGACCGCCCCCGCCGTGCCCGAGGACCGGCCGGTCACCCCGGTCGACAAGCGCCGACGGGGTCGGCTCGGTCCGGTCGTCGTCGGCCAGCTCGTGGTGGTGGAGTGCGCCGCGCTCGCGGTCTGGTTCGCCACCGCCGGCCCGGACTGGCTGCTCCCCGCCGTCGGCGGGTTGGCCCTGGTGGCGGTGGGCGCCGCGTTCGCGCGTCGGGGCGGCCGCTGGTGGTACGAGGACCTGACGCTGCGCCGGCGACTGCGGCGTCGCCGCGACCGGGCCCGCGGCGCGACGCCCGGCGGTGACCCGCGACTGGCCGCGCTCGCCCCGGACCTGACCGTGGTGGAGTTGACCGAGCGGGGCACCCGGCTCGGGATCGGGCAGGACGACCGTGGTTGGTTCGCCGCGCTGGCGTTGACCGGTCGCCCCGGCGCGCCCGCGGGCTCGATCGAGGCGGGCCTGGTGGACCGGGTGCTGGCGGTGCTCGCCGACTTCGCCGGCCCGGTCACCCAGACCCAGGTCGTCTCGCACACCCTGGTCTGGTACCCGGCGCCCGGCGCGCCACCGGCCGCGTACCGGACGGTGTGGGTGGCGCTGCGCCTGTCGGTGGCCGATGCCCGCGCCGAGACGGTGAGCCGGGGCGGCGGCGTGCGTGGCGTGCACCGGACGGTGGCGGCCGGGATGGGCCGGCTCGGCAAGGCGCTCAACGCCGCCGGCCTGGGCCACCGGGTGCTCGGCCGCGACGAACTGTACGCCGCGGTGGTCGCCGGGGCCGGGCTCGACCTGGCCCCGCAGTCCCCGGTGGAGACGTGGACCAGCCTGCGCGGGGGTGGCTGGACCCAGCGCTGCCTGGCGCTGCGGGTACGCCCCAACGGCTCCCTCGGTGCGCTCGTGGACGCGGTCACGTCCACCTCCGCGCCCTCGCACACGGTCGCCGCCGTGGTGCTGCCCGGCGGCCGGCGGGTCCCGCCGCTGCTGCGGGTCGCCGCGATGGACGGGCACGCCGAGGCGCTGGTGAAGGCCGTCCGGGAGATGGCCCGGCGGGCCGGGGTGCCGGCCCGGCCGCTGGACGGCCAGCACGGTCCGGGCGTCTACGCCACCGCCCCGGTGGGCACCGCGATGGGCACGGTCACGGTCGAAGGTTGACGATCCAGCCGTACATGCCGCAGACCCAGACGGCCAGCGGCACCAGCGCGATGATCAGCAGGATCTCGACGATGTCGAGGGTGCGGCCCCAGACCGGCGAGATCCGCTTGCCGGCCACCGTGAGCCCGTAGACCAGGCTGATCACGCCGACCACGGCCAGGCCGCCCAGCACCAGTCCGAGTCGCACGGTCAGCGAGCCGTCGGCGAAGGTGGCCACGGCGACCAGACCCAGCCCCACGGTGCCGGCCAGCAGCACCGGCGTCCGCTGGCCGCGGCCGAGGAACGGGCGGGCCCGCAGCAGCGACAGCAACGCCAGCACCAGGCAGAGCAGGACCGCCGGGAGCCGGCCGTCGACGGCGAGCACCACCTCGCTGCCGAGCACCAGCAGCGACACCGTCCAGAGCAACCCGGTGAGGAACGCGTCGGCACGCTCGCTGTTACGCAGCACCGACGGACCGTCCACCGACTCGGTGTCGGTCTTCAGGTCCTCCGGGCCGGTGGGGATCGACGGCACCGGCAGCCGGGCGAGGCGGTAGGCGAGCATCGGCAGCGCCGGCAGCGCGCCGAACGCCACGGTCGCCACCACGGCCGAGGCGGCCGCAGCGCCGATGCCGAAGGCCAGGCTGAGCGCCGCGCCGAGGACGACCGCCGCACCCACGCCCACCGCGCCGAGGAACAGCGGCAGGCGGTCACCGACGGCGAGCGCGGCGATCGCGCCGAAGAGCACCACAGCGGTCCCGGCGACCAGGACGTGCGGGCCGCCCAGCTCGCCGAGCGTGCGGTCGCCGGCGAGCACCAGCAGGCCGCCGACCGCTGCATAACCGACGCCGACCAGCGCGAGCAGCGAGCCGGTACGACTGTCGCCGACCGCCCGCGACAGCACCGAGGCGCCGATCAGCAGCGCCACCGCGACCACGAGCGCGGCCAGCGCACCGGGCAACTGCGGCGGGCCGGTGAACAGCGCGGCCACCGCGCCGCCGGCCAGCGCCGACGCGGCCAGGAGTACCGCGAACGACCGCGTGGTGCCGACCTGCCAGGCGCCGGCGCGCTGCGTGGTGGAGGTCGCGACCGCGTCCACCACGTCGTCGAAGACGATCTCGGGTGCGGTGGCGGCACGCGGGTTGAAGTAGAGCACCTCGCCGTCGCGGACACCGAGCTGCGCGGCGGTACGGCCACCGTCGAGCGGCTGCCCGCCCAGCCGGGACAGACTCCAACCGCCGTGCCGCACACCCTCGTCGGCGAGGTCCTCGCCGGCGTATCGCAGCAGCGTGGGCAGCAGGTCGGCGAGCGGCACGTCGGACGGCAACGCCAGGTCCATCCTGGTGCGCGGCGCCACGATGGTGATCCGGCTCAGCCCGCCGGTCGCCGTCTTCGTCGCCACTGTGGCCTCCTCGTGCTCGCCTACGATCCACCCGGCCGTCGGCGTCGTTCGCCCACTGGGTCCACGTCGCCTCCGGGAGATTACCTACGATGGCGGTCGCACAGGTTGCCCACCCGACGCTCGGGCGGTGGCAGACCACGATCAGGGCCGCTTCTGGGAAGGGGAGAGCCGTGAGTACGGTGGTGTTCCGCCGACTTCCGCGTCAACCGGGGCCCGCGCTGCCGCGCGGCGAGGTGCTGCTGGAATCCCCGCCCGAGTTGCCGGAGCCGCAGTCCAAGGGCATGGGGCAGGTGCTGATGATCCTGCCGATGCTCTGCGGCGTCGGCGCGATGGCCTTCCTCTACGCCGGCCGCGGCGGCGGCATGATGACGTACGTGGCCGGTGGCCTGTTCGGTGTGTCCATGCTCGGCATGGCGATCGGCACGCTCAGCAACGGCGGCAACAGCAAGGCCGAGCTGAACGCCGAGCGGCGTGACTACATGCGTTACCTGGCGCAGATGCGCAAGCGCACCCGGCGGGCCGCCGAGCAGCAGCGTGCCGCGATGACCTGGCGGCACCCGGAGCCCGACGCGCTCTGGTCGATCGCCGCCTCCCGTCGCCTCTGGGAGCGGCGGATCACCGAGGACGACTTCGGCGAGGTGCGCATCGCCCTCGGTCCGCAGCGCCTGGCCGTGGAGATCGTGCCGCCGGAGACCAAGCCGGTGGACGACCTGGAGCCGATGAGCGCCATCGCGTTGCGCCGGTTCGTGCGGGCCCACTCCAGCGTGCCGGAGCTGCCGACCGCGTTGTCGCTGCGCGCGTTCAGCCGGATCGCGCTGCGCGGCGCCCGGGAGCCGGTGCTCGACCTGACCCGGTCGGCGCTGGGTCAGCTCGTCACGTTCCACGCCCCGGAGGACCTCCTCGTGGTCGTGGTGGCCGCGCCGGACCGGCAGCCCGACTGGGACTGGGTGAAGTGGCTGCCGCACGCCCAGCACCCGGGGCGTACGGACGCGGCGGGCGCCCGCCGGCTGGTCTTCGCCGCGCTCGACGAGGCGGAGTCGGCGCTCGCCAACGAGCTGGGCGGACGTCCCCGGTTCGCGCCGGAGGCCAAGCCGCTCACCACCGCCCCGCACGTGGTGGTCGTGCTCGACGGCGGCGAGGTCTCGGCGACCTGCGCGCTGACAGGGCCGGGCCTGCTCGGCGCCACCGTGTTCGACCTGTCCGGCACCGTGCCCCGCGACGCCGGTCGCTGGCTGCTCTGCCTGGACACCGGCGACGGCGAGGGCCTCGACCTGGTCCGTGGCGCCACCGCATCTCGGCTGGGCCGGCAGGACCGGCTGTCGTTGACCGCGGCCGAGGGGTTGGCCCGGCAGATCGCCCCGTACCGCCTCTCCCAGCAGCAGGGCGCGACCGCGGAGGAGCCGATGGCCCGCAGCTCGGAGCTGCCGGACCTGCTCGGCATCGGCGACGCGGCCACGGTGGACGTGCGGCAGACCTGGCGTCCGCGCAGCAGCCGGGACCGGCTGCGCATCCCTCTCGGCCTGGGACCGGACGGCAACGTCGTCGAGCTGGACTTCAAGGAGTCCGCGCACGAGGGCATGGGCCCGCACGGCCTGGTGATCGGCGCGACCGGTTCCGGCAAGAGCGAACTTCTGCGTACGGTGGTCGCCGCCCTGGCCGTCACGCACTCCTCGGAGGAACTCAACTTCGTCCTCGTCGACTTCAAGGGTGGGGCCACCTTCGCGTCGCTGGACGCGTTGCCGCACACCAGCGCGGTGATCACCAACCTCTCCGACGAGCTGCCGCTGGTCGACCGGATGCGCGACGCGCTGGCCGGTGAGATGAACCGCCGGCAGGAGGCGCTGCGCGCGGCCGGCAACTACGTGTCCCGGTACGACTACGAGAAGGCGCGGGCCGCCGGTGAGCCGCTGGAGCCGATGCCCAGCCTGCTGATCATCTGCGACGAGTTCTCCGAACTGCTGGCCGCCAAGCCGGACTTCATCGACCTGTTCGTCATGATCGGGCGGCTCGGCCGGTCACTCGGCGTGCACCTGCTGTTGGCCTCGCAGCGCCTGGAGGAGGGCAAGCTGCGCGGCCTGGACGTGCACCTGTCGTACCGGATCGGTCTGCGTACCTTCTCGGCGGTGGAGAGCCGCATCGTGCTCGGTGTGCCCGACGCCTACGAGCTGCCGAGCGCCCCCGGTCACGGCTACCTGAAGACGGACACCGCCACCATGCTGCGGTTCCGCGCCGCGTACGTGTCCGGGCCGTACCGGGCGCCGGGCCAGGCGCAGCGGTCGGTCCGGGCGCAGGTGCAACGCCGGATCGTGCCGTACGGCATCGGCTACGTGGCGGCGCCGGCGCTGCCCAGCCCGGCGGAGACCGCGCCGGAGCCCGAGCAGCCCGGCGACGGCAAGGCGGCGGCGATGCTGGACGTGCTTATCGACCAGCTCAGGGGCCAGGGCCGGCCGGCGCACCAGGTCTGGCTGCCGCCACTGGCGGAGCCGTCCGGGTTGGCGGAGCTGCTGCCGAAGCTGAGTGTGCATCCGACGTTCGGGCTGACCACCGCCGACTGGCCGGGCCGCGGCCGGCTCACCGTGCCGGTGGGCATCGTGGACCGGCCGTACGAGCAGCGTCGGGATCCGATGATGGTCGACCTGGCGGGGGCCGGCGGCAACGTGGTGATCGTCGGCGCGTCGCTGAGCGGCAAGAGCACCATGCTGCGGTCGATGCTGGCGTCGCTGGCGCTCACCCACACCCCGCGGGAGGCGCAGTTCTTCTGCCTCGACTTCGGTGGTGGCGCGCTGCGCAGCCTGGGCGGGCTGCCGCACACCGCCGGTGTGGCCGGGCGGCGCGACGTCGAGGCGGTCCGGCGGACCGTGGCCGAGGTCGTCGCGGTCATGGACGACCGGGAGAACCGGTTCACCCAGCACGGCATCGACTCGATGGCGGGCTACCGGCGGCGGCGGGCGGCCGGCGAGTTCGCCGACGACCCGTTCGGCGACGTCTTCCTCGTGGTGGACGGGTGGAACACGCTGCGCCAGGAGTACGAGGAGCTGGAGCAGACCATCACCACCCTGGCCAACCGTGGCCTGGGCTTCGGCGTCCACGTGGTGATCACGGCGGTGCGCTGGGCGGAGGTCCGGATCAACATGCGGGACCTGCTCGGCACCAAGCTGGAGCTGCGACTCGGTGACCCGTCCGAGTCGGAGATCGACAGGCGGGCGGCGCAGAACGTGCCGCTCGGCGCGCCCGGTCGGGGCCTGACCCGCGACAAGCTGCACTTCCTGACCGCGATCTCGCGGATCGACGGCAAGCGCGACATCGAGGACCTGACCGAGGCGTCGGTGGCGCTGTCCGCCCACGTGGCGTCGAACTGGCCGGGCCGGCCGGCGCCGAAGGTCCGGCTGCTGCCGCGCAAGCTGACCGTCACCGAGCTGGCCAAGGTGGTGGACCGTGCCGCGCCGGGTCTCCCGATCGGCGTGAACGAGTCGGCGCTCGCCCCGGTCTACCTGGATCTGGCAGGCGAGCCGCACCTGACCGTCTTCGGCGACGCGGAGTGCGGCAAGACCAACCTGCTGCGGCTGATCGCCCGGGGGATCGCCGAGCGGTACACACCAGCCGAGGCGCGTCTGGTCATCGCCGACTACCGGCGTGGCCTGCTGGGCGCGGTCGAGGGCGACCACCTGCTCGACTACGCGCCGTCCAACCAGGTGTTCAGTCAGGGCCTCAACTCGATCCGTTCGGCTCTGCAGAACCGGCTGCCCGGCCCGAACGTGACGAACGCGCAACTGCGGGACCGGAGCTGGTGGAAGGGCCCGGACCTGTACGTCCTGGTCGACGACTACGACCTGGTGGCCTCCGGCGGCAGCAACCCGCTCAGCGCGTTGCACGAGCTGCTGCCGCAGGCGCGGGACATCGGCCTGCACCTGATCGTCACGCGGCGGGTCGGCGGTGTTGCCCGGGCCCTGTACGAGCCGGTGTTGCAGCGTCTGCGCGAGCTGGACTCGCCAGGCCTGCTGATGTCCGGCAGTCGGGAGGAGGGTGCGGTCTTCGGCAACCTGCGGCCGAGCCCGCAGCCGCCGGGTCGGGGCACGCTGGTCCGCCGCCGGGACGGTCAGCAGCTGATCCAGACGGCGTGGACCGAGCCGGTCTGACGGGACGGACGAGGGCTGCGGGCGTCCGGTAGCGTCTGCCCGGCGGTCGCGTGTGAGGGAGGACACCTGGTGAGTAACCCGTCCGGAATCGGTGGCGCGTTGGAGGGCCTGCTGCGTCAGGCGCAGGAGCAGCAGCGCCGCATGGCCGAGCTCCAGCAGCAGCGCGCCCAGCTGCGGGTGACCGGGGAGAGTCCGGACGGTCTGGTGCGGGTCACCGTGGACGGTGACATGAAGGTGGGTGGCATCGAGCTGAACGCCCGGGCGATGCGGCTGGACAGCTTCACCCTCGCGGAGTCGCTGCAGGCCGCGATCGACGTGGCGTACGCCGCCTTCGCCGAGCGGCAGCAGGAGATGTTGCAGGACCTGATCGGCGACCCGGATCTGGTCCGTCGGGCGCAGGACGGCTCGCTCACCCCGGAGGACTGGTTCCGCCGGTTCGGGGTGGACACGAACGACCCGACCCGCGGCCTGCGGCGTTGAGTGGAGGGATGACGATGGCGAACACGGTCGACGTCGAGGCGATCCGGAAGGCGAGCCGGATGCTCAAGGCGCCGGACGGCCCGATGCAGTATCTGCGCAACGTGCAGGAGCTGCTGGCGGAGGTGGAGTTGCCGTCCGGTTCGCTGAGTTGGTTCGGTAACGGTGCGGTGGAGCGTCACAACGCCTCGGTCGGCGGGCACCTCGACAACATGCGTACCGGTGTCGAGCATCTGGGCAGGGCGGCCGAGCAGCTCGAACAGACCGCCAGGAACTGGGAGAAGTCGGATCAGCCGTGGGTGGTCAAGTGACCGGCCGGGGGGAGCACGCCTGATGTCACAGTTGTTCATCGCCAACGCCGCCGGGAGGGTGACCGGCACGGTCACGGTCGCCCAGACGACAGCGCCGGTGCGGTCGGCGGCGGCCATCGCCCGGGGCAACTGGGTCTGGATCACCACCTCCGCGGCCCTTGTCGCCTTCATCATCTACCTGGAGTCGTTCGACAACGACCAGGTCAACGAGTCCATCAAGAAGTGGGACGAGGCGGCCCGCCTGCTCGGCGCGGACCAGTTCGGGGCCGCGATGGCGGCGGTGTCGCCGGACGCGGCGGCGTGGGATTTCGACGACCGGGACGCGTTCGACAACTTCCTGCGCAAGCTCGGTGCGGAGATCGATTCGTTGGCCGACGCGTTCGCCGCGAACCGGGACATCCTCGTCGCGGCCCGGGACGCCTACAACGACGCCGTTTCCGGGATGGCCCAGGCGCTCATGCCGATCCTGGTGGCGGTGATCGCCTCGATCGCGCTCCAGTTCTTTCCCGCCACCACCGCACTGGCCCAGGCCATCGGCATCGCCGGGATGACCGCCGCGGCGGCTGTCCTGGCGCTGGTCTTCGGGGACATCAGCGCGTTGCTGCACGCGGTGGCGGCGGCGTTCCGGACGGACGACCGGTTCACGTTCACCGCGGACTCCCGCCCCGGCTGGGCGCCCTCCGGTGCCGACCCGGACATCCAGGACATCACCATCGACTGGGTGCGGGACGCCACGTTCTACAAGTGACGGGAGCGAGCGCGTGGCCACGCTGATGCTCGGGCTGACCGGGTACGTTCTGCTGAGCATTCCGGTCTTTCTCGTCCTGATGCTCTTCGCGGGGTTGACCCGTTCGACGAGACTGCGGCGGGCCGCCGAGGTGCTGGTGTTGAGCGCCTGCGCGGCACTGTTGGTGCTGGTGTCCGAGCGCGCGCTCGAGAAACCGTTGTTGTGGGCGGTGGCGGTGATGTTGGTCGCGGTGCTGGTCTTCGGGGCGACGCGGGTGGTCAAGACGTGGCGTGACACGTACTGAGACCGGGTAGAACCGTCCACACCGCACCCTCGTGCGACGATGGATGGGCAGGGCTGCGCGGACTGGACGTCGTCCGCTACGGTTCGGGTGAGTGTCCGTCGGTGGGGTGTCACGCCTTGCCGCGGGGGAGAGGCGCGGCGGAACCGCCGCCACAAATTGACGGAAGGGTGTGAGCATGGCGTTCGAGGTCAGTGCAGCGACTCTGCACACCGCCGCGAGTGACGTGCGGTCCACGCGCAGCGAAGTTGACGGCGAGCTCAAGAAGCTGTGGAACGTGGTCGACGACCTGGCGATGGCCTGGAAGGGGCAGGCGTCGACGGGCTTCCAGAGCCTGATGACGCGCTGGACGGAAGACACGAGCAAGCTGCTGACCGCGATGGACAACATCGCCGACCTGCTCGACAAGTCCGGCACCACGCACCAGGTCAACGACGAAGAGCAGCAGCAGATGCTGGACAAGTTCCACTCTGCTCTCAACCCGTGATCCGCGAAGAAAGGCAAAGGGGGAATTCATGAGCATCAAGGTTGATTACGCTGTTCTCGAGAGCAGCAACCAGCAGATGCAGGCCATCTCGCGGATCATCGACGAGAAGCTGGACACGCTGCGGTCGATGCTGACCAAGCTCGAGTGGGAGGGCCAGGACCGGGTCGCCTACCAGCAGCACCAGGCGCAGTGGGACGCCGCCGTCAAGGACATCAACCAGGTCCTGAACCAGATCGGTGGCGCGGTGGGCATCGCCCGCGAGAACTACATGACCACGGAGATGAGCAACTCCAAGGTCTGGGGCTGAACCCCTTCGACCGGTCCACCACGGCCCCGTTCCGGCTCACGCCGGGCGGGGCCGTCGTGCGTCCCGGTGCCGACGTCGGGGCGCGGTGATCCCGGGGACGAGCCGGCGCTCGGGCAGCGGTCAGGCGTCCTGGGGCACGTCGCGCCGGCCCGGTCGCCAACCGCGCTGCCGGCCGCGTACCAGGATGGGGCGCAGCGTGAGCAGAACGGCGGCCAGAAGCCCGCCGACGACCGCGACCCAGATGGCGACGGTGCGCTGCCGGCCCAGGGGGTCGTTGGGCGGCGCCGGCGGCGGCATCGCGCCCAGCGGCGGGTCGTCCCGCGTGCCCAGCAGGTTGGTCACCGCCCGGTAGGGGTTGACCATTCCGTAGCCGACCTCGGCGTTGTGCCCGTCGGGCGGGTTGTCGGCGGTACGGGTCAGCCGATAGGCGACCTCGGCGGGGTCGAGATCGGGATGCGCGGCCCGGACCAGCGCGGCGACGCCGGAGACGTACGCGGTCGCGAAGCTGGTGCCACCCTGCGGTTCCGCCCGGTAGCCCGGTCCCTGGGGCGCGGGGCCGACGATGTTCAGGCCGGGGCCGGCGATGTCCACATAGTCCCCGCTGACCGAGCTGCCGACGTGCGCGCCCTGCTCGTCGATGCCGGCGACGGCGATGACGCCCGGGTACGCCGCCGGATAGGCCGGCCGGTCCTCCCGGTTCTCCTGCCGGTTGCCGGCGGAGGCCACGATGACCACGCCCTTGTCGAGGGCGTACCGGACCGCCGACTTGAGCACCGGGTCGTCGAGCGTGACCAGGGAAAGATTGATCACGTCGGCGTCGCGGTCGGCCGCCCAACGGATCGCCCGCCCGATCTCGGCCGGCACGTTCGGGTCGAAGTTCTCCTTGTTCTCGGCCAGCACCCGTAGCGGCAGGATGCGGGCCTCCGGCGCGATGCCGGTGTAGGGGGTGCCGCTGATCTCCCGGCCGGCGATGATGCCCGCGACCATGGTGCCGTGGCCGACCAGATCGCAGCGCCCCTGGAGGTTGACGAGCTGGTTGAAGTCCGCGCCGGGCAGCACCCGGCCCTGGAGCAGGGGATGGCTCGGGGACACCCCGGAGTCGATGACCGCGACGGTGACGCCCGTGCCCTTGCTGATCCGCCACGCGGACGCCGGGTCGAGTCGGGTCAGCGCCCACGGGACCTCGGTCGGGGTGGGCCCACCTGTGGGACCGCATTTCGGTGCCGCCACGGCGGGTGTGGGCACGGCCAGTGCCCCTCCGAACAGAACGGCCGCTGCCGCGGCGGAGAGGACGGACCTGATCCGGTGTCCGGCCCGGACGCGCCCCGTCGTGCCGCCCGGCCGCAAGCTGTCGCGCACCCGCTGAGATTACCGGTGCGGTCGCTCGCGTGGGCACACGCGGTCTCCGACGTGCGTCAACGTTCGGCGGCGCTGCCCCCGGCGGGCTCGGCGAACAGCTCCAGCAGTGCGCCGACCTGCTGGTCGGCCTCCGCCGGATGCCGGAAGCGCCCCTTGGGGTTGATCGTGTACTTGTTGCGGCGGCCCACCCGGGTGCGATGCAGGTAACCGCCGGCCTCCAGGTCGGCGACGATGGCCTGGGCCGCGCGCTCGGTCACGCCCACCTCGTCGGCCACGTCCCGCAACCGTGCCGTGGGGTCGCGGGCGATGGCCAGCAGCACGTGCCCGTGATTGGTGAGGAAGGTCCAGTTTCGGCGGCTCCCGTCCTCGCCTGGTGTGGTCGCCATGAGCGCCATGCTAGGGCCATCTCCGCGGTGTCTCCGAACGGGGCGTGGGGCGGGCCGGGAAAGTATGAAATGCGTATCACGAATCTTGACGGACCCCGGGTGCCGTGTGACGGTGGGTCGCGAGGCGGCCAGCCGGGTCGTTCGCCAGGTAGACGAGGTGAGGAACATGACGCCGAGCACTCCGGAGCAGGCGCTCGCCGAACTGCGCGCCGGTAACCATCGTTTCGTCACCGGCGTCCCGCAGCATCCGAACCAGGACGCCGGGCATCGGGCCGCGGTCGCCGACGGCCAGCACCCCTTCGCGGTGATCGTCGGCTGTTCCGACTCGCGACTCGCCGCCGAGATCATCTTCGATCGCGGCCTCGGTGACCTCTTCGTGGTGCGTACCGCCGGGCACACCGCCGGGCCCGAGGTGCTCGGCAGCGTCGAGTACGCGGTCACCGTGCTGGGCACCCCGCTGGTGGTGGTGCTCGGGCACGACTCGTGCGGCGCGGTCCAGGCCGCCCGGGAGGCGGTCCGCACCGGCGCGGCCCCGGTCGGGCACCTGGGCGCGGTGGTCGACGCGGTCGCGCCGAGCCTGCTGCGGGCCGCCCGGCAGGGCCGGGACGAGATCGACAGCATCATCGACGTCCACATCGTGCAGACCGTCGAGACGTTGCTGGCCCGGTCCGCCGTGGTGGCCGAGCGGGTGGCCGCGGGGCGGTGCGCGGTGGTCGGCATGTCGTACCGGCTCAGCGGCGGCGAGGTGCGGACCGTCGCGCAGTCCCCGGTTCCGCTGCCCGCCCCGGCCGACCCGGCGCTCGCCGGCTGAGTGGGGCACAAGAACGCGACAAGGGGCCGCCCGAGGGCGGCCCCTTGTTGACGTGCCGACGTCAGAGCATCGACATGTGCACGTGGTCGGTGTGGTTCGACGGACCGCTGTAGGAACGCCAGCCGGTGGCCGGGAACCAGATCTGCCGATTCCAGATGACGTAGTAGATGCCCAGCCGGTCGGCGTTACGGATGAGGAACGCGGCCACCTCGTTGCCGTACCGTCGGGTGTCGTTGTTGTGCCAGGGCTTGAAGTCGCTGTTCTCCAGCGACCAGTCGCAGGCCTTGCCCTTCGGGTGTTCCCACGGCCCGCCCGACCGGTAGCAGCCCACGAACCGTTTGAAGCCCGCGCGCCGCACCTCCTTGTAGGCGTGCAGCGTGCGCGGCGTGACGCAGCCCCCGGTGGTCGGGTCGTCCTCGCTGCACGACTCGGCCTTCCAGCCGCCGTCGCCGGTGCGACCGGGGCCGATCTTCGCCACCGGCGAGGTGGCCGAGACCAGGCCGCCGGTGAAGCCCAGGCCGCCGACCAGCTTCAGGGCGCGTTCGGCCTGCACCTTCTCGCGCTCCATCGCGTTCTTCTGCTTCTCCTGCTCGCGCACCTCGGCGTCGAGTGCGAGCTTGGCCTGCTCGGCGCGGTTCTTCACCGCGTTGATGGCGGCGAGGCGCTGCGCGTTGAGGAGGTTCAGTTCGTCGAGGGCGTTGGCGCGGCGGACGAACGAGTCCGGCGAGTTGCTCTCCAGCAGCATGGCCATCGCGCCCATCCGGCCGGTCCGGTAGGACTGGGCGGCGATCTGGTTGATCTGCGGGCTGAGCGCGTCGAGTTGGCGCTGGGCCGCGGCCACCTCGGCGCCCAGCCGCCGCTGGCGGTCCTGCGACTTGGCCAGCTTCGCCTTGGCCTGCAGGTAGCCCCGGTTGGCGGCGTCGATGGCCTCGGTGATCAGCGGCGGGTCGTCGTCCTCCTCGTGCCCCGAGGGGTTGGGCGTGGTGGGGGCCGCCATCGCGGGCGTCGGCCCGGCCAGCAGGGCCAAGGAGGCGAGCACGGCGACCACGGGTGTCAGCCAGCGGCGCAGGGGTGCCGTCACAGTGTTCCCTTCCGTCGGCCGCCGACCGGGTTAGCTGACGGGTTCGGGACGGAAGTGGCCCCTACCGCTGGCGCGGATTCACCCCTGGTGCGTGGTTCCCCGGCTCGCCCGTGGGCGATTGGGCGGCGGCACCGCTGGCGCCGGTGCGCGCCTTCGGCGGTGACCGGCAGCGAGGTTACCCGAGATCGCTACCCGGGATCTACGTCCGGAAGCCGACCAACTGCGAGATTTCGCCGCGACCCAGCGTGACCAGTGTCGCGTTTGACGCCGGTCGTCACGCTCCGGAGTCTCGCCATGCGGAGTCCGTGCTCCTTGCGCCGCCGAGCGCCTTCAGCGCGTCGTCCCCTCCGTCGCGCGGCCGGGGTGCCGGCGGCGGGTCCACGGGGGACCGATGCCGCCCGGCGGTGGCCACCGCCGCGGCCAGTCCGGTGGTCAGCGGTACGGCGGCGATCAGGCCCAGGGTGGCTACCGCGCTGCGGACGATCTCCTGGGCGAGGAACTCGCTGGTGAGGATCTGGCTCACCGGACGGGAGTCGGCGACCAGCAGGAGCAGCAGGGGCAGTGAGGCGCCCGCGTACGCCAGCACGATGGTGTTGACCGTGGACGCGATGTGCGCCCGGCCGACCCGGGTGGCCGCCCGGTAGAGCTGCCGCCGGGACAGCGCCGGGTTGGCGTGGGCCAGTTCGGTGACGGTGGCGGCCTGGGTGACCGTGACGTCGTCCAGCACACCGAGCGAACCGATGATGATGCCGGCGAGGAGCAGTCCGTGCAGGTCCACGTCGGCCTGGAACATGGACAGCGTGGTGGCGTCCTCGCTGCCGAAGCCGGTGAGGTGGGTGGCGGCGGTGGCGAGCGTGCCGAGCACGCCGGTGATCACCAGGCTGCCGAGCGTGCCGAGCACCGCCACCGAGGTCTGTGCGGTCACCCCGTGCGTCAGGTAGAGCACCACGAACATGATCAGGGCGGCGCCCACGATCGCCACCGGCAGCGGCGGCTGGCCGGCGCCGATGCCGGGCAGCACGAACCCGAGCAGGATGGCGAAGCTGGCCGCCAGGCCGCCCAGCGCGGCCAGGCCGCGCCAGCGGCCGAACGCCACGATGGCGGCGGCGAAGAGCACCATCAGCCAGATCAGCGGCGTGCCGCGCTGGTGCTCGGCGATGGCGTAGGACGTCACCGCCGGGTCGGCCGGGTCGGTCAGCTCCACCAGGATGATCTTGTCGCCGACCTCGACCCGGGGTGCGCCCGGGCCGGCCGGGATCGGCGTCTCGACCTCCCGGCCCGCGTCCGGGCCCTGCTCGGCGGCGACCGTGGCGGTGCCGCAGGGGCCGTCGGTGCCGCCCTCCGGGGCCTCGGGGGTGGGCGGGCAGGGCTCGGAGACGACCCGGGTCACCGTGCCGTGGTAGCGGGGGACGTCCGGGCCGCCTGCCGGCTCGCGGCCGTGGCCGGGCCAGAGCACGACCGCCGCGACCAGGGTGAGCAGGAACAGCGGCACCACGACGGCGACGAGGAGCCGGCGTACGGCCGGCGGCGCGGACGGTGCGGGACTGGTGTGGCCGGCGCCCACGGTCCACTCAGCCGCGCTTCATCAGTCGGCCGACGGCAGCCATCATCTCGGTCGCCATCTCGTCGGCCCGTCCGTCGGCGGCGCCCTCGTGCATGCAGTGCCGGGCGTGCCCGTCCAGCAGGCCCAGGGCGACCTTGTCGAGCGCGGCCTGGATGGCCGAGATCTGGGTCAGTACGTCGATGCAGTAGCGGTCGTCCTCGACCATCTTCTCGATGCCCCGGACCTGGCCCTCGACGCGGCGGAGCCGCGCGAGGAGCTGGTCCTTGCTGGCGGTGTAGCCCCGGGTCGGGCTGGACGGCGCGGTCATGGAAACCAGGATAGCGTACCCCTTGGGGGTATGTTACTGTTCCACCTGTACCCCCAGGGGGTATCGGATCGGAGGGCGACATGGAGAGCACCTACCAGGTCAGCGGCATGACCTGCGGCCACTGCGTCAACTCGGTGAGCACCGAGCTGGGCGCGCTGCCGGGCGTCACCGACGTCCAGGTCGACCTGGCCACCGGCCGGGTCACCGTCAGCAGTCAGCAGCCGCTGGACGCGGACGCCGTCCGTGCCGCGGTCGACGAGGCCGGTTACGACCTCGTCGGGGCGTGACGGGTCCACGGACCCGCGACAACCGAGGAGGCACCATGAACACGGCGACGAAGCTCAGCGGCTTCGCGCTCGGCCTCGTGACGGTGTTCGGCGCGGCGTACGGGGTCGGCAGCCTGGCCGATCCCGTCGCCCCCGCGGCCGAGACCCGGCACGACGACAATGGCAGCGGTCACGGCGACGAGGGCCACGACGAGCAGGGCGGCGCGCCCGCGCACCTGCCCGGCGGGCTGCTCGTCTCCGAACGCGGCTACACACTCCAACCGGCCGCCGCGCCGGCCGGACAGTTCGCCTTCCGGATCGCCGGCCCGGACGGCCGGTCGGTCACCCGCTACGAGGTGGCCCACGACAGGCTCATGCACCTGATCGTCGCCCGCCGTGACCTCTCCGGCTTCCGGCACGTGCACCCGGAGATGGCCGATGACGGCACCTGGCGGGTGGCGTCGCCGCTCGTCGGTCCCGGCGCCTGGCGGGCGTTCGCCGACTTCACCCCGGCCGGCGGGGAACCGCTGACCCTCGGCCTCGACGTCACCGTCCCCGGCCAACTGACCGAGCGGCCGCTGCCCGAGCCGGTGACCAGCACCACCGTCGACGGCTACACGGTCACCCTCAGCGGCTCCCCGGAACCGGGCCGGACCAGCCGGCTGACGCTCTCCGTCAGCCGTGACGGCCGGCCGGTCACCGACCTGCAGCCCTACCTCGGCGCGTACGGACACCTGGTGGCGCTGCGTCAGGGCGACCTGGCTTACCTGCACGTGCACCCGGAAGGCGCACCCGGCGACGGGCGCACCCCGGCCGGGCCGACGATCACGTTCTCCACCGAGGTCCCCTCGGCCGGGGCGTACCGTCTTTATCTGGACTTCCGGCACGGCGACGCGGTGCGCACCGCCGAGTTCACCGTCCTGGCCGGTGACCGGACCGCGCCGACGCCCACCGCGCCGACGCCCACCGCGCCGGCATCCACCACCGCACCGACCCCGGACGCCGGACACGGCACGCCGGGTCACGGGCACAGTTGACCGCCGGAGGGGCCGCGATGACTGCCACGGGAAAGGCGCCGCCCACCGCGCCGAATCTGATCGAGCTGGCGATCGGCGGCATGACCTGTGCGTCCTGTGCCGCCCGGATCGAGAAGAAGCTCAACCGGATGGACGGCGTCGAGGCCACGGTGAACTACGCCACCGAGAAGGCCACCGTCCGCTACGCCGATCAGGTCGCGCCGGCCGATCTGATCGCCACCGTGGAGAAGACCGGCTACACGGCCGTGGTGCCGCCCCCGCCCGACCGGTCCGGGACGGCCCCGGACGGTGAGCCGGTGGACGAGCTGCGCGTCGCGCGTACCCGACTCTGGGTCTCCGCGGTGCTGACCCTGCCGGTGATCGTGCTCGCCATGGTGCCGGCATGGCAGTTCGACTACTGGCAGTGGGCCTCGCTGACCCTGGCCGCCCCGGTGGTGGTCTGGGGCGGACTGCCGTTCCACCGGGCCGCGCTGATCAACCTGCGGCACGGCGCGGCGACCATGGACACGCTCGTCTCCCTCGGCACGCTGGCCGCGTTCGGCTGGTCGCTGTGGGCGCTCTTCCTCGGCGACGCCGGCATGCCCGGCATGAAGCACCCGTTCCGCTTCGACATCACCCGCGGTGACGGCGCCGGCAACATCTACCTGGAAGCCGCCGCCGGGGTGACCGTCTTCATCCTGGCCGGGCGCTACTTCGAGGCGCGCGCCAAGCGCACCGCCGGCTCGGCCCTGCGCGCCCTGCTCGAACTCGGCGCCCGGGACGTGGCGGTGCTGCGCGGCGGGCAGGAGACCCGGATACCCGTCGACCAGCTCGCGGTGGGGGACCGGTTCGTGGTCCGGCCCGGCGAGAAGCTCGCCACCGACGGCGTGGTCGAGGAGGGCACCTCGGCGGTCGACGCCAGCATGCTCACCGGCGAGTCGGTGCCGGTCGAGGTCGGGCCGGGCGACGCCGTGGTCGGCGCGACCGTCAACGCCGGCGGCCGGCTGGTCGTCCGGGCCACCCGGGTCGGCGCGGACACCCAGCTCGCGCAGATGGCGCGGCTGGTGGAGCAGGCGCAGACCGGGAAGGCGGCGGTGCAGCGGCTCGCCGACCGGATCTCCGGCGTCTTCGTGCCGATCGTGATCGCCCTGGCCGCAGGCACGCTGGGCTGGTGGCTGGGCACCGGCTCCGGCCCGACCGCCGCGTTCACCGCCGCGGTGGCCGTGCTGATCATCGCGTGCCCGTGCGCGCTCGGCCTGGCCACCCCGACCGCGCTGCTGGTCGGCACCGGGCGTGGCGCGCAGCTCGGCGTGCTGATCAAGGGGCCGGAGGTGCTGGAGAGCACCCGCCGGGTGGACACCGTGGTGCTGGACAAGACCGGCACCGTCACCACCGGCCGGATGGCGCTTGCCGAGGCGCTGCCCGCGGACGGCGAGGACGCCGCCGAGCTGCTCCGGCTGGCCGGCGCGCTGGAGGCGGCCTCCGAGCACCCGATCGCCCGGGCGGTCGCCGAGGCCGCGGCCGAGGCCGGGCCGCTGCCCGCGGTGACGGGTTTCGCCAACACCGAAGGGCTGGGCGTGACCGGAGTCGTCGACGACCGGTCCGTGGTGGTCGGCCGGGCACGCCTGCTGCGGGAGCAGGGCCTCGACGTACCCGAGGCGGTGGCCCGCGCCGCGACCGGCGCGGAGGCCGCCGGCCGCACGGCGGTCCTGGCCGGCTGGGACGGACGCGCGCGGGGCGTGCTCGCGGTGGCCGACGCGGTGAAGCCGACCAGCCGGGCGGCGGTCGCCCGGCTGCGCGGCCTGGGGCTCACCCCGGTGCTGCTCACCGGCGACAACACCACCGTGGCGAAGGCGGTGGCTGCCGAGGTCGGCATCGACGAGGTGATCGCGGAGGTGCTGCCCGCCGAGAAGGTGGCGGTGGTCGAGCGCCTCCAGGGTGAGGGGCGGGTGGTCGCCATGGTCGGCGACGGGGTCAACGACGCGGCCGCACTGGCCCGTGCCGACCTCGGGCTCGCCATGGGCACCGGCACCGACGTGGCCATCGAGGCCGCCGACCTGACCCTGGTCCGGGGTGACCTGCTGGCCGCCGCGGACGCGATCCGGCTCTCTCGGCGCACACTGACGATCATCAAGGGCAACCTGTTCTGGGCGTTCGCCTACAACGTGGCGGCGCTGCCGCTGGCCGCGGCCGGTCTGCTCAACCCGATGCTCGCCGGGGCGGCGATGGCGTTCTCGTCGGTCTTCGTGGTGGCGAACAGCCTGCGCCTGCGGCGCTTCCGCCCGATCGGGTGAGTGGGTTGGACCGGCGGTCGACGGGGTAACCAGTTGTCGTCAGGTAATCGCACCAGTGGAGGTCAGCATGGGTCTCGACGACAAGATTGACAACGCGTCCCAGGACACCACCGGCAAGGTCAAGGAAGGCGTCGGTCGGGTCACCGACAATGAGCGCCTCGAGGCCGAGGGCCGCAACGACCAGTCCGGTGCCAAGCTCAAGCAGGCCGCTGAAAAGATCAAGGACGCCTTCAAGAGCTGACGTTACGCGACGCACATCCACCGGGCCGGCCATTGTGCCGGCCCGGCGTGCTGCGTGGGACCGACCACGGTCCACATCGTTCCCCCGGGCCCACCCGGATCGGCACCGGTGCATAGGATGCGAAGCGACCTCAACTGCGGAGGAGCTTTGTCGATGGCCGATCCCGCTGACCCGTCCGGCTTCGGCCGGGTGTTGTCCGAAACCATGTCCGCGCTGCGGCGGCAGGCCGCGGAGGGCCACGACGAGCAGATCACGCCGCCGGAGGGCGTCGGTGAGGCCGCCGACGGCATGATCCGGGTCACCGCCGGCCCGCCCGGGCGGGTCACCGCGTTGACGCTCGACCCCCGGGTGATGCGGATGGCCAGCGAGGCCCTCGCCGAGGAGATCGAGGCGGCGGTCAACGCCGCGCTCACCGACCTGCAGGAACAGGCCACCGCCGCCGTCGCCGGCGAGGTCGACCTGGGTTCACTCGGCGAGCAGCTGCGCCGGGTCCAGGAGGACGCCGGGCGTCAGTTCAGCCTGTTCACCGACGCCCTGATCCAGGCGCAGGACCGGCTCTCCCGCCAGGGCGGGCGCTGATGCCTGTCGACGTCGACCCGGATCGGCTCCGTGCCTCCGGGGCGACGCTGGACGGTGTCTCCACCCGGTTCGGTCAGGCGCTGGCCGCCTTCCGGGCCGAGCTGGCCGGGTTCGGCCGACCGTGGGGGTCCGACGACATCGGGTCGCTGATCGGTGCCGCCCACGACGAGGTCTCCGCGTTCGCCTTCGAGTGTTTCGACACCGCCCTCGACGAGATCGCCGCCGCCGGCGCGGATCTCGGCAAGATGGCGACCCGCTACGCCGAGACCGAGGCGGCCATCACCCGCAACCTCGACAGCCTCCGGCGGATGCTGGGCGGCTGACCATGGGCATGGAGCTACCCGGCGAGTTGCGTTCGCTGCTCAGCATCCTCGGCTACACCTGGCCCGAGGCGGACGAGACCAAACTCTTCGAGATGGGCAACGCCTGGATCCGGTTCTCCGACACCCTCTCCGGCGTGGTGACCGAGGCGAGCACCGGTGCGGCGACGGTCTGGACGCAGCAGACCGGCCAGGACATCACCGCGTTCCAGAACTGGTGGAACCAGGAGGACAGCCCCGCCGACAGCCTGCGCGACGGCGTCACCGCCGCGATGCTCACCGGCACCGGCCTGATCATCTGCGGTGCGATCGTGCTCGCTCTCAAGGTCGCGGTCATCGTGCAACTTGTCGTCCTGGCCATCCAGATCGCCCAGGCGATCGCCACCGCGGCGGTCACCTTCGGCGCGTCGCTGCTGGAGATCCCGATCTTCCAGCAGTTGGCCCGAACCATCGTCGGCAACCTCGTCCAGGAAGCCCTCTGGAAACTCGTCGACGGGTGAGGTGACATGAGCGGGGGCAAAGCAGGCGGCCGGTTGATGCGGGCCGCGTTGCGCTTTCTCAAGCGGACCAAGACGCGCAACCGACCCGACCGGATGAACCCGCACTTCACCGAACACGTGTTCCGCGGCCACCCGAAACCCGGCGCGCCCAAGGGATCCGGCTACCACTACCGGCCCGGCGGCCAGGACTTCCCGGGGCGTCGGCTCCAGCCCGGCACCGTCGTCAAGGACCCCAGGACCGGGGCCTACACCGGCAAACCCGAGTTCTTCGACCCCACGATGAATCCCCCGCACGGGGCGTGGAAGCCGAAGAAGGGCAACGGCGGGGAAAGTTCCTTCTTCCCCGACGACTGGACGCCCGCCCAGGTGGACAACGCCATCACCGGAGCCTTCCAGAACGCGAAGCCGGTGCCGGGCACCAGCATGTGGCGTGGCACGCACAAGGGCCTGGTGATCGAGGGTTTCTACAATGGCTCGGGCGGCTTCACCCACGGATGGCCGGTCGTCATCCCATGATCCGAAGGACTTCCGTTGGCGTTCATCAGTTTCACCGTCGATGAGTTCCGGCTCCCGCTGTTCACCGTGACCGACCAGCACTACCGAGCCCTCGGCGCGTGGCTGATCACCGACATCTCCGTCTCCTACTCGGCCTGCCTGGACGCCCTGGCGATGATCGACGACGTCGCGCACGGCCGCCCGCCGGAGGACGAGTGGGACAGCGACAAGTACGAGGTCCGATTCACCCCCACCGGGCTGGAGTTCGTCAACGAGTGGGTCGCGGACGAGCGTGGCCGTTACTCGCTGGACGAGGCCCGGGAAGCGGTCGAGGCCTACTGGAGGTTCCTGGCCAACCGCCCGGAGAACCGCGAGCTGATTCGCGAGTACCGGCCCGACCTGCCGCGGTGGCAGGCGGAACTGCTCCAGTGGGAGGAGCGGTGGGGCCGGCCGCACCCGTACCGGGGACGGCTCTTCTGACCGCGCCACCCGTGCGACGTCATGCCGGGTGGGGGCAGAAGTGAAATCGATGTCCTTCTCCGTCGATGACGGCAGGCCGGCCTACCACGTGGACGATCCCCGTTGTGTGGCGCTGGGGGTGTGGCTGATCACGGATATCCGAAACAGTTTTTTTGCCTGCCTGGACGCGCTTGCCCTGATCGACGACGCCCTGCACGGCAGGCCGTCGATGGGGAAGTGGGAGGGCGAGGGGTTCGACATCCACGTGGCCGCCGATCGGGTCGTGCTCCGCAACATCTGGCTGGACGGCCAGCGCGGCGAGTACCCCGTTCCGGAGGTCCGCGACGCACTGGAGCGGTACTGGCACTTTCTCGCCGGCCTGCCGGCGTCTCCCCGCGTCACCCGGGTGCATCGCCGTGACCTCCCGGCGATCCAGGCCGACCTGCTCGACTGGGAGGAAACCTGGCATCGACCGCACCCGTACCGGGGACGGCTCTTCTGACCGTGGCCCCGTGGGGGTCAGCGGCCCCCGCCTAGCCGACCCGCCGGCCGGCGCGGGTCGAGCGAGGCGTCGTCCGCCGCGCTGGTGCCGGAGGCCCACCCCTGTTCGTCGCGCACCTGGAGCCGGTGCCGGGTGGTGCCGGGGAAAAGCTGCTCCAGGTGCCCCCGGACGGCGTCGGAGCGGGCCGCGAGCACCGGCAGCAGCCGATCGTCGTCCCGCTCCTCGGCCGCCGCCGCGCTGGCCGTCCGCAACCGGTCACCGATCCGCAGCGCGAACGCGTTGAGGAACGACTCGTCGTAGCCCTTGGTGCGCCGTCCGCTGCCGCTGCGGCGCTCCCCACGCCCACGCAGCATCGCGGCGGTGGCCTGCACCAGCAGCGACGTGTGCAGCAGCTCCACCGCCGCCAGGTCGGCGGGGAAGCCGAGCACGGTGGCGAACCCCAGGTCGTCGGACCAGACCGACTCGCACCGGTTCGCCGCCGCCACCTCCTGGATCAGCAGCGCCTTCGCCGCCGCGTACGGGGCGTCGACGCCGATCCGCACCCCACCCGGGCCGCCGGCGCGTACCGCCCCGGCGTCGAGCAGCGCGGCGTCGATGCTGTGCCGGGCCATCAGCTCCTGCGCCTTCGCGGTGAACGCCTCCGCCTCGGCCGGGTAGCCGGTCGACTCGGCCTTGGCCAGCAGCGCGCGGACCCGGTCGAGCATCCGGGAACCGGTGGCCGGGGCGGCGGCGTACGAGGCGCCGGCCGAGCCGGGCGGCGGGCGCAGCACCGCGACCGGCGGTAGCTCCTCGACCAGGACGACCGCGTCGACCGCGTCCCGCAGCGCGGTGATCCGGTCACCGTCGGCACGCCGGTCCAGCCAGCCCGCGTCGGTGTCCCACCGGGCGCCCGTGGCGGCGAGCTGCTCGTCGAACCAGGCCGGGACCGGCGCGGGCAACGCGCGTCGCTGGGCGGCCACGGCGTCGCGCAGCAGCCGCGCGCCGCGCGGGGTCAGCCGGCGCAGGGCGAGCCGCTCCAGGTCTACCGGCTGCCAGCCACGCGGCCAGAGCCGGCCGACGGACCGGGTGAGCCGGGCCAGCAGGGCCGCGTCCACCGCCGCGCCGTCGCCCACCACCAGGCCGTCGAGGGCCCGTTCGGCGGCGCGCACGTCGCTGCCCCGCGCGGTCGTCACGGCGGCGTCGAGCAGCTGCTCGGCTGGTGGCACGGGTGGCTCCCTCGGCTCCGACAGGCGGCCGGTCGCTCACCCCGGCACCGACGGTACCCGGTCGGCCCGTTCAACCGTCCGGGCGTGCCATCCGTACCCCTGTCCGGGAGCGGCGCGGCGCGACGGACGGAGATCGACGTGGGCGGGTACGGCCGAGGACTGCACCGACGGAGGTCGCGGGCCGGCCTACCGCTTGTGGTGGCGGGCCTGGTCGTGACCGGCCTGGCAGCCGGCGGCGGGTATCTCGTGCGCCACCCGGACCTGCGGGACCGGATCCCGACGCAACAGGCCGTCCGGGCGGTGGCACCGACCGCACGCCCGACGGTGCGGACCGTGCCGACGCCCGTGCGGGTGGCCGGCCGGGTGCCGCCCGGCATCAGCTACCCGGCCCGGGGCACGGGCACCTTCCGCACCGCCGACACGGTCGGCGCGGTCGCCGGCCGTTCCGGAGAGCTGATGCGCTACCGGGTCGCGGTCGAGGAGGGCATCCGCGAGGTGGACGTGGAACGCTTCGGCCGGCAGGTCGCGGCGACGCTCGCCGACCGGCGTGGCTGGACCGGCGACGGCCGGTGGCGGCTGCAACGGGTGGGTCGGGACGACCCGGCCGACTTCACCGTGCTGCTCACCACCCCGGTGACCCGGGGGCGGCTGTGCGGCGACCCGACCGACCGCTACACCTCCTGCCGCAACGGCGACCGGGTGGTGATCAACGTGGCCCGCTGGGCGCACGGCGTGCCGCACGTCACCGACCTCGACCTCTACCGGCGGTACCTGCTCAACCACGAGGTGGGTCACCGGCTGGGCCACGGGCACGAACACTGCCCGCGGGCCGGCACCCCGGCGCCGGTGATGGTCCAGCAGACGCTCGGGCTGCACGGGTGCACCCCGAACCCGTGGCCGCTGGTGGACGGGGAGCCGCTGGCCGGGCCGCCCGGCCAGTACGACGACCCGGTCCCGGCCGGCGACCGCTGACCCGGCAGTCAGGTCAGGTCAGCGCGGGAACGACGCCCAGATGTTCTTGGTGCCCCCGGTGGCGTACCAGCCGACGTCGAGCGAGACCGACTGGGCCAGGAACAGCCCGCGCCCACCCGAGTCCGTCGGGCTGATGTCGGTCAGCTCCGGCACCGTGCCCACGTCGTGGTCGGCCACGTCGAGCAGGAACAGGTCGTCGGCGGCGAGCAGCGTGACGATGGTGGGCGGGCGCGCGTGCCGCAGCGCGTTGCTGGCCAGTTCGGTGGCGACGAGCACCACCAGGTGCGGCACCTCGTCCAGGTCCTCGCCCTGCACCAGACCGTGCCGGTTCAGTGCGTCACGCAGCGAGGCGCGCAGGGCGTGCAGGTCCTCGGGGCTGTCGAGCACCCACTGGTCCAGCTCGGTGGCCTGCGGCGGCGGCGGCGAGGTGCGCAACTGTCCCATGATCCCGCCTTACCCTGCGTAGCTGCCCGCTAAGCCGGTCACCGCCGCAGCAGCGCGAACACTCCCCATCCCAGATGTTCGCGCTGGTAGCGGACGTAGCGCAGCGGGTCCTCGGTCAGCTCCCGCCGCAGTTCGGGGGCGAGTTCGTCGTCCGGGTTCGCGTCCAGCCAGCGGCGCAGGTTCAGCCAGTGCGCGGCGGCGTACCGGTCCCAGCTGTCCCGGTCGGCGAGGACCATCTCGACCAGGTCCCAGCCGCACTCGCCGAACGACTCGACCAGGCCGGGCAGGTCGCGGAACTCGTCCCGGGAGCGGGCGTGCGACCCGATGACCGTCGCCTCGTCCGGCGGGTCGCGCCGCCAGTAGGGCTCGCCGACGAGCGCCATGCCGCCTGGCCGCAACGCCCGGCCGAGCAGGTCCAGGGTGCCGGGCACCCCGCCGCCGATCCAGGTCGCGCCGACGCAGGCGGCCACGTCGACCGGACGCTCCGGCGGGTACGTCGCGGCGTCGCCGTGCACGAAACGTACCCGGTCGGCCACGCCCAGTTCGTCGGCGCGCTCGCGGGCGGCGGCGGTGAATGTGCTGCTGATGTCGACCCCGGTGCCGGTGATCCCGTGGTCCCGGGCCCAGGTGCAGAGCAGTTCGCCCTTGCCGCTGCACAGATCGAGCAGTTCGTCGCCGGGCCGCAGCCGGATCGCGCGGCCCAGCGTGGCCAGCTTGAGCTGGTCGAACGGGTTGAGGATGCGCAGGTCGCCCTCGCGGATGGAGAAGGCGCGCGGCACGTCCGGTGCGGTCATCCGGGTAGCTTTCCGCCGATCGGCGGGGCGGGCAACCGGTTTGCGGCCTGGGCCGGGGCGGGTGGACTGCGGTACCGTCACGACATGGTGGTCGAGGAACACTGGTGGAACGGCGTCAACAACCCCCGCGGACGGCGTGACGTCTACATCCGCACCGACGGGAGCCAGTGGCAGGTCCAGGCTCAGATCGGCGGGGCATCCGGCCGGTCCAAGATCCAACAGTGCCCGAGCCGTGGCTCGGCGAGCATCCTCGCCGGGGCGTGGCGGGCGAGTGGCTCCGGCTGGCGGGCGATGCCGCGCTGACCTCACGCTCAGTCACGAGGGCCGTGCACCGCGCGGTCGACGAGTGACTCGGCGACCTCCCGCAACTTGCGGTTGGAGTCCTGCGACACCCGCGCCAGGATGGCGAACGCCTCGTCGGCCGAGCAGCGTCGCTGGCCAATGATGATGCCTTTGGCCTGCTCGATCACGGCCCGGCTCTGCATCGCCTCCTGCATCTGCTGTGCCAGCGTCGCGGTGCTCTCGTAGAGGTGGACGTTCGCCAGGGCCATGCCCGCGTACCCGGCCAGCGTCTGCGCCAGGTCGACCTGCTCGTCCAGCACACCGGGCGCCGCGCCGTAGATGTTCAGCGCGCCGACCGTAGCCTCCTGGATGGGCAGGCCGATGGACAGGGAACTGGCGGCACCCGCCTCGTGCGCCCGGGCCGCCCACTCCGGCCAGCGGCCCTCCGTGGCCATGTCCGGCACCAGCATGGCGGTGCCGGTGGTGGCGGCGTCCAGGCACGGGCCGCGGCCCTGCGCGTACTGACCACTGGTCGAGGGTGAGCGCCAGTTCGCCGGTGTAGGCGGCGGTGTGCGCCTCGGCGCCCTGGACCAGGGTGACCGAGACCTCGGCGGTGCCGCGGATGGTGTCCTTGGCGACCTGGGCGATGATCGACAAGACCACGTCGAGGTCTGCCTCGCCGTATTTGATCCGCCCGAGTTTGATCAAGGCTGCGGCGAGGTCGGGGTGTGCCTGCGGCATGCTGGGACGTCCGTGCGCGAAGCGAGGCCGCCGACCCGGGACGGTGGGCGGCGGCTGGCGGACGGCTCGCGGTCGCGAACCGTTGGCCCGATCCAGACAGGACCGGGCCCCGCGCCGCTTCTTGACGCTCGTTCCTGACGCCCCGACCGGGACGTCAGCTACCGGGCGATTTTACGTCCTGCCGGCGAGCGGGCACGACCGGACGTGCCGCCCGTCGGCCGGGGTGCGGGCGGACCTGTCGAGGACCTCGAACGCGGCGAGCGTGCCGGTGACATCGAGGACGCGGCGGACGATGGGTGCGGGACGGTGCAGCGTCAGCCGACCGCCCCGTCCGGTCAGCAGCTTCCGGGCCCGCACCAGCGCCTCGGTGCCGTGCGCGCCGAAGAAGGTGACCTCGGAGAGGTCCACCACCACCGTCGGCGCCCGGCCCGCGACCAGGTTCTCCAACAGTTCGGTGAGCAGGTGGGCGTTGCTCAGATCGACCTCCCCGGCGACCGAGACGTGCGTGACGTCACGGTCGACGGTGCAGCTCAACCACAGGATGGGCTCGTCGGGCCGGAACCAGCCGGCCGCGGTCGGGACATGATGGCAGCCGAACCCGGGCAGCCTCTCGGACATGGCGCCTCCCACCTCACCTGGAGGGACGCTCCGGCCCATGTGGCCGGAGTCGGAGGGCGCATGTCTTGACCCGTGCCCTCGACATTACGCCCCGCCGGCCGTTGCCGCACGTCCGAGGTCCGTGTCGCGGGGAGGCCGCCGGGGTAGGTTTGTCGATGCTCGACGTCCCACCGCCGGCCGACAAGGAGCCGTCCATGACAGCCCCGCACGCGGACCCCGGCGCAGCCCTCGCCGAGCTGAGCCGGATCCGGCTCGACGAGACGGACCTGGAGGACGTGCTGGGCCGCGTCGCCGAACTGGCGAACCAGACCGTCCCGGGCAGCGCCCACGTCACCGTCACCATCGCCCAGGGCGGCCACAACCAGAGCGCCGCCTGCACCAGCGACCTGGCGCGCAAACTCGACGAGTGGCAGTACCGGCAGGAGCGGGGCCCCTGCCTCGACGCCTCCGCCAGCGCGGCCAGCCTCTCGCTGCCCGACCTGGTCGCCGAGGAACGCTGGCCGGAGTGGGCGGCGCTGGCCCGCGAGGCCGGCATCGGCAGCTCCCTGTCGATCGGCCTGCCGATCCAGGAGGCGGTCACCGGCGCGCTCAACCTGTACGGCGTCACCCCGGGCGCCTTCGACCGCGAAGCGATCCGGATCGCGGAGAGCTTCGCCGCTTACGCCGCCGTCGCCCTGGCCAACGCCCACCTCTACGACAGCACCGCGACGCTGGCCCGGCAGATGCGCGAGGCGATGCGGAGCCGGGCCGTCATCGAGCAGGCCAAGGGCATCCTCATGGGCCAGCGGCGGTGCTCGGCCGACGAGGCGTTCGCGCTGCTGTCGAAGCTCTCGCAGGACTCCAACCGCAAGGTGCGCGAGGTCGCCGAGGCGCTGGTCGCCAAGGCCGCCAACCGCTGACCGCCGGGCCGCGCCCGGAGGGCGTGAAACCGTGGTGAAACCGGGCCGAGCCCGGTAGCCGCCACGGTCGGTGCATGACGACGACAACCCCCGGCGCGATGATCGAGGCGACCGGGCTGCGCAAGGCGTACCGGAAACAGGTGGTGCTCGACGGCGTCGACCTTCGGGTCCCCGAGGCCACGGTCTTCGCCCTGCTCGGGCCGAACGGCGCCGGCAAGACCACCGCCGTGCAGATCCTGTCCACGCTGATCCGCGCCGACGGCGGCACCGTGCGGGTCGCCGGTCACGACCTGACCGCCGAGCCGGACCGGGTACGTGCCGCGATCGGCGTGACCGGCCAGTTCTCCGCCGTCGACGCGCTGCTCACCGGCGCGGAGAACCTCAAACTGATGACCGACCTGCGGCACCTGGGCCGGGCCGCCGGACGGCGGGTCGTCGACGACCTGCTGGCCCGCTTCGAGCTGACCGACGCGGCGGACAAGGCGGTGGCGGCGTACTCGGGTGGGATGAAGCGCCGGCTGGACCTGGCGATGACGCTTGTCGGCAACCCCCGGCTGATCTTCCTGGACGAGCCGACCGCCGGTCTGGACCCGCGCAGCCGCCGGACCATGTGGCAGATCGTCCGCGACCTGGTGGCCGACGGCGTCACCGTGTTCCTCACCACCCAGTACCTGGACGAGGCCGACCAGCTGGCCGACCGGGTCGCCCTGCTCGACGGCGGTCACCTGGTCGCCGAGGGCAGCCCGGCCGAGCTGAAGCGGCGGGTACCGGGCGGACACGTACGCCTGCACTTCACCGACCCGACGCAGCTGGCCGCGGCGGCCGGGCTGTTCCCGGCGGCCACCCGGCACGACGAGGACCTGACGCTGCGGGTGGCCGGCGACGGGCGGGTCAGCGGGGTGCGGGACCTGCTCGACCGGCTCGACGCCGCCGGTGTCGCGGTCGAGTCGCTCAGCCTGCACACCCCTGACCTCGACGATGTCTTCCTGGCCCTCACCGGCCGCCCGACCGAGGAGAAGGTGACCGCATGAGCACGCTCGCCCACACCGTCGCCGACTCGGCAACCATGCTGCGTCGCAATCTGAAGCACGCGGTGCGCTACCCGTCGCTGACGTTCACGGTGATCGCCCTGCCGGTGGTCTTCCTGCTGCTGTTCGTCTACGTCTTCGGCGGCACCCTCGGCAACGGCCTCGGCGCGATGGCCGGAGGGCGATCCGCGTACGCCGACTACGTGACCCCCGGCATCCTGTTGCTCGCCATGGCCGGCGCGGCGCAGGGCACCGCCATCGCGGTGGCCATGGACATGACCGAGGGCATCGTGGCCCGCTTCCGCACCATGTCCATCGCCCGCGCGGCGGTGCTCACCGGCCACGTCGTCGGCGCGGTGACGCAGACGTTGCTCGGACTGGTGGTGGTGGTCGGGGTGGCGCTGCTCGTCGGTTTCCGGCCGGACGCCGGCCCGATGCGGTGGCTCGCCGCCGTCGGGCTGCTCACCCTCACCGCGTTCGCGATCACCTGGCTGTCGGTGGCGCTGGGCATGGTGCCCAAGAGCGTGGAGAGCGCCAGCAACCTGCCCATGCCCCTGATGTTGCTGCCGTTCCTGGGCAGCGGGTTCGTGCCGACCGAAACGATGCCCGGGTGGCTCGGCTGGTTCGCCGAGCACCAACCGTTCACCCCGATCATGGAGACGCTGCGCGGGCTGCTCCTGGCCGGTCCGGTCGATGGCGGCGACGCGCTCGCGGCGGTGGCCTGGTGTTCCGGCATCAGCCTGCTCGGCTACCTGTGGGCGCGCCGGTCGTACAACCGGGACCCGTCCCGCTGATCTGCGCCAGGGCCGCGAGCCGAAGCTCGTCGTGGTCGAGGGCGGCGTACGAGGCGCGAGCCGTGTCGTACGCCGCCCGGTCGGCGTCCCGCGCCGCCCGCCGGGCCGCCGCCGAGGACATGGTGGGTTGGAAGTTGCGCAGGTAGCCGAGGTGTTCGGCGAGCGCGACCAGCCGGGCGCCGGACGCACCGGCAGCCGGATCGCCGGTGCGCCGGGCCCGGTCCAGCTCGGCCAGGGCGTTGGCGAGCAGCAGCGACCCGTGGATCGGCAGCTGCACGACGAACCCGGGCGCGTCGACGATCGGGTCGGCCAGCAGCGCCGCGCACCTGTCGCGCAGCGCGTCGGCGAGCCCCGGCACCAGGTGCAGCCGGCCGTGCCGGGCGTGCGCGGCCAGGGCAGCGGCGCGGATCTCCAGGTGCCACGGCGCGTCGCCGGGCGGACCGGACCAGACGAACGGGTCGGTCGGCTGCCGCAACCTGTCCAGCGCCTCCCGCCAGCCGGCCAACCCGGCGTCGACGTCGCCCCGGGCCAGCGCGAACTCGGCCCGAATGCAGTGATCGTAGACCCGCATTCCGTACTGGTCGTCCTCGACGGGCGGGGCGTCGTACCGGCCGTCGAGGCTGTCGGCGGTGGCCAGCCGCAGCCAGCGTTCCGCCTCGTCGACCTCACCGAGCGCCAGGTTGACCAGGACCAGGCTCCAGCGGATCTGGAACCGGTCACGCGCCGGGCCGGACTCGGCGAGCAGGTCCAACGCGGCGGTCAGGTTGTCCCGGGCCTCGGCCGCGCGTTCGGCCTGCATGCACAGTTCGCCGACCCGCGAGTGGGCCAGCACCCGCAGCCACCGCAGCGGCTGGTGCGCCAGTACGTCGCGCATCCGCCGGGCCGTGTCGAGCGCGTCGTCCGGCCGCCCGGCCTGCTCCGACAGGTAGCTGGCCAGGCAGTTCGCCACCGCCGCGACAAGCGGCTCGGGGTGCGTGCGCAGGGTCGCGAGCACGGACGCGTCGGCGCTGATCTCGGGGAACGCGCCCAGCACCACGGCCATCGCCCCGACCACTGTGTCCGGTGGTGGCGGCGGCAGCCGGCGCAGCACCACGAGCGAGCGGGTCGCCCGGCGTCCGACGATCATCAGGGTGTGCGCCAGGCCGAGCACGGCGACGGTACGGGTCGGCACGACGAACTCCGCCGCCGGCCGGTAGTGGGACAGCAGGAACTCCGTGTCGGCGACAAGCGTGAGCATCCGGGTGTAGCTGGTGTCCACCGTCCACACCGCGGCCAGCGCGGCGGCGACGGCGACCACGGTGGGCGCGTCGGACCGGGCCAGCGCCAGGCGCAGCGCCACGACCAGGTTGTCCTGCTCGGCCCGGATCGCCGCCACGGCGACGAACGGGTCGGCGTCGGCAAGCGCGTGGTGACCGCCCAGGCCGAACTCGCGCGCCCAGGCGAGGAAGGCCGTCACCACCGCCTCGGTCTCGCCGGCCTCGGCGCGGCGGGCCGCGCCGAACTCCCGCACCGTCTCCAACATCAGGAACCGGATCGCCTCCGGCGTCTCCTCCACCCGCAGCAGCGACTGGTCGACCAGATGCTCCAACACCGGCAGCGCGTCGCCGCCGAGCACCCGGTCCGCCGCCGCCGCGTCGAACCCGGCGGGGAACACCGACAGTGCCCGCAGCGCCGTCCGCCCTTCCGGCCGCAACAGGTTCCAGCTCCAGTCGACCACCGCGTGCAGCGTGTGGTGCCGCGGCGGCGCGTCCCGCGGGCCGCCGCGCAACAGCCCGAACCGGTCGTCCAGGCGGCGGGCCAGCTCCGGCACGCTCATCGCCCGGACCCGGGCGGCGGCCAGCTCGATCGCCAACGGCATCCCGTCCAGATGCCGGCACACCTCGGCCACCTCGTCGGCCGGCAGCACAACGCCCGGCCGGGCGGCGCGGGCCCGCTGGGTGAACAGCTCCACCGCCGTGGGCGGCGGCAGCTCCGGCAGCGGGTGCACCGCCTCCGAGGTCAACCCCAACGGGGTACGGCTGGTCGCCAGCACCCGCAGCTCCCGGGTCGCCGCCACCAACGCGCCCACGAGTGCGGCGACGCCCCGTACCACCTGCTCGCAGTTGTCCAGCACCAACAGCACCGGCCCCGGGCCGAGCGCCGCCACGATCGCGGCGACCGGGTCGGCGGGCACCGGCAGCGCGGCCACCGGACCGGCCACCGGCTCGCCGACGCCCAGCGCCGACGCCACCGCGCCCGGCACGTCGGTGTCCGCGTCGACCGAGCCGAGCACGACCAGGCGTACGCCGCGCTGCGGCGCGCGCCGGGCCACCGCGTACGCGAGCCGGGTCTTGCCCAGCCCGCCCGGACCGACGACGGACACCACCCGGGAAGCGGCCAGCAGGGCTTCCACCGCGTTCAGGTCGTCGTCGCGGCCGAGCAGCGGGTTCGGCTCGTACGGGATGCCGGGCCGGGTCACCCGGCTCTCCCCGTCCAGCAGTTCCCGGTGCAGCTCCCGCAGCGTCGGACCCGGATCGGCGCCCAGTTCCTCGCGCAGCGCGCGACGGTGGTCCTCGTACCGGGCCAGGGCCGCCGGCCGGCCGCTGACCACCGCCTCGCCGCGCAGCAGTTCGACGAGCAACTCCTCGTCGTGTGGCGCCTCGGCGGCAAGCGCGGTGAGCGCGGGCAGCGCCTCCGCGTACCGGCCGAGGCGGGACAACGCGACCGCCTGCGCCCGGCGCAGCGCCCGGTACGTCGCCGCCCGGTCGGCGCGCAACGCCGCGAGCGGGTCACCGACGCCCGCGTCGTCGTCCGGTGGGCCGCCCCAGTACGCCAGCCCCGCCTCCGCCTCGGCCAGGGCGGCCGCGTGTTCGCCGGCCCGGCCGTGCCGGGCGGCCGTCGCGGCGTGGCGCAGCACCGCCGCCGCGTCGACCTGACCGTCGGTGAGCGTCAGTCGGTAGCCGGTGGCGGTCCGCACGATCAGGTCGGCGCCCAGTTCGGCGCGTGCCCGGGAGACCAGGATCTGCAACGCCTTCACCGGATGTTGGGGCGGATCGTCCGGCCACAGCCCGTCGACGAGCGCGCCGGTGCGGCAACCCGCGCCGAGCCGACCGGCGAGCAGCGCGAGCAGTCCGCGCAGCCGCGCCCCGCCGACCGGCACGCCCCGGCAGGCCACGTCGGACAGCAGGGTCAGTTCGGCCGTCACCCGCACAGCGTAGGCGGCGTACCGCCGGGCGTGGTCGCCGCGACGGTGGCCGGCGGTGGTCACGGGCGGCCGCGCCGTGAAAAGCGCGTCAAGAAACCACGGCCCGGCGTGATGGTCGCGTTATAGCCCCTGTCCGACGGCCCCGACCTGGCGTTTTGATTGCCCGGCGCGGCCGGTGGGCGGTCGCGCGGACAACGTCCGGTAGGAGAGGTAAGCCGTGTCCGACGTGCTGTTCGTGTTGCTGACGGTGGGGCTGTTCGTGGCTCTCGCCCTCGTGGTGCGGGGTGTGGAGAAGCTGTGAACGTCGTCAACGCCGTCGGCTTGGTGCTGGCGATCGGCCTGGGTGTGTTCCTGGTCGTCGCCCTGCTGTTCCCGGAGCGTTTCTGATGAGTACGACGACAGCCGGCGTGCTCTTCGTCCTCTCGCTCGTGGTGGCGCTTGTCGCCGTCCACCGGCCGTTCGGCGACCACATGTACCGGGTGGTCACCGGCACCCGGTCGTCCCGGGTGGAGCGGGGGATCTACCGCCTGGTCGGGGTCGACCCGGCCGCCGAGCAGACCTGGGGCGTGTACGCCCGCAGCGTGCTGGCCTTCTCGGCCGTCTCCCTGCTGTTCCTGTACGCGTTGCAACGCGTACAGGACAAGCTGTGGCTCTCGCTGGGTTTCGACCCGGTGGTGCCGCACGGCGCGTGGAACACCGCCGTGTCGTTCGTGACCAACACGAACTGGCAGTGGTACTCGGGTGAGTCGACCATGGGGCACCTGGTGCAGATGGCCGGTCTGGCCGTGCAGAACTTCGTCTCGGCCGCGGTGGGCATCGCCGTCGCGGTGGCGCTGGTCCGGGGTTTCGCTCGTAGCCGCACCGGCGAACTGGGCAACTTCTGGGTCGACCTGACCCGGGTCACGCTGCGGATCCTGCTGCCGGTGGCGGTGCTCGGGGCGTTCGTGCTGATGCTCGGCGGGGTGGTGCAGAACCTTTCCGGCGGCACCGACGTGACCACGCTCACCGGCGGCACCCAGACGATCACCGGCGGGCCGGTGGCCAGCCAGGAGGTCATCAAGGAACTGGGCACCAACGGCGGCGGCTTCTACAACGCCAACAGCGCCCACCCGTTCGAGAACCCGACCGCGTGGACGAACTGGTTGGAGATCTTCCTGATCCTGGTGATCCCGTTCAGCCTGCCCCGGGTCTTCGGCCGGATGGTGGGGCAGGCCCGGCAGGGCTACGCGATCGTCGCCGTGATGGCGATTCTCGCACTGGCCAGCGTCGCCCTCACCAACGTGTTCGAGCTGACCGGCCACGGCACGGTGCCGCAGGCGGTCGGCGCGGCCCTCGAAGGCAAGGAGGTCCGCTTCGACGTGTCGAACTCGGCCACGTTCGCGGCGGCCACCACGCTCACCTCCACCGGGGCGGTCAACTCGTTCCACGACTCGTACACCGCCCTGGGCGGGATGATGACGATGGTCAACATGATGCTCGGCGAGGTCGCGCCGGGCGGCGTCGGCGCCGGCCTGTACGGGCTGCTGATCCTCGCCGTGATCACGGTGTTCGTCGCCGGTCTGATGGTCGGCCGCACGCCGGAGTACCTGGGCCGGAAGATCGGGGCCCGCGAGATCAAGTTCGCCTCGCTGTACTTCCTCGTCACCCCGGCGCTGGTGCTCACCGGAACCGCCGCCGCGTTCGCCACCGGCAACGCCTCGACCGCGCTCAACGTCGGCCCGCACGGGCTGTCCGAAGTGCTCTACGCGTTCACCTCGGCGAGCAACAACAACGGCTCCGCGTTCGCCGGCATCACCGTGAACACGCCGTGGTGGAACACCGCGCTGGGGCTGTGCATGCTGCTCGGCCGGTTCCTGCCGATCATCTTCGTGCTCGCGTTGGCCGGTTCGCTGGCCCGCCAGCAGCCCACCCCCGCCTCCGAGGGCACCCTGCCGACCCACCGGCCGCTGTTCGTCGGCATGGTCGTCGGCGTGACCGTGGTCCTCGTCGCGCTGACCTTCCTGCCCGCGCTCGCGCTCGGCCCGCTGGCCGAAGGGCTGTGACCACCGTGAGGGACAAGGACATGACCGCACCGCTGGACACTCTCGACGCGCCGGCCGCCGACGCGACGCCGCCCGCCGCGCCGGCCCGCCCGGGCAACCGGGTCGGTGGCGGGCTGCTCGACCCGCGCCTGTTGCTCGCGTCGCTGCCCGACGCGCTGCGCAAGCTCGACCCGCGCCGGATGTGGCGCAACCCGGTGATGCTGATCGTCGAGATCGGCGCGCTCTTCACCACCGTGCTCGCGGTGGCCGACCCGTCCGTGTTCGCCGTCTCGATCACCGTCTGGCTCTGGCTCACCGTGCTCTTCGCCAACCTGGCCGAGGCCGTCGCCGAAGGGCGCGGCAAGGCGCAGGCCGACACGCTGCGGCGGGCCCGGCAGGACACCATCGCCACCCGCCTGGTCGGCTGGCGGCCCGGCGCGCCGGCCGACAGTTGGCGGGACGAGGCGGTGCCCGCGCCCCAGCTGCGCCAGGGCGATGTCGTGCTGGTCGAGGCGGGACAGGTCATCCCCGGCGACGGTGACGTGGTCGAGGGCATCGCCAGCGTCGACGAGTCGGCGATCACCGGCGAGTCCGCCCCGGTGATCCGGGAGTCCGGCGGCGACCGCAGCGCGGTCACCGGCGGCACCCGGGTGCTCTCCGACCGGATCGTCGTCCAGATCACCCAGAAACCCGGCGAGAGCTTCGTCGACCGGATGATCGCCCTGGTGGAGGGCGCGAACCGGCAGAAGACGCCGAACGAGATCGCGCTCACCATCCTGCTGGCCGCGCTGACGATCATCTTCCTGCTCGCGGTGGTCACGCTCCAGCCCATGGCGATCTTCGCCAAGGGCTACCAGGCCGCCGCCCCGGACAGCGCGGCGATCACCGACTCGGGCGTCACAGGCGTGGTGCTGGTCTCCCTGCTGGTCTGCCTCATCCCGACCACCATCGGCGCACTGCTGTCGGCGATCGGCATCGCCGGCATGGACCGGCTCGTGCAGCGCAACGTGCTGGCGATGAGTGGCCGGGCGGTCGAGGCGGCCGGCGACGTCAACACCCTGCTGCTGGACAAGACCGGCACCATCACGTTGGGCAACCGGCAGGCCGCCAAGTTCCTGCCGGTGACCGGCGTGGACGCGGCCACGCTCGCCGACGCGGCCCAACTGTCCAGCCTGGCCGACGAGACACCCGAGGGCCGCTCGGTGGTGGTGCTGGCGAAGAACGAATTCGGCCTGCGGGAACGCGAACCCGGCCTGATCCCGCACGCCACCTTCGTACCGTTCACCGCGCAAACCCGGATGAGCGGCGTCGACCTCGACACCGGTGGCGGGACCCGGCGCATCCGCAAGGGCGCCGCCGCCGCGGTGCTGACCTGGGTACGGGAGAACGGCGGGCACCCCGCCGCGCGGGTCGGCGAGCTGGTCGACGAGATCAGCGGCACCGGCGGCACGCCGCTGGTGGTGGCCGAGCACACCACCGGCTGCCCGGCCCGGGCGCTGGGCGTCATCCACCTCAAGGACGTCGTCAAGGACGGCATGCGGGAACGCTTCGCCGAGATGCGCCGGATGGGCATCCGCACCGTGATGATCACCGGCGACAACCCGCGTACCGCCCGGGCCATCGCCGACGAGGCCGGTGTGGACGACTTTCTCGCCGAGGCCACCCCGGAGGACAAGCTCGCACTCATCCGCAAGGAGCAGGCGGGCGGCCGGCTGGTGGCGATGACCGGCGACGGCACCAACGACGCGCCCGCACTCGCCCAGGCGGACGTCGGCGTGGCCATGAACACCGGCACGTCGGCCGCGAAGGAGGCCGGCAACATGGTCGACCTCGACTCCGACCCGACCAAACTGATCGAGATCGTCGAGATCGGCAAGCAGCTGCTGATCACCCGGGGCGCGCTGACCACGTTCAGCATCGCCAACGACATCGCCAAGTACTTCGCGATCATCCCGGCCATGTTCGCCGGCATCTATCCGAGCCTGGACACGCTGAACGTCATGCGGCTGTCCAGCCCCACCTCGGCGATCCTGTCCGCGGTCGTCTTCAACGCCCTGGTGATCGTCGCGCTCATCCCGCTGGCCCTGCGCGGTGTGCGCTACCGCCCGGCCAGCGCGTCGGCGCTGCTACGCCGCAACCTCCTGCTCTACGGCCTCGGCGGCATCGTGGTGCCGTTCGTCGGCATCAAGCTCGTCGACCTGCTCGTCCAGTTCATCCCGGGGGTCTCCTGATGCGCCTGCCCAACTGGCTCTCCCCGCACCTGGCCGCCCTGCGCGCGGTGCTCGTGTTCACCGTCCTGCTCGGGCTGGCGTACCCGCTCGCCCTGGTCGCCGTGGGCCGGCTGCCCGGCCTCGACGGCCGGGCCGACGGCTCCCTGGCCACCGCCGGCGGCCGGACGGTGGGCAGCGTGCTGATCGGGCAGTCGTTCACCGACGCCGACGGCAACGCCGTACCCCGCTACTTCCAGTCCCGCCCGTCCGCCGCCGGTGACGGCTACGACCCGAGGGCGACGGCCGCCGGCAACCTCGGCCCGGAGAGCGTGGTCGACGCGCTCACCGGCGACCCGGAGACCTCGACGCAGAGCCTGCTCACCCAGGTCTGCGCGCGCAGCAGGGCGATCGGTGAGCGCGAGGGCGTGGACGGGCGACGCCCTTACTGCACGCCGGACGGGGTGGGGGCGGTGCTGGCGGTGTTCCGCGCCGACGGGCTCACCGGCCGGGTCACCCGGGTGGTGAGCGTCAACCAGGCCGCGCCCGCGACGCCGTTCGTGACCACCTGGGCGGGGGTGGCGGTGGAGGTGGGCCGGCCCGGTCACGACTACGTGGCCGAGGGCGGCGTCGTCACCCCGGTCCGCGGCGACGCGCCCGCCGAACCGGCCGTGCCCGCCGACGCGGTCACCGCCGGCGGCAGCGGCCTCGACCCGCACATCTCCCCGGCGTACGCGCATATCCAGGTGGGCCGGGTGGCGCGGGAGCGCGGCGCGGACCCGGCGGCGGTGCGGCGGCTGGTCGCGGAGCACACCACCGGTCGGGTGCTCGGGTTCATGGGTGGGCCGGCGGTGAACGTGCTGAAACTCAACCTCGCGCTGGACGAGGCGTTCCCGGCGCGCTGACGGAAGTGTTAAGAAGGGCCCCCTCCACCTCACGAGGCGTTAACAGGGGGCCCTTCCTTGCACTCAGGGAGGATGGACGCTGTGGGTCGGGGTGAACTGCGGATCTACCTCGGGGCGGCCCCCGGGGTCGGCAAGACGTACGCCATGCTCGAAGAGGCCCGCCGCCGCGCCGAACGCGGCACCGACGTGGTCGTCGGCCTGGTCGAGACGCACGGCCGCCCGCACACCGCCCGGATGATCGGCGACCTGGAGGTGGTGCCGCGCCGGCCGATGACCTACCGGGGTGTCGGGTTCACCGAGATGGACCTCGACGCGGTGCTGGCCCGCCGGCCCGAGGTGGTCGTGGTGGACGAACTGGCGCACACGAACGTCCCCGGCTGCCGGCACGAGAAGCGCTGGCAGGACGTGCGGGAACTGCTCGACGCCGGGATCAGCGTCCTCTCCACGGTCAACATCCAGCACCTGGAGTCGCTCAACGACGTGATCACCCAGATCACCGGCACCACCCAGCGGGAGACCGTGCCGGACCAGGTGGTCCGGGCCGCCGAGCAGGTCGAACTGGTGGACATGACGCCGGAGGCGCTGCGCCGTCGGATGGCACACGGCAACATCTACCGGCCCGACCGGATCGACGCCGCGTTGGGCAACTACTTCCGGATCGGCAACCTCACCGCGCTGCGCGAACTGGCGCTGCTCTGGCTCGCCGACAAGGTCGACGAGCAGCTCGACGCGTACCGGGCCCAGCAGGGCATCTCCGACACCTGGGAGGCGCGGGAACGGGTGGTGGTCGCCCTCACCGGCGGCCCGGAGGGCGAGACGCTCGTCCGCCGGGCCGCCCGGATCGCCGCCCGCAGCAAGGGCGCCGACCTGCTCGCCGTGCACGTGACCCGCAGCGACGGCCTGGCCGGCGCCGACCCGGCCCAACTCGCCCGCCAACGGGTGCTGGTGGAGAGCCTCGGCGGCACCTACCACCAGGTGCTCGGCACCGACATCCCGGCGGCCCTGCTCGACTTCGCCCGGGGCGTCAACGCCACCCAACTCGTGCTCGGCGCGAGCCGCCGCGGCCGGTTCGCCCAGGTGCTCGCCCGGGGCGTCGGGGTGACCACCACCGCGCTGTCCGGGCCGATCGACGTGCACCTGGTCACCCACCCGCAGGCGGGACGCGGACGCCGAGCGGGCGCCGTGCCCGCAGCGCTGTCCCGGCGCCGCCGGCTGCTCGGGTACGCGCTCGCCGTACTCGGCATGCCCCTGCTGACGGTGCTGCTGCTCGCGCTGCCCGACCTCACCCTGACCAACGACATCCTGCTGTTCCTCACCTGCGTGGTCGGGGTGGCGCTGGTCGGCGGGCTGTGGCCGGCGCTGGTCGCCGCGCTCGGCGGTTCGCTGCTGCTCAACTGGTTCTTCACCCCGCCGTTCCGCACGCTCACCATCGCCGAGGGGGACAACCTGCTCGCCCTCGGCGTGTTCGTCGGCGTCGCCATCGCGGTGAGCGGGGTGGTCGACGTGGCCGCCCGGCGTACCCGGGAGGCCGCGCGGGCCTCCGCCGACGCGCAGACCCTGGCCGCCGTCGCCGGCAGCGTGCTGCGCGGCGAACGACCGCTGCCCGCGCTGCTGGACCGGCTGCGGGAGACGTTCGGGCTGCGCGCGGTCAGCGTGCTGGAACTGACCGCCGACGCGCGGGGCCGGCCCGACCGGGCCCGGGAGGAGGGCGCCTGGCGCGTGGTGGCCGGCGTCGGCGACCGGCCGCCGGGCAGCCCCAGCGCCGGCGAGACCGTGGTGCCGGTCGACGACCGACTCGCCGTGGTGCTCGCCGGCCGGCGTCTGGAGGCCGCCGACCGGCGGGTGGTCGAGGCGTTCGCGGCGCAGGCGGCCGTCGCGCTGCGCCAGGAACGGCTGGCCGAGGAGGCGGCCACCGCCCGCCCGCTGGCCGCCGCCGACCGGATGCGCACCGCGCTGCTCGCCGCGGTCAGCCACGACCTGCGTACGCCGCTGGCCTCGGCCAAGGCCGCGGTGAGCAGCCTGCGCAGCCCCGACGTGGAGTTCGACGCCGACGACCGGGAGGAACTGCTGGCCACCGCCGACGAGTCGCTGGACCGGCTGGGTCGGCTGGTGGCGAACCTGCTCGACATGAGCCGGTTGCAGGCCGGCGCGCTCGGCGTCACCACCGCCGCGATCGGGCTGGAGGACGCCGTACCCAGGGCGTTGGACGAGTTGGGCCCGGCGGCGGCCGAGGTGGGCACGGACATCCCGGCGGACCTGCCGGCGGCGCTGGCCGACCCGGGCCTGCTGGAGCGGGTGTTGGTCAACATCGTCGCCAACGCGCTGCGGTACAGCCCGCCGGGGAGGCCGCCGACGATCACCGCGAGCGCGCACGCCGGCCAGGTGGAGCTGCGGGTGATCGACACCGGTCCGGGCATCCCGGCCGACCAGTGGGAGCACGTCTTCCTGCCGTTCCAACGCCTCGGTGACCGGGACAACCAGACCGGCGTCGGCCTCGGGCTGGCGCTGTCCCGAGGGCTTGCCGAGGCGATGGGTGGCAGCATCAGCCCGGAGACCACGCCCGGCGGTGGTCTGACCATGGTGCTGCGCCTGCCGGCCGCCACACAGGGGGAGGGCCCACCGCGATGACCCGCGTCCTGGTCGTCGATGACGAGCCGCAGATCCTGCGGGCGCTGCGGATCAACCTGCGGGCCCGAGGCTACGACGTGGAGGTGGCCGACAGCGGCGTCGCCGCGCTGAAAGCCGCCGCCGGCCGCCCGCCCGACCTGGTGGTGCTCGACCTCGGCCTGCCCGACCTGGACGGCACCGAGATCATCCGGGGCCTGCGCGGCTGGACCGCCGTGCCGATCATCGTGCTCTCCGGCCGGGCCGGCAGCGAGGACAAGGTGGCCGCGCTGGACGCGGGCGCTGACGACTACGTGACCAAGCCGTTCGGGATGGACGAGCTGCTCGCCCGCATCCGCGCGGTGACCCGCCGCCTCGCCCCGGCCACCCCTGCCGTGCCGGCCCTGCGGATCGGCCGGAACACCGTCGACCTGGCCGATCGGACCGTCACCGGCGACGACGGCGTCGAGGTGAAGCTCACCCCCACCCAGTGGGCGATGCTGGAGAAGCTGCTGCGCAACCCCGGCAAGCTGGTCAGCCAGCGCCAGCTGCTGCACGAGGTGTGGGGGCCGGAATACCACCACGAGACCAACTATCTGCGGCAGTACATGGCCCAGCTGCGCCGCAAGTTGGAGGACGACCCGGCCCGGCCCCGGCACCTGATCACCGAGCCGGGGATGGGCTACCGCTACCGCCCCTGAGGTTTGCGCCGCCGCCCGCCGGGGACTCGCCGAGCCGGCCGAGCAGCGGGGGAGGGGCATGGCGGACGACCGGTTCGCGACGCCGCCGGACGGGTTCGGCCGGCGCCTCAACGAGCACGCCGTCGACGCCGGCCCGGCGGGGTCGGAACGGCCCGCCGCCCTGGTGGACAGCGGCGTCTACGTCGGCGGGGTCCGCCGGGCGTCGCCGGTCAGCCTCGCCGACACGTTCCGCTGCCTGCAACAGCTCGACGGTGGCATGGCCTGGATCGGGCTCCGCCAGCCCAGCGCGGAGCAGATCGCCTCGCTGGCCGACGCGTTCCAACTGCCCGACCTGGCCGTCGAGGACGCGATCAACGCCCACCAGCGGCCGAAGCTGGAACGGTACGGCGACACCCTGTTCGTGGTGCTGCGCGCCGCCCGCTACCTGGACGCCCGGGAGGCGGTCGAGTTCGCCGAACTGCACCTGTTCCTCGGCCCCGGCTTCGTGATCACGATGCGGCACGGCGGCACACCCGACCTGGCCACGGTGCGGCGGCGGCTGGAAGCGGAGCCGGCGGTGCTCGCGCTCGGCCCGGAGGCGGTGCTGCACGCGGTGCTCGACCGGGTGGTCGACGGCTACGCGCCGGTGGTTGCCGGGCTGGAGAACGACATCGACGAGATCGAGACGGAGGTGTTCGGCGGCGACCCGAACGCCAGCCGTCGCATCTACGAGCTGAGCCGGGAGGTGATCCAGTTCCAGCGCGCCGCCCGCCCGCTGCTCAAGGTCGTCGATGCGCTCCGCGACGGCTTCCACAGGTACGGCACCGACGAGGAGCTGTGCCGCCGGCTGCGCGACGTGGCCGACCACCTCACCCAGGTGGTGGAACGGGTGGACGCGTTCCGGCACCTCCTCCAGAACATCCTCACCGTCAACGCCACCCTGGTCTCGCAGGCGCAGAACGAGGAGATGCGCAGCCTGACCGCGGCCAGCTTCGAACAGAACGAGGAGATCAAGCGGGTCTCCGCCTGGGCGGCCATCCTGTTCGCGCCCACCCTGATCGGCACCGTCTACGGGATGAACTTCACCCACATGCCGGAGCTGGACTGGCGGTACGGCTACCTGTTCGCGGTGACGTTGATGCTCGCGGTCTGCGGCGCGCTCTACCTGCTGTTCAAACGCCGCGGCTGGCTGTGATCAACCTGGCTGTGGGAACCAATAGGGTTGCGGCATGGCTCCTCCCCGTCGTCCGCACGTTGCCGGGAACGCGTGTCGCGGGGGGAAACGCTGATCGGGGACACGGTGCCGGCGCCGCGCGGCGGGCGCCGGCGGAGCGACGGAAGGCACGGCCTGGCGGGCCACTGTGCCCGGATCGTCGCGTCCCGGCCGTTCGAGGTGGCGATCGTGGCGCTCATCATGGCCAACGGGGTGGTGCTGGGCGTCGAGACGTACCCGAACCTGGGCGCCGCCGAGCCGGTGCTGCGGTGGACGGAGTGGACGTTCCGGGCGGTCTTCGTCGTGGAGATCACCATTCGGGTGCTCGCGTACGGCCGCCGCCCGCAGGACTTCTTCCGGCACGGCTGGAACGTCTTCGACCTGCTGGTGACCGCGGCCATCTTCGTACCGGGCCTGCACGGCGACTCGGCGGTGCTGCGGTTCATCCGGGTCGCCCGGGTGCTGCGGCTGGTCCGCTTCTCGCCCGGCCTGCGTACCATCGTCGCGGCGCTGTGGCGCAGCCTGCCCGGCGTGGCCGGTTTCCTCGCGCTGGCCGCCGTCACGCTCTACGTGTACGGCATGGCCGGCTGGCTGATCTTCGGTGACCGCTATCCCGAGGAGTACGGCGACATCGGCCGCTCGCTTGTCACGCTGTTCGTGCTGCTGTCCCTGGAGACGCTGCCCGACCTGCTGGAACAGGGTCTGGCCGTGTCGCCGTGGACGCTGCTCTACTACGTCAGCTTCGTGATGATCGCGGTCAACCTGCTGCTGAACATCCTCATCGCGGTCATCGTCAACTCGATGGAGGAGGCCCGCCGCCTGGAGATGACCGAAGGGCTGTCCCCGGACTACGACTCCGACGGCGACGGGATTCCGGACGAGGTGGACCGGATCGCGATCAGCCGCCGCCTGGACGACCTGCGGATGGTGGTCGCCGAGTTGGAGCGGGAGTTGCGCATCGACCGGGAGGACCCGCCGGGTGCGCCCCGCCGCCGGCAGCCCGCCGAGCCTGACCCGTTCCGGTCATGACAGTTCCGTGACGAAAGAAGCAACCACGTTTCGCCCGGTGGTTGATCCGGGCAACTAGTGCCCGTCAACACCTCCGACGGAAAAGGACGGCTCTCGTGGAAGTCACGGGTTTCTTCACCGCGATCGTCATCGGCCTCATCATCGGTGCGCTCGGTCGTCTGGTCGTGCCGGGCAAGCAGAACATCCCGATCTGGCTCACCCTGCTCATCGGTGTGGTCGCCGCGATCCTGGGCACCCTGGTGGCCGGCGCGTTCGGCGTCGACGACACCGGCGGCGTCGACTGGATCGAACTGGCGCTCCAGGTGGTCTTCGCCGCGATCGGCGTCGCCATCTTCGCCGGGATGTACGGCCGCCGTCGGGTCTGAGGCATGCGGCGAGGGCCCTTCCGGTGCGAATCGCGCCAGGAAGGGCCCTCGCCGCACATCCGCGGCTACTCCCGCCAGCCGGCCAGCTCGACCCCCTTGGCCGCCTCCACCCGGAAGCCCAGGGTGATCTCGCCGCTGTCGCCCGGCGCGAGCGCCAGCCGCCAGGTCAGCTCGCCCAGCTCGGTACGCTCGGCCGGCGGCGGGGCCACCGTCGTCTCGCGCACCACCACCGCCTCGTCCCGTGACACCGGCACCTGGTCGCGCACCTCGACGCTCGCCGACCGGGGTGTGTGGTTGGCGACGGTGATCCGATACTCCACCTCCCGCCGCCGGGTCGACCCGAGCGTCGCCCTGGTCTCCGCGCGCCGGTGCAGTTTCCGCTCCACCCGCAGCCGGTCGTCCACACCGAGCGCCAGCTCGGTCTCCTCGCCCGGCGCCCAGGTGGCCAGCCGGGTGGCCGCCACGAAGTCCGCGCCGTGGAACACCGCCGCCGGGCCGGGGAGCAGCGTGTGGTCCGACGTGTTGCGTACGGTGGCCCGCAGGTGCGCCTCGGCGGCGCGCACCGGCACGGCCACGTGGTCCAGCCGGGCCGGCAGGTCCAGCACGGCGACGGTCACGCGGTGGGTGCTCCCGTCCGCCGGCACCGCCACCGGCCGCGCCGGCCGGTAGGTCGCCGCCACCGCCCCCTGTTCCACCTCGGCGACGCTCTCCCGCACCTTCGGTCGGGGCGCGCCGGGCCGCGCCGCGGCGGGTGGTGCGCCGCCGGGCGCCGGGGGCGGCGGCATGGCGCCGAACGCCGCCGCCGATCCGGCCATCGGCGGTGCCGGCCGCCGCCGGTCGAGATACCAGGGCGACAGTTCGGGTACGCCTGTCGTCGCCGCCGGCCGGGCGGTGGACAGCTGGAGGTCGCACTCCGGCCAGTCCTCTCCGGTGTCCTGGCTGACCAGCCCGAACCAGGTGACGGTCAGGGTGTCCCCGACCAGGCGCAGGTCGTAGGAGGGTTGCCAGCGGGCACCGTCCACCAGGTAGGTCAACTCCAGCTCCATCTCGCCGTCGGCCTGCACCGCGACGGACACCTCGGCGGCCAACCGGTCCGGCTCACGCTTGCCGCGCGCCGCGCCCAGCTCACGGTCGACCGCGGCCAGGCCCTCCGCCAGCTCGACGCGCCGCCGGGCCAGGCCGCGCCGCCGGGCCCGTGACTCGGCGAGCTGACCGGCCACCGACTCGGTGAAGGTCGCCACGTCGGTCGGGCCCGCGTCGCCGGAGGCCAACGCCCGGGCGTATGTGCCGCCGGCCCGCTCGGCCAACCGGGTGAGGAACTGGCCGCGCTGCTCCTCGATGCCGTCGGCGTCCTCGACCTCGGCCAGCTCGTCGGCCAGCTCCCGGCGCCGGTGCTCCAGACCGACGACCTGCGCGTCGGTGCTGCGGGCCTGCCGCCAGGCGGTCACGTCGACCCCGAGCACGGTGACCGCGCCCCGACCACCCACCCGGATCGAGTCCCGGCGCAGGCCCAGGGGGAGCGGGGCGACGCGTACCCGATGGTCACCGGCGGTCAGGCGGATGCCGCCACGGCGGGTGACCCGGGCGCGGTCCGGGTAGACGGTTACGGCGACGACCGGGGCATCGATCTCCAGAGTGTCCACGGCGGCGAGGGTAGTTCAGGCGTGCCGCCCGCCGTGGCCCGCTGACGTCGGGTGGGACCGTGGGCGGGGTCCGGTGACGTGCCGCGGCGGCCAACCGTCAACGGCGGACGGCGGCAAGCGCTCCGGCGACGACGGTGCCGAATCCGATCGCCATGAGTGGCAGCCCCGTCCCGACGGACAGGTTACCGACCCAGTCGACGCCGCTGCGTTCCGGCAGCGCCACCAGGCTCACCGCGACCACGGCACCGGCGAGGAACATCCCGGCCGTGGCCGCGCCGGCCGCGATCAGGGCCAGCCGCATCGCCCGACCGGCCCAGACACTGGCGCCGACGGCGATCAGAAGGAACACCACGACCCACCAGGTCCAGCCGCCCCCGGCCTCCAGATAGGTCCAGCCCGAATACCACCAGTGGTGGCGCCTGCTGACACGGAACCAGGGAACCAGGTAGCCGAACAGTGCGGTGACGGTGCCGATCAGGAGCAGCGTGTCGGGAGCCGGCCGATACCAGGGGTGGGAGTCGTCCATGGGTCAGGAACCTAACAGCCCTGGTCAACGGCGGGTGGGGCGCCGTCCGCCGGCGTCCCACCCGCCGTGCCCGGCGTCCAGTCGGATGCCGGGCACGTGCGTAAGGGTCGATCAGGCGCGGCGGAGCTGGAGCACCGCCACCCGGGCGTCGTGGCCGTCCACGTCCATGGGGACGACCTTGCGGCGAAGGAGCTTGATCTGCACCCCGTTGGTGCCCTGGAGCCAGCCGATCTGGTCGATGCCGGAGGCGAAGGCCCGTGTCTCCTTCGCCGGGAAGAGCTTCGGCATCGGGTCGCGGTTGGTGTCACCGGTCCAGATCACCGGATAGCCACGCCCGTTCCAGCTGGCGATCCGGTCGTGGAGGATGTCGAAGTGGCGGGCCCACCGGTCCCTGCGCCACGCCTCCTCCGGATCGGTTTTGCCGTTGAAGGCCCCCGCGACGAAATGCGTGTTGAGGACGGCGAACTGGAGGGCCGCGTCGTCGTTCGCGGCCAGGAGCACCTCGGAGATGACGCGGTTCGGCGAGACACCCGCCCTGCCCTCGTGGACGGGCGTGACGTCGGTGCCAAGCACGTCGTACACCCGGGGCACGGAGATGGGTACGCGGTGCCCGCCGTCGCTCAGGTGCACGTTGCGGTAGCGCGGGCCGAACTGGCCGTTGATCCAGCCCTTCTCCTTCGTGTCGCCGTCTCCCTCGCCGATCTCCTGCCAGCCGACGAGGGGAAGGTCCTCGGGGCCGGTCAGGCGCAGGGCGTTGCGGACGGCGGTGATCGCGGTCTTGCGCTGGCTGAGGTTGGCGCGGCCGATGTTGGCCGTGACGACACCGAGGGTGCGCCAGGCGGTCGCCGCGCCGGCCGGTGCGCCGAAGGTGAGCGCACCGCTGGCGCCGGCGAGGGCGACGCCACCGGCGAGGCCGAGGGCCCGCCGTCTGCTTATCGGATTCATCTCATCCTTTCTGCTGGGTTGCGGTGTGTCTGGCCGCGCGAGGTGCGGGATCCTCCGCTAGGAGACGAGGAATCCGCCGGAGGGGCGGGTCAGCACGCCGGTCATCGGGAACCGGGAGGTGCCGTCCCACCAGTGCCAGACCACGCGGGCGGTGCCGTCGGCGGCCTGGAAGACGTCCATTCCGCCGGGGCCCTGGTGGTCGCCGGGCAGGCCCCGGATCGGGTTCAGCCCGGCCGCGCCGGTGAAGCCGAAGAAGGGCCGGCTGGCACCGTCACGGATGGGCTTGCAGCGGGAGCCGGGCAGCGGCGTGGTGCCGCAGTCCGCGATGCCTGTGGCGTACCGGGCGCTGTCCCAGTTGTTGCCCGAGTACATCAGGTACCACCTGTCGTCGGCGGCCTTGAACATCGACGGGTTCTCGACCACGTGGGTGCCGTCGCCGTTGGTCTTGGCGGTGTCCCAGGTGATGTCGGTGCTCTTGAGCATGTCCCGTCGGGTGCTCCAGATCGCGCGGCCCTCGGCGTCGGTCCGGACGGTGGAGATGCCGGTCTCCGCACCGCTGGCGATGGCGTCGTCGCGGTAGGTGACGTACAGGTTCCCGCCGGCCGTGAAGGGGTTCGCGTCGATCGCCCACCGACCGGCGTCGGGGCAGGCCCATTCGCCCTGGTTCTGGAAGGGGCCGCGGGCGCTCGTGGCGATGGCCCGCCCGATGCACTTCTGACCGGAGCCCTTGCGGGTCGCCGTGTAGAACATGAAGAACCGGTCGCCGAAGCGCGCGACACCGGGTGCCCACACCGCCCCGCCCGGCTCCGCCCAGCCACCCGGGCCGGACGGAAGGGCGTCGTGCGACGCGCAGTTGGACATGCCCACGCTGTTGCCGGAACCGTGGACGAGGACGGGCACGTACAGCTCGCCGGTGGCGCCGCAGCGCTCACCCTTGCCGGCGCGCATGGTGGTGCCGTAGGTGACGTACGAGCCGTCCTTCGCCAGCAGGGTGTCCGGGTCGGCCAGCGGGAAGGTGGACGAGCTCGCCAGGGTGGAGAAGTCGCCCTCGGGTGCCGCACCGGCGGGCAGCGCCGCCGTGGTCGCGACCAGTGCGGCCGCCGCGACAGCGACGATCGCCGCGCCCGCTCGGAAAGATCTCATCGGTCAGTCCTTCTGCGAATTGGATGTGTGGTGATCGGCGCGGGCCGGCCGGAGCGCCCGGATGGGGTCACGGTCAGCACCAGCCGTTGATCGGTCCGTTGACGCCTGTGGAGAGGTAGGCGTCGGACACCCAGCTGCCGTCGGTGAGCCGGTCCCACAGCGCGGTGGTGCCGTACCGGCCGGTGTGCGAGCTGCCGCTGGCGGAGCAGGAGATGGTGACGGTGGCCCCGTCGGCGAGTGAGCCGAGCGCCCCGTATCCCGATCCGGGGCCGGAGCGCCGGGTCAGCGAGCCGCCGCCGTTGGCGTCGACGACGCCCTGATTGAAGCCGAGCGCGCCGTAGTTGTAGAGGCCGCCGCCCACGCCGACGTAGGCGGAACCGTGCCGGGCACCGCCCTGGTAGGCGGCTCCGCCGACGATGTCCCACTTGCCGATGCCGTGCCCGGCGATCGGGACGTAGGCGGAGTTCTGCCGCAGCCCGAAGTGCACGTGCCGGCCGGTGGCGGAGCCGCCGCAGGTGACGTCGGTGCCGGTGTAGCCGAGGTACGCGCCCTGGCCCACGGCGGCACCGTTGACGGAGATGCTGCTCCACAGGTGGTAGTAGTCGGTCGAGTAGCCCCGGTCGTGGATGACGCGGATCCATCCGGTGCACATCGTGTAGGCGGTCCCGGCCCGTGCGGCGCGGACCACCTGGTCGCCGCCGGAGAGGTCGATGGAACTCAACGGCGCGCCGCCGCCCCAGCCGTGTGGCCCGCCGGTGAGCGTCCACGTCTGCCCGACGGCGAACGGCAGTGCCATGCCGGTCCGGTAGTCACCTCCGGCGTACATCGGGGTGACGGGCGTGGTGAGCACGGCCTTCTCGTTTCCGCTCACCAGGGGTGACGCGGCGGCCAGATCGCCGAACGACGCCTCGCCATCGAAGGCGACCGTCCAGCCCTTGGCGTCGGACCGGGCGAGGAACACCGAGCCGGTGGGGTGCGCGTCCGCGGACCGGTCCGCGAGCAGGACTGCGGTGCCAAAGGCCCACCGGCCCTCGGTCCGGGTGACGGTGACCCGGGTTCGGTCCGCGCCGGCCCCTCGGGCGGTGGCCGTGCCGGCCTGGCCGAGGAGCTTCGCGGTCACCGCGTCGGTGACCGGCACCGGCGCCGGGCGGGGTGCGGCCGCGGCAGGTGTTGGTACCAGGGCCGATGCGCCGATCGCCGCCAGCGCACAGGAGAACATGAACCGTCGCATGGAGCCTCCTATCGACAACCATCACTATTACTGGGAGGTTATCGAAGGGTGTGAAAGTTGTCTACATCCTCGGGTGTGTCGATGAAGGATCTGTGCATCGATCACACTCGGAGTCGATCCGCGGCGGGCGGGCGGCGATTCATCCGCCGCTTGCCGGGTAGCTGAGGCGGTATGCGAGTACCTACCCTGCTCAAGACCGCCACGGCCGTCGCCGTGACCGCCGCCGCCGGCGCCGCGGTCACCTCCACCGGCACGTCCTCGCGCTGGTACCGCCGCCTGCGCAAGCCGGCCTGGCAGCCCCCGTCCGCCGCGTTCCCCCTGGTCTGGACGCCGCTGTACGCGTTGATCGCGGTGGCCGGCGCACGCGCGCTGGACCGCACCGACGGTGCCGAACGCGCGGCTCTCGCCCGCGGCTACGCGCTCAACCTGGCGCTCAACGCCGGTTGGACGGCCATGTTCTTCGGCGCCCGCAGGCCCACCGCGGCGCTGGCCGAGATCACCGCGCTCAACGCGTCCAACCTGGTGTTGCTCGGCCGGGCCGCGCGTGCGGACCGCCTGGCCGGCGCCGCCCTCGCCCCGTACGCGGCGTGGACCCTCTTCGCCACCGTGCTCAACGGTGCCATCGTGGGCCTCAACCGCGGCAGGTGAACCGGACGGCGGAGGGCAGTCCGCCTGCCTGGCCCCTGAGCGCCCGGCGCGCTCGGGCGAGCCGCGACATCAACGACCATCGCTTCCGCAGTGACGTGCCCGCGCACCTTGGCAGCGACGCCTACCTCCGTTACCGTCATGGGAACGCTCCCATGAACTTGGATACATCAATGTGATCAGGAGGAAACACGTCGTGGCTATCCTCTCCCTGCGCCGCAGATCGGCGGCCATCAGCGCGGCGGCCGTGGCGGTCACCGCCGCCGCGGGCGTCGGCCTCGCCGTCGGCGGCGCGTCCGCCGGCACGGTCTCCGGGTCGCTCTACCGCGACCCGAGTTCGGCGGTCGTCCGCTGGGTCGCCGCCAATCCCGGGGACTCCCGTGCCGCCGTCATCCGCGACAAGATCGCGAGTCAGCCGCAGGCCCGCTGGTTCGCCAATTTCAACCCGTCGACCGTGCAGTCCGAGGTCTCCGGGTTCGTCGGCGCCGCCAACGCGGCGCAACAGATCCCGGTGCTGTCGGTTTACGAGATCACCAACCGGGACTGCGGCGGGGCCAGTGCCGGTGGCGCGCCGGACCTCAACCAGTACCAGACCTGGGTGTCCAACTTCGCCCGCGGGCTCGGCAACCAGACGGTTCTGATCATTCTGGAGACCGACTCGCTCGCCCTGCAGACCTGCCTGAGCGCCAGTGAGCTCAACGCGCGCAACCAGGCGCTCACGACGGCCACCCAGACCATCAAGGCGGCGAACCCGAACGCCAAGGTGTACCTCGACGGCGGCCACTCCACCTGGAACAGCGCGAACGACACGGCCAACCGGCTCCGGGCGGCCGGCGTGCAGTACGCCGACGGCTTCTTCACCAACGTGTCGAACTTCAACCCCACGTCCAGTGAGGCGAACTTCGGTCGGGCGGTCATCGCCGCGCTCTCCGGTATGGGCATCCAGGGCAAGCGCCAGGTCATCGACACCAGCCGCAACGGGGGAGCCGCCGGGGACTGGTGCGCCGACGACAACACCGACCGGCGCATCGGGACGTACCCGACGACGAACACAGGCGACGCCAACATAGACGCTTACCTCTGGGTGAAGCCGCCGGGGGAGGCCGACGGTTGCCGCTACACGGCCGGTTCGTTCCAGCCCGACCTGGCCTACAGCCTGGCCAACGGCGCGCCGAACCCGCCGCCGACCACGGCTCCGCCGACCACCGCGCCGCCGACCACGGCTCCCCCCACCACGCCGCCGCCGACCACCGCTCCCCCCACCACGCCGCCGCCGACCGGTAACGGCTGCACCGCGTCGGTGGCGCTCAACCAGTGGTCCGGCGGCTTCACCGCGAGCGTGACGGTCACCGCCGGCTCCGCGGCCATCAACGGCTGGACCGTGACCATCGCGCTGCCCGGCGGCGCCGCGGTCACCGGGTCCTGGAACACCCAGGCCAGCGGCACCAGCGGGACCATCAGGTTCACCAACGTGGGCTACAACGGGCAGGTCGGCGCCGGGCAGTCGACGAACTTCGGCTTCCAGGGCACCGGCACCGGTCCGGGCGCCACGGCCACCTGCGCCGCCTGACCCCACCCACCGGATGCGGCGGCCCGGCGCGGAGGACCACCCTCCGCGCCGGGCCGTCGCGCCACGTCCGCGCCGACCGTCCGGCGTCCCCGCCGGGCGGGACCGGCGGGCCGGTCAGTCCGCCATGGGACCCCGGTCGCTCCTCGCCGGGTCGGGCGCCGGCTCGGCCGGGATGCCGGCGGCGCCCCTCATCGTGACGGCGCGACCCGGCGTGTAGCCGTACTCCCGGGCGAAGGCGGAGATGAAGGCGGACGGGCTGGCATAGCCGATGCGCCGGGCGACCTCGCCCACCGGCCGGGTCTCCAGCAACGCCAACGACGCGCGCAGGCGCAGCTTCGTCCGCCACCGGGAGTACGACATGCCGAACTCCCGGGCGAAGTCCCGCTGCAGCGTCTTGACGCTGACGTGCAGGCGGTCGGCCCATTCGGCCAACCCGGTGGCGTCACTCGGATCCCGTGCCAGGGCGGTCGCGACGGTCACCGCGACGCCCGGGCCGCCGGTCGGCCGGCCGTCGACCGGCAGGGACCGCGGGGTGAGCCCGGCCATGATGCGGCTCCGGGCTTCGGGGGCGTCGCGTTCGTCGTACCCCCGATCGGTGAGGGCGAGCACGAGCCGGGCCGCCCCGGCGTCGATGGCGGCGACGCCGGCTCCCAGCCCGTGCAGGGCGGGGGGCACCTCACGCAGGCAGATCCGGTAGACGCTCTGCCGGTCCGCCGCGTGCACCTCGTGGGTCACCGCCCGGTGCACCCAGAAGACCTCGTCGGGTCCGACGAATGCGGTGTGCCGACCCTGGCGGGCGGAGAGCAGGCCATCGGGTGACCAGTAGAGCTGGTGCAGGAAGTCCTCCCGCTGCTCGGCGAACGCCAGTCGGGCCACCGAGCGGTACCGCAGCACGAGGATGCCGTCGGGGCGGCCGAGTCCGTAGCCGAACTCCTCGCAGCTGACCGGATCCGCCGTGATCGGGCCGGTGACCATCGCGCTCTGACCTCTCCCCGACATCGGTTGACCTCTCGGCGACATTCCGCCGAGGGAAGTAAGGCTAACCTAACCTGTGCAGCCCAGCGGGGTTGCCACCCTATAGAACCCCTCGAAGGAAACTGGCAGATGTCCGTACGACAGCACTGGCGCCTGATCGCCGCCGCGGCAGCGACGCTCGCCGTGGTCACCGGTTGCGGCTCCGACGGCGACGAGGCCGCCGGGAAGTCCGACACCGCGGCGACCCGAGTCTTCTCCGCCGACAACGGTGAGATCAGCATCCCGGCCGACCCCAAGCGCGTCGTCGCCACCGGCTACGCGGTGCCGGTCCTGATCGAGGCGGACGCTGCCCTGGTGGGCGTCTCCAGCTGGAAGCGCGGCCTGGCCATGATGACCGAGCAGGACCGGGCCACCTACGACAAGCTGCCGAAGGTCGCCGGCGAGGCCGCGGCCGAGACGAACTACGAGGCCGTCGCCGCCGCCAAGCCGGACCTCATCGTGATCGGGGTGCCGAAGCCGGCGCTGGGCAGCATCGACATGAAGCGGCTGGAGAGCATCGCGCCCGTCGTCGCGATCGGCCCCACCACCCCCGACGCCTGGCGTGAGCTGTCCCGCCGGCAGGCCGACGCCGCCGGCCGCAGCGCGAACCACCAGGCGGCCAAGGAGGCGTACGAGAAGAAGGCCGGCGAGCTGAAGGCCAAGTACGGCACCGCCCTCGCCGGTCTGAAGTTCGGGCACGTGGGCAGCTACGGCGAGATCGCCAAGGGCACCTTCCACCGCGAGTTCGCGGGTTCCTGGGGCACCAACATCGCCCAGGACGCGGGCGTGACCTACTACGGCGAGGTCAAGGAGAAGGGCGGCGGCGGGCTCGACGTCACCGAGTACCCGGCGATCGAGGAACTGCCGGAGAGCCTCGGCACGGCCGACGCCGTCACCTACACGCTCCAGCCCGACGGCACCCCCGCCGAGGCGGTGAAGCAGGTGCTCGACTCCGCACTGTGGAAGAACCTGCCGGCGGTCAAGGCCGGCCGGGTGTTCGGCGTGCGGTACACGGAGGCGGCGACGTACGAGTCAGCCCTCAAGACGCTCGACTCCATCGACAAGGCGTTCGAACCGCTGCTCGCCCGATGACAGTGGATCGTTCCGACCCGGCCGGCCGGGTCGCCGCCCACCACCGCGCCGGCACCGGCACGACCCGGATCGGCTACCCCATCGGGGTACGCCGAGTCCGGGTCGTCGCCCGGCAGCGGTTGACCCCGCGCATGCTGCGGTTGACCCTCGGCGGCCCGGCTCTCGCCGACTTCCACACCTACCAGGCGGACGACCACATCAAGATCGTCTTCCCGGAGCCGGACGGCACCCGGCGCGACCCCGTCCCGGACGGGCAGGGAATGCTCGACTGGCCGCGCCCGATGCCGCCCACCCGCAAATACACGGTGCGTCGCTACGATCCCGCCGCGCCCGAACTCGACCTGGACTTCGTCCTGCACGACGGCGGGCTCGCCTCGACCTGGGCGGACACCGCCGAGGTCGGCGACGAGGTGACGATCGCGGGCCCGCCCGGGGCGAAGGCGTTCCCGCACCACTACGACCACTACGTCTTCGCCGTCGACGCCACCGCCCTGCCCGCCGTCGCCCGATGGCTGGAGGAGTCACCGGCCGACGTGTCGGCGCATGTGGTGGCCGAGGTCGACGCCGCCGAGCGGGACTACCCGCTGGCAACGCGCGACGCGGTGACGGTGACCTGGCTGGTGCGCGAGGGCGGCCACTCCACACTGGCGGAGACCGTGCGGTCGCTGCCCCTGCCGCCCGGCCGGACGTTCCTCTTCGCGGCCGGCGAGGCGACCGACGTCCGGCCGCTGCGCGCCTGGCGAACCGACCGCCTCGACTCGCTGGTCACCGGTTACTGGAAACGCGGAGTCGCCGGGCTTGAAGACTGACCTGACCCGTCGGGTGACGTTCCTTCTCGTGTCCGCCGCGCTGCTCGTCGTCGCGGCGGGCGCGAGCATGGCGGTGGGCGCGCGCACCGTCGCGCCGGCCGAGGTGTGGCGCGCGTTCGCCGACTTCGCGGGCACCACGGACCATCTCGTCGTACGCGACATCCGGCTGCCCCGTACCCTCCTCGGCATCTGCGTCGGCGCCGCCCTCGGCGCGGCCGGATCACTGATCCAGACGTTGACCCGCAACCCGCTCGCCGAGCCCGGCATCCTCGGCGTGACCGCCGGGGCAGGCTTCGCGATCAACCTGGGCGTGCTCGTCGGCGTCGCCGGGTCGCAGGCCGGCCAACTCGTCCTCGCGGTGGCCGGCTCCGCCGTGGCCGCGGTCGTCGTCTACGCCGTCGGGCGGGCCTCGCCGCTGCGGCTGGTCCTCGCCGGGGTCGCGCTGAGCTGGGTCCTGATGGGCGTCTCGCTCGGCCTGCGGCTGGGCTTCCCCGACGTCTTCGACAGATACCGATTCTGGTCGGTGGGGGCGCTGGCCGGCGCCGAGCGGACGCCGTTGGTGCTGCCCCTGCTGGTGACCGTGGCCGCGCTGGTCGCCGCGATGGCCGCGACCCGGCCGTTGAACGCGCTCGCCCTCGGCGAGGACGTCGCGCACGCGCTCGGCGCCCACGTGACCCGGATCCGGATCGCCGTCCTGGTGCTCGTCACCGTGCTCACCGGCGTCGCCACCGCGGTCGCCGGCCCGATCGCGTTCGTCGGGCTGATGGTTCCGCACCTGGCCCGTCGGTTGGCCGTCGACTCGATTCCGTGGATCACCGGATACTCGATGCTGCTCGGGCCGATCCTGCTGCTCGTCGCGGACGTCAGCGCGCGGGTCCTGCTGCCCACCGGCGAGGTCCCGGTGGCGATCGTCACCGCGTTCCTGGGCGCCCCGGTGCTCATCTGGGCGGTCCGCCGCTACGGGGCGGCGGCGCTGTGAGCACGGTGACGCTGCGCGCGGGGCGGGTCCTGGTCGCGGTCGAACGGCGCTCGACGGTCGTCGCGGCGGGCCTGGTCGCGGCCGCCGCGGCCCTCGCCCTGCTGGGCCTCTGCCACGGGCAGGACTGGGCCACGCCGACGGAGGTGTTCGACGCCCTGTTCCGGGGCGGGGACGCGGCCGTCGTGATCCGCGAGTGGCGGCTGCCGCGGGTGGCCGCGGCACTGGTCTTCGGCGCCTCCCTGGGGCTGGCCGGGGCGGTCTTCCAGAACCTGACCCGCAATCCGCTGGGCAGCCCCGACGTGATCGGCCTCGACGCGGGCGCGTACACCGGCGCGCTGGTGGCGATCACCCTGCTCAACGGCACCGCCGGGCAGCTCGCGGCGGGGTCGGTGGCGGGCGGCCTGCTGGCCGCCGCGCTCATCTACGTGCTGTCGCTGGACTCCGGGCTCAGCGGCCTGCGGCTGATCGTCGTCGGGATCGCCGTCAACGCGATGCTGACCGCGCTCAACTCCTGGATCGTGCTGCGGGCCGAGATCGACGTGGCGCTCGCCGCGACCGGGTGGAACGCCGGTTCACTCAACGGCGTCGACTGGTCCGAGGTGCGGCTCCCGTTCGCCGTCATCGGCGTGTTCGTCCTGCTGCTCGTGGTGATCTCGCACGCCATGCACCAGGCGGCGCTGGGCGACGAGATCGCCCGGACCACAGGCGTACGCCTGGGCCGGCTGCGGCTGCTGCTGGTCCTGGCCGGTGTGGGCTGCACCGCGACGGTGACCGCGGTGGCCGGGCCGGTCGTGTTCATCGCGCTCGCCGCACCCCAGATCGGCCGGCGGCTCGCGCGGGCCGCGGGTGTGCCCCTGGTGCCGGCGGCGCTGACCGGCGCGGTGCTGCTGCTCGCCGCCGATCTCGTCGCGCAACTGCTGCTCGCGCCGGTCGCGTTGCCGGTCGGCGTGGTCACCACGGTGATCGGCGGTGGCTATCTCATCTGGCTGCTCGGCATGGAGGTGAAACGACGGTGACCAGCCGCCTGATCGCGGAGGACGTCACACTCGGCTACGGCGAGCGGGTGGTGTCGTCGCGGGTGAACCTGGCCGTGCCGGACGGCGCGTTCACGGCGATCGTCGGGCCCAACGCGTGCGGGAAGTCGACGTTGCTCAAGGCCCTGGTCCGGCTGCTCACGCCGTCGTCGGGCGTGGTGCGCCTGGACGGCCTCGACGTCGCCGCGCACCGGCCGAAGCGGTTCGCCCGTCAGGTCGGCTTCCTGCCGCAGGGCCTCGTCGCGCCGGAGAACATCGCGGTGCGGCGGCTCGTCGCCCGGGGTCGCTACCCGCACCAGTCCCTGCTCGGCACCGGCTCGGCCGCCGACGAGGAGGCCGTCCGGTCGGCCATGGCGGTGGCCGGTGTCACGGACCTGGCCGAGCGGCCCGTCGAGGAACTCTCCGGCGGGCAGCGGCAACGGGTCTGGATCGCGATGGTGCTGGCGCAGGAGACGCCGTACCTACTGCTCGACGAGCCCACCACCTTCCTCGACATCACCCACCAGTACGAGCTGCTGGCGCTGTTCGCACGGCTGCGCGACGAGGGACGCACGGTCGTCGCCGTGCTGCACGACATCAACCAGGCGTGCCGGTTCGCCGACCACATCGTCGCGATGAAGGGCGGCCGGGTCGTCGCGCAGGGACCACCGGCGGACGTGGTGGACGCCGACCTCATGCGGGAGGTCTTCGGGCTGCCCAGCATGGTGATGCCGAACCCGGTCACCGGCACCCCGATGGTGGTGCCGACGGTCTAGCGCCGTACGCGCAGTGGGATTTTGCACTCCCAGTGCACTTGTCTCGGTTTCCGTGGCTGTCTAGCGTCACACCATGGCTGACTCGTGGACGTTCGCCGTCGATCGTGACGATCTCGCACATACCACGCTCGTCGACGGCGCGGCACCCGCCCTCGCCGCCGGGGAGGCGTTGCTCCGCGTCGATCGCGTCGGCCTGACGGCCAACAATGTGACGTACGCGGTACTCGGCGACGCGATGCGCTACTGGGAGTTCTTCCCACCCGAGCGACACGGGCTGGACCGGCGGTGGGGCCTCCCGCCGCTGTGGGGCTTCGCCGAGGTGACCGCGTCCACCGTGCCCGGGGTGGAGCCCGGCCAACGGGTCTACGGCTACCTCCCGCCCGCCGGTCATCTCGTGGTGCGCCCCGACCGGGTGGACGGGACCGGGTTCCGGGACGCGAGCGCGCACCGCACCGACCTGCCCTCCCCGTACAACGCGTACCGGTCGACCACCGGCGACCCCGCCTACCGGGCCGACCAGGAGGACCTGCTCGTCCTGTTCCGCCCGCTGTTCTTCACCTCGTTCATGCTGGCCGACCAGGTCGCCGACAACGACTTCTACGGCGCGCGGTCGCTGGTGCTGTCGTCGGCGTCGAGCAAGACGGCGTACGCCGCGGCGTACGAGCTGCACGGCCGCGGCCCACGCCTGGTGGGACTCACCTCGCCCGGCAATCTCGACTTCACCCGGTCACTCGGCTGCTACGACGAGGTCGTCTCCTACGACCACGTCGACACCCTGGACGACGTCCCCACCGTCTACCTGGACCTGTCCGGTGCGCCGGCGACCCGGGCCGCCCTGCGCGGCCACCTAGGCGACCGGCTCGTGCGGGACATCGCCGTCGGGCTCACCACCCAGACGCCCAACGCGGCCGCCGCCGAGGAGGTGTTCTTCGCGCCGGTGCAGATGCGCAAGCGCCGGCAGGACTGGGGCCGCGAGGGCCTCGACGCGCGGTTCACCGACGCCTGGCAGCGGTTCGCTGAGGTGGTGAGCGGATGGCTCGACGTGCGGCCGGGTAGCGGGCCGCAGGCGCTGCGGGACGCGTGGCGTGAGGTCGTCGCCGGCCGTACGCCACCCCGGGTGGGCCACGTCGTGCAGCTCTGAGCCGCCGGATCGGCCGGCACGCGTTAAGCTGTGGAGGCGGGGTGTGCCGATGGCCTGTCGCCAGACCCGTCCCGTCCCCTTGCTTTTCCACGGTTTCCCAGCCGCCGATGACTGAGTCGCGCGCTGCCGTGCAGATTCTCTTGGAGCACCACGTGCCCGATACGACATCCGCCCTGAATCCCTTCAGCATCGAGGGTGGCCTGGTCATCGACCCCGAGCGCAGCCCGGCAGCCGACATCAGCGCCGACTCGATGACCCGCTTGCGTACGCCGTTCGCGGCCCAGACGCCGGCCCGGAAGAGGACCGACGAGTCCGCCAACCGCTGACCGTCACCCGGCCCGGCTATCGTGCCGGCATGGGGATCAATTCGTCCGCCGTCGCCGCCGCCTTCCTCGCGGACAGGCCCGCCGACGGTGTCGATCTGAGGCTGTTCGGCCAGTTCGCCGGTTCCTGGCTGCTTGACTGCACGGAATACGACCCCGACGGATCATCGACTGTTCGCCGCGGCGAATGGCACTTCGGGTACGCGTTGGGTGGGCGGGCGACCACCGATGTCTGGATCCTGCCCGGCGTCGAACACGGCGTCAGCGTGCGATTTCCCGACCCCGCCGCAGGTGCGGGGGTCTGGCGGTCGACGTGGGTCGGACCGGGCCGGCGCCGGACGCACACCTTCCTGGCGTCTCGGGTCGGCGATCAGATCGTGCTCGACGGCGGCGATCTGCGCTGGGCCTTCTTCGACATCGAGGCCGCCGCGTTCCACTGGCGCAACGAGGCGCAGCAGCCCGACGGGACGTGGCAGCTTCAGCAGACGTTCCGCGTGTGGCGGCAGAGCTGACCCACCGGACAGGCCGGCCGATCGACGGATCACCTCGTGCCGTCGGCCGGCGCTCCGGTCGGTGTCGAACCGATGTGCGGCAGCCGCAGGGCCGTCACCCGCCTACCCTGATGCCCGGTGAACCTCCGGCAGCGCAAGAAGCTCACCGACCGCCTGATGGCGTCGCTGCTACGTGACGATCTTCCGGCCGTCGTCGCGCTGTTGCGCGCGGGAGCAGATCCGAACGCGGCAACCCGTGACGACACCACGCCTCTCTACCCGGGGCGCGGATCCGAACCTTCGCGAGGACCACGGCTGCGAGCTGTCACCGCTGGAATGGGCCGTCCGAGGTGGCCACACCGGGACGGCGGCGTTGCTCGGGGGCACGCCTTCGCCGAACTCGGCATCGCCCGCCGGGGGGAGCTGACCCGCCGGGCGGTGGCGCCCGACCGGGGCCGGCGCACGTGATCGGCGTGATGCAGCGTGGCGGATCAGGGGGGCAGACTGGGCGAGGTGGAAGACAACATGAGAGTCACCTTCTGGTTCGATCCGGTGTGCCCCTTCACCTGGAGTACCTCCCGCTGGCTTGTGGACGTCGCCGGCCGTCGCGACGTCGAGGTGACCTGGCAGGTGATGAGCCTCGCCATCCTCAACGCGGACAACGAGGTGCCCGAGCAGTTCCGCGAGGCCGCCCAGCAGGCCCCGCGCGCCCACCGGGTGCTGGTGGCCGCGGAGCGTGCCCACGGCACGGAGGCGCTGGGGCGTCTCTACACCGCGCTGGGTTCGCGGCTGCACGAGAAGGGCGAGCGGATCGGCCCCGACCTGCTCGCCGGCGCGCTGGCCGACGCGGGGTTGCCCGACGAGTTGCGCGGCAGCATGGACGACGAGTCACTCGACCCGTTGGTGCAGCGCAGCCACGACGAGGCGCAGGCCCGGGTGGGGACCGCGAGCGGCAGCCCGGTGCTGGCGATCGGTGACCGGCCGGCGTACTTCGGGCCGGTCGTCACCCCGGTGCCGGAGGGTGCGGCGGCCGACCGGCTCTTCGACGCGCTGCTGCTGCTGTCGGCGGTGCCGGAGTTCAGCGAACTGAAGCGCGCCCGCGGGCAGGCCTGACCGGCCCTTCGAAGGGCCCACCGTGACGACGGGTGACGTACTCGACGGTCGCGCGCAGCACCACGCGGCCGGTTGTCGGGGTGCCTCGGCCTCGTCGTGACAGCCACGCGACCGACCGGGGCAGGCTGGCCACCCTGATGACCGACGGCTAGAAAATCTAGGTGGAAGAGACTAGACATCTTCTGTGGGGTGACATACTGTTCTTCGAGTCGAGAAGAAAGATCCGTCAGAACGCAGACGGGCTGCCCGGGTTGTGAGGTCACGACGGGTGGCGCGGAGAGGGACAGGATTCATCGTTTCCTCCCCAGAAGCAGTGGGAGCACGTCACCCGGTGTGAGACGAGCCGGGACGCAGGTGGGGCCGAGGTTCTTTCGGGGCTCCAGCTGATGTTCGCCGTACGTGTGAGGGGCCATGAAGTCGCGTGGGCTCCGGCACCGGCGGACCGTACGTCAGCCAGGAAACGAGTAGCAGAGGAAAGGGAGGGCCCGTACACCGTTGGATCGCCCGCCGTCGGCCGTCAACACAGGCCGGGCGGACACCGCAGTTCCCATCGAACGAGAGGTGGTCTCCGGTCACGCATATGCGATCCTCGCACCCGAAGCCGTCAATGGCGGCTCGTGCGGATATGTCAAGCCGACGTTCCTGTCGGCAGATGGTGTTCTGACCCGTAACCCTGGGCCCCGGCGCGTCAGCGCCGGGGCCCTCGACGTGGAGGTGGCATGGGGCAGAACCCCGACGACATGTTCGGCGATGAGAACTACCCGGCCTACACGATCGGCCAGGTCGCGGAGATGCTCGGCACCACGCAGGACTTCCTGCGCCGCGTGGACGAGGCGAAACTGATCAACCCGCACCGCTCCGCCGGTGGGCACCGCCGCTACTCCCGCTACCAGATGCGCCTTGCAGCCCGGGCCAGGGAGATGGTCGACCAGGGCACCGCCCTGGAAGCAGCCTGCCGGATCATCATCCTCGAAGACCAACTCGAGGAGGCCCTGCGGCAGAACCAGAACCGGGACCAGCAGCACGGCACAGGGCGACACGACTGACCGGGCCGCCGCCGGGTGTGGTCGCCGGCCGGCTCATCAACCTGTTGGTGCTCGGGTGTCGGTGAGGGGGCTGCGGCGGTGAAACGTGGTGTGCCGGCCGACCTACGCCGGCCGGCGGCGGTTCACCTGCCGGCGGAATAGGGTAGGCCGGGAATCGTCGGTGGGGAGGCTGTTGTGGGCTTGCTGTTGTCGGTCCGGCCGGGGCGGGGTTGCACCGTGCTCGAGGTGCGTGGCGAGCTGGACATGGCGACGTCCCCGCAGTTGCGTGAGGGCCTGCAACGGTTGGTCGACGCGGGTGACCGCCAGGTGGTGGTGGACCTGGCCGGGGTGGGATTCATGGACTCCAGTGGTCTGGGTGCGCTGGTGTTGATGTTCAAGGCGTTGCGGGAGGTCGGCGGTCGGTTGTGCCTTGCTGCGGTGCAGCCGGCCGTGCGTACCGTCCTGACGGTCACGTCGGTGGACCGCGTGATCCCCGTCTATGACGGTGTGCGGGCGGCTGAAGCCGGGGCGCCGGCCACGAACCACGTAGCAGGGGATTAGTCAGTCGGGCAGCGCGGTGCTTGCGCGCGTTTGGTCGGCGCCGGCGCTGGTACGCCGGTCCTCGCTGTGCCCGCCGTGCCAGTCGAGGATGAACAGGGTGGCGTCGTCGGCCAGTGTCGGTCCGCTGACCTCGAGGACGGCGTCGGCCAACGCCCGGGCGGCCTCGCGTGGATGCAGACCGGTGATCGACCGCAGCATGGTCGGCAGATCGAGGGCGGCGGCGTTGCGCTCCCGCATGCCGTCGGTGACCACCACCAGGCGGTCGCCGGGTCGCAACGCGATCTCGCCGGCGTGGTGTTCGGCGTCGGCGAACATGCCCAGCGGAAAGTTCGGCGGTAGTGGCAGCGTCCGGGTGTCTCCGTCGCGTACCAGAATCGGCGGGACGTGCCCGGCGTTGAGCAGCGCGCAGACCCCGGTGCGCAGGTCGAGACGGCCGAGGACCGCGGTGATGTAGCTGCCGGGCACGGTGGTGTGTCTGGCCACGTCGGCATTCGCCGCGTCGGCCTGCTCCACCAGGCCCACCCCGCGGCGTCGGCTGTTGCGCAGGCTGCCCACGCCCAGGGTGGCGGTCAGCGCGCTGGCCACCCCGTGGCCCATCGCGTCGGTGACACTGAAGTGCAGCACGTCGCGGGCGAGGCTGTAGTCGAAGGTGTCCCCGCCGATACTCGCGGCGGGCTCCAGCCAGCCGGACAGGGTGAACGCGCTGGCCTCACACGTGAACGAGGCGGGCAGCAGGCGACGCTGGATCTCCCCGGACAGGGTGAACGGAGTGGTCCGTTGACCCCACTCGAACAGGTCGGTGTACCGCCGGCTGGCGATCACCACGTACGCCAACACGTGTGCCGTACGGCTGATCGCTCCCAGCGCCCGCGGGTCCGGCTCGGCCGGCAGGATCATCTCGAGCAGGCCGATCGCCTCACCGCGGTCGGTCACCGGCGCCAACACCGTGCACCCGTCCGGCTGCGGGACGACCTGCACCGTCTGGGTGCGCAGTGCCTGCTCGGCGGGACCGCCGTCGAACGGCATCACCGTGGCGACCTCATCACCGCCCCGAGGTGGCTCACCGGTCCCTTCCAACGGCACGTGGGCCAGCCGGACCAGCGCCCGACCGCTGAGGTCCGCGATCAGAAACGCGACGGTACGTGCCTTCAGCGCCGCACCGAGTTCCCGGGTCACCGCCTCGACCGCCTCGACCGGCGAGGCGTTCTCCGCCGCGTCCAACATCCGCGCCACGATCAGCCCTTCACTGCTCTCCACTGATCGAGCGTACGAGACTCGGCCGGTCGTCGCCGGGCACGAGGATCGGCACGGTGACGGCGACAGCACAGCTCACGCGCATTCGCGCCGGTGGAGGCTGGCCGGTTTTCGCACGTCGGTCCGCGATGTCGCTGACCCGTGTTCGCGGGGTTCACCGCGGGCCCAGCCCGGTGCGCCCGTCGACAAGCTCACGCACGATGTCCAGGTGACCGGCGTGCCGAGCGGTCTCCTCGATGACGTGCAGCACGATCCGGCGTAGGTCGGTGGTCTGCGATGCCAGCGGCTCGTCCGGGTGCCGGCCGGCAGCCGTCGCCGTCAACGGGGACGCGGCGATGATCGCGTCCGAGATCCGGCACTGATCGCGATAGAAGCCGAAGACCTGGGCCGGCGATCGGGTCGTGACGAGCGGTGTGTGGTCGTCCGGCCAGGGCAACGGCTCGGCCGAACCACGGAAGATCTCCTGGAACCAGTGGCGCTCCGCGTGGCGGAGATGCTCCACCAGCCCGAGCGGCGACCACCCGGAGGGCAGGACGGACATTCGCAGCGAGGTCTCGTCCAGGTCCGCCAGGACGGCTCGGATGCTGCCCCGCTGACACTCGAGGAACTCACACAGCGCGGCCTTCTCCACATCGATCGTCATCACGGCGCCAGGTTGGCGGGCGACGCCGACACTTTCGGGGAAGGAGCCGGGTGGGACGGGCGGCCTGACCGGCCCCACGGCGGGAGACCGGGAGCAGGACTGACGGTCACCGTCGTGCGCAAGCCGGGCGAGGTCGAGTGCGACATCAGCCCGTCGATGCGGCACGCGCAGGAGTTGCTACTCGCGGATCTCCATTTCCGCCACCAGTCCGTCCTTGAACCGGTAGACATGCGTGACGGTGTGATCCGCGAGCGTTGCCCCGGTCTTGTCGCGGACGACCTGATGGACGGTCACGGCGACACGACCGTCGGCCTCCGGGACGATCGCCGTCGGCACGACTGTCGGTTCAAGTTGGTCCCACTGCCTGCGCCAGTACGCGCTCACCTGGTCGCGGCCGTGGACGAGGCCCCCCTCCCAGCCGTTCGGCCAGGACACGTCCGGCGTCATGGCGGCCAGCAGTGCGGGGATGTCACGTTCGTTGAAGGCTGCGTAGAGAGCCGTGAGCCGAGTCTCCGATGTCGCGGGTTCCGGCGAGTTCATCGAACCAGCATGGTTGATGGACCACCCTCGTGGAAGTTCGCCTCGCCGTCAGCAGAATGCGGGAAACTCCGTCCTGATTGCCTGAGCTGGTCGCCCTCTTTCTGGGGTGACCGGCGAGAGTCGGGCGGTGACGTGTCGGGTGGGGTTGTGGTGCCCGTCGGGTTGTGACCAGAACCGACGGGCGACAACGGCTCCGGTTCAGGTGATGATGAGCCCGAGGCCGAGGGTGATTACCCCGGCGCAGAGGCTGAGGGCTCCGATCCAGAGCAGGATGATGAGTTTGTTGGGTCGGGTGGCCCCTTTGCCGAGGGAGGAGAGGAAGAAGCCGGCGGACATCAGCGCGGCCGCGATCGGTGTGCCGAGTCGGGCGATCCAGAGGGTGATGCCGGACAGGTTGGTGGAGTCGACGAGGAGCAGACCGACCAGTCCCAGTGTTACCAGCACACCGGCGTGGGCGTGGCCGGCGCGGGCGAATGCGGTCTGGAAGGGGGTCATCTCCACTTGGCCGCGGGCGACGCGGGTGAGGAACCAGCCGCCGAAGGCGATGGTGACGATGGTCAGCAGCATGGCGCCGGCGATTATCCGGCTCTCTGTGCTGAGGGTGAGGGTGGTCATGGGTCTCCTGTCTGAGGTCTGGTGCGGGGTTCAGCGGTGGGTGCTGTTCCGTTCGCCGGCGGGGGGTTGTGTCAGCGACCGGCGTCCAGTGCGGATTTGGGCAGTCCCAGTTCTCGGGCCAGGTCGGCCAGTTCGATTTCGAAGAGCAGGCCGGCTTCGTCGCCGATGGATCGGGTCAGTCCCATGGATTCCAGGCAGACCACCCCGTACAGGCGTAGCCAGCAGCGGGTGAAGGTGATGGCCGCGAGGCTGTTGGGCAGGGGTACCGCCAGCCTCTGCAGGAGCCGTTCGGCGAGGGTCGCGGTGTCGGCCACGTGGGACTGTGGCTGCATCTCGGGGATGTCGTACTCGTTCCACAGGTCGGCGAAGATGACGGCGAAGAGCCCGCCCACCTGCCGGCGGGCCTGCCTCACCGGCGTGCCTTCCTCCGGCGAGACCGGGATGATCAGGGAGAACTGGAACTCCCGGGAGTGTTCGACCGCCCAGCGGCGCAACGCCCGACTGGCCACGACGAGTCGCCCGGCGGTGTCACCGGGGTCGATCCGGTCGACCTCACTGGAGATGTACTCGGTGAGCTCGTCCAGGGTGGCCACGAGCACCGCGTCCATGAGGTCGCGATGACTGCCGAAGTAGCGGTAGACCCCGGGTGCGGTCATGCCCATCTCGCGGGCGACCGCGCGGATGGTCAGGGCCTCCGCGCCCTGGCTGGCCAGGATGTCCCGGCTGACCGAGATGAGTTCCCGCAGCGTGGCGTCCCGGACCCGCTGTCGTCGGGTCAGGGGAGGCGGCACGGTTCCCTCCACGGCTCGGGCCTCCTTTCGGCGCGAACTTGGCCACGCGTCGGACTCCGCTGCGCGTATCCGGTTCAGGACCGTCATGTTATCGCATGTTAACTCTAGCTTCTAACGCTAGCGGCTGCGTCAGCGTTAAGCTAACGTTGCGGTCACTCGCGTAAGTTGCCAGGGGGGCGTCAAGGTGGACGTAGCAGGTCTGGAGCCCGGTCCAGAGGCACACGCGCATGACGCTGGCAGAGGTGCGGGCGAGGTGGTGGCACCGGCATCGGTGCTCGGTGGTCGCTCGGCGCTGCTCGTCGTCGCGTGTCAGGCCGGGGACCAGGCCGCGTGGTCCGAGCTGATCAGCACCTACTCCCCGGTTGCCTGGTCGGTCGCCCGGTCGTTCCGGCTGCGCACCGCCGACTGCGAGGACGTCTGTCAGGCGACCTGGCTGCGGGTCGTGGAGAACATCCACCAACTGCGTGAGCCGCGGAAGCTGGCCTCGTGGCTGGTGACCATCGCCCGCCGGGAGGCGATGAAGCAGGTGAAGCAGGAGCGCCGGCAGGTGCCGATCGGCGACAACGCGCCCTTCGAGGCATGGCCCGACGATGCCGCCGCGGTGGTGGAGGAGGTCATCGTGAACCGCTCGGAGGATGCCCGGCTGAGGACCGCCTTCCGGTGTCTGGACAAACAGCACCAGGCCCTGCTGGCCATGCTCCTGCGCGAGCCCGCGATGAGCTATGACGAGATCAGTGTCGTCCTGGGTATCCCTCGCGGCTCGATCGGCCCCACCCGCAACCGCCTGCTGCGTCGGCTGCGCGAGAGCGTCCAGCCCCAGCTCGCCCTGGCCGGCTGACCTCCGGCCCTCCCACCGCGACGTCCGCACCCTCGGCGGGAATCCCGTGGAAGAAGTGCAATGCCCGAGTTTCGCCGCCTCCATTTACCGGGCGTGCCCAAGATTTTCCGGGGCCCTGACGGCTTCCCCTTTACGACATATTGGCGGACTGGATTTTCGTAAAAAAATCTCGCTCGTGAATGTATCCAGGGCGCCGACTGTCCACTCTGTATAGGGGAGGGAGCCGGACCCGGCTCTTCGCACGGAGGAAGAAGTCGGAGACGGGAGGACACGGGTGACTCCTCGAGTGGCAGTGGTCGGCGCGGGGATCGCGGGTATGTCCGCTGCCTACCACCTGCGAGACGACGCCCAGGTGACCCTGTTCGAAGCTGATTCGAGACTGGGTGGCCACGCGAACACCATTGAGGTTCAGGAGGGCGATCGGACGCTCGGCCTGGACACCGCCTTCATCGTCTACAACGAGGCGCACTACCCGATGATCGCCAAGTTCTTCGGCGAGCTGGGGGTGCAGACCCAGGACCACCCCGGACAGTTCTGCTTCTTCGATCTCGACCGGCAGCGCAGCTACGTGTCGGAGGACTTCGAGCTGACCGAGGAGCAAATCGGGCAGCGGTACGACGCCGACTTCACCGACCTGTGGCGCGAGGCCCGGCGCTTCCAGAGCGAGGCGCCACGCGACTTCATCCGGCGCAGAGCCGACATCCCGCTCGGCGACTACCTCGACCGCAACCGCTACAGTGCGGCCTTCCGTTATGGCTTCGTGGTGCTCATCGCCACCGCCGCCTGGTCGGTGCCGGCCGAGCGGATCTGGGAGATGCCGGCCAGCACGATCATCGCCTTCTTCTTCGCCCACGGCCACGAGGGCCTGGGTGGGCAGAGCGCCCCCTGGCGTACCGTCACCGGTGGCAGCATCAACTACGTGCGCAAGGTCGCCGAGCGGTTTACCCAGTCCGGGGTGGACGTCCGGGTGAACGCGCCGGTCGGGCAGGTCCGCACCGAGGGCCACCACGTCGTCGTGCACGGCCCGGGCGGGCCGGAACGCTTCGACTACGCGGTGCTCGCCACGCACGCCGACGACGCGCTGGGAATGCTCGCCGAGCCGACTCCCCGCCAGCAGCGACTCGACCCGATCCGCTACCACGGCACCCGGGCGCTGCTGCACGGTGACGCCTCCGTGATGCCGGCCGACCGGCAGCGGTGGCGCAGCTGGAACTACGGGCGCGTCGGCGACGGTGAGGAACAGCGGTCCTGGGTCGTCTACCACCTCAACACGTTGCAGCACCTCGACGCCGAGCGAGACTACTTCGTCACCCTCGACTGCCCGATCGAGGCCCGCGACGAACTCGTCATCCACGAGATGGCCTACCGACACCCCATTCTCACCAACGAGGTCCGCGCCCTCCAGCGGGACATCCATTCGATCAATGCCGACGAATCGCGGATCAAGTTCGCCGGCTCCTACTTCCATTCCCGAAAGATGGGAATCGACATCATCGGCAGCCATGAATCAGCATTCGACTCCGGTGCTGCCGCCGCCGAAGCCGTCCGACGTACCGCCGGAAAGAATTCCCGGTAGATCGGCATGTCGCCGGGGGGCGACCTCGGCGACGCATGTGGTCGGGAACGGCCGTACTTATCCAGCCATGAACGGAGCATGTGTTCGCCATGCCCGTAAACGGTCCGAAGCGAGGATGCGATGACAGATCAGGTGACCACCCGTTCCGATGCCGCGCTGACCGAGGGCGGGGTCCGCGACTGGTTGGTGGGAAAGATCGCGCACCGGTTGGGCGTACCCACCGAGCAGGTGAACGTCGACCAGTACTTCGACGAGTTCGACCTGGACTCCACCGAGGCCCTGGTGCTCTCCGGTGAGCTGGAGAACTGGCTCGGATTCGACCTGGAGACGACCGCGCTCTGGTACCACCCGACCATCAACGAACTCGCCGGCTACATCGTGGAGAAGCAGCGCGATGCGAAGGCATGACCGGCAGCCACCCGAGGTGGTGACCCGCGTCGGGGAGGCCGGACCAGAGGCGCGTGCGGTGGTCCTGGTGCACCCGGGGGCACTGCCGGCCACCGTCTACGCCGACCTCGCCGCCGCGCTGGCGCCCGCCGCGGCCCTGCACGTGGTCAACCTGGATCAGGTGCCGGAGTACTTCGAGGCGGCGCTGCACGGCGGTACGCCGGTCACCTCGATCCCGGCCCTGGCCCAGCGGGTCGCCGACGAACTGCGGCGGCGTGCCCTGACCAGCGGCCGGTGGTGCCTGGCCGGCTGGTCGTTCGGCGGCGTGGTGGCGCTGGAACTGGCCGGGCTGCTCGCGGCCCGCGAACGCCCCGACGCGCTGCTCGCCCTGGACAGCATCGCGCCGGTGCCGGAGTACACCGCACTCGACGGTGACCTCGACGACGCCGAGGTGCTGCGCTGGTTCGCCATGTACCTGGGCGCCCGCCGCGGTGTCGAACTCCCGACGGCCGGGTTGGCCCTCGGGGATCGCGAGAGCGGGCTGCGCACGCTGCTCGACCTGGCCCGCGAACACGGTGCGGTCCGGGACGACACCACCCTGCCGGGGCTGCGCAAGGTGCTCGACGCGTACCTGCAGGGCTTGATCCGCAACAACCGGCTGGCGCAGGCGTACGAACCACGGCGGTCGCCGGTGCCGGTGGTGCTGGTCCGGCCCGAGCGGGGCCTGCTGGACGTACCGGATCCGTTGGGCTGGCGGTCGCTGGCCGAGGACCTGACGGTGCTGGGGTGCCCCGGCGACCACTACACGATGCTGCGGGACCGAACGGCCGTGGACCGGATCACCGGTACGGCACGTGACCTACTGGGCGAGGGTGCCGACCCGGCACCGGCCGGCGGCGGCACCCGTACCGCCAACCGGCCGCCCGTCACCGACCACGAGACGTTATCGACCGGAACGGACCGTGTCATGGACAGTGACAACACAGCCCCCCGCCGGATGGCGGACACCCCCATCGCGATCGTCGGACTCGGCGCGCTCTACCCGCGCTCCGGTGACCTGACGGAGTTCTGGGGCAACGTGGTCGACGCCGCCGACTGCATCGAGGACGTGCCCGAGACGCACTGGCGGATCTCCGACTACTACGACCCCGACCCGAAGGCACCGGACAAGACGTACGCCAAGCGCGGCGGCTTCGTGCCCACGGTGCCGTTCAACCCGCTGGAGTTCGGCCTGCCGCCGAACACCCTGGAGATCACCGACGTCTTGCAACTGCTCAGCCTGGTGGTCGCGAAGCAGACCTTGGCCGACGCCGGCGCACCGGACGCCAAGTGGTACCGCAAGGAGCGGACCGGCGTGGTGCTCGGCATCACCGGGGCCAACTCGCTCACCCAGCCGCTGGCGACCCGGTTGCAGACGCCCGTGCTCAAGGAGGTCGTCCGCAGCTGCGGTCTGAGCGAACGCGACGCCGAGGAGATCTCGTCCAAGTTCGTCAAGGCGTTCGCCCCGTGGGAGGAGCACTCCTTCCCGGGCATGCTCGGCAACGTCGTGGCCGGCCGGATCGCCAACCGGTTCGACTTCGGCGGTACCAACTGCACGGTGGATGCGGCCTGCGCCAGTTCGCTGGCGGCCATCCACTCGGCGGCGGCGGAGCTGATCGCCGGCCGGGCGGATCTGATGATCACCGGCGGCTGCGACGCCGAGAACACCATCCTGATGTACCTCTGCTTCTCCAAGACCCCGGCGTTCTCCAAGGCCGGCGACATCCGGCCGTTCGACGAGAACGCCGACGGCACACTGATCGGCGAGGGCATCGGCATGCTGGCGCTCAAGCGGCTGGCCGACGCCGAACGCGACGGGGACCGGATCTACGCGGTGCTGCGCGGCATCGGCACCTCCAGTGACGGCCGGTTCAAGAGCATCTACGCCCCGCGCAAGGAGGGCCAGGTCGTCGCGCTGCGCCGGGCGTACGAGGACGCCGGCTTCGGCCCGGAGCAGGTCGGCCTGATCGAGTGCCACGGCACCGGCACCGCCGTCGGCGACCTCACCGAGGTCAGTGCCCTCAAGGAGGTCTTCGCGGCGGCCAGCGACGAGCGCAACTTCGCCGCGGTGGGGAGCGTCAAGAGCCAGATCGGCCACACCAAGGCCGCCGCCGGTGCCGCCGGCATGATCAAGTCGTCGCTGGCGCTCTATCACAAGCTCCTGCCGCCGACGATCAACGTCGACAAGCCCCGCGCGGCGATGGGCTTCGACGACTCCCCGTTCTACGTCAACACGAGGACCCGGCCGTGGATCCTCGAACCGGAGCGTCCCCGCCGCCGGGCGGCGGTCTCCTCGTTCGGCTTCGGTGGGACGAACTTCCACTGTGTCCTGGAGGAGCACGACCCGACCGGTACCGGGCTGGCCGTGCTGCACCGCACCTCGCGGGTGCACCTCTGGCACGGCACCGACCCGCAGGCGCTGCTGACCCAGGCCCGGGAGTACCCGGACGGGTCGGCCGAGGACGCGCCGGTGTCGGCCGGACACGCCCGGCTGGCCGTGGTCGCCCGCGACGACGCCGAGCGCGACGAGTTGCGGGAGGCGGCCTGCCTGCGGATCGCCGACAACCCGACCGCCGAGTCGTTCGAACTCCCCCGTGGGGCGTACTACCGTCGGGCGGCCGCGAACACCGGCAGGGTGGCCGCGCTCTTCGCCGGCCAGGGCAGCCAGTACGTCTCGATGGCGGCCGAGGCCGCGGTCTCGGTGCCGCCGGTGCGAGTGGCCTTCGACGCCGCGGCGGCGCACTTCGCCGGGGCCGAGGCGCTGGGCCGGGTGGTCTTCCCACCGCCGGCCTTCGACGACGCCACCCGTGACGGGCAGGAGGAGGCGCTGCGGCGCACCGACTACGCCCAGCCGGCGATCGGCGCCGTCTCCGCCGGCCAGTACACCTACCTGCGGGAGCTCGGTTTCACCGCCGAGGGTGCGCTCGGGCACAGCTTCGGCGAGCTGACCGCGCTCTGGGCCGCCGGCAGTCTCCGTGACGAACAGTTCTACGCGCTGGCGAGGGCACGCGGCGCGGCGATGGCCGAGCGCAGCGGCGCAGACAGCGACGACCCGGGCACCATGGCGGCCGTCCCGGCCGACCGGCCGACGGTCGAGCGCCTGCTCGACGGCCACCCGGACGTCGTGATCTGCAACATCAACGCGCCGGACCAACTGGTCGTCGGCGGTGGCAGCAAGGCCGTCGCGACGTTCGTCGAGGCATGCCGGGCGGCCGGGGTCGACGCCAAGGCGCTGCCGGTGGCCGCTGCCTTCCACACCCGGTACGTGAGCCACGCCGTGGACCGTTTCGGCGCCGCCGTCCGGCGGGCCACCGTGGGCCGGCCGGAGATCGCGGTCTACGCCAACACCGAGGGCGCCAGCTACGGCGCGGACACCGACGAGAACGCCCGGGTCCTGGTGCAGCAGCTCGCCAACCCGGTCGGATTCGCGCCCCGGATCGCGCAGATGTACGACGACGGTTTCCGGGTCTTCGTCGAGTTCGGACCGAAGAAGATCCTGGCGGGCCTGGTACGTCGGGTGCTGGCCGACCACCCCGACGTCGTCGTGCTCTCCGCCGACGCCGGATCGGGTCGCGACAGCGACCGCGCACTGAAGCAGCTCGCCGCACGGCTGGCCGTCCTCGGACTGCCGCTGACCGGATTCAACCGCTACCAGGCGGTGGCCAGCCGGCCGCCGCGCACCGAGGGGATGATGATCGAGTTGAACGGTGTCAACTACGTACCGGAGGGGCGCCGCCGGGACTACCAGGAGGCGCTGCAGAACGGATACCGGGTCGAGGGGAGCCGGGCCACGCCGCCGGCCCCCGTCGCGGCTCCGAGCGTGGCGATCGACGGCAACGGCCACAACGGCAACGGCCACAACGGCAACGGCCACAACGGCAACGGCCACAACGGCAACGGTCACGCCGTGCCGGGTCAGCTGGTGCCGAGCGTCGGTGCGATCGCCGCGAGCCACCTCGCCATGCACGGCGACTACCTGCACAACCAGCTGCGCCTGTCGGAGCGGCTGACCAACCTGGTCGAGGAGGGCAGCCGGCGGCACGACGGTCCGGCCGACAACGTGATCGCCGGTATCACCGCGATCGCCGAGCACAGCCTGGCCATCGGGCAGAGCCACACCTCGGCCAGCGAGGTGCTGCGCAGCTTCGCGCAGCTGGAGACCACCATGGTCGCCCCCGGCACCATGATCGACTACAACCCGGTCATCCACCAGCCGGCCGTGCCGGCGAGCCAGCCGCCGGCGATCGGCGCCGCCCAGCAGTACGGCTGGAACAACGCGACGGTCAACGGCCACGCGCCGCAGGCCGCCGCTCCGGCGTACGTACCGGAGGCCATCCAGCAGGCTGTGCCGGCCTCTCCCGCCGTGGCCCCGGCCCCGCCCGTCGCGGCACCCGCCGCCCAGGTCGCCCCGGTCGCCCAGGCCGCCCCGGTCGCCACCGCGGATGCGGACACGGTCCGGACCGCACTGCTGGACATCGTGGCCGACAAGACCGGCTACCCGACCGACATGCTGGACCCGTCGATGGACGTCGAGGCCGACCTGGGCATCGACTCCATCAAGCGGGTGGAGATCATGGGTGCGTTGCGGGAGTCGTTCCCCGGCTCGCCGTCGGCCAGCCCGGAGCGCCTGGCCGAGCTGCACACGCTCGACGACATCGTCCACTTCGTGGCGCAAGCAGCGGCCGAGGCGACCGGAGCGGAGGTGGTGAGCGGCCCAAAAGCTGAACGCCTGCCCCGGATCGACCGGTGGCAGGCCAGCCTGATCCGGCTCCCGGCTCCCGACCGGCGGGACAAGGCGTACCGGGCCCACCCGGTGGCCCTGCTGACCGGGGCCGGCGGCCCGCTCGCCGACGCGCTCGCCGACGCCCTGACCGCCGCCGGCTGGCGGACCAGGCAGGCCGGTGAGCCGTACGACGAAGGACTGGACCTGGTGCTCTACCTGGCGCCGGAGCAGGCCGACAACCCCGCCGCCGCCACGGCGGTACTGCGCGAGGCGGCCCTGCTGGCCCGCGACGTCCAGCGTCCGCTGGAGCACACGGCCGAGGGCTCCCGGGCGGCGTTCGTCACGGTGGCCCGGCTGGACGGCCGGCTCGGCGTGGCCCCGTCCACCGGTACCGCCGAGGCGGCGGAGCTGGCCACGGTCACCCTGGGTGGTCTCTCCGGGCTGGTGAAGACGCTGGCCATCGAGGCGCCGTCGGTCTACTGCCGGGCGGTCGACGTGGCGGCCGGACTGCCGGCGTCGCGGGTGGTCGACCTGCTCCTCGACGAACTGCACGACGCCGCTGCCTCGGTGCGCGCGGTCGGGCATGACGCCGACGGCGCGCGGTGGACCACCCGGCTGGCCGCCGGACCGGCGTACGCGGAGGGCCCCAAGGTCGCCCCGCCCGGACCGGAGGACCTGCTCGTGGTCACCGGTGGCGGACGCGGCGTCACCGCGGCCTGCGTCACCGGCCTGGCCCGCGAGTACGGCGTCAGCCTGCTGCTGCTGGGCCGCACCCCGCTGGCCGACGAGCCGGCGTGGGCCGAGGGGGTGCCCCTGGAGCAACTGAAGGGCGCGATCGCGCGGGCGCTCAAAGCCGACAGGGCGAAGGTGACCCCGAAGGACGTCGAGCGGCGCTTCCAGGAGCTGAAGGCGCAGCGGGAGATCCGCCGGACGCTGACGGAGGCCTCCGCCGGCGGGTCGAGGGTCACCTACCTGCCGGCCGACGTGACCGACCCGGACACGCTGCGTACCGTGCTGGCCGAGCACCGCGACCGGATCACCGGCCTGGTGCACGGTGCCGGTGTCCTCGCCGACCAGCTCATCGTGGACAAGCGCCCGGAGGACATCGACCGGGTGCTGGGCACGAAGCTGACCGGCCTGGCGAGTCTGCTGGCCGCGCTGGACACCGACCGGCTGCGGCACGTGGTCCTCTTCTCGTCGGTTGCCGGTTTCTTCGGCAACCGGGGGCAGTCGGACTACGCGATGGCCAACGAGGCGCTCAACCGGATCGCCTCCCGGCTGCGCGGAGCCCGCCCGGACGCCCGGATCACCTCGATCAACTGGGGTGCCTGGGCCGGCGGGATGGTGACCCCGGAGCTGGCCCGCCTCTTCACCGAGCGCGGCGTGGACCTCATCCCGCTGGAGACCGGGGTCCGGATGTTCACCGAGCAGTTCAGCGCTGCGCACTCGGCCGACCTGGTCACCGTCATCGGGCCGGACAAGCCCCTGTTGGAGGCCGAGCCCCGGCCACTGCCGGCCGACGGGGTCCGGGTGACCCGGGAGCTGGCCGGCCTGCGCGACGAGGCGGTCCTGACCGACCACCGCATCGGTGAGCACGCGGTGCTGCCGACGACGGTGGCGCTGGGCGGGATGCTGGCCACCGCCGCGGCGGTGACCGGGGTACCGGCCGCCGGGGCGCGTGACTTCGCCGTCCTCAAGGGCGTGGTTCTCGACGCCGAGGCGCCGCGGCGGCTGCGCTTCCTGGTCACGCCCGGCGACTCCGGCATCCGGGTCGACGTGCGGGACGAGGCCGACCGGCCCCGCTACCGGGCGGTCATCGAGACGGCGGGCCCCACCGGCCCGGCGCCGCGGTTGACCGGTCTACCCGGCACCGACGCCGGGGAGGAGACCACGGCGTACGTCGACGGAACCCTCTTCCACGGCGAGACGCTGCGCGGTCTGCGTCGGGTCCTCGACCCGCGCCGCCGGATGGTCCTGCTGGCCGAGCTGCCGGACACGCCGGTGGCGCAGGGCGCCTGGAGCACCGACCGGTACGACCCGGCCCTGGCCGACCTGCTGCTGCAGGCGGTGCTGGTCTGGGTGCGCCGGCACACCGGCCAGGCGAGCCTGCCGACCAGCATCGGCCGGGCCGAACTGTACGCGCCGATTCCCACCGGGGAGTCCTTCCTGATCGTGGTCGACGAGGTCACGGTCGGCGGCCCCACGGTGCGCTGCACCGTCAGCGCCTGCACGACCGACGGGGCGGTCCTGGTCCGGTTCACCGGGGTCCAGGCGATCGTCCGGGACAACGGGGACATGCAGTCCACGTCCAACGCACGCTGACACACCCTGCGGATGGAGAGTCATGTCCACGCCAGAGCACGTCGCGGGGACCAGCACCGGACAGGAGCCCGTAGCGATCGTCGGGATCTCCTGCCTGCTGCCCGGCGCGGAAACACCCGAGCAGTTCTGGGCCAATCTGCGGTCCGGGGCGGACCTGCGTCGCCCCGGTGGCCGCGAGGTGTTCGGCACGGACGAGTCCGTCCCCGGCGGGTGGGGTGACCCGGAGCACCGGGTCACCGCCACCCGGGGCGGGTTCGTCACGGAGCCCACAATCGACCTGACCGGCCTGCGGATCCCGGCGGCGAAGCTGAACCGGCTGGACAAGGTGGTCCGGTGGCCGCTGTACACCGCCCGCCGGGCGCTCGCCGACGCCGGCATCGGGGAGGACTCGCCGGTACTGGCCCGTACCGGCGTCATCCTGGGCAACTACGCCTTCCCCACCGAGTCCTCGGTGCGGGCCTGCCTGCCCCTGGTACGCGAGGCGGTGACCGCCGGCCTGCGGCAGGCCGGGCTGGACCTGCCGTCGGCCGCGCCGGCCGGCGCGGCCGACGTCGAACCGGCGGACATGTGGCCGTTCGGCCTGCCGGCCACGGTTCTCGCCAACGCCCTCGGCCTGGGCGGCACCCGGCTGACCCTGGACGCGGCCTGCTCCTCCGCGCTGTACGCGTTGGCCCTGGCCCGGAGCTACCTCAGCGCGGGCCACGCCGACGTGATGCTCGCCGGGGCGGTCTGCGCCCCGGACCCGCTCCTGATCCACCTCTCCTTCTCGGACCTGAAGGCCTTCCCGGCCAACGGGATGAGCCAGCCCTTCGACGGCCGGTCGGCGGGCATCGTGACCGGTCAGGGCGCCGGGGTCTTCGTCCTGAAGCGGCTCGCCGACGCCCGGCGCGACGGTGACCTGATCCACGCCGTACTCGGCCCGATCGGGCTGAGCAACGACGGGGCGGGCGGCCACCTGTTGACCCCGCGCAAGGACGGGCAGATCGAGGCGTACCGCCGCACCTACCTGGACCACGGCCTCGACCCGGCGCAGGTCGACTACATCGAGTGCCACGCCACCGGTACTCCGCTCGGTGACGGGACCGAGCTGCGCGGGGTGGCCGAGTTCTTCGCCGGGCGGGGAGGCGTCCCGCCGCTGGGCTCGGTGAAGGGCAACGTGGGCCACCTGCTGACCGTCGCCGGCTTCACCAGCATGCTCAAGGCGATCCTCGCGCTGCGGCACGGCACCGTCCCGGCAACCCCCGGGGTGGAGCAGCCGCTGCGTCCCGCCGACGCGCTCCCCGCCGCCGACAAGGTGGTCCTGACCCAGCGCCCCTGGCCGGTGCCGCGGGTCGACCGCGACCCGGCGCACCGGGTCGCGGCGGTCTCGGCGTTCGGCTTCGGCGGTACCAACGCGCACGCCATCCTCACCACCGACTCGGCCGCCGACGCGGTGCTGGCCGGAGCGGTCATCCCGGCCGGGGCGACCGCGTCGGGCGGCCTGCCGGGGACCGGGCGGCTCGCCCTGGTGGGGCTGGGGCTGCGGGCCGGGCCGCTGACCGACGTGGCGGCCTGGGAGGCGATGGCCCGCACCGGCACGCCGGCACTTGTCGACCGCCCGGAGCCCCGCTGGTACGGGCTCGCCGGGGCCGACCCGGAGGACACCGCGCACGCCGAACGGGCCGGGTACGTCGAGACGATCGACGTGGACGCCCGCACCTACCGAATCCCGCCGGGTGAGCTGGGCTTCGCCAACCCGCAGCACCTGCTCCTCTTCGAGGCGGCCGAGCAGGCCCTGCTCGACGCCGGCTACGCCCCGCCGCCGGCCCGGGTACGCGCCGACCAGCTGCCGCAGCGGCGGGTGGCGGTGGTCGTCGCGATGGAGATGGAACCGCGTACCCACACCCACCGGGCCCGCTTCGACATCGGTGCCCACGTCCGCGCGGAGTGCGCGCGGGCCGGGCTGACCCTCGACGAGGAGGCGCTGGCCCGGCTGGAGAGCGCGGTGCGCGCCGGGGTGCACGACCCGATCGGCGCCAACGAGGTGCTCAGCTACATCGGCAACATCATGGCCAGCCGGATCTCCTCGTCCCGGAACCTGACCGGCCCGTCGTTCACCATTGCCGCCGATGCCACCTCCGGTGCCCGCGCCCTGGAGGTCGCCCAGATGCTGCTGCTCGACCCCACCGTGGAGGCGGTCCTGGTCGGTGGGGTGGACCTGGCCGGCGGTATCGAGAACGTGATCACCCGGGCCGCGGTGGCCGCCGCCGGCGGAACCGCACCGCCGGTGCCCGGCGACAGCGCCGCAGTGGTCGTGGTCACCCGCCCCGACGATGCCGCCGGTCGGCGGGTCTACGCCACGGTGGAGTCGGTGGCGGTGGCGGTGGCGGTGGCCGGCGACCCGGGCGGCGCGGGGGCGGCGTTGGCCGCGGCGAGTGCCGCCGGACTCGCCGCCGCCGGCCGGGACACCGCCGAGGTGGACTACCTCGAACTCGCCTCGGCACCCGTCGCCGATGCCCTGGCCGGCCTGGCCGCGGCGTGGCCGGGCGGCCCCGACGACGACGGCTGCCTCATCGGTGGTGCCGCCGCCCTGGTCGGTGAGACCCAGCAGGCCTCGGTGCTGACCGCGCTGGTCAACGCGGCGTGCTGGCTGTACCGGGCCGAACTGCCCGCCACGCCGGCACCGCTGCGCGAGGCGTTGGCCGAGCTGCCGGCCTCCCGACTGGAAGTGTCGGTCGAGCCGATGCCGTGGCTGCGCCGCCGCCGGGACACCCCCCGGGTGGCCGCCGTGGCGGCCTGGGACGCCCGGCCACTGGCCGGCGACAACACCGCCGCGCACCTGGTCGTGACCGGTGCCGACACCGTCGGGACGCAGGTCGAGGTCGACTGGCGGGCCACCACCGGGCACCTGATGCTGGCGATCAGCGCCGACGACGCCACGACCATGACCGACCTGGTCCGGCAGTACCGATCCGCCCTGGAGCGGGGCCGCGACCCGTGGGAGCTGGTTCGCGAGGCGGCGCCGCGCAGCGGCAGTCGACGCTTCACGGCTGTACTGGTCGCCGCGGACGGTGAGCGGCTGCGCCGCGAACTCGACGCCGCCGAGCGGGACCTGCCGGGCGTGCTCGGCAACGGCGGCGAGTGGGCCACCCCGGGCGGCAGCTTCTGCACCGGTCGTCCGGTCGGCGAAGGGCGGGTCGCATTCGTCTACCCCGGCGCGTTCACCAGTTACCCGGGGGTGGACCGGGACCTGTTCCGGCTCTTCCCCGGTCTGCTGGAACGCTTCGAGGCCGAGGCGGACCGGCCTCGGGACCGGTTCAAGCAGCGCTGGCTCTACCCGCGCGGCGCCCGGCCGGTGCAGCGCCGGGACCTGATGCGCCACGAGGAGCGGCTGATCGAGGAGATCCCGGTCCTGCTGGCCGCCGGCACCAACACCGCGGTGCTGCGTACCCAGTTGCTGCGCGATGTGCTCAACGTCGTCCCGCAGGGCGGCTTCGGCTACAGCCTCGGCGAGAGCAGCATGCTCTTCGCGATGGATGTCTGGGCCGCCGCCGCCCGCGACGACACGAAGCTGGCGGCCACCCCGCTCTTCCGTGACCGGCTGCGCGGTCCCAAGCACATGGTCCGCGAAACCTGGTCGTTGCCGGCCGACACCCCGGACAGCGCGGTCTGGGTCAGCTACGTGCTGCTCGCCGGTGAGGAGCCGGTACGCGCGCAGATGACCGGCTTGGACCGGGTCTTCCTCACCCACGTCAACACCCCCCGCGAGGTGGTGGTCGGCGGCGATCCGAGCCAGGTCAAGGAGCTGATCAGACGGGTCGGTTGCCAAGCGGCCAAGGCGCCTGCCAACCACGTGATGCACTGCCCGGTGGTCGACCCGGGGCTTGCCGAGCTGGCCGAGCTGAACCGGTATGCCGCCGGTGCGGCCGAGCCCGGTCTGGAGCTCCTCTCCGCCTTCGATCACGACACCGTCGACCCGACCGACCTGGAGACGGTCGCCGAGCGGATCGCCTGGACGCTGCGCAGCACCATCGACTTCGCCCAGCTCACCCGGACCGCGTACGACCGGGGTTTTCGCTTCTTCGTCGAGGTGGGCCCCGGTGCCACCTGCACCCGCTGGATCGGCGAGACCCTCGCCGACCAGCCGCACGTGGCGGTCTCGGTGGACCGCCGGGGCGTCCCGGTGGCCGCCGCCCTCGCCCAGGCGCTGGCCCGGCTGGCCAGTCACGGCCTCCCGGTCGACCTGGGCCGGCTGCTCGGTGGCCCCGAGCCGGTGGTCGAGGCCACCGGTGGCCGCCGCCTGGTGCGCACCGTCCCCTGCGGTGGGGAGTCGATCGTCCGACGGGTCGCCGACCGGGCCGCCGGAGTTCTCGAACACATCGAGCGCGAGACGCCTACCGTCGTCGCGCACGCCCCCGAGGTGGTGCCCGCTGCCATGACCGATCCCACTGTGCACTGGCCCGAAGAAATCATCACCGTCGACGGCGAGCCTTTCGTCTTCCTGCCTCCCGCCGCCGCGTCGGTCGCCCCCGCCGGCCAGTCGGCCGAGAGCCCGAACCGGGACGTCTCGACCGTCGACCTGACCGCGCTGTCCGGCGGCGGCGACGGCACCCTGACGGCCCGTCGGGTGCACGCCGCGCGGACCGGACCGCAGCGGCTGCACTCCCGCTGGTCGGCCGGTCAGCTCCAGCGCCCCGCGCAGAGCCCGATGGCGGCGGTGGCCGCCCTGGCCGCCCGGGTCGTCGAGGCGCACCGGGCGGCCCTGCGCGCCCACCACGTGATCCTCGACAACGCGGTCACCCAGTTGGAACTCTCCGTCGGCGGCGCGACCGCCCCGGGCAGCGGCGACATCCCGCCGCCGGCCGGCGGTACGCCCGATCCGCGTGGTGACCGTCCGGTCTGGGACGAGGCGGACCTGCTGGAGTTCGCCGCCGGCCAGGTGGCCAAGGTCTTCGGCCCGGAGTACGCGGAGATCGACGGCTACCGGGTGCGGACCCGGCTGCCCGAGCCGCCGTACCTGTTCGTCACCCGGGTCACCGAGCTGACCGGACAGCGCGGGGTCTTCGAGCCGTCGACGATCACCACCGAGTACGACGTACCCGTCGGCTCCTGGTACAGCGTGGACGGTCTGGTGCCCTGCGCCGTCACCATCGAGGCCGGGCAGTGCGACCTGCTGCTGATCAGCTATCTGGGCATCGACCTGCGCAACAAGGGGGAGCGGGTCTACCGCCTGCTGGACAGCACGCTTGTCTTCCACGGCCCGCTGCCCCGCGAGGGGCAGACCCTGCGCTACGACATCTCCATCAACCGGTTCGTCTGGAACAACGACGCGCTGCTCTTCTTCTTCAGCTACAAGTGCTACGCCGACGGCGAGTTGATCCTCGAACTGCTCGACGCCTGCGCCGGGTACTTCAACAAGAGCGAGTTGGACAGCTCCCTCGGAGTGGTCCTCTCCGACGCCGACCGCAAGCGGCGCGCCGGGTTCGAGCGGACCTGGTTCAAGCCGTTGGCGCGTACCGAGCGCACCTCCCTGAGTACCGCGGACCTGGAGCTGCTGACCGAGGGGCGTCGCGCCGAGGTCTTCGGCCCGGCCTGGGACCAGGGCGACGCGAACCGGTCGCTGCGGCTGCCCACCGAGATGCTGCGCATGATCGACGAGATTCCGCAGGTCGACCGGCTCGGCGGCCCGTGCGGACTCGGTGAGCTGACCGCGATCAAACGGCTGGTGCCGGACGGTTGGTACTTCAGGTGCCACTTCCCCGGTGACCCGGTGCTCGCCGGCTCGATGGTCGCCGAGGGCGGCGTGCAGCTGCTCCAGACGTTCGCGATGTACCTGGGCATGCACCTGGTCCTGCCGGACGCCGAGTTCCAGTCGGTGCCGGGGCTCAAGACCGAGGTCAAGGTCCGCGGACAGATCACCCCGGACACCACCGAGATCCGCTACCACGCCGAGATCATCGAACTGACCCTGCTTCCCCGCCCGACGGTGATCGCCGACCTGACCGTCTACGTCGGCGACAAGCCGATGGTGGCGATGCGCAACTTCGGCGTACAGATCCGGGAGAAGGCGGGCACCCCGTACCGGCCGGGTGCAGGCGGGAACCCGGAGTTCCTCGGCCGGCGCAACACCCTCGGCGAGACCGCGTTCATCAACGAGCTGCACCTGGCGCACGCCGCCAAGGGCGATCTGGGCACCGCCATGGGGCCCGAATTCGACATCTACCACGACCGGCGGGCACCGCACATCCCCAACGGCGACTTCCAGTTCGTCGACCGGATCATGTCGCTGGAGGGCACCCGGGGCGTGCTCAAGCCGGGCGCCGAGATGGTCACCGAGTACGACTCCCCGCCCGAGGCCTGGTACTACGCCGACAGCCCGACCGGCAACATGCCGAACTGCGTGCTCATGGAGACCTCGCTCCAGGCGGCCATCCTCTGCGGCTACTACCTCGGCGCGACCCTGGCCCACCCCGACGACGAGTTCGCCATCCGAAACCTGGACGGCAAAGCCACCCTGGTCAAGAACGTCCACCTGGCCGGCAAGACGATCCGGCAGCACACCACGATGCTCTCCAGCCAGGCGGTCACCGGCGCCACCCTGCAGAACTTCCGCTACGAGCTTTCCGCCGACGGCGAGGTCTTCTACGTCGGCGAGTCGATGTTCGGCTACTTCACCGAGGCGGCACTGGCCAACCAGGTGGGGCTGGACGCCGGCAGGTACCTCCCGCCGTGGCTGGGGGAGCAGACCGGCCTGGACCCGGCCCGGGTCCGCCGGTTGCCGGTACGCGCCGACGAGCGCTGGCGCACCCCGCACCCGCGTAGCGGGCTGCGCCTCGGCAACGGGCACCTGGAACTGGTCGACGAGGTCACGGTGGTGGCCGACGGTGGCAGGCACGGCAAGGGCTACCTGCTCGGCACCCGGCTGATCGACCCGGCCGACTGGTATTTCACCTGCCACTTCCACCGTGACCCGGTGATGCCCGGCTCGCTGGGCGTGGAGTCGGTGATCCAGGGCCTGCAGGCGTACGTGATCGAGGCCGGGCTCGCCGACGACATCCCACACGCCCGGTTCACCTCCCCGGTGGACGTGGCGATGGGCTGGAAGTACCGGGGCCAGATCCTGCGACCCGACGGGGAGATGACCTTCGACCTGCACGTGAAGGAGATCCGTCGGGAGACCGGCCGGCTGCTGGTCGTCGCGGACGCCAGCGTCTGGAAGCCGGGCCTGCGGATCTACGAGCTGACCGATGTCGCTGTCGAGGTTCGGTCCGGCGTCGCTGCCGGCCGGGGAGAGTGAGACGCCATGACCGTCACCGTCCAACCGACCGTCCCCGCCATCGGACCCGCCGCACCCGTCGAGCAGAGCCCGGTGCACGTCGATCCCGCCGGGATCCGGGCCGCCCTGGGCCGGCTGGAAGAGCCGGCCTTCGTGGTCCGCGTCGGCAACGGGATCGGCGTGAGCAACCAGCAGCCCGCCTCGGCCGCCTCGGTGCTCGCCGCCGTCGGCCCGTTGACCCCGGAGCGCCTCGGTGACGCCAGCTTCCGGGCCCGCCACGGCCTGCGCTACGCCTACATGGGCGGGGCGATGGCCGGCGGGATCGCCTCCGAGGACCTGGTCGTGGAGCTGGCCCGGGCCGGCTACCTGGGCTCCTTCGGTGCCGCCGGGCTGCTGCCGGAGCGCATCGAGCAGGCCCTGGGGCGGTTCCGCGCCGAGCTCGGGCAACTGCCGTACGCGGTGAACCTGATCCACGCCCCGAGCGAGGAGGAGTTGGAGCGCGCCGGGGTGGAGCTCTTCCTCAGGTACGGGGTGCGCTGTGTGGAGGCTTCGGCCTTCATGGACCTCACCCCGCACATCGTCCGGTACCGCGTCGCCGGCCTCGGCCGGGACCGGCAGGGCCGGGTCGTGGCCGGCAACCGGGTGATCGCCAAGGTCTCCCGTCCCGAGGTGGCCGCGAAGTTCCTCAACCCGGCCCCCGCGTCGATGGTCGCCGACCTGCTGGCCCGCGGGCTGATCACCGCGGAGCAGGCGGAGCTGGCCCGGCTGGTGCCGATGGCCGACGACATCACGGTCGAGGGGGACTCCGGCGGGCACACCGACCGGCGTCCGCTGATCGCCCTCTTCCCGGTCATCGCCGCGCTGCGCGAGGAGGCCCAGCGCCGACTCGGGTACCCGGTGCGGATCGGGGCCGCCGGTGGCCTGGGAACCCCCGCCTCGGTCGCCGCCGCCTACGGCCTGGGCGCCGACTACGTGGTGATCGGCTCGGTGCATCAGGCGTGCGTCGAGTCGGGCACCTCCGACCAGGTCCGCACGATGCTCGCCGCGGCCGGGGTGGCCGACTGCGACATGGCCCCGGCGGCGGACATGTTCGAACTCGGCGTGGACCTGCAGGTGCTGCGCAAGGGCACCCTCTTCCCGATGCGTGCCCGCCGCCTCTACGAGTCCTACAAGCTCTACGACGGTATCGAGGCGCTGCCGGCCGATGAGCGCACCCGGCTGGAGACCCAGGTCTTCCGCCGGCCGCTGGACGACGTCTGGACCGACGTGCAGGAGTACTTCACCCGGCGCGACCCGGCGCAGTTGCAGCGGGCCGGCAAGGAGCCGCGCCGCAAGATGGCGCTGATCTTCCGCTGGTACCTCGGGATGGCCTCGCGCTGGGCCAGCGTCGGCGAGGGTGACCGGGCCGCGGACTACCAGGTGTGGTGCGGGCCGGCGATGGGCGCCTTCAACGACTGGGTGGCCGGCACCGACCTCGCCGAGCCGGGCAACCGGCGGGTGGCCCGGGTGGCGCGGGAGCTGATGCGCGGCGCGGCGTTCACCAGCCGGGTGCAGCAGCTGACCCTGGCCGGGATCCGGTTGCCGGTGTCGGTGCGGTCGTACCGCCCGGGGGGTGTGTCGGCGTGACCGGCGCACTGGAGACCGGGACACTGACCCGGTTCGCCGCCGCCGCCGAGCTGGACCGGTCGCTGGGCGATCCCGCGGACGGGCGCAACCCGTACGGCTTCCGCGCCGCGGTGGCCCGGGACGAGGCGGCGGCGTTCCCCGCCGCCCTGGCCGCCGCCGTCGGCCCCGCGCTGCGCCGGTCGTACGTGCCGCGGGCCGACGGCGGCACGCTCAGCGGCGGCGACGAGACCCTGATGACGGTACGCGTCGCCGCCCGGCGGGACCTGACGGTGATGCCGGCGACCATGTTCAGCATCACCGCCGCCACCTGCGTCCTGCTGGCCGGAGACGCCGGCCAGCGGCAACGTGTGGTGGAGCTGCTGGGGCGCGGTGGCGCGGTCGGCTTCGCGATGACCGAGGTGGAACACGGCAGCGACCTGCTCGCCAACGCCTGCCGACTGGAGCCGTGCGACAACGGCGGTTACCGGCTCTGGGGAGCCAAGTGGCTGGTCGGGCTCGGTGACCGGGCGGAAGCGCTGCTGGTCTGCGCCCGTACCGGGCAGCGAGGGCCGGGGGCGTTCACCCTGGTGCTGCTGGAGGGGCCGCTGGTCGCGGCCTGCCGTACCGAGGTCCGCCCGAGCAGTGGAATGCGCGGCATCGGCCTGGCCGGTTTCGACTTCGCCGGCATCCCGGTCCCGGCGGACGCTCTGGTGGGGCCGGTCGGTCGAGGGCTGGACGTGGCGATGCGGGCGATGCAGCACGTCCGGGTGATGAGCACCGGGGCGAACCTGGCCGCCGCCGACTCGGCGCTGCGCTGGGCGCTGGACTTCACCGCCGCCCACCGGGTGGCCGGCAAGCCGCTGGCCGCCATGGCGCAGACCCGACGGCAGCTCGCCACGGCCGCGACCGCGCTGCTGGCGATGGAGGCCGGAGCGCTCGGCGCGGCGCGGGCGCTGCATCTGGCGCCGGAGGCGGAAGGGCTCTGGTCCAGCGTGGTCAAGCAGGTCTGCACGGACGCCTCGGCGGACGTCTTCCAGCGCTGCGGCGACCTGCTCGGCACCCACGCCCTGCTGCGGGACGGTTTCGCGGCGGCCTTCGACACGTTCCGCCGGGACAACGCCGTGGTCCGGCACATCGACACCGGGCCGGTGGCGAATCTGCGCCTGGTCACCACCTCGTTGACCCAGTGGGCGCTGACCGGTCAGCCAGGCTCCACCCTGGACACCGCCGCACTCTTCGACCTGTCCGGGGTGCTGCCGGAGGCCCGGCTGGACGCGTTGACGGTGGCCGGCCGAGGCGACCCGGTCACCTGTGGCCTGCCGGTGATCGTCGACCGGGTACGCGCCGAGCTCTCCACCGTCGACGGTCCGTTCGCCGCCGCCGCCGTGCAGGCCGTCGCCCGGCTGCGCACCGCGCTCGTCGGTCAGCTCAGCCGGGTCGCCGGGCTGCTGGAGAGCCGTCGGGGCGGGGCGGCGCCGGACCTGCTGGAGGAGTCGGAGCGGTTCTGCTTCCTGCACGCCGCGGCGAGTTGCGTGCACCTGTGGTGGGCCAACCGGCACAAGCCGCTGCTGGGCGGTGCCGCCGGTGACCCGCACTGGCTGGCGGCGACGGTCAGCATCCTGCTGGCTCGGGCCGAGGGCGGCACCTGGCGCCTCCCGGCCGACCTGGTGGAACCGATGTACCTGTCGCTGGACCGGTTGCACGCCGACGGTCGGCTGATCTCCGTCGCCGCGTTGCCGTTGGCCGAACACGACCGCGTCGGAACGAGGAAGGGGTGCACCCCGTGACCGTCAAGAACCAGATCGCGGTGGCCGAGGAACTGGAGCGCTACCTCGGTGACCCACACGATCCGTCGAGCCCGATGTCCTTCGAGACGGTCCTGAGCTACGACGAGCGTGAGGAGTTCCCTCATGAGCTGGTCGGCCTGCTGCAGCGCTGGCAGTTGCACGAGTACTGCCTGCCGACGGCCTTCGGCGGCCGGGCCGGCGACGTCGAGGTCGGCTTCAACCTGCTGCGGCTGGTGGCGCGTCGCGACCCCACGGCGGCGACTGCGCTGATGCTGACCGATCTGGCGTTCATGCCGGCCTGGATCGCCGGCACGGACGAGCAGAAGCGGTACTTCGTCGACGCCATCAACCACGGCACCCGGATGGCCTGGGGGCTCTCCGAGCGGGAGCACGGCAGTGACGTGCTCAGCAACGAGATGCGTGCCGAACGCGTCGAGGGCGGCTACCTGCTCACCGGCGAGAAGTGGCTGATCGGCAACGCCACCATCGCGGACGCGGTGAGCGTGCAGGCGCGTACCAACGAGCGGGGTGGTCCGGGCGACTGGTCCATCTTCTCCGTGGAGAAGCGCAAGGCCCCGGCCGGCGCGGTGGTGGAGTTGCCCAACGAGCGGCTGCACGGGCTGCGCGCGTTGGACATGAGCGGCATCCGGCTGGAGAAGCTCTTCGTCCCGGACTCGGCCCGCCTCGGTGCCGAGGGCCAGGGCCTGGAGATCGCGCTCAAGAGCGCGCAGGTGGCCCGGACCACGATCAGCAGCATGGCGTTGGGCGGGGTGGACACCGCCATGCGGGTGACCCTGGACTTCGTCACCGAGCGGGTCATCTTCGGCCAGAAGGTCATCGACATGCCGTACACCCGGCGCCAGCTCGCCGAGTGTTTCGCCGACCTGGTGGTCGCCGACTGCGTCAGCACCGGTGCGGTCCGGGGGTTGCAGGCCAACCCGGGGCAGACCAGCGTCTTCTCCTCGGCGGTCAAGTACTATGTGCCGACCTCGCTGGAGCGGATGATGTCCCAGCTGTCGGTGGTCCTGGGCGCCCGGCTCTACCTGCGCTCGCACCCGCACTACGGCATCTACCAGAAGTTGCTGCGTGACGTGCTGGTGGCGATCTTCGCCGACGGCAACACGGTGGTGAACCTCAAGAACATCGCCCTGCAACTGGACGGGCTGCTCAAGACGGTACGCGGCCCGGTCTCCGCGGAGGCGGCAGCCCACATCGAGCTGCAGTACAACCTGGACAGCGCGCTGCCGGAGTGGCGTCCCGAGAAGCAGCAGCTGTTCAGCCGGGGCGGCGACGACACCGTCCTGCTGCTGCCGGACTCGATCCGGCTGTTGCGCGAGCAGGCCGGGGCGCGCGCCGACGAGCGGCAGCGGGAGTGGCTGACCCGGGCCGCCGACGTGGCCGAGGCGCTGCACGGCCAACTGGAGCGCATCGACGCGGAGGTGCAGCGGCTGCGTACCGAGCACGGCCGGGGCTTCGCCGGGACCGCGGAGCTGTTCCGCCTGGCCGAGCAGTATTGCGCGATCCACGCCGCCGCCGCCACGGTGCACCTCTTCACCCGGTCGGCCGCGGTGCTGGTCGAGCCATTCCCGGACGGTGCCCTGCTGCTGGCCTGCCTGGAACGGCAGTGGCGGCAGTTCGACCCGGCCCGCCCGGTCACCGACGCCGACGTGGTCGACCGGGTGGTGGAGATCCTGCGCGGGCTGCACGACGAGCGCCGGCTCTTCTCGTTCTGGCAGTTCCAGCTCAGCGCCTCCGGAGAACGGCGATGAGCATCGTCGCGGTCCGGCCGCGGGGCGTCGGCGGTGTGCCGGTCGCGGCACGCGATCCGCGGCCGGCCGTGACCCGGGGACGCCATCGGCGGTTCCACATTGAGCGTCCGAACACCGGCCGCACCCTGGCCGCCGTCATCCGCCGGTCCCGTACCCGCACCCGGTGCGGGTACGCGCCCTCCTGAAAGGAGTTACCCGATGAACCCACGCCGTGGTCTCGTGGCCACCATCGTGGCCGCCTCCGTCCCGATGTTCCTGGTGGCCCTGAACAACCTCGTGGTGAACACCGCACTGCCGGAGATGAGCAAGGATCTCGACGCCAACCTGAACGATCTGCAGTGGGTGGTGAACTCGTTCGTGCTGGCCTTCGCCGGCCTGCAGTTGACCGCGGCGGCGCTCGGCGACCGCCTCGGCCGACGCAAGGTCTTCGTCGGCGGCCTCGTGGTCTTCGTGGTGGCGTCGGCCGCCTGCGCCATGGCCGAGACGACCGAACTGCTGATCGCCGCCCGGGTGGTGCAGGGCATCGGCGCGGCGGCGGTCTTCCCGCTGTCGCTGACGATGCTCGCCGCGAGTGTGCCGCCGCGCAGGCGGAACCTGGCGGTAGGACTCTGGGGAGCTGTCTCGGGTACCGCCGTGGCGATCGGCCCGCTGGTCGGCGGCGCGGTCACCGAAGGGCTGAACTGGCAGTGGATCTTCTGGGTGAACGTGCCGATCGGCCTGATCGCGATCGGGCTGATCTACTGGGCGCTCGGTGAGAGCCGGGGTGCCGGCAAGGGCCTGGACCTCCTCGGGATGCTGCTCGGTGGCGGCGCGGTGACCGTCGCGGTCTGGGCGATCGTCGAGGCCGAGGCGCGGGGCTGGAGCAGCCCCGAGATCCTGGGGGCGTTCGTCGCCGCGGCGCTGCTGCTGGTCCTCTTCGTGGCCTGGGAGCGGCGTACCCCGGACCCGCTGCTGCCGTTGACCTTCTACCGCAGCCGGCCGTTCGTGCTGAGCAACCTGGTGTCGCTGGCGATGTACTTCGGCGTCTTCGGCTCGATCTTCCTGCTCGTGCAGTACCTCCAGGGCCCGCTCGGCTACTCGCCGCTGGAGGCGGGTGTGCGGACGCTGCCCTGGACCCTGATGCCGATGTTCCTCGCCCCGGTGGCCGGCCTGCTGACCAGCCGGGTCGGTGGCGGCCCGCTGATGGCCCTGGGGCTCACCCTCCAGGCCGGTGCGCTCCTCTGGATCGGCATGCTGGCCGAGCCGGGCCGCGGGTACACCGCGTTGATCCCGGCGATGGTCGTCGCCGGTATCGGCATGGGGCTCACCTTCGCCCCCAACTCGGCGACGGTGCTGGGCTCGGTCCGGGACGACGAGCACGGCAAGGCCTCCGGCGCCAACAGCACCCTGCGGGAGGTCGGTGGTGCGCTCGGCATCGCCGTCCTGGCCACTGTCTTCCAGCAGTCCGGCGGTGTGGTCGGTCCGGACCCTGCCGCCGGCCCGGACGCCTTCTTCGACGGCTTGGTCCCGGCGCTCTACGTCGGTGCCGCCGTGGTGGCCGCGGGCGCCCTGGCGGGGGCGCTGATTCCCCGTGAGAAGCGGGTTTCCGGGCCGACCGCGACCGCCGCCGACACCCCGACGGCCGCCGGGGTGACCGAGCCGCTGTCGAGCGGCGCGATCGGCCCACTGGCTGACACCGCCAGGCGTGAGGCGGACCCGACCCGGGCGTGACGACGACTTCTGGGTGCCGGGCCGGTGGGTCGTCCGGTCCGGCACCCCACCGGGGCAGACCACAGCAGACCAAGACCGAAGGTGCGGGCCGATGAATGTCCGGCGAGCGGTGGGCGTCGAGGAGCTCTCCGTCACACCACCCTCGAGTTGCACCGCCGGGTGCTGGGGCATCCGGACTTCCGAACCGGGAAGATCACCACATACTTCCTTGGCCAGTACTTGAGCAGCACCGATACATCACCGTAGTCTTACTGCTACTTTCCGTGTTTGCCTGGATCTAGGTGCTCCCCACGGAACGTCGCGGCGAACCCGCTATGGTCGGGCGATTGTTCTCGGTGGAGGATTCGCTGCAGTAAGAGGGGTGATTGACCCGAAGGGTCGTAGAGCTATGGACCACACCCAGGAAGGTGAACTTCAGGAGAGCATGGAACAGCTCAGGGAGTTGATCGGCAGGATGCCGGACGGCATGGCTGAGCGGCTGTGCGCCGAGGTGGTGACTGCGCTCACCCGGCAGGAGGCCGGCACGACCGGCGACGAGCCGTCGACATCGGAGCAGTAGGACTCCGGCGGGTATTCCGGCCGGTCGGGTGACATGGACGTCGGGCGCCGGGGTGTGTCAGTCGCCGCCGGTGCCCGGCGGCGAATGGGCCGGCGGAGCTGGCGCACGATGCCGCAGACCGTCGATGAGCAGGTCGATGGCGGCGCTGCCCACCTGGTACGGCGAGGCGTCCGGTTCGATGGTCCCCAGTACGTCGTCGAGGTGCAGGGTGGCCACACCATGCACCATTCCCCAGGCGGCCTGGGCGACCTGCCGGTCGTCGAGGCACGCTCGGATCTGCCCCTGCTCCTGTGCCTGCCGAACGCAGGTCAGCAGGGTGGTGAAGGTGGCCGTTCCGGCGGCAGAGCGCAGCGGATCCCGTTCGCGTTCGCCGAAGAGCAGTCGGAACACCGCCGGCTGGTGGGCCGCGAACTCGATGTACTGCCGCCCGAGGGCCGCCAGCCGCGCCAACGGATCGTCGGGATGCCGCTGCTCGGCACGTCGCAGCGCCGCCCCGAACTGGTCCCAGCCGCGCTCGACCACGGCGGCCACCAGCGCGTCCTTGGTGGCGAAGTGCCGGTACGGCGCGGCGGTGCTCACCCCGGCGGTGCGCGCTGCGGCGTTGAGACTGAAACCTGGTAGGCCGTTCTTGGCGATGAGGTCCACCGCGGCGTCCAGCAGTGCCTGCCGGAGGTTTCCGTGGTGGTAGCCGGTTCGGGTCGCGCCCGCCGCCGCGGTCTCTTCCGTTGCCTGCTCACCCATGTTGACGCACTCTAACATGCAGGCCCGAACGGGAAATGGGTCCGCGTTGCCGTAGCGGGGAGTGCCGGTAACCGACTATATTGGCCATGTAAGAACCCGTTCACATTGAGTCCTGGCGACTGCTGTCAGTGGTCGCACCGCCCTTCCGGAGGTAACCGCCGATGACCATCGAACCCGGCGCCCGCCAGAGCCCGGACGTGACGGGCGGGGCATCGTCGGCGAAAGCCGACGGCCGACGCATCGGCAGGCCCGAACGGGACCGCACCATCGCACTGCTCAGCGAAGCGGTCAGCGCGGACTACCTGACCTTTGTCGAGTTCGAGGAGCGCAGTGAGCGCGTCGCGCTCGCCCGCGACCACGCCGACCTCGACTCTCTCACCCGGGACCTGCCATCCGACCTGCCGAATCGGATGGCCCGGGACGAGCGCCGCGCCCGGATCTCCCGAGCCGCCCTGCTGGGGGTGCGCATCCACGTCGGCGTCTACCTGGCTGTTTCGGCCTTCATGGTCGTCCTCTGGCTGGTCATCGGCATGACCGCCGGCGCCTGGTATCCGTGGCCGATCTGGCCGATCCTCGGCTGGGGCGTCGGTGTGCTCGGGCACGCCGTGCCGGTGACCCTGATGGCCCGCCGCCGGCCCGGCGCCCGACCGTTGGGGTGAGCGACAGCGGTCCGCAGCGCCCTTCCGGCCGGGTGCGCCGCCGCCGTGGCCGTACCCCTGGACGCGCACGACGCGATCATGGTGGGTGCGCCGCGCGGCCTCGATGACCTTCGTCGTAATGGTTCCTAATGATCCTCGGCCATGAGCCACCACGCCCCCCGCCCGGTGGACATCACGGAACACTTCCCAGAGTTGAGGGAATACTCGGCAACGGCCACGCGGCTGCATCCCCGACCCGGAACGCCCACGACCGCCGACAGCTCGGTCGGCGGCCCGCTGCTCTGGCCGGCCGGTGTGCACGGACGGCGACGACCACCACGTCTTCCAGCTCAGGACACCGGCGACCGTCCGCCGCAGCCGGGAGCTCTACGCGGCGGCGAGCGCTCGGGCGGCTGCGGGCGGAAGTCGGTACGACCTGACCGACGAGGAACGGGCGGAACTGCCGGCCTCCGACTTCTCCGAACCGGACGACCTGGTAGACCAGCCGATCCCGCTGGTCCGGTGGCGCAGCTCCGCCGTCGGGACGTCCCTGACTTCGCCGGCCCGGACGACACCGACCTGTTGCAGGTGTTGTGGTGCCCGCTGGACCACCCGGAGGAGGGCTACAACCCGCGGGTGCGGCTGTACTGGCGGCGCAGCGCCGACGTGACCGGGCCGCTGGACGTGGCTCCCGAACCGCCCGTGGTGAAACGACTCCTACCTGCCGGCCCTCTGCGTGGTGTATCCGGAACAGGCCCGGATCACCGCGTGGGAGGGAGGAGCCGAGGGCGAGGATGAGGAGGCCGGCCGCAGCTACCAGTACGACCTGTCCCTGACGCCCGGGCTGGAAGGTGGGCGGCTTCGCGAACTGGTCGCTGACCGACCCGCATCCCATGAATTGCGCCGAGTGGGCACCGCGACGACGCTGCTGTTCACCGCCGACTCCGGCGAGTGGCACGGACAGGTGACAGTTGGCCGCCGGCGGAGGAACCGGCGCAGGCGCCGCCGAACCCCACCGGCCTGTCGATCGGCCGCGGCCGGCCTCGCCGGCCGTGCCGCGATCCGCGTCGCCGTCGACCTCGCCGACGAGCAGCTCATCGACCGAAACGCGGCCCTACGGCGGATATGCTGCCGTCGCAGCCACCGGCAGCGCACGGAACGCTGTCCGCCCCCGCGGCGGGTGCCACCGCGTCGAGACCCGTGACCGAGGTGGTCGTGACCCGGGCGAGGTCCTTGTCGGGCGCGGTGCCGATGACGCGGCCGGCGCATTGGACGAGTAGGCCGTCGTAGGAGATCGGGCCGGCGAGGAGGAGGCTTGCGATCTCATCGGGAGCGGCGTCGCCCAGGGTGAGCGCGTCCACGATCTCCAGGCGCACCGGGACGCCGAGCGCGGCGCGGATCCGGGCGCGCCTCCGGCGCCAAGCAAGCTCAGTGGCCAGGTCCACTCACCGCGATGGGGCCGATGACAGATCATGTGCTACGGTAACCAAGTTGCAGTTTTGATTTCCGTAGACGTTTTCCGGCGCCTGATGGGGCATCTAAACCCGTCCAGGCGCTTCTCGTTTTTCGTGTCGTTTCGACGCGGGTGATCAACGCGGCGGCGTGCGGGTCCGCACAATGCGGTCTCCAACAGCCTGCGAAGGAGCAGACATGACTACAGGCACCGTGAAGTGGTTCAACGCCGACAAGGGCTTCGGCTTCATCACCCCGGACGGCGGCGGCGCTGACGTCTTCGCCCACTTCTCCGCGATCTCGGCGAGCGGCTTCCGCAGCCTCGACGAGAACCAGAAGGTGGAGTTCGACATCACCCAGGGTCAGAAGGGCCCGCAGGCGGAGAACATCCGCCCGCTCTGATCCACATTCCGTGAGCGGCGGCCCGACTGGTTCAGCGGGCCGCCGTTCGGCGTCTCATACGCTTACCGCGGCACAGCGAAATCGTCTGATCGGCAAGAGGCCGGCCATCTCGGTGTGGAGCCAGCTCATTACCGCCCCGCGTTCTCCCCGTGGATCGATCAGGCCCCGGGCGCTAGTCTGCGACGGTCGACTGTCAGCCGCCCAATGCGCGCCTCTGGCTCATGAACGAGACAGGCACAAACGTCGACCCGTACCTGACGTACGGTCGCGGGCAGGTTAAGCACACCATGGTCGGACTCGACGCCTTACCTCCCTGATGACTGTCAGCCAGCCGGGACCCGGGGTGCACGGCGTTACGTCCTGAAGGGTTGATAACTATGACGACGACCTACTCGGGTCCTGCGAGGCTGATCCTGGTCGACGGCGCCTGCATCTCCGGCATGGCTTCCCTCAGTACCAACCAGCGCGGCGGGCTCAACGGCTGGGGCGGCACGTTCCGTCCGGACGAGATCACGACAGACCTTCGCAACGCAGTCGAAGGGCTGCAATTGGAACTGCCCTACGATCGGGTGGGGACAGTCGCCGTCACCGGCATCCGTAAGCTACTCGCCACGCAGGTGTTGATGTCGTTGGCAGGCCGCGGACCCGCACCATTCTGATCGTGCGGCGCTCGTCCACCGCTGCATCGCCGCAGCGACGCGGTCACTGTGCCAGGAACCGTCACTCTCCAGCCGCTGACCGGGCGTTCCGGGTGCGTCACGAGGGGTGCGTGCAACGCGCAGCCCTTCCTTCGCAGAAGAGTGCGCGCACCTGGCCCTGTCGGTTCCGCCTGAAAAATGACCCTCTGGTGCGGCTGACTCGACCGTCGCCAGCCCCCCGGGAGTGTCACTCGCGGGTCAGCCCTGGTGGCAGCGCGTCTTCGTCGGGTCGGATCTGTCGGGCGTTGGCCAGCGGGTCGCGTTCGAGGGTGTGGATCAGTGGTGTCGGGCCGCCGATGCAGGTCCAGGTGTCGTCCCAGAGCGCGGAGACCAGCCATGACCGGTCGGCGGGGAAGAACAGGTCGGGTAGCGCTCCGTCAGCGTGGCGTATGTGACCACCGCTGCGCCAGGTGAGGGCCTGCTCGGGGCCGGCCTGGACCAGAACGTACGGCCAGTTCCAGTAGAGGAACACCCTGGGGGCGTGGGGGAAGACGACGTCGTGGGCGCCGGTGTCGAGGTAGGCCAGCCACCACGGCTGGTCGGCGGTGTGTGCGGTGAGGTCCTCGATCAGGGCGTGCTCGTAGGCGGCGGTGACGTCGTCGGTCTGGCGCGTGGTGGCGTAGGCGTCGAAGACCGGCGGGATGGCGGTGGTGATCGAGATGCCGGCAGTGGTGTGCCCGGCGATCCAGCTCACGTCGGCGGCGGCGCCGATGCGCCAATGCCGCCCGTCCTTGTTGACCTGCACACCGCTATTCAAGTCGCTGCGGCGACGGTTGGCGTGGGAATCAGGCCGGCCTCGGAGCGGCGGCCGGCGACCAGCCGTCGTGGGCCACGATGCCGTACGCCTGCCCTGCGCGCGGTGGAGCGCTGATGCTCCGCAGGTCTCGCACATGGTGTCCGGGGTGCTGGCCGGCGACGGCGGCAGGCTTAGGGTTGCCGCCCGCAGGGCCGGGGGTGGGGAGGCTGAAGTGTGTTCCGCCGTGATCGTGGCTGAGCCTCGAGGTGCCACCCACGCGGACGGCGCCGGCGCGGGGGTCGTGGCGAGTCGTCGCGGGGTGACGGACATGGCTCATCCGCCCTCACGCGGTGAGCGGGGCGGCAGCGGGACGCTGGCGACGTCGGTCGCCGACGGGGGAGTCGGGCCGGACCCGGCCGGGCCGCCGAGCTGTGTCCCGGGACGGCGGTCGAGCATCCTCAGCTGCACGATCCGGGCGGTGCCGGGCAGGGCGACGAGCAGGACCCCGAAGACCGCGGCCAGCAGCAGCGCCACCCCCATCGGCAGGGTGCCGTGAGCGCCGAGGAACGACACCTCGGCACGTTGCCCGTTCTGCAGTACGAAGATCAGGAGCAGCAGGAGGACGAACGCGAACACCACGGCAGCGACCCACACGCCGCCGACCCGTGAGCGCTTCACCGCCGGCCGCCGGGGCATCGTACGAGGAGCTCCGGTGCCGCCGCGGCCGTCCGGCGGGAGGGTCGAACATGACTGTTCCGGGGTGCGGTCATCACGAACCGCCGGGCCCTGCCTCGACTGCTTCCATACCGGGCGACCGGTGTCGGTCGCCGACCTGACCCAGACCACTGTCCGATGGCCGAGGTTCACCGCCGCCGCGGCCGAGGTCGGCTTCGCCGCGGTGCACGCCCTGCCCATGCGCCTACGCTCTGAGGTGATCGGCGCGCTGAACCTCTTCGACGTCCGACCGGGAGCCCTCGACGAGGACAAGCTCGCATCGGTCAGGCGCTCGCCGACGTGGCCACCATCGGACTGCTGCAACACCGCGCCATCCACCGACGCGACATGCTCACCGAACAGCTGCAAACCGCTGTGAACAGCCGTGTCCTGATCGAACAGGCCAAGGGAATCCTCGCCGAACGCCTCCAGGTGGACGTGGGTCATGCCTTCGCGTTACTGCGCGACGGCGCCCGCAGCCGCAACCGGCGACTGTCCGAGCTGTCCCAGGCGATCGTCGACGGCTCCGAGCAGCTCGCGCCGGCGCCAGTCACCCACCGGTCCGGCTGACGACCGGTTCGACACCCGAGTGCGCCTCCCAGAGCCCGTCCAAGTGTCGGTCGGGGAGATGAAGGCGTACGGTGACGGTGTCGCCCGGGTCCCCGGTGGCCGCCATCCTCGCCGCCACCAGCCCGTTAGGGGCGTTGAAACAATGGTCACCTCCGCCGTGACACCCACAGCCGTCTCCTTCCCTCCGACGCTGGGCCCGGCTACCGGGGACAGCGAACAACTGCTGCGTCGACGCGCAGCGCTGAACGCCGATGATCCCGACCGGGCCCGGCTGCGGAACCGGATCATCGAGGCGAACCTGCCGATGGCGGGTCGACTGGCCCGGCGGTACACCGGTCGCGGGGAGTCCTACGACGACCTGGCACAGGTCGGCGCGCTCGCCCTGATCAAGGCCGTCGACGGGTACGACAGCAGTCGGGGCGTGCCGTTCGCCTCCTACGCGGTCCCGACCATTCTCGGCGGCATCCGGAAGCACTTCCGCGACACGGCCTGGGCGATCCGGGTGCCGCGTGCGGCCCAGGAACTGGGCGCACAGGCGCCCGAGGCCCGGGGCAGGTTGGCGCAGCAACACGGTCGCCAACCGACGGATCAAGAGCTCGCCGACGACCTGGAGGTGACCGTCGCCCAACTCCTGGCCGCCGTCGCCGCCCTCGGTGTCTATCGCCTGGCGTCGCTGAGCGAGCCACGGTCCGGGGCCGACGGCATCCATCACCACGCCCGCAGCGGCGCCGCCGATGCGGGATACCCGGCCGTGGACGCTCATCTCAGCCTCAAGCTGCTCCTCGCGGCTCTTCCCCCACGCGAGCGCCAAATCCTGACCATGCGGTTCTACGGTGATCTGACCCAGGCGGAGATCGCCGCCCGGGTCGGACTGTCCCAGATGCACGTCTCCCGGCTGCTGAAGCGCTCGCTGGCCCAGCTGAGAACCGAGATGCTCCGTTGACCCGCTGCCGGCCGGGCACCGCTCGGGCGTCCGGGCCGAGCCGTCGAGATCACCAGGAGGAAGTCATGGCCGTTCGACCGATCACCGCCGCTGGACCTTCGCCACCGGTCATACCACCACCGCTACGCATGACCATCCCGAAGAGCTTCTCAAGGGGGCAGACGATGAGGATCGCCAGGTACAGGATCGTTGCGGCCCTACGCGAGCGCGGCCAGCAGTTCCGGGCCGACTGGGTCGAGCGGGAACTGCCGGAGCGGGTGGACCCGGCCAAGCACGTGGGGCTGCTCGCCACCCTGCGTCTCGATCCGGCCGACCTCGCCGACGCGCCGTCCCCGTGAGGGTCGCCCTGCTCGGGCCGGTCGCCTGGCGGACACCCCCACACCACTACGGCCCCTGGGAACAGGTGACCGGTCTGCTGGCCGAAGGGCTGGTCACACGTGGCGTGGACGTGACCCTCTTCGCGACACTGGACTCCGTCACCTCCGCCGCCCTCGACGGCGTGTGCCCCGGGGGGTACGCCGACGACCCGAGCATGGACGGCCGGGTGTGGGAGGCGATGCACGTCTCCCACGCGATGGCCCGCTCGTCGGAGTTCGACCTGGTCCACAGCCACCTCGACTGGCTGCCGCTGGCCTTCGCCGAGCACTGCCGTGCTCCGCTGCTCACCACCGTGCACGGCTTCTCCGGCCGGGGGATCCTCCCCGCGTACGCCCGGGCCCGCTCGTCCTACGTGTCGATCTCCGACGCCGACCGGACCGCCGAGCTCGACTACGTCGCCACGGTGCACCACGGCGTCGACCTCACCGGGCTGCCGTTCACCCGCGACGCCGGCCCGGGACTGGCCGCCTTCGGCCGCATCCATCCCGACAAGGGCACCCACACCGCCATCGAGATCGCCCACCGCGCCGGCCGACCACTGACCATCTGCGGCATCGTGCAGGACGAGCAGTACTTCGCCGAACAGGTGGCCCCGCACATCGACGGCGACCAGGTCGTCTTCCTCGGATCGGTCGGCCCTCACCGCCGTGCCGAGGTGCTGGGCGCGAGCTCCGCGCTGCTGCACCCGATCGCCTTCGACGAGCCGTTCGGGCTGTCGGTGGTGGAGTCGATGGTCTGCGGCACGCCGGTCGTCGCGTACGCGCGGGGGTCCATGCCGGAGGTCGTCGACGAAGGGGTGACGGGGTTCCTCGCGCAGACCGTCGAGCAGGCCGTCGACGCCGTCGCCCAGGCTGCCGGGCTGGACCGGGCCGCCTGTCGGACCCGCGCCGGGCAGCGCTTCGGCGCGGACCGGATGGTCACCGACTACCTGGCGGTCTACGACCAGCTCACCCGCCGATCGCACCGCTGAACCCGATCACGCCCACGAACCCGTTCCGCCGGCCACACACGCTGGCCAGCGTGCGCCGACACCGCGTGAGGCCGTCCCCGTGTACCCCGGAGGCGGCCGACAACCGGAAGGCCCGACACCCATGCTCAGCTACGGATTCCTCAGCACCCACCCACCGACCCGGTGCGGACTGGCCACCTTCAACTGCGCCCTCGCCGCCCAGCTGACCGCCGACGGTACGCGCGGCGGCATCGTCCGGGTCACCGACCGCGGCGACGACCTGCGGGCCGGACCCGGGGTCGTGCACACCTGGTCGACCCGCACCCAGGCCGGCTGGCGGGACGCCGCGACGGCCCTGAACGCCTTCGACGTGGCCGTCGTCCAGCACGAGTACGGGATCTACCCCGGCGCCGACGGCGAGGACGTCCTGCCGCTGCTGCGCCGGCTCACCGTGCCGAGCATCGTGGTCCTGCACACCGTGCTCCGCCGACCCTCGCCCCGGCAGAAGTCCCTGCTGGAGCAGATCGTCACCGCCGCCGGAGCGGTCGTCACGATGACCGACACGGCACGTGACCGGCTGCTCGTCGGCTACACCGTACGTCCGGACAAGGTGACGGTCATCCCGCACGGCGCCGCCGACCATGTCCGCGTGCCCGCCGACCGGCGGACCCGCCCACACCTGCTCACCTGGGGGCTGCTCGGTCCCGGCAAGGGCGTCGAGTGGTCGTTGCGGGCCCTCGCACGGTTGCAGGACCTCGAACCGACCCCCACCTACACCGTCGCCGGCCGGACCCATCCGAAGGTGGTCGAACACCAGGGGGAGGCGTACCGGGCGGGACTGCACCGGCTCGGCGCGCAGCTGGGCATCGCACACGCCGTGGACTACCAGGACGTCTACCACGACCAGGCCACCCTCGGCCGGCTGATCCGCTCCGCCGACGTCGTCGTCCTGCCCTACGACTCCCGCGAGCAGGTCACCTCGGGGGTGCTCATCGAGGCGGTGGCCGCCGGGGTTCCCGTCGTGGCCACGGCCTTCCCGCACGCCGTCGAGCTGCTCACCGGCGGCCCCGGTCTGGTCGTACCCCATCAGGACCCGGCGGCGCTGGCCGACGCGATCCGGCGGATCCTGACTGAACCGGGCCTGGGCGCGCGGCTGGCCGGCCGCGTCCGACCGCTGGCCGCGGACCTGCGCTGGCCGGCGGTGTCGGCCCGCTACGGCGCGCTCGCCGAGCGGCTCGTCGCCGCCCGCCGTCCCGCAGTCAGCGCGGCGTCGGCGTGACCGCGACCACCGGTCTGTCCAGCCTGCCGGGCAGCGGCCGCCGACATCCGACGCCCCGGCCGAGCTTCGCGCACCTGAGCCGGTTGAGTGACGACACCGGCCTGTTCGAGCACGCCCGGCACGCCATCGTCCGCCGCGAACACGGCTACTGCACCGACGACGTCGCGCGCGGCCTGGTCGTCACCAGCCGCGAGCCGGAGCCGACCGAGGAGGTGCTCCGGCTCGCCGAGCGCTACCTCGCGTTTTTGACCCATGCCCAGGACGCCGCAGGCGCCTTCCGCAACCGGCTCGGCCACGACCGGCGCTGGACCGACGAGCCCGGCCTCGGCGACTGGTGGGGCCGGGCGCTGTGGGGGCTCGGCACCGCAGCGGCCCGCAGCCCCGCGCCCTGGATCCGGGAGGAGGCGCTGGTCGCCTTCGGTCGGGGCGCCACCAGACGCGCCCCGACCCCGCACGCGATGGCCTTCGCCGGGCTCGGCGCGGTCGAGGTGCTGCGCCGTCACCCGGGCCACACCGACGCGGCCGCACTGCTGAAGGCCGCGGCCACCACGATCGGCGCCCCTGGAGCCGACCCGCTCTGGCCCTGGCCACAGCCACGGCTGACCTATGCCAACGCGGCCCTCGCGGAGGTCGTCATCGCCGCCAGCCAACTGCGCCACGACGGACCGTCCCTCGGCGACGGCCTGCGGATGCTGACCTGGCTGCGCGACGTCCAACTGCGCGACGGGCACCTGGCGGTCGTACCCGCCGGCGGTTGGGAACGCGGTGCGCCGCGGCGGTGCCACGACCAGCAGCCGATCGAGGTCGCCGCGTTCGCCGACGCCTGTGCCACCGCCGCCGACGTCACCGGCGACCCCGGCTGGGAGGTCGGGGTACGGCAGGCGGTGGGATGGTTCCTGGGTGAGAACGACGTCGGCACGCGGATGTGGGATCCGGCGACCGGCGGTGGCTACGACGGGCTGACCGCGCACGGACCCAACCTCAACCAGGGCGCCGAATCCACCCTCGCCCTCATCTCCACCCTGCAGCACGCCCGGCGATGGTCGTGACCGACACCCTGGCCGTCCGGCACGGCGCCACCCTTGCCCCGGATCCACGCCGGGTCGTCGTCAAGCTCTTCGTCCCGGGTGAGGACGCCGCCCTGGTACGCACCCGCGCGCAGGCGCTCATCGACCGCGTCGCGCACCTCGACGACGAGGAGACCGGCCGGCTGCTGAGGGACACCTTCGACCGCTTCGGCACCCGGCACCGCAACCTGGACGGCACCTTCCACCACCACTACGACCTCGTCCGGCACCGCATCGCCCGGGCCCGGGACCTACCCCCCACCACCCGGCTCCTGATCGGCGCCTACTTCAGCCACGAGTACGCGGTCGAGGCCGCCGCGCTGTGTAACCCGTCCATGGTGGAACACCCCGACCAGTCCGGTCTGGACGCCGGGCAACTGCGGGTCGCTATCAGCCTGCGCCAGATCGGCGAGGGACACCTGTCGTCCATCGGATTCGCCACCGCAGTCCTCGGACCCGGGCGCCGGCTCGCCGTCGCCGACCGGTCCGGCCCGCCCGTCGTCGGGCAGCGGATGGCCGTACGACACCGCCGGGACCTCCTCGCCGCCGGCCTGACCGAGGTGGACTGCGACAACGAGATCACCGCCACCGTGCTGGACGCCCTGCCCGACCGGTACGACGAGGCCACCTTCGAGCGGGTGCTCGGCAACCTGCCACCGGACCTGCTCTCCCGCAGCACCGGACCGGACACCCTCGAACACGTACGCCGCACCAACGCCGCCACCTACGCCACGACCTTCCCCACCGACACCGCCCTGCACCAACGGGTGCTCTGGCCAGCCGTTCCGGCGGAGAGCAACGGCATGGAGGACGCCCGGTTCGTCAGGTTCGTGGACGATTCCGGACCCGTGTACCGGGCCACCTACACCGCCTACGACGGACGGCACATCGCCACCCGCGCGCTGGCCAGCACCGACCTGCGCCGCTTCGAGAGCACCCCGATGCGCGGGCCGGGCGCCCGCAACAAGGGCGTCGCGCTGTTCCCCCGTACCGTCGGCGGCCGGCACCTCGCCCTGTGCCGCGCCGACGGCGAGACCATCGGCCTGACCTGCCTGGACGGTGCGAACCGGTGGCAGGAACCGGTGCCGCTGCACGCCCCGCAGGACAGTTGGGAACTGATCCAGGTCGGCAACTGCGGATCCCCTATCGAAACCGACGCCGGCTGGCTCGTGCTCACCCACGGCGTCGGTCCGATGCGCCGATACGCCATCGGCGCACTCCTGCTCGACCTGCACCGACCGGAACGGGTCCTCGCACGGCTTCCCGGCGCGCTCCTGTCACCCGACGAGGCCGACCGGGACGGATACGTACCCAACGTCGTCTACTCCTGCGGCGGGCTCATCCACGCCGGCGAGCTGTGGTTGCCGTACGGGGCCAGCGACGCCCGGGTCGGTTTCGCCACCGTGTCGGTGGCCGCGCTCCTCGATGTGATGGCACGATCGCCGTACCGCCCTGCCGTGCCGGCGGCGGAGTAGGCTGGGGGCATTCGCCCCGGACCCCGGCGACGCGCTGAGCGTCCATGCCGGGAGGATCCATGAGCATCATCGACCAGACCGTCGGAGCGGCGCCGCCGGGGTCGCGGCGCCGCCGGGGTCGCAGCGCCGTCGCGGCAGCGACTACGCCGAACTGTTGAGCCGGGTGCGCCAGGCGGGTCTGCTGGAGCGGCGCCCGACCTACTACCTGGTCATGATCGCCGTCAACGCCGCGTTGGTCACCGCGGGCTGGACGATCTTCGCCCTGGTGGGGGACTCGTGGTGGCAACTGGCCACCGCCGGGCGCAGTGGATCACGACGGCTTGGCAGTGCGCGGTCTGGTGCGTCTTCGGTGTCGCGCTGGTGGCGGCGGTGTCCTGGGTGGCGTACCAGCCGGGTGCACCCGCCGAGCGGCCGGGCGCTGGTGCTGGCCGCGGCCGGCCGGCAAGGTGATTGCGATCGTCGGTGAGAACGGTGCGGGTAAGACCACGCTCATCAAGCTGCTGTGCCGGTTCTACGACCCGACCGCCGGTCGGATCCTGATCGACGACCGGGCGGCGGTGGATGCGGCGGTCGAGCGGGCCGGGGCCACCGACGTGGTGGCCCGGCTGCCCGCCGGGCTGGGCACCCATCTGGGCGCGACGTGGCGGGACGGTGTCGACCTCTCGTTCGGGCAGTGGCAGCGCGTGGCCCTGTCGCGCGGCTTCATGCGCGACGACCCTCTGGTACTGGTGCTGGACGAGCCGGCCGCGGCGCTGGACGCGGAGACCGAACATCAGCTGTTCGAGCGGTACGCGGCGGCGCGGCAGCCACATGGTGGCCAGGGTGGGCGGATCACCCTGCTTGTCTCGCACCGATTCTCCACCGTCCGGAGGGCTGACCTGATCGTGGTGCTGGACGGGTCACGGGTGGTCGAGGTCGGCTCGCACACCGAGTTGATTTCGGCCGGAGGCAGGTACGCGGAGCTCTACGGCATCCAGGAAGCGGCCTACCGCCAAGTCGGCCGGCGACGGAACTGACCTCATCCTGTCGATCCGGCCACTTCTTCGAGCGGTGCAACTTTCCGGGTGGGCGGTTCCGTTCTACCTCCGTCACGAGGAGGCAGTGGACTTGAAAGCCGAAGACGAACAAGCATTCCGCGAGTTCGTGACGTCAGAGATGCCGTCACTGCGCAAGCTGGCGTACGTGACCTGCGGCGACTGGCACGCGGCGGAGGACGCCGTGGCCAACGCCCTGGTCAAGCTCTACCCCCGCTGGCGGAAGCTGGACCGGCCCGATCTCTACGTCAAGACCATGGTCTACCGGGCCGCGGTCGACGAGACCCGTCGGCCGTGGCGACGCGAGCGGTCGGCCGGTGACGCCATGCCGGACATCGCGCTGCGCGACCCCGCCGATGCGACCGACGAGCGGATGCGCCTGCGGGCGGCGCTCGACGCGGTGCCACCCCGGCAGCGAGCCGCAGTTGTGCTCCGGCACTACCTGGACCTGAGCCTGGAGGACACCGCCAGCGTCCTGAACTGCACGGTGGGCACGGCCAAGAGTCAGGTCTCCCGTGGCCTGACGAAGCTGCGCAAGTCACTCGGCGGAAGCCGTACCGATCTCAATGAAACGTCGATAAAGGAGTGGACCCATGCGGTTGCATGATCTCGTGGACGCGGTAACGGGCGATGAGCCGCCGATGTCCCGCACCACCGACGACATCGTCATGGCAGGGCGGCGGGCTGAGCGCCGCCGTCGGGCCGGATTCGCGTCAGCCGGCGCGGCGGGCCTCGTCGTGGCCGTGGTCGCCGGTGCGTTCGTGGTACCGACCCTGGGTGCCGAGCAGAGCTCCCCGGCCGCGCCGATCGTGGCCGGCGCGGCGGCGTACAAGCCGGCCGGGGCCGAGTGGCCCGAAGCCGTGCCGTTCACCTTCACCTTCAGCGGGTACGACGCCGGCACGCTGCATGTGCAGGACCCGATCGTCGCGTCCACCGCGTACCAGATCGCCTCCGTCTACTCCGACGGCCACACCTCGAACGACAAGCCCATGACCGCCCAGGAGGTGGAGGAGCAGGGCGACGCGTTCTTGCGGAACAGGGAGAACGGTAAGCCGTCCCTCTGGGCATACCTGACCGTCTACCGGCCCGGTGCCTTCGATCCCGCCAAGATCAAGGACGGCGCGAGCGTCACCGTGGCTGGGCGCAGGGCCGTGCAGGCGACGCTGCCGGTCGGCCTTGACCCGCAGCGCCCGGTGGATGGCGGCAACAAGCTGTTCGCCTGGGAGTACGCCGACAACGCCTGGGCGGCTGTCACGTCGTACTCCGGCGACAAGGCCACGCCGAGCTTCGAGGAGCTGGGCGGCCTGGTCGAAGGCCTGAAGCCCAGCAGGCCGACGCCGGCCCTGCTGCCCTTCAAGGTGGGCTACCTGCCGGACGGTTACGTGCCGTTGCAGATCGGCACCCACGCCACGTCGGGCCTCGGCGGCATCGCCACGGCCCGCGCCGGCGACTACGGCGGCGCGACGTACACCAAGTCCGCCGTGCCCACCACTGGACTGACCGCACCGTACGACGCGACCGAGGGCGGCATCAAAGACGGGTTCCGCATCTCCGTCATCCCGAGTAGCAGCGCGGACCAGACGCCGGAGCCCGGTGTGACGGAGTGCTACGACGCACCCGACCGGCCCGGGAGGGACGGCTCGCCGCTCGGCAGTTGGTGCCAGTTCTGGAGCGCCGACGGCACAGTCGTCCTCGAGGTCAGCGCCCCTGGGCGCGGTAACACGTTGTCGCGGGTCGAGCTGGAGAAGATCGCCAAGGGGATCACGGTCGCCGACGTCGAGGACGAGTCGACCTGGACTCCGGCCGCGACCGCCCTGCGGGCATGACGGATGGTTCGGCGCGGGTAAGCGAGGACAACCGCCCGTCCCTCGACGAGTACACGAATCTCTCGTCCGCTTTAGGTCTTCTGTGAGCCGCCCGACGGGGACGTCTGATCATCCGTGGCCGGCCCGGCTGAGGTCGGGCTGAGAGGGTGGTTCGGACGGGCCTGTCGGTGAGTGGAGGGCCGGCTGCAGCCGGGGGGTGGTGGGGGCCCCCCCCGCGGGGGGGGCCCCGCCGCCCGCGCCGCCGCCCGCGAACGGTACGGCCTGGAGCGGTTCCTCGCCGACTGGGACCGGCTGCTGGAGGAGGAAGTATGCGCATCGCGATGATCTCGGAGCACGCCAGCCCGCTCGCCGTCCTCGGCGGCGAGGACGCCGGTGGCCAGAACACGCATGTCGCCGAGCTCTCCGCCGCACTCGCGGCCGTCGGTCACGACGTGCGGGTCTACACCCGGCTGGACGCGGTGGACCTGCCGGTGAACGTGCGCACCCCGGACGGGTACGAGGTGGTGCACGTGCCCGCCGGACCGGCCGAGCCGGTGGCCAAGGACGACCTGCTGCCGTACATGCCGGCGTTCGGACAGTGGCTGGCCGACCGGTGGCGCACCGGCGACTGGCAGCCCGAGGTGGTGCACGCCCACTTCTGGATGAGTGGCCTGGCCGGGCTCGCCGCCGCCCGGCGCGCCGGCGTGCCGCTGGTGCAGACCTACCACGCGTTGGGCAGCGTCAAGCGCCGCCACCAGGGCGCCCAGGACACCAGCCCACCGGGGCGGATCGACCACGAGCGGCGGTTGGGCCGCTCGGTGGACCGGGTGGTGGCCCAGTGCCAGGACGAGATCGCTGAGCTGGTGCGGATGGGTGTGCCCCGGCCCCGGATCACGGTCGTGCCGTCGGGGGTGAACCTGACCACGTTCTCCCCGTTCGGCCCGGTCGCCGACGGCGGCGGCCGGGCCCGCGTCCTCACCGTCGGCCGACTGGTCGAGCGCAAGGGCTTCCAGGACGTCATCCGCGCCGTGGCCGAGGTGCCGGACGCCGAGTGCGTGGTGGTCGGCGGGCCGCCGGCCGGGCTGCTGGAGGCCGACCCGTACGCGCGGCGGCTGCGCTCGCTCGCCCGGTCGCTCGGCGTCGCCGACCGGGTACGCCTGGTCGGCGCCGTGCCCCGGGAGGAGATGGGCAGGTGGTACCGGTCGGCGGACGTGCTCGCCGCCGCCCCCTGGTACGAGCCGTTCGGGCTCACCCCGCTGGAGGCGATGGCCTGCGGCGTGCCGGTGGTCGGCACCGCGGTCGGCGGGCTCATCGACACGGTGGTGCCGGGGCGCACCGGCGACCTGGTGCCGGCCCGGGAACCGGCGGCGCTCGGCGCGGCGCTCCGCGCCCTGCTCGACGACCGGATCCGCCGCTTCGCGTACGCCACCGCCGCCCGGGAACGGGCCCGCACCCGCTACTCCTGGGCCACCGCGGCGGACCGTCTCACGGAGCTGTACGGCGAGGTCGCCGCCGTTCGCCGCCCGACCCGGGTGGTCGCCTGATGGCGGCGCCCACGCCGGCGGCCGGCGCGGCGATGCTCGAGGAGCACCTGACCCGGTTGGCCGCCGCGATGCTGCCGCTGCGGGAGGCGGAACCCGTTCTCGCGCGCTGGGGTGCGGAACTGGCGCGGTGCCTGCTCAGCGGCGGGCGGCTGCTGGTGGCCGGCAACGGGGGCAGCGCCGCCGAAGCCCAACACCTCACCGCCGAACTCGTCGGCAAGCTCCGCCACGACCGGCAGCCCCTGTCCGCCATCGCCCTGCACGCTGAGACCAGCGCCCTCACCGCCATCGCCAACGACTACGGCTACGACGAGGCATTCGCCCGCCAGGTCCGCGCCCACGGCCGCCCCGGCGACCTGCTCCTGCTCATGTCCACGAGCGGCACCAGCACCAACCTCCTCGCCGCCGCCCGCGCCGCACACGAGGGCGGGCTGCGCTGCTGGGCCTTCACCGGGCCGGCGCCCAACCCGCTCACCGACTGCTGCCACGAGCACCTGGCGATCGACTCGCCGGACGGTCAGGTGGTGCAGGAACTTCACCTGGTCGCGTCGCACGTGCTCTGCGAGTACGCCGAGCGGGCGCTGCCCACGGCGCTCGCCGAACCGGTGCGCACCGGCGTCGAGGTCCCGCTCGAACGACCGCAGCCGCAGGTGGCACCGGGAGGTGGCGTATGACGGTGGTGGTGCTCGGCGACACTCTGCTGGACCGGGACGTGGAGGGTCTGGTGAACCGGCTCTGCCCGGACTCCCCGGTGCCGGTGCTGGACGAGACGGTGTCGGTGGACCGGCCCGGCGGCGCGGGGCTGGCCGCGGTGTTCGCGGCCGCGCAGGGCGCCGACGTCGCGCTCGTCACCGCGCTGGCCGACGACGCCGGCGGGGCGCGGCTGGCCACCCTGCTCGCCGCCGCCGGGGTGCGGGTGTACGCGTTGCCGCTGGCCGGCGCCACCCCGGAGAAGATCCGGTTGCGGGCGCGCGGGCGGGTGCTGCTGCGCCACGACCGGGGCGGGGCGGCCGGTGTGCCGGGCCCGCCCAGCGAGGCGGTGCTGCGGCTGCTCGCGGGCGCGTCCGCGGTGCTGGTCAGCGACTACGGCCGGGGCGTCGCCGGGCATCCGGCGCTGCGCGCCGCGCTGGCGGCCACCGGGGCGCCGGTGGTCTGGGATCCGCATCCGCGCGGCTGCGCCGCCGTGCCGGGTGTGCACCTGGCGACACCGAACGAGCCGGAGGCCCGCGACCTGGCCAAGACGCCGCCGGGCGGGTCCCGGCTGGCCGCCGCGTCCCGCAGTGCCCAGGCGCTGCGCCGGCGTTGGCAGGCGCGCGCGGTCGCGGTGACCCTGGGCGGGGATGGGGCGCTGCTCAGCCACGCCGGTTCCACCCCGCTGGTGGTGCCGGCGCCGGCCGCCGAGGGGGACACCTGCGGGGCGGGGGACCGGTTCGCGGCGGCGGCGACGCTGGCCCTGGCCCGGGGCGCACTGGTGTCCGAGGCGGTGCAGGAGGCGGTGGCCGAGGCGTCCGCGTACGTGGCCGGGGGTGGCGTGGCGACCGCGCTGCCGCCTCCGGTCCGGGCCGTCGCCCCGGCGGTGGTCACCGGCGGTGGGGAGCGGATCGGGGCCGCGGCGGCCGGTGAGGTGGTGGCCCGGGTGCGCGCCTCCGGGGGGACCGTGGTGGCCACCGGCGGCTGTTTCGACCTGCTGCACGCCGGGCACGTCGCGACGCTCCAGGCGGCCCGGCAGCTCGGTGACTGCCTGGTGGTCTGCCTGAACTCCGATGCCAGCGTGGCCGGGCTGAAAGGGCCGGAGCGCCCGGTCGTGCCGCAGGGCGACCGGGGACGGCTGCTCGCTGCGCTGGGCTGCGTCGACGCGGTGCTGATCTTCGACGAGTCGACGCCGGAGGCCGCGCTGTCCTGGCTGCGCCCGGACATCTGGGTCAAGGGCGGCGACTACGCCACCGGCGGCGGTGAGCCGGTGCTGCCCGAGGCGGAGATCCTGGGCCGCTGGGGTGGGCACACGGTGGTCGTGCCCTACCTGGACGGCCGGTCCACCACCGACATGATCGCGGCGGCCCGGGCCGGTCGGGGCCACGCGGGCCGGCCGGTCGCCGTCGCGGAGGCCGCCACGCAGGCGGTCGTCCGGTCCACGGCGAAGGGAGCACCATGAACGCGCGAGGCAACCAGCGGGGTGCGCAGTGAAAGCCGGGTCGACGGTCCTGGTCACCGGGGGGTCCAGCGGGCTGGGCGCGGCGGTGGTCGCCGCGGTGGGCCGGGCCGGCGGGCGGCCGCTGGTGCTGGATCGGCAGGGCCCCACCGACGGGGTGCCCTGGGTCGAGTGCGACCTGGCCGACACCCGCGCCGCCGAGGCCGCCACCCGGGACCTCGCGGAACGCTACGGCGGGCTGGACGCCGTGGTCACCGCCGCCGGCATGGACGTGCCGGGGAAGCTGGCCGACGTGCCGGCGCAGACATGGGAGCGGATCGTCACGGTGGACCTGCTCGCCACTGCGGCGGTGATCCGGGCCGCGCTGCCCTGGCTGGAGATCTCCCGGGGCACCGTCGTCACGGTCGCCTCCACGCTCGGGGTCAAGGCGGTCAGCGACGCCACCGCGTACTGCGCGGCGAAGTTCGGGGTGGTCGGCTTCACCCGGGCGCTGGCCGCCGAGCTGGCCGGCACGGTCGGGGTGACGCTGCTGGTCCCCGGCGGCATGCGTACCGCCTTCTTCGACGAACGGGACACGCAGTACCGGCCCGGCCCGGACGCGGCGCTCAACGAGCCGTCCGACACCGCCGCCGCGGTCATGTTCGCGTTGTCCCAGCCGGCCGGTTGCGCGGTCCGTGAACTGGTGGTCTGCGCCGAGCGGGAGTCCTCCTACCCGTGATCCTGGTGCTGCGGGCGCTGGGGGTCGGCGACCTGGTCACCGCCGTGCCGGCGTTGCGCGGTCTGCGCGCCGGCCTGCCCGGGCGGGAACTGGTGCTCGCCGCCCCGTCCTGGCTGACGCCGCTGGCGGAGCTGACCGGAGCGGTCGACCGGGTGCTGCCCACCACCGGGCCGGACCGCATCGCCTGGACCGGCCCGCCGCCGGAGGTGGCGGTCAACCTGCACGGTCGGGGACCGCGGTCGCACCGGGCACTGGCCGCGGTCCGTCCCGGTCGGCTGCTCGCCTACCGCAACCCGGGCGCGGGTCATCGCGCCGGCCCGGACTGGGACGACGACGAGCACGAGGTCCGCCGCTGGTGCCGGCTGCTGCACGCGTACGGGTTGCCGGCCGACCCGGGTGACCTGACGTTGCGGCGTCCGGCGGCGGTCGACGTACCGGCCGGGGTCACGTTGCTGCACCCGGGGAGCAAGATCCCGGCCAAGCGTTGGCCGGCGGATCGCTTCGCCGGGCTGGCCCGGTCACTGGCCGCGCGGGGGCACCGGGTGGTGGTCACCGGTTCGACCGACGAGCGGGCGCTGGCCGAGCGGGTCGCCCGCGACGCCGGGTTGCCGCCGCAGGCGGTGCTGGCCGGCCGCACCGGACTGGCCGAGCTGGCCGCGCTTGTCGCCGGCGCGCGGCTGGTGGTCAGCGGCGACACCGGCGTGGCGCATCTCGCCACCGGTTACGGCACCGCCTCGGTGGTGCTGTTCGGGCCGGTGCCGGCCGCGCACTGGGGGCCGCCGGGCGACCGGCCCCGGCACCGGGCGCTCGGCGCGCTCCGGTCCGCCTCGGCCCACGCCGATTCGACCGGATCCGGCGGGGTAGGAACCCACCCGACGTTGGATGCCATCGGGATCGACGAGGTGGTGGCGGCGGTGGCCGAGGTGGAACGGGTCTCCGGTGCGGTTGCGGCGTAGCGATCCGGGCCGGCCCGGATACCGGCGTCGGCGGCGGGGCAAGGGGTGGCTCTTCCTCGATCCGACGGGTGAGCCGGTGCGCGACGCCGCCGAGCTGGCCCGGCTGCGTGCGCTGGTCGTTCCGCCCGCCTGGCAGGACGTGTGGATCTCGCCGTACCCGAACGGGCACATCCAGGCCACCGGCATCGACGCGGCCGGCCGCAAGCAGTATCTGTACCACCCGCGGTGGCGGCGGAAGCGGGACGAGGCCAAGTTCGACCACGTTCTGGAGGTGGCCCACCGGTTGCCGACGCTGCGCGAGCGGGTCGGTCACGACCTGGCGTTGCGTGGGCTGTGCCGCGAGCGGGTGCTGGCCACCGTCGCCCGACTGCTCGACATGGGGGCGTTCCGGGTGGGCAGCGAGCAGTACGCCACCGGCGAGGACCCCACCTTCGGGGTGGCCACGTTGCGCCCCGAGCACGCCCGGTCCCGGAACGGCTGCGTGGTCTTCGAGTTCCCGGCCAAGGGCGGCATCGAACAGGTCCACCGGGTCGAGGACGCGGAGCTGTGCCGGGTGCTGCTCCACCTGCGCCGTCGTCGCCGCGCCCAGGAGCGGCTGTTCGGCTACTGGGATGGCCGGGCCTGGCGCGACGTGCGCAGCGACGAGGTGAACGACTATCTCCGGGACGCCAGCGGCGGGGAGATGACCGCGAAGGACTTCCGCACCTGGCACGCCACCGTGCTGGCCGCCGCGGAGTTGGCCACGGTGGGCCCGCAGCGTTCCGCCACCGCCCGCCGGCGCGCGGTGGCGGCGGTGATGCGGTCGGTCGCCGGACTGCTCGGCAACACCCCGACGGTGGCCCGCACGTCCTACGTGGACCCGCGGGTGGTCGACCTCTTCCACGACGGGGTGCTGGCGCCGGTGCGTCCGGACATGCCACGCGAGGCGGTGGAGAAGTCGGTGCTGGCGCTGCTGGAGGAGGAGACCGGCTGAAACGGACCGGCCCCGTCGATCCTGGGGGGAGTTGACGGGGCCAGTGTGACCGTCGCGTGACGGGCGGGCACCACCGGGCGGCCGCCCGCGGCGTGGTCGCCGCGGGCGCCGCGCCACGGCCCCCCCGATATTCCGGGCCCGCACCGCGAGCGGCGCCGGCCCGGTTTCAGTATGGGCGGCCCGAGTTGACGGTGGACGCCTCGCTGTTGACGATCCGTGCCGGTTTCAGGTGCCGGACCCGGTAGGCCTGCGGCGTCTCCGCCTGGGCGGCCCGGAAAGCGCGGCTGAAGTGGGCCTTGTCCCGGAATCCCCAGCGGCCGGCGATGGCCTGGATGGACCGTCCGCCCAGCGTCGGGTCGGCCAGGTCCCGCCGGCACCGGCTCAGTCGCTCGTCGCGGATGTACGCCCCGACGGTGGTCTCCTCGGACTCGAAGAGCCGGTGCAGCGAGCGCACCGAGATGTGGTGCGCGTCGGCGATCGCCTGCGGGTCCAGGGCAGGGTCACCGAGGTGCTGCCCGATGTACGAGCGCACCTGGGTGAGCAGGGCGCGCCGGCGGATCTCGGTGGGCACGGCGTCCTCGGAGACCAGGTTCCGGCCGAGCATCGTGGCGATCAGGTCGAGCCCGACGCCGCTGAGGCGGTCGGCGTCGGCGGCGTGGTACTGCTCCGGGTGGTCGGTGAGCCGGATGAGGAAGTCGGCGAGCAGCGCGCCGACGCCCTCGGAGCCGGAGATCCGGCCGGCGAACAGGGGAACGAGCCGTTGGTGGGACAGCGGCAGCGAGTCGTACGGGATGAACGCCGAGATCGCCCTGGCGGACTGGGCCCCGTCGGCGTGGTGAGTGATCTGCTGGGGCCGGGCGGAGTCGTAGAAGGTGAAGTCGCCGGGCTGGCAGACCCCGCGTTGCCCGTCCTGGCCGGCCACCCCGGTGCCGGTGAGGGTCAGCGCGAGGACGTAGCAGTCCGCCTCCGAGCGTTGGATCAGCTTGCGGGTACGGATCCCCTCCAGCGACGGGTAGCGGTGTCGGATCACCTGCATCCGGCCCAGTTCGAGGAACTCGGCCCGGGCCCGGAAGTCGTCCGCGTGGTCGGTGCGCACCCGCATGGATCCGGGGGTGCTGGCCAGCCGGTCCAGCCACAGGCCGAAACGGTCGGCGGCCGGCACCTGCTCGGTGTCGAAGATCTGTCTGCTCAGCGCTGCGTCCACGAACGACCCCCGCGGTTGGTCATGCTCCACAGAGCAAGACGCCCCGGGGGGGCCGAAAAGCAACACTCCGCTGGACGTGATGTGTGTCATAGGCAACGAGCCGACGTGGCCGGGTGCCACCGTCAGTCGTTCAGTACCTGCGACAGCCGGTCCCGGAAACGCCGCTCCGAGTCGCTGACCACGTCGCCGCCGAGGCCGAGGATGCCACCGCTGGACGCCGCACCCACCACCTGCTCGGCGATGTCCACCAGCCAGTGCCGGTAGGCCCCGGCCTGCCCCTCGTCCACCCGCCCGGCGAGCAGGGCGGACGCCGCGCCGGCCCGGGCCAGCACGTCCTCGATCATCGCCTTCGGATCGTCCGGCGTGATCACCGGCAGCTCCGCGCCGGTCTCCGGGTCGCCCACCCGGGTGACGATCTCGCCGGCCACCGCGGCCACCAGCGGGCTCGCCGACTCGCGGCCGGCGGCGATGGTCTGCAGACCGGCGGCGTTCTCGGCCATGGTGCGGCGGGTGCCGTCGGACTCGGCGGCGGCCGCCGCCGTGAGCACGGACTGCGGTAGCCCCACCAGCAGCCCCCACTCCTCGTCGGAGACACCGAACCGGGTGTACGCCGGCTGCTCGATCACGATCAGGCCCCTTTCGCCATGGTCGTCGTTGTCGACGGGCGCCGCAGCGGCGCCCGGGTCAGGTTAGTCGAGTTCCAGCAGGCCCTGTTCGGACACCACGGGCACGGAGAGCGTCTTGTAGCCCACCTCGTCGAAGAGCACCGTCATCCGGTCCTCCTCGTAGCTGAGCACCAGGCCGGCGCCCCACTCCGGATGGCGTACCTGGCTGTGCACCGGGAACGGCCCGACCGCACCGTCGCCGGCCACACTGGTGCCGGCGTGGCAGTTGTCGCAGTGCCCGCAGACCTCGTGCATCTGCTCGCCGAAGTAGGCCAGCAGGGCCTGCCCCCGGCAGCCGGTGGTCTCGGCGAACGCGCGCATCATGTCGGTGCGTGACCGGGTGACGGTCTGCTGCCGTTCCGCCTCGGCCAGCGCGGCGCGACCGCACTCGACGGCGTCCGGGGCGTACCGGGGGGCGCCGACGCGCTGCCGGGCCCGGGGTTCGGCGGCGCCCACCTGCTCCAGCAGGGACAGGTACTGACCCAGCTTGCGCGGGCCGAGGCCGGTCAGCTCCCGCAGCTCCTTGCGGGTGCGGGCCTTGCCGCGCAGCACCGCGGCGAGTTCGCTGAGCTCCTGGGCGTCCGGCAGGCCGCCGCTGAAGTAGCGCTGCAGGCCGACGTCCTCGGCCCGCCACAGCAGCAGCACCCGGGCCGGTGCGCCGTCCCGGCCGGCCCGGCCGATCTCCTGGAAGTAGCTGTCCGGCGAGTCCGGCAGCGCCATGTGCGCCACCCAGGCGATGTTCGGCTTGTCGATGCCCATGCCGAACGCCGAGGTGGCCACCATGATCGGCACCCGGTCGGCGAGGAACGCCTCGTGCAGCTCGTGCCGGGCCGCGGTGGGCATGCCCCCGTGGTAGAACTCGGCCGGGAAACCGGCGTCGGTGAGCCGCGCGGCCAACTCCTCCGCGGCCCGGCGAGTCGGCACGTAGATGATGCCGGGCCGGGTGTCGTCACGCAGCAGCGCGGTCAGCCGCCGCCAGCGGTAGTCGTCGGTCGGGCAGTGGGCCACCTCGAGGAACAGGTTGGGCCGGTCCAGCCCGGACACCACCACCTCGGGCTCACGCAACCGCAGCCGGGCGATGATGTCGTCGCGGACCGGCGGGGAGGCGGTGGCGGTCAACGCCACCACCGGCGGGCGGCCCATGCCGTCGATGAGGTGACCGAGCGCCAGGTAGTCCGGCCGGAAGTCGTGCCCCCAGGCGGAGATGCAGTGCGCCTCGTCGATCGCCACCAGTGCCGGCTTGAGCGAGCGGACCTCGGCGAGCCGGTCCGGGTTGCTCAACGCCTCCGGCGTGATGAACAGGAACTCCGCCCGGCCGGCCCGGATGTCCTCGATCGCCTCGGCCTGCTGGGCGGCGCTCTCGTCGGAGCTGATCCGCACCGCGCGCAGCTCCGGGCGCTGCCGCTCGTTGAGCGCGGCGATCTGGTCCTGCTGCAACGCCAGCAGCGGGGAGATGACCACGGTCGGGCCGGGAATCAGGCTGGCCGGGATCTGGTAGATCGCCGACTTGCCGGCGCCGGTGGGCAGCACCACCAGGGCGTCGCGGCGTTTCATCACGGCGCGCATGGCGGCCAGCTGGTTGGGCCGCAGCGCGGTCCAGCCGAACAGGTTCCGCGCCGCCCGGCGCAGACTGGTGGAGTGCGTGGTCAGTTTCATCAAGCGCCTCAGCTACCCCCGGCGATCCCCGCCGAAACCGCAGCGGCCGGTCACCGCAACCGGGGCAGGACCTCGCGCTGGTAGAGGTCGAACAGACCCTGCCAGTGCGGGCCGGTGTTGGCCACGTAGACCTCGTCGTACCCGGCCTTGGCGTACCTGTCGATCATCTCCAGGTGGGCGTCGGCGTCCGGTCCGCAGACGAACGCCTCCCGCACCTGCTCGGGGCGGACCAGTTGCGCGGCCTGCTCGAAGTGCCGCGGCGAGGGAAGCACCTGGGACAACTCGCCGGGTACGCCCGCGTTGGGCCAGCGCTCGTACGCGATCCGCGCGCCCTCGTCGGCGCTGTCGGCGTACGCCGCCTTGAATCCGCCCTGGCACGGCTTGTCCCCGCCACCGGCGTCGCGGAAGCGGCGCACCATGTCGGCGTCGGGCATGGTGCTGACGTAGCCGTCGCCGATGCGCGCGGCCAGCTCGATCGACTTCGGGCCGAAGCCGGAGACGTAGATCGGCGGCGGCGTGTCCGGCCGGGTGTAGATCCGGGCGTGCTCGACGGTGTAGTGCTTGCCGTGGTGGTTGACGAAGTCGCCCTGCCACAGCTCGCGGATCACCGCGACCGCCTCCTCCAGCATCTCCAGCCGCACGTCGGCCTGTGGCCAGGCGTCGCCGAAGATGTGCTCGTTGAGCGCCTCGCCGCTGCCCACCCCGAGCACGAAGCGTCCCTCATGCAGCACCGCGCTGGTGGCCGCGGCCTGCGCGATCACCGCCGGGTGGATGCGGACGGTCGGGCAGGTCACCGCCGTGGTCACCGGCAGCCGGCAGACCTGGCTGAGCGCGCCGATGGTGGACCAGACGAACGGGCTCTGGCCCTGCGCGTCGACCCACGGGTGGTAGTGGTCGGAGATCCACAGTGCCTGGAACCCGGCCTCCTCGGCGCCGCGCGCCTGGGCCAGCAGTTCCGCCGGGGTGTACTCCTCACTGGACAGGAAGTAGCCGATCTTCATGGTGCCCCCTTCGCCGGTTTCCGGACATCGCAAGCCCTACCCCGGGCGGCGGGGTCCAACCGGATGACGGGGGGATCAGCGGCGGAACATGGCGCGGATCGCGAGCAACAGGAACAGGCCACCGACGACCAGCCCGAGCAGGCGTACGCCGGGGATGTCGGCGGCGCTGGTGGCGTCGGCGAGCAGCAGGTCGGCCATGGAGGCACTCTGTCACGGGTCGCCGGGAGGGCGCCACCGCCTAACAGTAAGGATTGTTGACTATTTAGTGGGGCGGTGTGACCATGGCAGCACCGCCGGTGTCGGCGGGTCCGTGGGGGAGACGGGGGTACGGCCGCGCATGAGCCAGCGCATCGTGGGATCGACCGGAGACCTGGCGGCGCTGGCCGCCGCCGTCCTGCAACCCGGATTCGTCGGCACCACGCCGCCGCCGTGGGTGTGCCGCTGGCTCGGTGAAGGGCTCGGCTCGGTCGTCCTGTTCGCCCGCAACGTGGTCGACCACGACCAGGTCGCCGCGCTCACCGCCGGCCTGCGGGCCGAACGCCCGGACGTCGTCGTGGCCATCGACGAGGAGGCCGGCGACGTCACCCGGATCGAGTCGGCCCGGGGCAGCTCACGGCCCGGCAACCACGCCCTGGGCGCGGTCGACGACCCGGCGCTGACCGAGGCGGTCGCCCGCGACCTCGGGGCCGAACTGGCCGCGGTCGGCGTCACCCTCGACTACGCCCCGGACGCCGACGTCAACTCCGACCCGGACAACCCGGTGATCGGGGTACGCGCGTTCGGCGCCGACCCGCACCTGGTCGCCCGGCACACCGCCGCCTGGGTGCGCGGGCTTCAGGCCGGTGGTGTCGCCGCCTGCGCCAAGCACTTCCCCGGGCACGGCGACACCCGCGTCGACTCCCACCACGACCTGCCCCGCATCGGCGGCGACCGGGCCCGGCTGGACGCCGTCGAGCTGGCCCCGTTCCGGGCCGCGGTGGCGGCCGGGGCGCAGGCCGTGATGACCGGCCACCTGCTGGTGCCGGCGCTGGACCCGGACCTGCCCGCCACGCTCAGCCCACGGGTGCTGGGCGGGCTGCTGCGCGAGGAGATGGGCTTCGGCGGCGTGGTGGTCACCGACGCGGTGGAGATGCGCGCGGTCGCCGACCGGTACGGCTTCGCCGGCGCGGCGGTACGCGCGCTTGTCGCCGGCGCCGACGCGATCTGCGTCGGCGGGGAACGGGCGACCGAGGCCGACGCCCGGGAACTGCGCGACGCGATCGTGGCCGCGGTCATCGGCGGGGAACTGCCCGAGGAACGGCTGGCCGAGGCGGCGAAACGGGTCGGTCAGCTCGCCGCCTGGAGCGTCGCCGCCCGCACCCGCCGGGTCACCGGCCCGCCGCCCGCCGACGGCACCCCGATCGGTCTGGCCGCCGCCCGCCGGGCGGTCCGGGTCCGCGGCGACGCCGGGCTGTTGCCGCTGGCCGGGCCCGCGCACGTGGTGGAGTTCGCGCCGCCGCGCAACATCGCCATCGGCGAGGAGACCCCGTGGGGGATCGCCGCGCCGCTGGCCCACCTGATGCCCGGCACCACCACCGTCCGGTACGCCGCCGACGCCGTCCCCGCCGACCCGGGCACCGGCCCGGCCGACCGGCCGCTGGTGCTCGTGGTCCGCGACCTGCACCGCCACGACTGGATGCGGGCGGCGGTAGGCCGGGCGCTCGCCGCGCGCCCGGACGCGGTGGTGGTCGAGCTGGGGGTGCCGGAGGTGGTCACCGGCGCGGTGCACCTGGCCACCCACGGCGCCACCGCCGCCGCCGCCCGGGCCGCCGCGGAACTGCTGGCCGGCACCCGCCGACCCTAGGGGGCGTCGACCACCAGGTCGGCGTACTCCGGGTGGCGGTCGACGAACGAGGCCACGAAAGAGCACCGGGGCACCACCTGCCCACCCCGGGCGCGGATCTGGTCCAGCGCGCCCCGGACCAGGGCCGCGCCGACGCCCCGGCCCTGGAACCGGTCGTCGACCTCGGTGTGCGTGAGGACCAGCACCTCGCCGCGCGGCTCGTACCCGACGAACCCGCCGAGCGCGTCGTCGATCAGGATCTGGAACCGGCGCTCGGCCAGGTTGTCCTGCACCAGGAAGCTCACCGGGTCATCCTCCCTCCGGACGCGGCCAGCCGGTCCAGTTCGCCCAGCAGCCGGTCCACCTCGTCCACGGTGTTGTAGTGGTAGACGCTGGCCCGGACCGCGCCGCCGCTGTCCCGCAGCCCCATGGTCCGGAAGTACTCGTAGGCGTAGTAGTCACCCGAGGACAGGCACAGCCCCGCCTCGCCCAGCGCCGCCGCGGTCTGCGCCGGTGCCAGGCCGGCCACCCGGAACGACACCGTGGGGCAGCGCCGGGCCGGCGAGCCGTAGACGGTGACGAAGGACCGGTCGGCCAGCCCGGCGAGCAGCCGGTCGAAGACCGCCTCCTCGTGCGCCTGGGCGGCGGCCAGCCCGGCCCGTACCCGGGTGCGCCGGTCCCCGGTGGCGGTCGGGTCGAGACCGGCCAGGTGATCCACCGCGGCGGTCACCCCGGCCAGCAGCGGGAAGCTCGGCGTGCCGTACTCGAACCGGTCCGGCACCGTGTCGGCCGACGGCAGCAGCTTCGCCGGACGCAGCGCCGCCCACCGGGCCGGGTCGGCGACCATCGCCGCCAGGTGCGGCCCCGACCACTTGTACGCGCTGGTCACCAGGAAGTCCGCGCCCAGCCCGGCCAGGTCGGTGGGGCCGTGCGGCACCGAGTGCACCCCGTCCACGAAGACCGTCGCGCCGACCGCGTGCGCGGTCTTGGCGATCGCCGACACGTCCGGTGCGGTGCCGATCGCGTTGCTGCCGGCGGTCACCGCGACCAGCCGGGTGCGGTCGCCGACCAGGTCGGCGTACTGGCCGGCGGGCAGTTCCCCGGTCACCGGGTCGAACTCGGCCCAGCGCACCGTCGCGCCGGCCGCCTCGGCGGCCTGCACCCACGGCCGGACGTTGGCGTCGTGGTCCAGCCGGGAGACCACCACCTCGTCACCGGACCGCCAGTGCGCGCCGAGCGTCCGCGCCAGGGTGTACGTCAGCGCGGTCGCGCTCGGTCCGAGCACGACGCCCGACGGGTCCGCGCCGAGCAGGTCGGCGACCGCCGCCCGCGCCCCGGCGACCTGGTCCAACGCCCGGCGTCCGGGCACGAAGGCGGTGCTGCGGTTGCCACCGGCGGCGCGCATCGCGGCGGTCACCGCGTCGACGACCGGGGCGGCGGTCTGGGTGCCGCCGGCACCGTCGAAGTGGACGAAACCCTCAGCCAGCGCCGGATAGGCGGCCCGTACCCGGGCGACGTCGAATGCCATCCCCGCACCCTAGCCCGCAGGGCAGGGCAGCTGCCCGAGGCGTCCGGCAGCGGCCGGGCCCCGCCTGACACCTCGGTGCGGCAACGCGTCCCGCCGGGCGGTGGCCGGCGCCACGTACCCTTGGCGGGGTGACGAATCGACGCGCCACCCCCGCCCCCGCCCGCCGTGTCGCCGGCCTGTTCGCCGGGCTCGCCCTCAGCGTCGCCCTGCTGGCCGGTTGCAGCTCCGAGGGCGCGGAGACCAACTGCGGCCTGGACGCCTGCACGATCACCTTCGACCGGGGCGTGGCGGCCAGCGCCTCCATCCTCGGCGTCGAGGCGAAGCTCGTCAGCGCCCAGGGTGACCAGGTGACCGTGGAGGTGGCCGGCGAGCAGCTCACGCTCACCGTCGGCCAGCAGGCCACCGAGGTCGCCGGCCTGCAGGTCAGCCTGGACAGCGTCACCGACGAGCAGATCGTGCTCCGGGTGGCGCGCAACGGCAACGGCTGATCCGTTTCGGCCGTGGCGGCGGGCGGTGACGTTTGGAAAACCGCCCGTCGGGAGATTGTGGGCTCATGTCTCTCACCCGTAACGCCGGAGCCACCGCCGCCCAGGCCAGAAACAGCCGGTGGCTTGAACTGTTGACCCGTGCCGGTTTCATCGGCTATGGCGTCGTCCACCTCCTCCTCGCCTGGCTGGCGCTGCAGATCGCCTTCGGCAAGTCCGGCGAGGAGGGCAACCAGAACGGTGCCCTGCGCACGCTCGGCGAACAGCCGATGGGCAAGTTCCTCCTGATCGCGATGGCCGTCGGTCTGTTCGCCATGGCGATCTGGCAGGCGTTCGAGGCGATCGGCGGCCACGTGTCCCGCACCGGCAAGGAGCGACTGTTCGAGCGGATCGCCTCGGCGTTCCGGGTCGTCGTCTTCGTCTGGCTCGGCTGGACCGCGATCAAGGTCGTCCAGGACGCCAGCGCCAACGCCTCGGACCAGCAGCAGCAGTTCTCCGAGAAGCTGATGACCTCCGACGGCGGCCGGTGGCTGGTCGGGCTGGCCGGGCTGGCGCTCGCCGCGCTCGGCATCGGCATGGTGATCTACGGCCTGAAGAAGAAGTTCGAGCGCAATCTCAAGACCGGCGAGATGAGCGCCAAGACCCGTCAGCTCACCCGCCGTCTCGGCATGGCCGGGTACGCCTCCCGGGGCGCAGTGTTCGCCATCGCCGGCGTGCTCGTTCTGGTCGCCGCGGTGAACTACGACCCGGAGAAGGCACGCGGCCTGGACGCCGCGCTGCGTACGCTGCGCGACCAGGCGTACGGCCCGTGGCTGCTGGCGCTCATGGCGCTGGGGATCGCCGCCTTCGGTGTCTACTGCTTCTTCCAGTCCCGGTACCGCAAGGTCTGATCCTGGTCGATACCAGGACCGCCGGGCACCATTGGGCCTTTGCCCGATTCCCGCCCGAGCGGAGGGAGAAGGAGTTCCGTGCAGAGTTATCTCGTGACCGCCGCCGCCGCGCTCGCCGCGGCGGCGATCGCGTTGGTGGTGGCCCAGGTCGTGCACCGGGCCACCCGTCGGTTCGGCCGTCGCTCGCGGCTGATGACGGAGCTGACCGAGCACTCGCACCGCTCGTTCCAGGTGGCGGCGATCGTGGCGGCCGTGCAGATCGCGGTCCGGTTCACCACCACGTACGCGGTGGGCAGCCCGTGGCGGCAGTTCGTGCTGCACACGCTGGTGCTGGCGATGATCGCGGCGACCGCCTGGCTGGTGGCGTCGCTGCTGGTGGTGGCTGAGGACACCGCGCTGGCCCGGTTCCGGGTGGACGTGCCGAACAACAGGCACGCACGGCGGGTCCGGACCCAGGTGGTGCTGCTGCGCCGGTTGACCATCGCGGTGATCGTGATCCTCACGGTCGGCGTGATGCTGATGACCTTTCCGGCCGTGCGCGGTGTCGGCGCCGGTGTGCTGACCTCCGCCGGTGTGCTCGCCGCGGTGGCCGCGTTGGCGGCGCAGAGCCTGCTCGGCAACGTCTTCGCCGGCCTCCAGCTCGCGTTCAGCGACGCGGTGCGCCTGGACGACGTGGTGGTGGTCGAGGGGGAGTGGGGCCGGATCGAGGAGCTGACCCTCAGTTACGTGGTGGTGCAGGTCTGGGACGACCGCCGGCTGATCCTGCCCACCTCGTACTTCACCAGCCGGCCGTTCCAGAACTGGACCCGCACCGAGGCGGCGGTGCTCGGCACCGCCGAGTTCGAGCTGGACTGGGCGGTTCCGGTGCAGGCCATGCGGGAGGAGTTGCGTCGCCTGTGCGAGGGCACCGAGCTGTGGGACGGCCGGGTCTGCGTGCTGCAGGTGACCGACGCGACAGGCGGCCTGGTCAAGGTCCGCGCGCTGGTGAGCGCCGCCGACGCGGGCAGCCTGTGGGACCTGCGCTGCATGGTCCGCGAGCACCTGGTGACCTGGGTACGCGACCACCGCCCGACCGCCCTGCCCCGGCTGCGCGCCGAGGTGGGCGACACCTCCGGGCCGCTGCCCTGGCAGGCGGTGCCGGCCCGCCGCCCGGCCCGCCGCCCGGCCGACACCGAGGCGCCCGACGACGCGCGGGTGTTCGGCGGCAGCGACGACGGGGAGGCCCGCAGCGAGGTGTTCGTGGGCCGGGAGGATCACGCCGAGGCGCGTCGCTGACCTCGTACCCCGATCGGGCGGACCCGGCCGGACCGGGTTTGTCCGGCCGGTTGCGGGGGATCTGCTGCGCACGCCCCGGATCCGGTGCTCGCGGCACCGGGTCCGGTGACGCGGGGCCGGACGGACCGGCCGCCGACCGCAGGATTGACGGGCGGCGACTCCGGGCATACAGCGCGGTGATGATGAAAGGAGGACAGCATGGCTGACATCGCGAGTCGCAGCACGTCCCGGACCGGGCACGAGCCGTCCACCGCGGAACTGGTGCAGCGCGCCACCGAGCAGGTCACCCGACTGGTGCGGGACGAACTGACGCTGGCCCGCGCGGAGCTGACCGAGAAGGGCAAGCACGCCGGGATCGGGATCGGTCTGTTCGGCGGCGGCGGGGTGATGGCGCTCTACGGCGGCGGAGCGCTGGTGGCCACCGTGATCCTGCTGCTGGCGCTGGTCATGCCGGCGTGGCTGGCCGCCCTGATCATGGCGGTCGCCCTGTTCCTGATCGCCGGGATCCTGGCGCTCGTGGGTCGCAAGCAGGTCAGCCGTGCCGTCCCACCGGTGCCCCAGGCGGCGGTCCGCAGCATGCGCGCGGACGTCGACACGGTCACCGCCGCGGTGAAGGACGGGAGGCGGGCATGACCGGCAACGGAACCGGGGACGTGGCGGCGCTCCGCGAGGAGATCCGCCGGACCCGGGTGGAACTCGGCGAGACGGTGGAGCTGCTGGCGGCTCGGGCCGATCCGAAGGCGCTGGTGCGGCACTCGGCCGAGCAGGCGAAGGCGCGGATGCGCGCGCAGGCGTCGCTGACCGCGGCCCGGGTGCGCGGGCAGGCCGCGCAGCGGGTCCGGTCGGTCCGCGCGCAGGCGTACGAGAAGGGTGAGGCGGTCGGACGCAACCCGTTGCCGTGGGCGGCCATCGCGGCCGGCGCTCTGGTGACCGCGGTGGTGCTGGTGATCGTCCGAGGGAGGCGCAGGTGAGCGGCAGGATGGGTAAGGCGGCGTACCGACCGGTGGGGGTGCTGCTCGGCCTGGCGGCCGGCGCCGTCGCCGGTGCGCTCTTCCGGCAGGTCTGGAAGTTGACCGCCGGGGACGGGGAGGCGCCGAGCGCCACCGACGAGGACCGCCGTTGGGGCGAGGTGTTGGCCGCCGCGGCCCTGCAGGGGGCCATCTTCTCGGCGGTGCGGGCGGCCGTGGACCGGGGTGGGGCGGTCGGCGTCCGCCGGTTGACCGGCCGCTGGCCGGACTGACCCACAGGCGGAGAAGGCCCTTCACCCGAGCGGGTGAGGGGCCTTTCGCATGGCCGGATCGGACGCGTCGTGGCACCCGCTCGACCGTCAGGTCACATGTCGGAAAATTTCCTCCGTCAGGGCTGTGCGAAGTTTTTCCGTACGTGGTTTGCTTTCTCTCGCTGTTGAGAGACGCGTGGGTTGAGAGAAGTCTCCTCCGTGGGGGCCGCCTCAGGCGCCGCTGCTCGACAACGGCCATCCGGCCGCACGGCGTGCTCGGCCACCAGTTTTAGAAGGAGATACACATGGCGCAGGGAACCGTGAAGTGGTTCAACGCTGACAAGGGCTTCGGCTTCATCACCGTCGACGGCGGGGGTGCTGACGTGTTCGTCCACTTCTCGGCCATCGAGACCAGCGGCTACCGCACGCTGGAGGAGAACCAGCGGGTGGAGTTCGAGATCGCCCAGGGTCAGAAGGGTCCGCAGGCCGAGCAGGTCCGCCCCATCTGAGCTGACAGGTGCACCGGCCGCGCCGGCCGCGCCGACTGGTGCGCGAACCCCGCATCCCGTACGGGATGCGGGGTTTCTCCGTCTCGGGCCCCGTCCGTCGGGTCGGGACGCCCTCAGCGTCGCCGGGCCCGCATGCCGAGCCAGAGGGCCACGAGGCCGACCAGGACGAGCGCCGAGCCGACCACCGCCCAGATCCGCTCGTCGCTCATCACGCTGCCCTCGACGTAGCCCAGCCCGAGCACCGTCCACAAGGCACCCACCACCACGGCGACCAGCCCCACGGTGAGCCGGAACCAACCCCTCATCGTTCCCCCTCCGACGACGACCGTCGGGCTCCAGGATGCCCGCCGGGACCGGTGGCCGGCGACGCCGCGCCGGCCGTGCGGCTCACCACCTGTCGTGCACCTGCGGGCGGATCAGCTCGTCGTAGGCGGCCCGCACCGCGGTCACTTCCACGTCGGACAGCGAGGGCTGGCCGGCCGCCTCGGCGTTGCGTCGCGCCTGCTCGGGGGAGCGGGCGCCGGGGATCACCACGGTCACACCGGGCTGGTCGAGGATCCAGCGCAGCGCGAACTGGGCCATCGTGCGCCCGTCGCCGACCAGCGGGGCGAGCCGGCGCACCGCGGCGAGGCCGAGGTCGTAGTCGACGCCGGAGAACGTCTCGCCCACGTCGAACGCCTCGCCGTGCCGGTTGAAGGTGCGGTGGTCGTTCTCCGGGAACGTGGTGTGCTCGTCGTAGCGGCCGGTGAGCAGGCCGCTGGCCAGCGGCACCCGGGCGATGACCCCCACCCCGGCCGCGGCGGCGGCGGGCAGCACCCGCTCCAGCGGCTTGTGCCGGACCGCGTTGAGGATGATCTGCACGCTGGCCACGCCGGGGCGGGCGATGGCGGTGAGCGCCTGGTCGCTGGTCTCCACGCTGACCCCGTATCCGGCGACGCGTCCCTCGCCGACGAGCGTGTCGAGGGCGTCGAAGACGCGGTCGTCGGCGAAGACCGCGGTGGGCGGGCAGTGCAGCTGCACCAGGTCGAGCGTGTCGACGCCGAGGTTGGCCCGGGACCTGTCGGTCCAGGCCCGGAAGTTGTCGAGCGTGTACGCCTGCGGCGTCTGCGGCACCCGACGGCCCATCTTGGTGGCGACGGTCAGCCCGTGCCCGGGGCGGGAACGCAGGAACCGGCCGATCAGCGCCTCGCTGCGGCCGTCGCCGTACACGTCGGCGGTGTCCAGGAACGTGACGCCCGCGTCGACCGCGGCGGCCAGCACGGCCAGGGCCGCGTCCTCGCCCACCTCGCCCCAGTCGCCGCCGAGCTGCCAGGCGCCGAGTCCGATGATGCCGACGTGCCGGCCGAGCCGGTCGAAGCTGCGCTGTTCCACCCGGCCGAGCCTAGTGACGGGGTTGCCGCGGCGCGCGTCGGGCCGTAGAGTTTCAACAAAACGTACGTACGGTTTGGGGGATGTCATGTGGGACCCGCGCACCTACCTACGCTACGGCGACGAACGCTCCCGCCCGTTCCACGACCTGATGGCCCAGGTCGGCGCCACCCACCCACGCGCGGTGGTCGACCTCGGCTGCGGTCCCGGCACCCTCACCGCCACACTCGCCGCCCGGTGGCCCGACAGCCGGGTAACCGGCCTCGACTCCTCGCCCGAGATGATCAGCCGGGCGGGCGCCGACGGCGGCCCGGTCGGCTACGCCGTCGCCGACGTCCGCGACTGGCAGCCGGAACCGGACGTCGACGTGCTCGTCGGCAACGCGCTGCTGCAGTGGGTGCCCGAACACCGCGAGCTGCTCACCCGCTGGGCCGCCGGGCTGCCCGCCGGAGCCTGGCTGGCATTCCAGGTGCCCGGCAACTTCACCGCCCCCTCGCACCGGCTGCTGCGCGAACTCGCCGGGCAGGAGCCGTGGCGGGACCAGCTCGCCGGCCGGCTACGCGAAGCCCCCGTCGACGAGCCCCTCGACTACGCCACGCTGCTCGCCGACGCCGGCTGCGCCGCGGACGTCTGGGAGACCACCTACCTGCACCTGCTGCCGGCCACCGGCGCCGAGCACCCGGTGCTGACCTGGATGGAGGGCACCGCGTTGCGCCCGGTCCGTGCCGCGCTCACCGACGACAGGTGGAGCGACTTCCGCGCCACGCTGGGGGTGCGGCTGGCGCAGGCCTACCCGGTGCGGCAGGGTCGGGTGTACTTCCCGTTCCGCCGGATCTTCATGGTGGCCCGCACCGGCACCCGTGCAGAGGAGACCTCGTGACCGACCTGCCCACCTTCATCGCCGGACTGCCCAAGGTGGAGCTGCACGTGCACCACGTCGGCTCCGCCTCCCCCCGCATCGTCGCCGAGCTGGCCGCCCGGCACGAGGGCCGCAGCCCGGTCCCGGCCGACCCGCAGGCGCTCGCCGACTACTTCGCGTTCCGCGACTTCGCCCACTTCGTCGAGGTCTATTTGAGCGTCGTGGACCTCGTCCGCGACGCCGACGACGTCTGGCTGCTCACCCACGAGGTGGCCCGGGAACTGGCCCGACAGCAGGTCCGGTACGCCGAACTGACCGTCACGCCGTACTCGCACGTGCACCGGGGCATCCCGGCGCCGGCGTTCTGCGAGGCGATCGAGGACGCCCGCAAGCGGGCCGAGGCCGACTTCGGCATCGTGCTTCGCTGGTGCTTCGACATCCCCGGCGAGGCCGGGCTGGCCGCCGCCGAGCAGACCCTGCGGATCGCGCTCGACGAGCGACCCGACGGGCTGATCAGCTTCGGCCTCGGCGGCCCCGAGATCGGTGTGCCCCGGCCGCAGTTCAAGCCCTGGTTCGATCAGGCTCGGGCGGCCGGGCTGCGCTCGGTGCCGCACGCCGGCGAGACCACCGGCCCGGAAACCATCTGGGACGCGCTGCGCGAACTGGGCGCCGAGCGGATCGGCCACGGCATCTCCGCCGTGCACGATCCCGCGCTGCTGGCCCACCTCGCGCAACAGCGGATCCCGCTGGAGATCTCGCCGACCTCGAACGTCCGGACCAGGGCGGTGGCCAGCCTGGCCGAGCACCCGCTGCCCCGGCTGGTCGAGGCCGGCGTACCGGTCAGCATCAACTCCGACGACCCGCCGATGTTCGGCACCACGCTCAACGACGAGTACGCCGTGGCCGCCCGCCTGCTGAACCTCGGCCCCGACGGGGTGGCCGCGCTGGCCCGCGACGCAGTGGCCGCCGCGTTCCTCGCCCCGGCCGACCAGGCGCGGATCAACGCCGAGATCGACGCGTACCGGGCTGCCGCCGCGGGCTGAGCGGGCGTACCGCCCGCCGGGAGAGAGCGGCGCGCGACGGGAGCGAGGTGTGGGGGGACCGGACTCCCGCCGCGCGCACGATCCGACGGCCGGAAGGTGTTACGGGGCGTCCCGGCCGACGGAACTGATGGGTTCTGTCCGTGATCCTGACACTCCGCAGCGGCATGCCGGGTGTCGTTAACGCACTCCTAAGGAGAACTTGCGCCCACGCACAGCAACGGTCAACGCGGACGCGGCCAACGCCGCCCGGCACGCGGCTCCCGGGACTCCCGGGCCATCCGGCCGACCAGCCCGAACCGGTTGACCGGGCGGGGCTCCGCGTCCGGGTCGGCCAGCAGCATGACCACGCTGGCCCCGCCGAGGCGGGCCCGGTCGATGCTCACCGAACCGCCGGCCTGCAACGCGACCCGCTTGGCGATGTCCAACCCCAGCCCGGTCGAGCCCTGGTCGCTCGTGCCCCGGCGCAACGCCCGGTCCGGGTTCGCGATGCCCGCCCCGGCGTCGTCGATCCGGATCGCCACCCACCCGTCGCGGCGGCTCACCGCCACCTCGAACGCGGTGCCCTGCGGCGTGTACCGGAACACGTTGCCGATCACCGCGTCGAGCGCGGCGGCCAACTCGGCCCGAGGCACCGGCGCCGGGATGCGCAACTGCGCCCCGAGCACCCGGTGGGGCCGGTTCTGGTCCCCGGCCAGCGCCGACCAGAACACCATCCGGTCCCGGACCACCTCGCTCACGTCGCAGGACGCCGGAGCCGTCTCCTGGCTGACCGCCTTACGGGCCGTCGTGATCAACTGGTCGACCTCGCCCTCCAGCGTGACGATGGCCTGCCGGATCCGCCGGATCCCGCGCCGCCGGTCCAGCTCCGCCTCGCTGAACGTGCCGATGCTGGTGTCGTCGGACTCCAGCGCCTCCGCGTCCAGCCGCAACGCGGTCAACGGCGTGCGCAGCCGGTGCGACAGGTCGGCGACCAACTCGTGCTCGTCGGCGCGCAACGCCGTCAGCCGCTCCGTCATCCGGTTGAACGCGTACCCGGCCTCGGCCAGCTCCCGCGGGCCGGACGGCTCGACCCGGACGTCCAACTCCCCGGCGCCCACCGAGAGGGCGGCCTTGACCAGATCGCCTGTGGCGTCCACCGCCCGGGCGGCCACCCGGTCGACCACGACCACCGCCGCGCCCACCAGTGCCACCGCCACCGCGAACAGCAGCAGCCAGGCCCCGTCGCCGTCGAGGGACTCCTCGGGTACGAAGACCTCCACCACCGCGACCCGGTCGCCGAGCACCACCGGGTCCAGTTGCAGCACCCCGCCGTCCACCTCGGTCACCACCGAACGCCGCCGCTCGGCGGCGTCCGCCAGCGCCGCGGCGTCGGCGCGGCCCGCCGACTCGTCCGCCCCGATGCCGTGCACCACCGGCCGCAGCGCCGGATCGTCACCGCCGGCCGCGGCCACCGCCCGCCGGACCACCTCCGGGTCGGTGCTGACCGCGAGCGCCCCGGTGACCAGGGCGGCGCGGCGCGCGGCGTCCGCCAACTGCTCCTCCCGGTCGCGGTCGGCCAGGGTGATGCCGAGCGGAACGAGGAACGCGAGCGCGACCAGGCTGCACATGCCGGCGGTGAGGCCCGCCAGCACCGTCCTCAGTCCGGCGCCACCAGACGGAAGCCGACCCCCCGCACGGTGCGCAGGTAGCGCGGTTTCGCCGCGGACTCGCCCATTTTGCGGCGGAGCCAGTACAGGTGCACGTCGATGGTCTGGTCCTCGCCGACCGATGGCTGCCGCCATACCTCCTCCAAGAGTTCCCGCCGGGACACTACCCGGCCGGGACGCGCGGCGAGATACGCCAACAGGTCGAATTCCTTGCGGGTCAGCGCCAACGGCTCGCCGTCCAGGATCGCGCTGCGCTCACCCACGTCGACCCGCAGCCCGCCCACCGTGTGCACGGCCGGTGCCACCGTACGGCTGGCCCGGCCGGCCCGCCGCAGCACGGTGGTGATCCGGGCGTCCAGATGCGCCCCGGTGAACGGCTTGACCATGTAGTCGTCGGCGCCGGCCCGCAGCAGCCGCACCACCGACTGCTCGTCGTCGCGGGCGGTGGCGATGATGATCGGCACGTCGGTGATGCCGCGCAACATGCGCAACGCGTCCGAGCCGTCCAGGTCGGGCAGGCCCAGGTCGAGCACCACCAGGTCGGGGGTCTCCGCCGCGACCCGGCGCAACGCGTCCAGCGCCGTGCCCACCGCGTGCACCGCGTGCCCCCGGTCGGTCAGCGAGCGCAGCATGGCACCGCGTACGACGTGGTCGTCTTCGACCAGGAGGACCGATGCCACCTCAGCACCGTACTCGGCGTGGCAAACCGGGTGCGTTGCGGTGGCCCGGGCGAGCGGGCAAGCTGGGACAGCGATGACGTTCACGCTCTTCCCCGACACCCGCCTCGCGCTCGCCCGCGACGCGCTGGCCGGCCTGTCCGTGGGCGACGCCCTCGGTTCCCAGTTCTTCGTCCCCGGTGGGGCGGTCGCACCGTGGCCGGACGCGTTGCCGCCGGGCCCGTGGCCGTGGAGCGACGACACGGAGATGGCGTGCTCCGTGCTCGGCGTGCTCGCCGCGCACGGCCGGATGGAGCCCGACGCGCTCGCGCTGGCCCTCGCCGCGCACTACGACCCGGCCCGCCGTTACGGCGCGGGCGCGGTCGAGCTGCTGGAACTCATCCGCGGCGGCACGCCGTGGCCGGTGGCCGCCGCGTCGGCGTTCGACGGGCAGGGCTCCTGCGGCAACGGCGCCGCCATGCGCGTCGCGCCGCTCGGCGCGTGGCACGCCGACTCCACCCGGCGCGCCGCCGAGCAGGCCCGCGCCTCCGCCGAGGTCACCCACGCCCACCCGGAGGGCGTCGCCGGTGCGGTCGCGGTCGCGGTGGCCGCCTCGCTGGCCACCCGCGCCCGCCTCGACGGCGACCTCCCCGACCCGGCCCGCCTGCTCACCGTCGTGGCCGGCACACTCGACCCGGCCGGCGAGGTGCACCGGGGGGTACGCCGGGCCGCCGAGCTGCTCGGCCGCCCGGCCGCTGAGGTGGCCGACGCACTCGGCAACGGCTCCCGGATCACCGCGCAGGACACCGTGCCGTTCACGCTCTGGGTGGCCGCCACCCGGCTGTCCGACTACCCGGCCGCGATCCGGGCCTGCGTGGAGGTCGGCGGCGACGTGGACACCACCGCCGCGATCGTCGGCGGGATCGTCGCCGCCTACGCCGGGGTCGGTGCGCCCGGCGGCGTGCCGGAGGGCTGGCTGGCCGCCCGCGAGCCGCTTCCCGGCTGGCTCACCACGCCCGCCTGAGGGCCGCGGACCGGACCGGCTCACCCGCCCGAGCGGGCCGGGGCGGGTGAGCCGGCCCCGGCGCCGGACGTGTCGGGGGAGCGGGTCGGGGTGGGATCGCCGGCGGCGTCGGCCGGGAGCGTCAGGTCACCGCGTCGGCGGCGGCTGAGCAGCCAGCCGAGCACCGCGCCGCCGGCCAGACCGGCGAGCAGGCCGCCACCGAGCAGCAGGTCCGCGCTCGGCCCGTCCTCGCTGGCCGGGCCACCGCCGGTCGCCCCGACCGGCGCCGCGCCGCCCCGAGGGGCATCCCCGGCGTCGCCCGCGGCATGGCCGCCGTGCGGGGCCTCGCCACCGGTACCGGCGGCGCCGTGCGCGGCGGCGCCGGGCAGCGGCGGCAGCAGGGTGAGCGTCGGCGCCGGGTGCGCGCCACCGACCGGGTCCGCCCAACGGACCACCGTGCCGTCGGCGTACGTCTGGACCACGGTGAACGTCAACCGGTCGGTGGCCGGCATCGGCCCCATGCCCAGCGGCAACCGCGCCGGGCCGGTGCCGGCGTTCGGTACCCGCAGCCAACTGACCGCGTGGGTCACCTGGTTCAGCTCGGCCGCGTGGATCCCGGGGACCGGCCGGTCGAGGGTGCGGGTGGTGATGGTCGGCGCCCAGTCCGGCACGGACAGCGGGTACACCTCACCGATCGGGGCGTCCACCGGCATGGTCAGCTCGATCCGGTTGGTCCGGGTGCCCGGCCGGTCCGCCGGCACCACCACCGACAGCTCGACGGCGTCGCCCTGGCGCACCTCGGTCGGGGAGGTCGTCACGCTCACCCCGGCGGCGTCCGCCGCGCCCGGCCAGCCCACCGCCCCGGCGAGCGCGGCGGCCAGCAACGCCGCCGCCCATCGGCGCTGACGGGTCATCGTCATGGTCGTCCCCATCCTCATCGACCGGGGCCGGTCCGGCTCCGGCCCCACCTGAGTAGTTCGGGTGGCAGGGCGCAAAGGTTCAACGCGACACCGAACTCGTGGGCGACGGGCACCGGCGTCGGCGGTGGGACGGGTCCGGGCGACCGATAGCATCGCAGCAGCCGGTCACCGGCCGATCCGTACCGTCGACGACAGGAGTCACCGTGTCCGCACCCCGTACCCCCGCTGTGGCCGACCCCGTCGTCGTCGCCGCCGGGACCACGGCGGCCGACGCGGTGGCCGCGGCCGGCCTGCCGACGAGCGGACCGAAGGCGGTCGTGGTGGTCCGCGACCCGCAGGGCCAGCTGCGTGACCTGGACTGGACGCCGGCCGAGGAGGTCGCCGTCGAGCCGGTCGGGCTGGACAGCCCGGACGGGCTGAACGTGCTGCGCCACTCCACCGCGCACGTGCTGGCCCAGGCCGTGCAGGACATCTTCCCCGAGGCGAAGCTCGGCATCGGCCCGCCGATCGAGAACGGCTTCTACTACGACTTCACGGTGGACAAGCCGTTCCAGCCGGACGACCTGGCCAAGCTCGAGAAGCGGATGCAGGAGATCGTCAAGTCCGGCCAGCGGTTCCGCCGCCGCCGCTTCGGTGACCTGGCCGAGGCCCGGGCCGAGCTGGCCGCCGAGCCGTTCAAGCTGGAGCTGATCGAGGTCAAGGGCGAAGGGCTGGACTCCTCCGAGGTGATGGAGGTGGGCGGCGGCGAGCTGACCATCTACGACAACCTCGCCGCGAACGAGGACAAGGTCTGCTGGTCGGACCTGTGCCGCGGCCCGCACCTGCCGAACACCCGGCTCATCGGCGCGTTCAAGCTGATGCGCTCCGCCGCCGCCTACTGGCGCGGGTCGGAGAAGAACCCCCAGCTCCAGCGGGTCTACGGCACCGCGTGGCCGACCCGGGACGAGCTGAAGGCGTACCTGCGGTTGTTGGAGGAGGCCGCCCGGCGCGACCACCGCAAGCTCGGCGCGGACCTCGACCTGTTCAGCTTCCCCGACGAGATCGGCTCCGGTCTGCCGGTCTTCCACCCCAAGGGCGGCGTGCTCAAGCGGGTGATGGAGGACTACGTCCGCAACCGCCACATCGAGGAGGGCTTCCAGTACGTCGGGACGCCGCACATCTCGAAGGAGGGCCTGTTCCACACCTCCGGGCACCTGCCGTACTACGCGGACGGGATGTACCCGCCCATGGAGTTGGAGGGCGCGGACTACTACCTCAAGGCCATGAACTGCCCCATGCACAACCTGATCTACCGGTCGCGCGGGCGGTCCTACCGTGAGCTGCCGATGCGGCTGTTCGAGTTCGGGTCGGTCTACCGCTACGAGAAGTCGGGCGTGGTCCACGGGCTGACCCGGGTGCGTGGCCTCACCCAGGACGACTCGCACTCCTACTGCACCCGGGAGCAGGCGCCGGGCGAGATCAAGCACCTGCTCGGGTTCGTGCTCAGCCTGCTGCGTGACTTCGGCATCGACGACTTCTACCTGGAACTGTCGACCCGCGACGAGGCCCGGCCGGACAAGTTCGTCGGCTCCGACGAGGACTGGGCCACGGCCACCGCCGTGCTGGAGCGGTGCGCCACGGAGACCGGGCTCGACCTGGTGCCGGACCCGGGCGGCGCGGCCTTCTACGGCCCGAAGATCTCCGTGCAGGCGAAGGACGCCATCGGCCGCACCTGGCAGCTGTCGACCATCCAGTACGACTTCAACCAGCCGAAGGGCTTCGGGTTGGAGTACCAGGCCGCCGACGGCACCCGGCAGCAGCCCGTGATGATCCACTGCGCGAAGTTCGGGTCGATCGAGCGGTTCATCGGCGTGCTCACCGAGCACTACGCGGGCGCCTTCCCGGCCTGGCTCGCCCCGGTGCAGGTGGTCGGCATCCCGATCCGCGAGGACCACACCGACTACCTCCAGGACTTCGTCACCACGCTGCGCAAGCAGGGCATCCGGGCCGACGTCGACGCCGGTGACGACCGGATGCAGAAGAAGATCCGTAACGCCCAGCAGCAGAAGATCCCGTTCATGGTCATCGCCGGGGACGACGACGTGGCCGCCGGCACGGTCTCCTTCCGTTACCGGGACGGCTCGCAGCGCAACGGCGTACCGCTCGACGAGGCGGTGGCCCACGTCCGCGAGGTGGTGGACTCGCGTACCAACGCCGGCCCCACCGCAGCCGAGGCGTAGTGCGGAGCCGGCCCGACACCGGTGTCCGGCTCGGCGGCGGGGCGGCCCGGATCGTAGGATCGCCGGTGTGACAGGGGCGCAGCGGCACACCGGGCACGGCGACGACGGCATGGCGGACGGGCTGGACCGGCTCTGGACGCCGCACCGGATGACGTACATCTCGGGTGAGGACCGGCCCGAGGGTGGGTACGAGAAGCCGGCCGGCTGCCCGTTCTGTCTCGCGCCCGGGCTGCCGGCCGAGCAGAGCCTGGTGGTGGCCCGGGGCGAGCACGTCTTCGCGGTGCTCAACCTCTACCCGTACAACCCCGGTCACCTGCTGGTCTGCCCCTACCGGCACGTGGCCGACTACACCGAGCTCGACGCGCCGGAGACGACGGAGTTGGCCGCGTTCACCAAGGCCGCCATGCGGGTGGTCCGGCACGTGTCCAGCGCGCACGGCTTCAACCTCGGCATGAACCAGGGCGGCGTGGCCGGCGCGGGCATCGCCGCGCACCTGCACCAGCACGTGGTGCCCCGCTGGGGCGGGGACGCCAACTTCATGCCGGTGATCGGCCGTACCAAGGTGCTGCCGCAACTGCTCGCCGACACCCGGGACCTGCTCGCCGCGGCCTGGCCGGCCTGACGCGGGGACAACGGCACCGCCGCCGCCGACAGTACGATCTCGCTCATGGCCCTGCTGCACCGCGCGGAACTGCGTCCCTCGAAACTGGAGTTGCTCGCCGGTTGGCTGCCCGACCGGCAGTGGTTCGCCGGGGAGGCCGGCGCCCCGGTGACCCGGGTCGCGGCATACCGGTTCGACGACCCGGCCGGCGCGGTGGGCATGGAGACGCTGCTGGTACGCGCCGGTGACGGCCCGGTGCTCCAGGTCCCGCTGACCTACCGGGGCTCCCCGCTGGCGGGGGCCGACGGCTTCCTGGTGGGCACCGTGGAGCACTCGGTGCTGGGCCGCCGCTGGGTGTACGACGCCTGCGGCGACCCGGTGTACCCGCCGTCGCTGGCTGCCGCGGTGCTCGCCGACGCCGGGCAGGCCGAGGAGTACTTCGAGGTCGACGGCGAGCGGCAGGTACGCCCACCGAGCATGACGGTGGCCGGCAGCCGCACCGGGCGGCCGGTGCCGACCGGCCCGGCCGGCGTCGGTCCGGTCGACGGTGCTCCCGTGGCCGGTGGCCCGCCCGACCGTGGCCCGCGCGACGGCGCGGTGACCGTGGTCCGGGTCGGGGAGGTCGAGCTGGCGCTGGTCCGGCGGCCGGTGCCGGCCGAGGTGCCGGCGGCGGGTGGACTCACCGGCGCGTGGCCGGGGCAGGACGCGCCGGTGCTGCTGGCATACGCCCACTGACCGGCACGGGCTCGCGGCGGCCGTCCCGCCCGTGACGGCGGATCAGCACCGTCCTGCGGCGCCGGGCGCCACCGTCGGTGACGGCGGCGGGACGCGCAGGTGGCTGATTCGCCCGCGGACGCCGGGAAGGTGACAGGATTCGGCGATGGCAGTCAGCAGGCGACCGCTGGGGCGCAGCGGCATCGAGGTCAGCGCGCTCGGCATGGGCTGCTGGGCGATCGGCGGCCCGTGGGCCGAGGGCGCCCGCCCGCTGGGCTGGGGCGCGGTCGACGACGACGAGTCGGTACGCGCCGTGCGCCGCGCCCTCGACCTCGGCGTGACGCTCTTCGACACCGCCGACACCTACGGCGCCGGCCACGGCGAGCGGGTGCTCGGCCGGGCCCTCGCCGGCCGCCGCGACGAGGCGGTGGTCGCCACGAAGTTCGGCTACACGTTCGACGAGCGTGCCCGGCAGGCCACGGGTGAGAACGCCTCGCCGCACTACCTGCGCCGAGCGGTGGTCGACTCGCTGCGCCGGCTGGACACCGACCACATCGACCTCTACCAACTGCATCTCGGCGACCTGCCGCTGCCCCGCGCCGAAGCGCTGATCGGCACGCTCGACGAGCTGGTCGCCGCCGGGCTGATCCGGGCGTACGGGTGGAGCACCGACCGGGCCGACCGGGCCGCCGCGTTCGCGCAGGCCGCCCGCGGCGCCGCCGCCGTGCAGCACGCGCTGTCGGTGCTGCGCGACGCCCCGGCCATGCTGGACACCTGCGACAAGCACGACCTGGCCAGCCTGGCCCGGGGGCCGCTCGGGATGGGGTTGCTCACCGGCAAGTACACGCCGGAGTCCACGCTTCCCCGCGACGACGTGCGCGGCCTCGGGCCGACCTGGCTGGAGTGGTTCCGCAGCGGCCGGCCCGCCCCGGAATGGCTGCGCCGGGTCGTCGCGGTCCGCGACGCGCTGACCGCCGACGGTCGTACCCTCGCCCAGGGGGCCCTCGGGTGGATCTGGGCGCGCAGCGGCCGGGCCGTGCCGATCCCCGGCGCGCGCACGGTCGCACAGGTCGAGGAGAACGCCGCCGCGCTGGACCGTGGTCCGCTCACCCCGGACCACTTCGCCGAGGTGGAGCGGCAGTTGGCGGCGGTGCGCTCGGCCGCGCTGCGGGACGCCGACCGCCCGCACTGGCCGATGCCCCCCGTCCCCGCCGTCCGCCCCTGACCCACCCTCAGGGGGTGGTGGCTTCCTTGCGGGCCTGGTCGGCCAGGTGGGGCGGCATCGGCTCGTGGCGGGCGAACTCGCGACGGAACGTGCCGGTGCCGGCGCTCATCGCGCGCAACTCGACCGCGTACCGCAGCAGCTCGGTGGCGGGCACCTCGGCGCGGACCAGCGTCCGACCCTCGGCGTCCGGGTCCGGCTCGGTGCCGAGCACCCGACCACGCCGCCCGGACAGGTCGCCCATCACCGCGCCGACGGAGGAGTCGGGCACCCGCACGGTGACCTCGTCGACCGGCTCCAGCAGCGTGGGCCGGCCCTTCTCGGCGGCGTCGCGCAGCGCCAGCGCGCCCGCGGTCTGGAACGCCGCGTCGGAGGAGTCGACGCTGTGCGCCTTGCCGTCGACCAGCGTCACCCGCAGATCCACCACCGGGCAGCCGGCGACCAGGCCCCGTTCCATCTGGGCCCGCACCCCCTTCTCCACCGACGGGATGTAGTTGTGCGGGACCGCGCCGCCGACCACCCGGTCGACGAACTCGAAACCGGCGCCACGGGGCAGCGGCTCCACCTCGATGTCGCAGACCGCGTACTGGCCGTGGCCGCCGGACTGCTTGACGTGCCGGCCGTGCCCGCGGGCGGCGGCGGTGAACGTCTCGCGCAGCGCCACCCGGACCGGCTCGGTGTCCAGTTCCACGCCGCCGCCGCGCAGCCGGTCCAGCACCACGTCGGCGTGCGCCTCACCCATGCACCACAACACCAGTTGGTGGGTCTCCGGGTTGCGCTCCAACCGCAACGTCGGGTCACCGGCCACCAGCCGGGACAGGTTGCGCGCCAACGCGTCCTCGTCGGCCCGGCTGCGCGCCACGATGGCCACCGGCAGCAGCGGCACCGGCATCTCCCAGGGCGCGATCAGCAGCGGCTCGTCCTTCGCGGAGATGGTGTCGCCGGTCTCCGCGCTGCCCGACTTGGTGACCGCGCACAGGTCGCCGGCCACGCAGGCGGGCACCTCGCGCAGCGTCGCGCCGAGCGGGCTGTAGATGTGGCCGACCCGCTCGTGGGCGTCGTGGTCGGGGTGGCCGCGCTCGGCCATCCCGTGCCCGGACACGTGGATCACCTGGTCGGGGCGCAGCGTGCCGGAGAAGACCCGGACCAGCGAGACCCGCCCGACGTGGCGGTCCACCGTCGTCTTGACCACCTCGGCGACGAGCGGACCGTCCGGGTCGCAGGTCAGCGGCGGGCGGGGTGAGCCGTCCACGCCGGTGACCGCCGGCAGTTCGTGTTCCAGGGGGGACGGGAACGCCGAGACCAGGCCGTCGAGCAGCGCGTCCAGGCCGACGCCGGTCTCCGCGCAGACCGGCACCACCGGGTAGAAGTGGCCGCGGGCGACAGCCGTCTCCAGGTCGGTGATGAGCACCTCGGGGTCGATCTCCTCGCCGCCGACGTAGCGGTCCATCAGGGTCTCGTCCTCGCTCTCCGCGATGATCCCCTCGATCAGCTCGTCGCGGGACTCCTGGATGGCCGGCAGGTGCTGCGGGTCCGGCTCGCGCACCGCCGCCGGCAGCCCGGCGGAGTAGTCGTACACCCGGCGGGTGATCAGCCCCATCAGGCCGGCCACCGACTCGCCGTCGTCGCCGAGCATGGGCAGGTAGAGCGGGAGCACGTTGTCGCCGAAGACCCGCTGGCACAGCGCCACCGCCTCGTCGAAGTCGGCGCGCGGGTGGTCCAGCCGGGAGACCGCCACGGCGCGCGGCATGTCCACCGCGGCGCACTCCTCCCACAGCGCGGCGGTCGCGGCGTCCATGCCGTCCACGGCGGAGACCACGAACAGGGCCGCGTCGGCGGCGCGCAGTCCGGCGCGCAGCTCGGCCACGAAGTCGCCGTAGCCCGGGGTGTCCAGCAGGTTGACCTTGACGTCGCGGTGGGTCAGCGGGGCGCAGGCCAGGCTGACCGAGCGCTGCTGGCGTACGGCCGCCGGGTCGTGGTCGCAGACCGTGGTGCCCTCGGTGACGGCGCCGGCCCGGCCGATCGTGCCGCTGGCCGCCAGCAACGCCTCGACCAGGGTGGTCTTGCCGGCGCCCGAGTGCCCGACGAGCACCACGTTGCGCACCCTGCCGGGCTCGGTCACCACCGGCGCGCCGCCGGTGACACCCTTGTCGTTCTTCTGCGCCATCGCGGCGCACCTCCCTCAACCGGTGGTGGTGGCGACCGCCGCGGGCGACGGGGAGCGGACCCGGAACGGTGCCGCGGCGATATCTTCCGGTGATCTCCTGCTGCACGGGAACGCGGACCGGTTATCCGGTGATCCGGCTCACCTCCCGGGTCGATCTCACACCCGCGCGGGTGTCGGCACAAGGTCCGCCGGGCGGGTCGTCCGCCCGGCTGTGTCCCCGGTCGCTGCCGGCCGTTATCGTGGGACCGCCATGGCGAAGATCTTCCAAGTGACGGCCCGCGCGGGCATGACCCGCGTCGTGGAGCCGATCGCCCGCGCGCTGCTGCGTGCCGGCGTGTCCCCCAACGCGGTCACCGTGACCGGCACGGTCGGCGTGCTCGTCGGCGCGCTCGGCTTCGGCGCGCGCGGCCACCTGGTCGCCGGCGCGCTGATCGTCACGGTCTTCGCGCTCACCGACCTTCTCGACGGCACCATGGCCCGGATGAGCGGCGGCTCCACCCGGTTCGGGGCGTTCCTCGACTCGAGCATGGACCGGGTCGCCGACAGCGCGGTGTTCGGTGCGGTCGCGTTCTGGCTGGCCACCGAGCACGAATACTCAGGCGTGGCGGCGGCGCTGATCTGCCTGGCCGCGGGCGGGCTGGTCTCCTACGTGAAGGCCCGCGCCGAAGGGCTCGGGATGACCTGCAACGTGGGCATCGCCGAACGCACCGAGCGGCTGCTCATCGTCGGGGTGGGCGGCATCCTCACCGGCGTCGGCCTCGACCGGGCACTGGAGGTCGCGCTCTGGCTGCTCGCCGCCGTCTCGATCTTCACGGTGGGTCAGCGGATGGCGCACGTCCACCGGCAGGCCCAGCGGGTCGGCACGGAGTGAACCTCACCGAGGCGGGCTTCGTGGCGGGCTGGCGCCTGGTCCGGGCGCTGCCCCGGCCCGTCGCGGCCGCGGCCTTCCGGGTGGGCGCCGACCGGGCCCACCGCAGGGACGGCGCGGCTACGCGTCGACTGCGCGCCAACCTGCGCCGGGTGGTCGGCCCGGAACTGCCCGAGGCGGAGCTGGACGCGCTGGTCCGTGCCGGCCTGCGCTCGTACGCCCGCTACTGGATGGAGGCGTTCCGGCTGCCCGGCCTGAGCCGGGCGGAGATCCTCGCCGGGTTCCACCTCGACGGCCAGGAGTTGCTCGCCGCGGACGTGGCGGCCGGGCGCGGCGCGGTGGTGGCGCTGCCGCACGCCGGGAACTGGGACGCGGCCGGGGCCTGGGTGGCGGCCACCGGCTGGCCGATGACCACGGTGGCCGAGCGGCTCCCGAAGGGCGTCTACGAGCGGTTCGTCACCTTCCGGGAAGGGCTGGGGATGGAGATCCTGCCCAACACCGGCGGCCCGCGGCCCGCGTTCGACGTGCTCGTGGACCGGTTGCGCGCCGGGTTCGTGGTGCCGCTGCTCGCCGACCGGGACCTCTCCGCCCGGGGCGTGGAGGTGGACTTCTTCGGCAGCCGGACCCGGATGCCGGCCGGCCCGGCGCTGCTGGCCGTCCGCACCGGCGCCCCGCTCTACGTGGCCTCGTTGTGGTACGAACCGGACATCGCCTGCGCCTCGATCGACGGCCCGCTGCCGCTGCCGGATCCGGACAGCGCCCCGCTCGACGCGCGGGTGCGCGCGGTGACGCAGCGCATTGCCGACGGTCTGGCGGCGGGCATCGCCCGGCATCCGCAAGACTGGCACATGTTGCAGCGGATGTGGCTGGACCAGAACCGGGACGGCACGGCCACCCCGGCGACCACCGGGACGGCCTAGAGGGGGGCGCAATGCGGATCGGCATCGTGTGCCCGTACTCGTTCGACGTGCCGGGCGGGGTGCAGAACCACGTCATGGACCTGGCCGAGGCGCTGCTCGGGCTCGGCCACGAGGTGAGCGTGCTGGCGCCGGCCGACGAGGACTCGGCGCTGCCCCCCTACGTGGTGTCGGCCGGTCGGGCGGTGCCGCTGCCGTACAACGGGTCGGTGGCCCGGATCGCGTTCGGCCCGGTGTCCACCGCCCGGGTGCGCCGCTGGATCACCCGGGGCGCGTTCGACGTGCTGCACGTGCACGAGCCGCTCACCCCGAGCCTGTCGATGCTCGCGGTGCTCTGCGCCCGCGGGCCGGTGGTGGCCACCTTCCACACCGCGATGACCCGTTCCCGGGTGCTCTCCGCGGCCCAGGGCGCGCTGCAGATCCTGCTGGAGCGGATCACCGCCCGGATCGCGGTCAGCGCGCTGGCCCGCAAGGTGCAGGTCGAGCACATGGACGGTGGCGCGGTGGAGATCCCCAACGGGGTGGCGGTGGCGAAGTTCGCCGGGGTGGCGCCGCTGCCGGGCTGGCCGGGGGAGTGCGCCCCGGGTGTCGGTGGCACGCTGGGTTTCCTGGGCCGGTTCACCGAGCCGCGCAAGGGCTTCCCGATCCTGCGCGACGCGTTCGTCGCGCTCGCCCCGCACCGTCCGGGGCTGCGCCTGCTGGTGGCCGGGCCGGGTGACGCCGACGAGTTGTACGGGCGGTTCCCGGCCGACCTGCGCGACCGGGTCACGTTCCTCGGCCTGGTCTCCGAGGCGGACAAGGCGCGCATGCTGCGCAGCGTGCACCTCTACGTCGCACCGAACACCGGCGGGGAATCCTTCGGGATGATCCTCACCGAGGCGCTGGCCGCCGGGACCACGGTGGTCGCCAGCGACCTGGACGCGTTCCGCCGGGTTCTCGACGGCGGGCGGGCGGGTCGGCTGTTCCCCAACGGGGACGCGGTCGGGCTGCGTGCCGCGGTCACCGAGCTGCTCGACGACGACGGTCAGCGGGCGGGCCTGACCGCCGCCGGTGACCAGGTGGTGACGTTTTTCGACTGGCCCGTGGTTGCCCGGCGCGTTCTGGAGGTATACGCAGCCGCGATCGAGGCCACCGACGGCCGGGTCATGGACCAGGAGTGGGCGGGGCTGGTCTGACGGCGGTGGCCGCTGGGGCCGCTGTGACGAGCGCGTCGACCGGTGCCCGCGCCGGCCGGCCGGGATGAGGAGCAACACTACGATGCCGGGCATGTGGTGGGTGGTGGTCGCGGTCGGCGTGCTCGGGCTGGCCTCGGCGTACCTGATCTGGACCTCGGGCCGGGTGCAGCGGCTCCAGGTCCGCGCCGACTCGGCGGCCCGCGCGCTCGACGCGCACCTGCTGCGCCGCGCGGCCGCCGCGGCGGTCCTGGCCGAGCAGCGGTTCGGGGTGGAGCTGTACGCGGCCGCCCGGATCGCGTTGGACGCCGTCCCGGAGGAGCGCGAGGCCGCCGAGAACGATCTGACCCGGCAGTTGCGGGCGGTGCGGCTGGACCCGGACGACGCGTCCTGCGCGGCGGTGATCGCGGCGAGCCGGCGGCTGGCACTGGCCCGGCAGGTGCACACCGACCTGGTGCGCGACGCCCGTTCGGCGCGGGGGCGGCCGGTGGTGCGGCTGTTCCGGATGGGGCGGGGTCGGGAGTGGCCCACCTACTTCGACATCGACGATCCGACGCTGGCCCAGCCCGTCGACGTCACCACCGGCTGACCGGCGCGTGCGGCTGCCGTGACGGCGGCCACAGGGCAGGCCACCGGTGCTTCGATTGGCTGTCGAAAGCGGTGTCGTGTCGGCCGTAGCATTCCGGCGCAGCCACCTACCGAGTGCGCCGAGGAGTGATGACCCGTGTCCGAGTCCACCGCACCGACCGCTGACCCCGCCGTCGGCACCGCCCGCGTCAAGCGGGGCATGGCCGAGATGCTCAAGGGCGGTGTGATCATGGATGTGGTCACCGCCGAGCAGGCGAAGATCGCCGAGGACGCCGGCGCGGTGGCGGTGATGGCGCTGGAGCGGGTGCCGGCCGACATCCGCGCGCAGGGCGGCGTGTCCCGGATGAGCGACCCGGACATGATCGACGGCATCATCCAGGCCGTCTCCATCCCGGTGATGGCCAAGGCCCGCATCGGGCACTTCGTGGAGGCGCGGATCCTCCAGGCGCTCGGCGTCGACTACGTCGACGAGTCCGAGGTGTTGACCCCGGCCGACTACGCCAACCACATCGACAAGTGGGCGTTCACCGTCCCGTTCGTGTGCGGGGCGACGAACCTGGGCGAGGCGCTGCGCCGGATCACCGAGGGCGCCGCGATGATCCGCTCGAAGGGCGAGGCGGGCACCGGGGACGTCTCCAACGCCACCACCCACATGCGGCGGATCCGGCAGGAGATCCGCCGGCTCCAGTCGTTGCCGGCCGACGAGCTGTTCGTCGCGGCCAAGGAGTTGCAGGCCCCGTACGAGCTGGTCAAGGAGGTCGCGGACCGGGGCAGGCTACCGGTGGTGCTGTTCACCGCGGGCGGCATCGCCACCCCGGCGGACGCGGCAATGATGATGCAGCTCGGCGCCGAGGGTGTCTTCGTCGGCTCGGGAATCTTCAAGTCCGGCAACCCGGCCCAGCGGGCCGCCGCGATCGTCAAGGCCACCACGTTCCACGACGACCCGGACGTGCTGGCCAAGGTGTCCCGCGGTCTGGGCGAGGCGATGGTCGGCATCAACGTCGACGAGATCCCCCAGCCGCACCGCCTCGCCGAGCGCGGCTGGTGACGGTAAGGAAGGGCACCCTGTTAACGCCTCCGGTAGAGGAGGGGCCCCCTTTTAACACCCCGGAAGGAGCACCGTGGCCGTACCGGTGATCGGGGTGCTCGCGTTGCAGGGCGACGTACGCGAGCACGTCGCCGCGCTGACCGGCGCGGGCGCCGACGCCCGGCCGGTGCGGCGGCCGGGCGAGCTGGACGCGGTCGACGGCCTGGTGGTGCCGGGCGGCGAGTCGACCACGATCAGCAAGCTGGTGGACATCTTCGAGCTGCGCGAGCCGATCGACAAGCGCATCGCCGCCGGCATGCCCGTCTACGGTTCCTGCGCCGGCATGATCATGCTGGCGGCCGAGGTCCTGGACGGCCGCTCCGACCAGCGCGGCTTCGCCGGCATCGAGATGACGGTGCGGCGCAACGCGTTCGGCCGCCAGGTCGACTCGTTCGAGGCGCCGGTGGCGCTCACCGGCGTCGACGGCGGCCCGTTCCACGCCGTGTTCATCCGCGCGCCCTGGGTCGAGCGCGTCGGCCCGGACGTCGAGGTGCTCGGCATCGTGACCGAGGGCCCGGGCGCGGGTCGGATCGTCGCGGTGCGGCAGGGCAACCTGCTGGCCACGTCGTTCCACCCGGAACTGACCGGCGACCTGCGGCTGCACCGCTCCTTCGTGGACCTCGTCCGGGTTGCCTCCTGAACATCCCGGACGGACCCGCGTCGGTCAGCCGGCGACGGCACGCAACTGTCCGGGACGCCGGCCGAGGAGCCGGTCCAGGCCGGCGGCGGAGGCGGCGTCCGCGGGAAGGTGGACGACGATCCGCTGGTGGGCGGTGTCGGCCAGCTCCAGGGTTTCGTAGGCGAGCCGCAACAGCCCGACCTCCGGGTGCCGCAGTCCGCGGACGCCGACGCGCGGGGCCGCCACCGGATGCCGCTGCCACCGGTCGGTGAACTGTGTACCCGCCGTCCGGGCCAGCCGGTCGGCGAAGGCGTCCGTGGCCGGGTCACCCCGCCGCAACCGGTGCAGCTCGGCGACCTGCTGGTCGGCCAGCTCCGCCCACTCCGGGAAGTGGTCGCGGGCACGTTCGTCGGCGAGCGTGAACCACAACAGGTTCGGCCGGGCGCCGTCGAGCAGACCGAGCGGGCGCCCGAGCCGGTCGAAGGCGTCGTTCCAGGCCAGCACGTCGCTGAGCTGGTTGACGACGTACGTCGGCGCGTCGCGGAGCCCGTCGAGCACGGCCCGGACGGTCGGGCGGACGGCGCGGGCGGCGGACGGTCGCTCGTGCGGACACAGTTGCCGGCTGTGGCCGGCCGTCGCGAGCTGTTGCAGGTAGGCCCGGTCGGCGTCGTCGAGGAGCAGGGCGTCGGCGAGCGCCGCGAGGATCTCCGGCGAGGGCCGGCTGTCGCGCCCCTGTTCCAACCGGGTCAGATACTCGACGCTGACCTGGGACAGCGTCGCCAGTTCCGCCCGGCGCAGACCGGGGGTGCGGCGGCGCGGACCGGGGGCGAGACCCACGTCGGCCGGCCGCAGCGCCTCCCGGCGACTGCGCAGGAACGCCCCCAGCTCGCCATCCATCACCCAGACAGTCTGGCACCGGCGGCCCGCCCGAGGGTGGCCCCGGTGGGGCCACCCTCACGCCGGTCTCCCGGACGGCCGGTTGCCGGGCCGACGATCGTCGGCATGAGCACTACACAGACAGCAGGACCGATCCGGATCGGTCTGATCGTGGGAAGCACCCGCCCCGGCCGTCGTGGCGTCGCGGTCGTCCGCTGGGCCGCACAGGTGGCCTCCCGGCACCCGGCGGTGCGTACCGGATGCGCCGAGGTCGAGGTGATCGACCTGGCGGAGCAGGCGTTGCCGTTGCTCGACGAGCCCGTGCCGGCGATGTTCGGCGACTACCGGCAGCCGCACACCCGTCGGTGGAGCGCGGTCGTGACCACCTACGACGCGTTCGTCCTCGTCACTCCGGAGTACAACCATTCGATCCCCGCCGGGCTGAAGAACGCCGTCGACTACCTGTACGCCGAGTGGAACGACAAGGTGATCGGGCTGCTCGGTTACGGCGTGCAGGGCGGCGGCCGGGCCACCGACCACCTGCGGTTGATCATGGCCGAGGTACGTGCGGTGGTCGTACCCACCGAGGTCTCCCTCCCGATCTTCACCGACTTCGACTTCTCCGGGTCCGACCCCGGCGATCCCACCGCATCCGGCGTCCTGGCGCCGGGCGCGGGGCGGGACGAGTCGTTGGCGACCATGCTGACCGAGATGGTGACCTGGTCCACCGCACTACGGGCCGGCACCCCGGCCGTCGACAGCGGCCCGGAGTTGGCGGGGTGAGCGTGGAGACGATCCTGATCCGCTACCGGGTCCGCCTCGAGCACCTGTCGGAGCACCTGCTCCTGCTCCGCGCCGTCCACGACGAGATGTCCCGGCGACGGCCGGCCGGGCTGAGCTACGTCACGTTCCAACTGGACGACGGACGCGGCTTCGTCGAGGTGGCCGTGGGACCGGAACTGCCCGGACCGCTGCCCGCGCTGGAGTCGTTCCGGCGCTACCGGGCCGACCTGGAGGCCCGCTGCGAGGAACCCGCCACGTTCGACTTCACCGTGGTGGGGTCGTACGGCTTCGGGGAATGACCTGCCGGTCCGCCCCCCGGTCACTCCGGTTCGAGGGAGGGGCGGGCCGGTGCCGTGCGGTGCGTGACAGTGACCCGCCCCCCGCCGGTAGGATTGCCGAGATTCGGCAGGGCCATCAGCCCGCTGCGGCTCCCAGCGGAGATCACGGCACCTCGGCGTGCGCCAGCGGGCTGCGGGGCGTGTGCGGTGCGGTCGATGCAGACGGCGGGTAGCAACGGAGGTAACAGATGTCCGGCCACTCAAAGTGGGCGACGACCAAGCACAAGAAGGCGGTCATCGACGCCAAGCGCGGCAAGATGTTCGCCAAGCTGATCAAGAACGTCGAGGTGGCGGCCCGCACGGGCGGCGGTGACCCGGCTGGCAACCCGACCCTCTTCGACGCCATCCAGAAGGCGAAGAAGAACTCGGTCCCCAACGACAACATCGACCGCGCGGTCAAGCGCGGTTCGGGCCTGGAGGCCGGTGGCGCCGACTGGCAGACCATCATGTACGAGGGTTACGGGCCGAGCGGCGTGGCGATGCTTATCGAGTGCCTCACCGACAACCGCAACCGCGCGGCGACCGAGGTGCGTACCGCGCTGACCCGCAACGGCGGCTCGCTCGCCGACGCGGGCTCGGTGTCGTACATGTTCTCCCGCAAGGGCGTGGTGATCGTCCCCAAGGGTGGCACGACCGAGGACGACGTGATGATGGCCGTGCTCGACGCGGGCGCCGAGGAGGTCAACGACCTGGGCGAGGCCTTCGAGATCGTCTCCGAGCCGACCGACCTGGTCCCGGTGCGCACCGCGTTGCAGGACGCCGGCATCGAGTACGAGTCGGCCGAGTCGTCGCTCATCCCCAGCGTGAACGTGCCGCTGGACGAGGAGGGCGCGCGCAAGATCTTCAAGCTGATCGACGTGCTGGAGGACTGCGACGACGTGCAGAACGTCTACGCCAACTTCGACGTCTCCGACGAGGTGATGGCCGCCGTCGGCTGAGTTGCCCCACGCGCCGGCGAGGAGGAAACAGGTCGCGGTGAGCAGCAGCAGCGCCAGCGCCAGGACGGGCTCCCACGGTGCGGCGTCGCCGGTGAACAGCCGCACCGGCATCGCGACGGGCGAGGAGAACGGCAGGTACGACATGATCCGCATGGCGGTGTCGTTGTCGTGCAGGAAGACCACCGCGAAGAACGGCGCCATCACCGCCAGCTGCACCGGGGTGGCCGCGGCGGCGATGTCCTCCTGCCGGTTGACCAGCGCCCCGGCGGCGGCCCACATCGCCGCCAGCAGCAGGAACCCGAGCAGGAAGAACGGCAGGAACCAGCCGATCGCGGGCGCGACCAGACCGAACATGTCGCCGCCGTCGGTCAGGCGCATCCCGGCGAGCGCGACGACGGCGATCAGCGCGATCTGCCCGAGCGCCAACGCGCCGGCGGCGAGGATCTTGCCGGCCAGCAGCGCCCGGACCGGCACGGCGGCCACCAGGATCTCCACGATCCGGGTCTGCTTCTCCTCGGTCACGCTCTGGGCGATCTGCATGCCGGAGGTCTGGGACATGAAGAAGAAGACGAACGCGAAGGCGAACGGCGCCAGGTACGCGGCGAGCGGGTCCACCGCGTCGGGGTCGAGCAGCTGCACCGCCGGGGCCGCGCTGAGTGCCTGCACCACGTCGCTGGGGGCCTGGTCGTCGGCGAGTACGGTGGGGCCGGCGACCACTGCCGCGTCCACGTCGCCGTCGCGTACCGCCTGTTCGGCGGCGGCGTCGTCGGCGACCACGCGGACCTCCAGCCCGGCCGCCCGCAACGGTTCGGCGCCGGCGGCGGTCACCGCCACCGTGGACGGGCCGCCGCCCTGCATCATGGCCGGCACCACGGTGGCGACGACGGCGAGGAGCAGGAAGATCGCGGTGCTGTAGAGGAACGTCTTGTCCCGCAGTTTGACCTTGATCTCGCGGGCGGCGACCAACCGGGCGGCCTGGTAGGTGTTCACTGGTTCACCTCTCGGAAGATCTCGGCGAGGGACGGGACGACCGGTCCGAAGGCCCGCACCGGGCCGCGGGCCAGCGCCGCGCGCAGCACCGACTGGTCGTCGGCGTTCGGGTCGAGGTCGAACACGGCGCGGGCGCCGTCGAGGTCGACCAGCCGGACGCCGGGTTGGTCGCGCAGCCAGCCGGCGTCGCCGTCGACCACCAGCTCGAACCGGGGCAGGGTGTATGCGGCCCGCAACTCCTCCCGTGGCCCGGCGGCCCGGATCATGCCGCCCGCGATGATCACCAGGTCGTCGCAGAGCCGTTCCACCACGTCGAGCTGGTGGCTGGAGAAGAGCACGGGCGTTCCGGTGGCGGCCCGTTCCCGCAGCACGGCGACCACCATGTCGACGGCCAGCGGATCGAGCCCGGAGAAGGGCTCGTCGAGGACCAGCACCTCCGGGTCGTGCACCAGTGCGGCAGCGATCTGGGCCCGTTGCTGGTTGCCCAGCGACAGGGTCTCCAGCAGGTCGTCGCCGCGCTCGCCGAGGCCGACCCGTTCCAGCAGCGCGTCGGTGCGCCGCCGTGCCCCGGCCGCGTCCAGCCCGTACAGCCGGCCGAGGTGGATCACCTGTTCACGGGGGGTCATCTTCGGGTAGAGGCCGCGTTCCTCAGGCATGTAGCCGAAGCGGCGGCGGTCCTCGGCGGTGAGCGGGTGTCCCCGCCACGTCACCTGTCCGGCGTCGGGGGCGAGCACGCCGAGGACGATCCGCATGGTGGTGGTCTTGCCGGCGCCGTTGCCGCCGACGAATCCGGTCATCCGTCCGGCGGTCACGTCGAAGGAGACGTCTTTGAGCACCTGACGGTCGCCGAAAGTGCGGTCGACGCCGTCGAGGCGGAGCACGCTGGTCATGGCGCCGACGCTACGGGCGGGCCGGGTACCCGTCGTCACGCCCGCGGCTGACCGGGTGGTCCGTCGCGGGGCGGACATGGTCATCCGCCGGGACGCACCACCCCGTGCTCGTACGCGAACACGACCGCCTGCACCCGGTCGCGCAGCCCGAGCTTGGCGAGCACCCGGCTGACGTGGGTCTTCACGGTGGCCTCCCCGACGTGCAGGACCTCGGCGATCTCGGCGTTGCTCGCCCCGCGCGCGACAAGTTCCAGCACCTGTCGCTCCCGTGGGGTCAGGTCCGCGGTCGCGGCGTCGTGCCCCGGGTCGGGCGGCAATGCGCCGGGCCGGGCGAACGTGGAGATCACCCGCCGGGTCAGCGCCGGTGTGATCAACCCGTCACCGCGCGCCACCACCCGTACCGCCTCGACCAGCTCCTCCGCGCTGCCGTTCTTCAGCAGGAACCCACTGGCCCCGGCGCGCAGCGCCGCGAACAGGTAGTCGTCGCGGTCGAACGTGGTGAGGATCAGCACCGCGGGACCGTCGGCGTCAGCGGTGATCCGCCGGGTCGCCGCCAGGCCGTCGAGCACCGGCATCTCCACGTCCATCAGCACCACGTCCGGGGACAGCGCGGAGGCCATCGTCACGGCGCGTTCCCCGTCGGCGGCCTCGCCGACCACCTCGATGTCGTCCTCCACCTCCAGGATGACCCGGAAGCCGGTCCGGACCAGGTGCTGGTCGTCGACGAGCAGGACCCGCAGCGGCGCGTCCGGCGCGCTCACGCCGCCCGCCCGGCGGGTGCGACGGCCAGCGGGATGCGGGCCCGGACCCGGAACCCGCCGCCGGGGCGAGGGCCGGCCTCCATCTGGCCGCCGTGGGCGGTGACCCGTTCCCGCATGCCGATCAGGCCGAGTCCGGCCCCGGCGGCGGGAACGCCACCGTGCCCGTCGTCGCTCACGTCGATCTCCAATTCCCGGGCCAGGTAGCGGACCCGCACGTCGAGCGTGGTGGCGTGGGCGTGTTTGACCACGTTCGTCACCGCCTCCTGCACGATCCGGTACGCCGCCTGCGACACCGAGCGCGGCAGCGGCACCGGTTCGCCGTACACCCCGAGTTCGGTCCGCAGTCCGGTCTGGCGGGCGCGGTCGACGAGCGCGTCGAGCTGGTCGAGGCCGGTGCTGTCCGCCGAGGCGGTGGCGGTGCCGGTCAGGTCGCCCGGGTCGCGCAGCACGCCGAGCATCCGGCGCAGCTCGTCGACCGACGTGCGGGCCGTCTCCTCGATGGCGGTCAGGCTGGCGCGCGCCTTGTCCCGGTCGCGGTCGAACACGCGCCGGCAGGCGGCGGCCTGTACGCCCATGACCGACACGTGGTGGGCGACCACGTCGTGCAGCTCGCGGGCGATGCGCACCCGTTCGCCCATCACCGCGCGTTCGTGCGCCTCCGCCTGGGACCGGCGCAACTGCTCGGCCTGTTCCCGCAGTTCGTGCCGGCGGCGCGCGGCCACCCAGGCGGTCTGGCCGGAGTAGTAGGCGAACGCGAAGAACAGCAGGTTGTACAGGATCCCGTTCATGACGGCGGCGAGCACCGGCGGCACCGGGCCGGCGGCGTCGGTGAAGGCGGCCGTGGAGAGCTGCTCGGCCTGCAGGCCGAGGGCCAGCCCGAACCAGCCGAACATGGCGGCGATGATGGCGATCCGGACGCGGCCGGCCATCCGCCGGTCGGTGCCCCACGCGCCGAGCGTGTAGAGGGCGGCGAACAACGCTCCCGAGGGGAGTTGGGCCAGCGGGACGGCCCGGGCCTGCCCGGCGACGAAGGCGATCGAGACGAGCACCGCGACGGCGGCGGGCCAGCGCCGCCGTACGGCCAGCGGGGCGGTCACCGCGACGGTCCACCCGATCTGCTCGGCCAGGCCGGGCGGGGGGCCGAGCGCGAAGGCGCCCGTGCTGCGGGCCAGCGTCAGCTCGAACAGGGCCAGCACGGTGACCGCGAGGCCGATCCACAGGTCGGTGCGGAGCTGCCGGGCCGTGGGAGGCGGTCGCTGCCAGCCTGCGGTGGGTGTGGTGCGCACGGTAAGACCATGCCACCGGCCGGCAGGGGCGCGGCGGCCGGTGCGTAATCCGGTGGTCCGGGCGACAGTCGGTTGCGTAGCCTGCCCGGATGCTGATCCCCGACCTGCCGCTGCGGACCGGACGCCTGGTGCTGCGCGCGTTCACCCGGGACGATCTGGCCGTGGTCCGGGACTACCGGGGCCGGGCGGAGGTCACCCGCTTCCTCTACCACGAGCCGTACGACGACGCCGCCGCCCGGGCGGCGATCGACCGGCTGGTCCGCCGTACCGCGCTGCGGGAGCCCGGCGACGTGCTCAACCTGGCCGTGACGCTCGCCGACACCGGCGGGTTCGTCGGCGACGTGCTGCTGAACTGGACCAGCGGGGAGCACCGGCAGGGCGAGATCGGGTACGTGGCCCACCCGGACCACACCGGCCGGGGTTACATGACCGAGGCTGCCCGCCAGATGCTGCGGCTGGGCTTCGACGGGCTGGGCCTGCACCGGATCGTCGGCCGGCTGGACGCCCGCAACGCCCCTTCGGAGCGGCTGCTGCGGCGGTTGGGCATGCGCCGGGAGGCGCACCTGCGGGAGAACGAGTTCGTCAAGGGGGAGTGGGCCGACGAGCTGGTCTACGCCCTGCTGGCCCGGGAGTGGCAGGCGGCGGCCTGAGTGTCGGCGTACGCCGGCCCGGCGCGCGGGCCGGACCGGCGTACCCGGGCCGGCGGGTGAGCCGCCGGCCGACGTGGATCAGCAGGGCCCCTGGCGGAATCCCCGCTCGACGTGGGACGCCAGGCCGGCCTCGTAGTAGCCGACACCGGGGCGGATCGGGTGGTCGGTGAACAGCTCGACCCGCGACCCGACCCGGACCAGGTACGCCTCGGCGTCACCGGCGTCGTTGCGGATCATGGCCCCGCGCGGGCCGTAGATGCGCTCCAGTTCGGCGAAGGGCATCCCGACCGACGCCCCGGCGGGGGAGCGCGGCGGGGCGGTGGCCGTGCCCACCGACACCAGCCGCCCGTCGCGGAAGGTCAGGATGATGGCCCCGGCCCAGACACCGGTGGCGCCGGCGTGTCGTATCCCGGTGCAGCTGTCCGCCGTCCAGCTGATCAGCCCGGCGGCGGCGAGGCGGTCGTACCGGATGCCGATGCGGTAGGGGCCGGCGCCCCGGACGCTGAGGATGTCGCGATGCTCGGCCGCCGTCCGGACGGTGCCCGGCACGTGGTCGGCGCGGCCGGTCGCGGTGCCGGGTGCAGCGGCGGAGGCGGCCGGCCCGGTGACGGCGGCCGGCGCGATGCCGGCCAGCGCCAGCAGCGCGGTGAGGATGGTGGCCGGGAGACGGTTCATGGTGGAGCTCCTTCCGTCGGGTTCTGCTGTCCTGTTGGTCTCCGGCCGGACCGGTTCGGTTCGGTTCGTCTACGGTCGGGGTGACGGTGGCCGGGCGGCGGTCCCGGAGGTGAGGCGATGACCAGGCCGGTGCGCATCGGCGCCTTCCGGGTGGAGCGCCTGCTCGGGACGGGGTCCTTCGCCACGGTCTGGCTCGGGTACGACCCGGCGCTGCGGGACCGGGTGGCGATCAAGGTGCTGGCCGAGAACTGGAGCCACGACCTGCGGGTGCGGGAGCGGTTCCTCGACGAGGCCCGGCTGCTGCGGCGGCTGGACCACGACCGCCTGGTCCGGGTGCACGCCGTGGGTGAGCTGCCCGACGGGCGGCCGTACGCGGTGCTGGCCTGGGCCGATGGCGGCAGCCTGCGGGATCGGCTGGCGGGTGGTCCGCTGCCGGTGGGGCGGGCACTGGCGGTGCTCGACGAGATCGCGGCGGGGGTGGCGGTGCTGCACCGGCACCGGGTGGTGCACCGTGACCTGACGCCGGGCAACGTCCTGTTCCACGGCGGACCGGGCGGTGAGCGGGTGCTCATCGCCGACCTGGGGTTGGCCAAGGCGCTGGCCTCCGCCTCCGGCCTGACCGTGCGGGCGGGGACGCCCGGCTACATGGCGCCGGAGCAGGAGGACCCGCTGGCGGTCGTCGACACCAGCGCGGACGTGTTCGGACTGGGCCGCCTGGGGTGGCGGCTGCTCGGCACCGGCGGGGCGGCGGCCGGCGACAGGCGTCCCGGTGGGGCGCGGCTGCGTGCCGGGGTGCCGCCGGGGGTGGACGCGGTGTTGCGGACGGCCACCGCGGTCCGCCCGGCCGACCGCTACCCGGACGCCACCGCGTTCCGGCGGGCGTTGCGCCGGGCGGTGGACGGCGGACCTCCGGTGGACCGGGCCGGGCGGATACCCCATCCGCGTGGGTTCGTGCCGGCGGTGGGGCTCGGGGTGGTGCTCGCGGTCGCGGGCCTGGCCGCGGGGGACGCGGCACGCCCCGGCGCGGCCGGCACGGTGGGCCGCAGCGGGCCGCTGACCGTGGTCCTGCCGGCCGGCTGGCGGGCCGAGGGCACCGGCTGGGCCGGACAGTACGGCGACGACGGTGAGCTCGAACCGGCGCTGGTGATGTCCCCGGACCCCCGCGCCTGGGCCACCGACCCGACCCTGCCGGGTGCCTTCGTCGGCCTCTCCGCCGGCACCGCGCGGCGCACCGGCCCGGTCGGTTTCCTCACCGAGCGGCCGCACGCCGACTGCGCCGCGGCACCTGTGCGTCGCACCCGGCAGGGCGGTGTCGAGTGGGTGGTCGTCGCGTTCACCTGTCCGGCCGGCCGGCCGGTGATCGTCGAGGCGGCCGCCACGGGGCCGGCCGGACTGCTCTACGTGCAGCTCGTCCCGCCGCCGGGTGGGGGCGCGGACTTCGTCGACCTGGTGCTCGCCGGGGTGCGGGCCGGATAGGCCGCGCGGTCAGACCACCACGACCGTGATCGGGTACGCGCGGCCGTCCTGCGGGATGGTGACGACCACGGTGCCGGTGCGCACGAACCGGATGTCCACCACGCCGGCCTCGTAGGTGCGGGAGACGAGGTCCTCCCGGTCCACCGTCACCTCACCCGGCCCGATCCCCTGGATGCGCAGCACCCCACCGGCGGCGAAGCAGAGCGACCGCACCAGCGCCAGTTCGGTGTCGGCGAGGACCAGGTCGTACCGGACCGGGCCGTGGCACGCGGCCGGCGGTGTGGTGCCGGCGGGCCGGGGGGTCCGGGGCGCGGAGGGCGGCCGGGACCGGGTCGGCGGGTTCGGCGGTGCGGCCCTCGACGGGGCCCTGGCCGGGCCGGTGGAGACGGGTGGTGCCGGGGTGGACGAGGTGCCGGCGGGCGGTGCCGGCGCGGTGGACGTGGGCGCGGCGGCGACGGTGCCGGCCGCCGGCGGCCGTACCGGCAGTGGGGAGACCGGATGGTCGGCGCAGGCCGACGCTCCGGCGATGACGACGAGCGTGGCCACGGCGGCGCCGCGCCGCCGCCCTCGGCCGGGTGGCTCAGTCATCGGACAGCCGCCGCCGCAGCTGCCGGCGGGCCTCGTGGATCCGGGACTTCACTGTCCCTTCCGGCACGTCCAGCAGGGCGGCGATCTCCCGGTAGCTCAGCCCGAGCACGTCCCGCAGGGTCACCGCCTCGGCGAGGTCCGGCGGGACCGCGTCGAGCGCGTCGAGCAGGTCGAGCCGGGTGCCGGCCACCACGCTGGTCCGGCGGGGGTCGGGCCGCTCCGGCAGTGCGACGCCGCGGGCCTCCCGCTGCGAGCGCCGCCGCAGCGTCCGGTAGGTGGAGCGGGCCCGGTTGGCGGTGATGCGGTACAGCCAGGTGTCGAACGACGACCGCTGCTCGAACCCGACTATCCCACGGGCGAGTGCGAGCAGCGCGTCCTGGCAGGCCTCTTCGGCGTCCTGCCGGTGGGGCAGCAGGCGGGCGCACTGGCGCAGCACCTCCGGCCGTACGGCGGCCAGCAGGGCGTCGAGCGCCTTCCGGTCGCCGCGCGCCGCCGACCGGGCCAACTCGTCGGTGCCGTCGGGGAGGGGCATCAGGGGTGTCCAGTGCTCGCCTGTGGTCCGGGGTCCTCAGGCTATGCCCCGGGTGGTCGTGTCGCCGCGGCCGAGTCGGGCAGCCGACGAACGTTCCCCCGGCGCCGACGGCGCCGGGGGAACGGGGGGAGCAGCCGTCGGCTCCGGGCCGGCGTCCTCCGCCCGCCGGCCCGGAGCCGGGTCTCAGCGGGCGGCGCGGCGGGCCTTGACCGCGCTGTCGATCACGTCCCAGATCGCGACGAGCACGACGACCGCCGCGGCGACCCGGGTGAACTCGGCGGTCCCGCCGTCGCGCAGCCAGGCGAACCGTTCGACCAGCTCCGGGTTGAGCAGCCGGTCGGTGAGCAGCAGCCAGAGCACCGGGGCCGCGAACGCCAGGTTGAGCACCGCGTTGACCGCCACCAGCGGCCAGGTCCACCGCCCGGACCGGAACTTGGCGATCTCCAGGCCGACGGTGGCGAGCAGCACCACGATCAGGGCCGGCAGCCAGAAGCTCCACAGCGCCGGGTCGAGCGCCGGCAGCCGGGTGCCGTCGTCGGTGCTCCAGCGCTGGAAGTGCTGACCGATCAGGAAGCCGACGGTGGCGAGCAGGAACACCACCGAGGCGATGCTGTCGGAATGGCTGATCTGCCGCTCCCGCTTCTCCTCGGGGAGCTGGTCGACCGTCCACTCGGGCAGGCCGAGCGGCGTGCGGGTGCGCTCCAGCACCGCGAACACCAGCGTGACCCAGAACGCGATCTGCACGGCGGTCTGCATGGCGGACACGACAGCCGCGCCGATCGCCGCGCCCGGCTCGCCGTCGAGCAGCGCCTTGCCGAGGCCGGCGAGCACGCCGACGATCGCCGGGATGTACGTGAGCAGCAGCCGCAGCAGCCGCCACCAGGTCAGGTAGTAACGCGGGCCGATCAGTTGCAAAGTGCGGTCGCTGTAGCGGGCCGCGAGCTGCTCGGGACTGCCCAGCTCGGTGAGCACCTCGCGCTCGGCGGAGGCGTGGTCCTGCCCGGCGGCGATCCGGCCGTCGATCATGTCGGCGATGGAGCCGCGCAGCTCGTCGGCGAGTTCGGGGCGGCGCTGGGCGGGCACGGTCCGCATGGTCGCGGCGACGTAGCGGTCGGTCAGGGAACTCATCGTTCCGCTCCTTCGATCAGTTCGGTGACGGACGTCCGCACCGCGGTCATGTCATTGAGCAGGAGGTCCAGCACGGCTCTGCCGTCGTCGCTGGTGCGGTAGAACTTGCGCGGCCGGCTTTCCTCGGTGTTCCACTCGCTGGTCAGCAGGCCCTGGTCCTCCAGCCGGCGCAGCAGGGGGTAGAGCGTGTTGGCGTCGACCGCGAAGCCGTGCGCGGCCAGTCGTTGCAGCAGTGCGTAGCCGTAGTCGGGGCGGCGCAGGGCGACCAGGCAGGCCACCACGACCGTGCCCCGTCGTAGCTCCTGGAGATGGGTCCGGAGGACCTCTTCGCTGACCATGTCCAACACCATAGTGTGTGCCACACACCATTGCAACGGGTAATAACATCGGGTGGCGTACATGGGGTGCCGGAGAGACCCGGACCACCCTCGGCGCGGACGGTGGAGCCCGCACGATCACCTCGGTAGGGTGGGTCGGTCGACTCCGACGCAGCTTGATCCACAACCCGGGGGGCGCCACGCATGGGCGATTCGTTCGCGCATCTGCACGTACACACCGAGTACTCGATGCTCGACGGGGCGGCCCGGCTCAAGGACCTCTTCGCCGAGGCGGCGCGGCTCGGCATGCCGGCGGTGGCGATCACCGACCACGGCAACATGCACGGCGCGAACGACTTCTACAGGCAGGCGATGGCCGCCGGGATCACCCCGATCCTGGGCGTCGAGGCGTACGTGGCGCCGGAGTCGCGCTACCACAAGGCGCGGGTCAAGTGGGGTCGGCCGGAGCAGAAGAGCGACGACGTCTCCGGTAACGGCGCGATCACGCACAAGACGATGTGGGCGCGCAACGCGCAGGGCCTGAAGAACCTGTTCACCCTCAACTCGCGGGCGTCCATGGAGGGCCACTACGTCAAGTGGCCGCGGATGGACATGGAGCTGATCGCCGAGTACGCCGAGGGGATCATGGCCACCACCGGCTGCCCGTCCGGCGCGGTGCAGACCCGGCTGCGGCTGGGCCAGTTCGACGAGGCCCTCAAGGTCGCCGCCAGCTACCAGGACATCTTCGGCAAGGACAACTACTTCGTCGAGATCATGGACCACGGCCTCGCCATCGAGAGCCGGGTCCGTGAAGGGCTCACCGAGATCGCCCGCAAGCTGAACATCCCGCCGGTGGTCACCAACGACTCGCACTACACCGTCGAGGAGCAGGCCACCGCGCACGACGTGCTGCTCTGCGTGCAGACGGCCAGCAACATCGACGACCCGAACCGGTTCCGCCTCGAGGGCGGCGGCTACTTCATCAAGAGCGCCGACCAGATGCGCGCGGTCGACTCGTCCGAGCTGTGGCAGCAGGGTTGCCGCAACACGCTGCTGGTCGCCGAGAAGGTCGACCCGACCGGGATGTTCGAGTTCCACAACCTGATGCCGCGCTTCCCGGTGCCGGAGGGGGAGACCGAGGAGTCCTGGTTCCGCAAGGAGACCTTCGCCGGCCTGGCCCGCCGCTACCCGGGTGGCATTCCGGAGGGGCACGTCGTCCAGGCCGAGTACGAGCTGGGCGTCATCAACCAGATGGGCTTCCCGTCATACTTCCTCGTCGTCGCCGACTTCATCCAGTGGGCGAAGAAGCAGGGCATCGCGGTGGGTCCGGGTCGTGGTTCGGCCGCCGGCTCGCTCGTCGCGTACGCGTTGGGCATCACCGACCTGGACCCGATCCAGCACGGCCTGATCTTCGAGCGGTTCCTCAACCCCGAGCGTGTCTCGATGCCGGATGTCGACATCGACTTCGACGAGCGCCGGCGCGGTGAGGTGATCAAGTACGTCACCGACAAGTGGGGTGAGGACAAGGTCGCCCAGATCGCGACCTTCGGCACGATCAAGGCGAAGGCCGCGATCAAGGACTCGGCCCGGGTGCTGGGTTACCCGTACGCGGTCGGCGACCGGATCACCAAGGCGATGCCGCCGGCCGTGATGGGCAAGGACATCCCCCTCACCGGCATCTTCGACACGAAGCACCCCCGCTACGCCGAAGCCGGCGAGATCCGCGGCCTGTACGACTCCGACCCGGACGTCCGCAAGGTGATCGACACCGCCAAGGGCATCGAGGGGCTGATCCGGCAGACCGGTGTGCACGCCGCCGGCGTCATCATGTCCGCCGAGCCGATCATCGAGCACATCCCGTTGATGCGCCGCGACGCCGACGGGGCGATCATCACGCAGTTCGACTACCCGACCTGCGAGTCGCTCGGGCTGCTGAAGATGGACTTCCTCGGCCTGCGCAACCTGACGATCATCGACGACGCGGTCAAGAACATCGAGCTCAACCACGGCACGAAGCTCGACCTGCTGGCCCTGCCACTGGACGACAAGGCCGCGTACGACCTGCTTGCCCGCGGTGACACCCTCGGCGTGTTCCAGCTCGACGGCGGGCCGATGCGGTCACTGCTGCGGCTGATGAAGCCGGACAACTTCGAGGACATCTCCGCCGTTCTGGCGCTCTACCGGCCCGGCCCGATGGGCGTCGACTCGCACACCAACTACGCGCTGCGCAAGAACGGCCTCCAGGAGATCACCCCGATCCATCCGGAGCTGGAGGAGCCGCTGCGGGAGATCCTGGCGCCCACCCACGGCCTGATCGTCTATCAGGAGCAGGTGCAGCGCGCCGCGCAGATCCTCGCCGGCTACACCCTCGGTCAGGCGGACCTGCTGCGCCGGGCGATGGGTAAGAAGAAGAAGGAGATCCTCGACAAGGAGTTCATCCCCTTCCGGGACGGCTGCCGCGAGCGCGGCTACTCCGACGAGGCGATCCAGGCAGTGTGGGACGTCCTGGTGCCGTTCGCCGGGTACGCCTTCAACAAGGCGCACTCCGCCGCGTACGGTCTGGTGTCCTACTGGACGGCGTACCTGAAGGCGCACTACCCGGCCGAATACATGGCGGGGCTGCTGACGAGCGTCGGCGACGACAAGGACAAGATGGCGCTGTACCTGTCCGAGTGTCGCCGGATGCGCATCCAGGTGCTGCCGCCGGACGTGAACACGTCGGCCGGGCCGTTCACCCCGGTCGGCAAGGACATCCGCTTCGGCCTGGCGGCGGTGCGCAACGTCGGCGCGAACGTCGTCGCCTCGATCATGCGATGCCGCCAGGAGAAGGGCGACTACACCGACTTCTACGACTTTTTGTCCAAGGTGGACGCGGTGGTCTGCAACAAGAAGACGATCGAATCGCTGATCAAGGCGGGCGCGTTCGACTCGATGCAGCACCCGCGCAAGGGCCTGCTAGCGGTGCACGCCGACGCCATCGACGCGTACGCCGATGTGAAGCGCAAGGAGGCGGTCGGCCAGTACGACCTCTTCGGCGCCGGCTTCGGCGAGGCGGACACCGGCGGCAGCACCACGGTCATGCCGGTGATCGGTGAGGGGGAGTGGGACAAGCGCGACAAGCTCGCCTTCGAACGCGAGATGCTCGGCCTGTACGTGTCCGACCACCCGCTGTTCGGCCTGGAACACGTGCTCGGCGCGGCGGCGGACACCACGATCGCCGCGCTGTCCGAGGAGGGCACCGTCCCCGACGGCGCGGTGGTCACCCTGGCCGGCATCCTGTCCGGGGTGCAGCGCCGGGTCACCAAGCAGGGCCGGGCGTGGGCGTCGGCCACCCTGGAGGACCTGGCCGGCGGCGTGGAGACGCTGTTCTTCCCCAACACCTACGAGGTCATCGGGCAGTACATCGCCGAGGACGCCATCGTGGTGGTCAAGGGCCGGGTGGACCGGCGCGACGACACCCCCCGCATCATGGCGATGGACATGTCCATGCCGGATGTCAGCAGCACCCCGGGGAGCAAGCCGGTCACGCTGACCATCCCGGTGCACCGCTGCACCCCGCCGCTGGTGGAGCGGCTCAAGGAGACCCTGGTGCTGCACCCGGGCGACACCGAGGTGCACGTCAAGCTGCTCAACGGCGGCAAGGTGACCACGCTGCGCCTCGGCCCGTTCCGGGTGGCGGCGACCACCGCGCTGATGGGTGACCTGAAGAGCGTCCTCGGCCCGGCCAACGTGAGTTGACCGGGCCGAGCGCCGCCGGCTCGGTGGCCGGGACGTACCGCTAGACGCGGGTGACGCGGATGGCGTCGGCGATCACATAACCGGTGCTGCCGGTCCACCGGCTGACACCCACCTTGTTGGCGTCCCCGGCGGCCAGGGTGAAGGTGCCCAGCGAGCGCCACGCGCCGCCGTTGGCTGTCTGGTTCACCGAGACGGTCTGGTTGCCGCTGGTGGTCGACACGATGTACGGCGTGCTGGTGTTGTAGCCGCTGACGGCCGGATACCACGCCTCCACCCGGTAGGTGGCGGTCGCCGGGATGTTCACCTTGTACCAGGCCGTGTCGCTGGCCGCGACCGGGTTGGCGTACCGGTAGTCGGCACCGTAGCGCTGCGCCGAGTACGTCGAGGTGCTCCAGTTGGCGCTCGCGGTGAACCGGCCGGCGGTGGTGTTGTCCACGATCGTCGACCAGGCCGTCGGCGGGGGAGTGGTGCCGCCGGTGACGAGCTGCATGTAGTAGGTCCAGTTCCAGTTCGGACCCGGGTCGGTGTGCGTGGCACCCGGCACCTGGTTGTGCCCGATGATGTTGTTGCGGGTCTTCGGGATGCCGTACTTGTCGCACAGGTACCGGGTCAGCGCCGCCGACGACCGGTACATCGCGTCGGTGTACCAGGAGGCGTTGTCGACGTACCCCTCGTGCTCGATGCCGATCGACTGGGTGTTGTAGGTCCAGTTGCCGGCGTGCCAGGCGATGTCCTTGTCCCGCACCATCTGGGTCACCGCACCGTCGGAGGAGCGGAGCAGGTAGTGCGCGCTGGCGCTGGCGGCAGGGTTCTGGAACCAGCTGATCGAGCCGGAGTAGCTGCCCTGCATGGTGTGGATGACGATGTAGTTGATCGGGTACGCTGACTCACGGCTGGAGGCCGTGTAGTTGGACGAGCTGGCCGGCACCCAGGCCGCCGGGCCGTAGTCGGTGCTCAGGGTGCCGAAGTCGCCGCTGCCCAGCGGCGCCACGTCGGTGTACCGGCCCCGCTGCGGTGCGACCGGACGGCCGTCCACGCTGACCTGGCCGGTGGCCGTGGTCGCGATGAAGCCCCGGGCGAGCATGTCGTACACGGAGTCGGCGTACAGCCGGGCGGTGGCCTCGTCCGTCGAGCCGCCGTAGCGGGCGATCGGGCCGTACCACTGGTTGACGTCGTCTCGCTGCGCCGAGGTGAGCCCGGCCTCGTCGGCGTAGGAGCGAAGCACCGCCGCCGCGCCGGCGACGTTCGCCGCGTCCCGGGTACGCAGGTCGCCGCGGTCCAGACGGGTCCGGCGCGCCGCCTCGTCGAGGGTCCGCACCTTCGGGTTGCTGGTCAGGTGCATCACGCCGTATCCGCCGGAGGCGCTGGGCTCGCCGCCGTGGCCGTCCAGGCGGGTTTCGGCGTACCCGAGCGCGGCGAGCAGGTCGCGCGGCACGTCGGAGTCGGCCGCGGCCCGGTCGAAGGCGGCGGCGAGCGGCTGTGCGCCGTGCGGTGGCGCGGCCTGGGCTGACTGGCCGGTCAGGCCGATCGTCAGGATCATGGCGCCGCCGAGCAGCTGGCTCACCCGACGCGAGGGTCTCCGAATTGTCACGTCACTCCTCGTCGACTGCATGGGGCGACGGTGATCACGTCGCCGGTTCGCCGCACCTTATATCGTGACGTTCGTCGATGTCGATACCTTGCATCGACCGACTCTTTGCTGAAGACTTCCTTCAGATCTGCGCCGCGCGTCGACGTGACCCGACCCGTGCCGTCGCGGTGTTGCCCGACAAGCCACGGCCGGGCAGCATCGGGTGGATGCCGCCCACCGACCTGCTGCGCGTCCGTGACCTGGTGCCCGATTTCCTCGCCTGCGCGCAGCTGCGGCGGGCCGCGCCGCCGCAGCTGTGGTCCTCCCGTTACCTGGCCGGGCACCCGGACGTGGTCCGGGCGCTTCGGCGCGACGGCCTCTGGTCCGAGCCCGCCGAGGTGGCCGCCGTCCTGGACGGGCTCCGTGACCGGGCCGCCGACCTGGCGGTCCGCGCCGAGACGGTACGCGCGTCGCTGCCCGACGGCGTCGCTGCGGTGGCCGACGAGCTCGGCTGGTCCGGCGAGGGCGGGCCCGTCGAGTGCGTGGTGCTGGTCGGGCTGAACGCGGCGAACGGCTGGGCCGCCGAGCTGAACAGCGGGTACGCGCTCTTCCTCGCCGTGGAACAGCTCGGGCCGTCGGAGGACCTCGACATGCTCATCCGGCACGAGGCCGCGCACGTGGTGCACGACCGCCGCGCCGGCATCCGGGACTGGCCCGAGCACGGGGTGGCGAACGCGCTGTTCACCGAAGGACTGGCCACCCAGGTCACGGCGGAACTCGACGGCGGCCGGCCGGACGAGGCGTACCTCTGGTTCGGCCGGCCCGGCCAGCGGCCCTGGCTCGACGAGTGCCGCCGCCGCTGGCCGGAGATCCTGCGCCGGATCCGCGCCGACCTCGACGCCACCGACCCGGAACACCATGCCCCGTACTTCCTGATGCGGGACTCACCGCTCGGTGACCTGCCGAAGCGTTGCGGCTACCTGGTCGGGCTGGCCGCGGTGCGGAAGCTGCGGCAGCGACACCACCTGCCCGAACTCACCGCCTGGCCGCTGCCCCGGGTCCGGGCCGCGATGGCGGCCGTGTCGGCCGACCTGCCGGCGCCCGGCTGAGCCCGTCACGCCGGCCGGTACTCCATCTCCGGCCGGCCCGGTGTCCCGTACCGGGGGGTCCGGGTCGCCCGCTCCACCGACACCAGATACTCCAGGTAGCGCCGCGCGGTCACCCGGGAGATCCCGGTCCGCGTGCCCACCTCGGCGGCGGACCGGCCCTCCCGGCCCAGCGCGGCCAGCACCCGGTGCAGCGTCTGCTCGTCCAGTCCCTTCGGCAGGGTGTGCGCCGCCGCGCCGCGCAGCGTCGCGAACATCCGGTCCACCTCGTGCTGGGCGGCCACCTCGCCCCCGCCCAGCGCGTGCCGGCGATATGCGGCGTACCGCTCCAGCTTGTCGCGGAACGCGGCGAAGGTGAACGGCTTGAGCAGGTAGTGGGTGACCCCGAGGGAGACCGCGGTGCGCACCGCGGCCAGGTCCCGCGCCGAGGTCACCGCCAGCACGTCGACGCCGCAACCGGCCGTCCGCAACGCCCGGCACACCTCCAGTCCGTGCAGGTCGGGCAGGTGGAAGTCGAGCAGCACCAGGTCGACGTCCGGGCCGGCGCCGGGCCGCAGGGCCGCCATCGCCGCCCGAGCGGTGTGCGCGACACCGACCACCACGAAGCCGGGCACCCGCTCGGTGTAGGCCCGGTGCGCCTCGGCCAGCACCGGCTCGTCCTCCACCACGAGCACCCGGACGTCGCTCACCGGGCCTCCGGTCGGGGCAGCGGCAGCCGGACCGTGAAGACCGTCTCGCCGTCGTCGGTGCGGGTCACGTCGGCGGTGCCGCCGTACCTGCGGACCACCTGCCCGACCAGGGCCAGGCCGAGCCCTCGGCCGGTGTTCTTGGTGGACCAGCCGCGCCGGAACGCGTCGGTCACCCGGTCCGGCGCGAGACCGGGGCCGCTGTCGCCGACGCGTACGGTCAGTTCGTCGTCGCCGGCCCCGACGAAGACGCGGACCCGCCGTGGCGGCGGGGTGCCGGCCACCGCGTCGAGCGCGTTGTCGACCAGGTTCCCCACCACGGTGATCAGGTCGGTGCCGGGCAGCGGGCTGCCGTCGAGCCGGCAGTCCGGCTCGATCACCAGGTCCACGCCGCGTTCCCCGGCACGCGCCGACTTGCCGAGCAGCAGGGCGGCCAGGGCCGGCTCGGCCACCGCGCCGACCACCCGGTCGGTGAGCTGCTGGGCGAGCGCCAGGTCGCGGGTGGCCAGCCGCACCGCCTCGTCGGTACGGCCCAGTTCCACGAGCGTCAGCACGGTGTGCAGCCGGTTCGCCGCCTCGTGGGTCTGGTCCTGCAACGCCTCGGTCAGCGCGCGCACCGAGTCCAGCTCGCTGGTCAGCTTGCGCAGCTCCGTCTGGTCGCGCAGGGTCAGCACGGTGCCGAGGACCGTCCCCTCGAAGCGGGTGGTGCGCTGGTTGGCCACCAGCACCCGGTCGCCGGTCAGGATCGGCTCGTCGTGCGCGTCGCGCCCGGCGGCCAGCAGTTCGGCCACCGCGGGCGGCAGGTCGATCCCGGCCACCGGCCGGTCGGTCACCGCCGCGTCGTCGGCCAGCCCGAGCAGGCGTCGACCCTCGTCGTTGACGAGCGCCACCCGGCGGTCCCGGGTCAGCACCAGCAACCCCTCGCGTACGGAGTGCAGGACCGCGTCGTAGTACTCGTACATCCGGGTCATCTGGGCCGGGCCGAGCCCGTGCGTCTGCCGGCGCAGCCGACGGCTGAGCAGCCACGAGCCGGTGGCCGCGAGCGCCAGCGCCGGGACGGCCGCGCCGAGCAGCACCGGCGCCTGGGCGAGCAGTTTCCGGTTGATCGTCCGGGTGGTGATGCCGACGGACACCAGCCCGAGGATCCGCCTGTCGTCGCCGTACACCGGGACGACCGCGCGTACCGACTCGCCGAGCGTGCCGACGTTCGTCACGGTGAACGGCTCGCCGGCCAGGGCCGGGCCGATGTCGCCGATGAACGGCCGACCGATCAGCTCGGCGGTCGGGTGCGAGTATCGGGTGCGGTCGGGGGCCATCACCACCACGAAGTCCGTGCCGGTGGCCACCCGGGTGGCCTCCGCGTACGGCTGGATGGTGGCCGCCGGGTCGGGGGCAGTAAGCGCGGCGCGGACGCTCGGGGAACTGGCGACCGCCTGCGCGACGGCCAGCACCTCGTCCTCGGCGGCCTGGTGGGAGTCGCTGCGGGCCAGCCACACCGCGCCGCCCGCGCCGGCCAGCACCAGCAGCGTCACCACCACGGCCTGCAGGGCGAAGAGCTGCCCCGCGATGCTCCACTGTCGCCGTGCCACATCCGCCTCCCTCCCGCAGCCCGGCCGCAGGTCCGGCGTACCGCGCCCGCGGCGATCCGCCTCGTGTCGGGCGGGTGAACAGAATGAACGTAACCGTGTGCTCCGGTGAGACCTGCTTCACATTGTGGACATGGAAACCCCCACCTCCACCCCCGCCCCCGAGGCGGCCCCGTCCGCCCGGCGGGACCGCACCCGGTATCTCTACCTGGCGGTCATCGTCGCCGTCGTCGCCGGCATCGTGCTGGGCCTGGTCGCGCCCGACGTCGGCAAGGCGCTGAAACCGCTGGGCACCGGCTTCGTGGACCTGATCAAGATGATGATCAGCCCGGTCATCTTCTGCACGATCGTGCTCGGCGTCGGTTCCGTGCGGCAGGCGGCCAAGGTCGGCAAGGTCGGCGGCCTCGCGCTCGGCTACTTCCTGGTCATGTCCACGGTGGCGTTGGCCATCGGTCTCGTGGTCGGCAACATCATCCATCCCGGCTCCGGCCTGGACCTGGGCCCGGACGTGGCCGACGCGGGCCGGTCGGCCGCCGGGGACGAGAGCGCCGGCACTGTCGACTTCCTGCTCGGGATCATCCCGACGACGTTGCTGTCCGCGCTGACCGAGGGCGAGGTGTTGCAGACCCTGCTCGTGGCTTTGCTCGTCGGCTTCGCCGTGCAGGGGATGGGCCGCCGGGGTGAGCCGGTGCTGCGGGCGGTCGGCGTGCTGCAACGCCTGGTCTTCAAGGTGCTCGCGATGATCATGTGGCTGGCGCCGATCGGCGCGTTCGGCGCGATGGCCGCCGTGGTCGGCGCCACCGGCGTGGACGCGTTGAAGAGCCTGGCCCAGATCATGCTCGGGTTCTACGCCACCTGCCTGATCTTCGTGGTGCTCGTGCTGGGCCTGCTGCTGCGCCTGTTCGCTCGACTCTCGATCTTCTCGCTGCTGCGTTACCTGGGCCGGGAGTTCCTGCTCATCCTCTCCACCTCCTCGTCGGAGTCCGCGCTGCCCCGGCTGATCGCGAAGATGGAGCACTTCGGCGTCAGCCGACCGGTCGTCGGCATCACGGTCCCCACCGGCTACTCGTTCAACCTCGACGGCACCGCCATCTACCTCACCATGGCCTCGCTGTTCGTGGCCGACGCGTTGGGCAAGCCGCTGGCCGTCGGCGAGCAGATCTCGCTGCTGGTGTTCATGGTGATCGCGTCCAAGGGCGCGGCAGGCGTCACCGGCGCCGGACTGGCCACCCTGGCCGGTGGGTTGCAGTCGCACCGGCCCGACCTGGTCGACGGGGTCGGCCTGATCGTGGGCATCGACCGGTTCATGTCCGAGGCTCGCGCGCTCACCAACTTCGCCGGCAACGCGGTGGCCACGGTGCTGGTCGGCACGTGGACCGGCGAGTTCGACCGGGAGCAGGCCCGCGCCGTGCTCGCCGGGGAGCTGCCGTTCGACGAGTCCAGCATGCTCGACGAGCACGACGACGACCGTCCGGTCGACGACGCGCCGTCCGGCGCGCGGCGTCCCCTCGCCGACTCCACCGCCTGACCCGCCCCGTCCGCGCACGGGTCGGCGTCCGCCGGGGGGAGCCGCGAGAGCGGGATTGGCGGTGTCGGGGTGGCGGCACGGACCGCTAGCGTCGGCGACATGCAACTGGAGCAGGCGCAGAAGTTGTGGCACCCGGAGCCGGGCTGGCTCAACACCGCCACCTACGGGCTGCCACCCGAGCCGGCGTGGGACGCCGTGCAGCGGATGCTCGTCGACTGGCGCACCGGCCAGGTGTCGTTCGAGGTGTACGAGGAGCCGGTCCGGCGTTCCCGGGCGGCGTTCGCGCGGCTGGCCGGTGTGGACGTCGCCGACGTGACCGTCGGCGCCACCGCGTCACAGCTGGTCGCGCCGATCGCGGCCAGCCTGCCGGCGGGCGCGACCGTGGTGGTGCCGGAGAACGAGTTCACCTCGATCCTGTTCCCCTGGCTGGTGCAGCAGGAGCGCGGGGTGCGGGTACGCACCGTGCCGCTCGCCGGCCTGGTCGAGGCGATCGACGCCGACACCGACCTGGTGGCGTTCAGCCTGGTGCAGTCCGCCGACGGCACGGTGGCCCCGTACGACGAGATCGTCGCGGCGGCGCGGGCGCACGACGCGTTCGTCGTGGTCGACGGCACCCAGGCGTGCGGATGGCTGCCGGTGCGGGCGGACCGGGCGGACGCGGTGGTGGTGTCCGCGTACAAGTGGTTGATGGCGCCGCGCGGTGCGGCGTTCGCCTACCTGGCCCCGGCGCTGCGGGAGCGGATGCGCCCGGACGCCGCCGGCTGGTCCGCCGGCGGCGACCCGCACAGCTCCTACTACGGCCCGCCGCTGCGCCTGGCCGACGACGCGCGGCGGTTCGACATCTCCCCGGCCTGGCTCAGCTACGCCGGGGCCGCCCCGGCCCTGGAACTGCTCGCCGACCTCGACCCGGAGGCGGTGCGCGCGTACGACGTGGGGCTGGCCAACCGGTTCCTCGCCGGGCTGGGCCGCCCGCCCGGGGACAGCGCGATCGTCTCGGTGGACGTGCCGGACGCGCAGCGGCGGCTGGTGCGCGCCGGGGTGCGCGCGGCGGTCCGGGCCGGCCGGGTCCGCGCCTCGTTCCACCTCTACACGACCGAGGCGGACGTGGACCGGGCGGTCGAGGCGCTGACCGGCTGACCGCTCAGGCCAGGTGACCGCCGATCTTCGTGTAGCCGCGCAGCAGGTCACGGGAGATGATCAGCCGCTGCATCTCGTCGGTGCCCTCGAAGATGCGGTACAGCCGGACCTGCCGGTACCAGCGTTCGATCGGCAGCTCGCGGGTGTAGCCCATGCCGCCGTGGATCTGGAGCACCCGGTCCACCACCCGGTTGACCATGCCGGCGCCGTAGAGCTTGCCCATCGACGAGGCGTGCCGCGGGTCGAGGCCCGCGTCGACGGTCCAGGCGGAGCGCAGGATCAGCCAGCGGGCCGCCTCCAGTTCGGTCTCCGAGTCGGCGATCATCCACTGGATGGCCTGGTTGGTGGCGATCGGCGCGCCGAACGTCTCCCGGGTGTTGGCGTGGTCGATCGCCATCTGCAGCACGCGTTCGGCGATGCCGATCGCGTGCGAGGGGATGGTGTAGCGGCCCTTGCCGATCCACTCCATGCCGAGGGTGAAGCCCTGCCCGATCTCGCCGAGGATGTTGCGGTGCGGCACGCGGACGCCGTCGAAGATCAGCGAGGCGGGGCCGCCCTCGCCCATGGTCTGGATGAACTCCGACCGCCAGCCCATGGTGCGGTCCACCAGGAACGCGGTGGCGCCGCCGCGCCGGGCGCCCTTCTCCGGGTCGGTCACCGCGACCACGATGGCGAAGTCCGCGTCGTTGCCGTTGGTGATGAACGTCTTCTCGCCGTCGAGGACCCAGTCGTCGCCGTCGCGACGCGCGCGCAGCTTGATGTTCGCCGCGTCCGACCCGGCGCCCGGCTCGGTGATGGCGAAACAGGAGATCCGTTCCCCCTCGATGGTGGGGATCAGGAACTCCCGCTTCTGCTCCTCGGTGGCGTGGAACAGGATGTTGTCGGCCTCGCCGCCGAACCGGAACGGCACGAAGCTGCGGCCCAGCTCGGTCCAGATCAGCGACTGCATGACCGCCGGCAGCGCCATCCCGCCGTACTCCTCCGGGGTGGCCAGCCCCCAGAAGCCGAACTTCTTCGCCTTGAGCTGGAGTTCGCGCAGCTCGGAGCGGTCCAGGCCGGGCTGGTGGGCGCGCTCACGGCGCAGCACCTCCGGCTCCAGCGGCATCACCTCTCGGGTGACGAACGCGCGGACGGTGTCCCGGATCGCGCGTTCCTCGTCGGACAGTGCGAAGTCCACGGTGGCTCCCTCAGGTCGGCTACCTATAAACTAGCGCTGGAAGTTTTCCCGCGTCCAGACCCGATGTCGAAGGGAGGATGATGACGAGGTGCCCCGACCCCGACAGGCCCTGCTCACCCGCGATCGGATCGTGGAGACCGCGCTCGCGCTCATCGACGCCGACGGCCTGGACGCGCTGTCCACCCGGCGGCTCGCCGCCGCGCTCGGCGTGCGCGGCCCGTCGCTCTACAACCACTTCGCCACCAAGGAGGAGATCCTCGACGCGGTGGCCGACAGCGTCGCGGCGACCGTCGACATCAGCGTCTTCGAGGAGTACGACTGGCTCGACGCGCTCGGTCGCTGGGCGCGCTCCTACCGGGCCGCGCTGGCCGCGCACCCGAACGTCGTGCCCTACCTGGCGCGCGGCCCGGGTCGCCGGCCGGCGGCGCTGGCCATGGCCGACGCGGTCTACGGGGCGCTGGCCCGGGCCGGCTGGCCGCCCGCCCGAGCCACCCACGTCGGCGCCGCGATGCGTTACTTCGTCGCCGGATCGGCGCTCGGCTCGTTCGCCCGCGGCTTCGTCGAGGACCCGTCGCTCTACGCCGCGCACCCGCACCTCAACCAGGCGCACCGGCTCCCCGGCCACCAGCGCAGCGTCGACGAGGGCGCGTTCGCGCTCGGCCTGGACGCGTTGCTGCACGGGCTCGCCGCCGAGTACGCCAGGACCGTCGCCCCGCTGGAACGCGTCGGCGGTCCGGAGTAGCGTCGAAACTCCCACCGCTAGTTTCCGCCGCCCCCGAAGGACACCATGGACCTCGCCGCCCCGCCCGCCCTGCTGACGCGCCGCCACCTGCACGTCGCCGGCGCATGGGTCGACCCCTCGTCGGGCGACACCATCCCGGTGGAGAACCCGGCCACCGGCAAGACCGTCGGGGAGGTGCCCGCCGGCGCCCCCGCCGACGTCGACCGCGCGGTGGCCGCCGCCCGGGCCGCGTTCCCCGGGTGGGCGGCCACCGCCCCCGCCGACCGGGCCGCCCACCTGGACCGGCTGTACACCGCGCTGGCCGCCCGCGCCGACGAGATCGCCCGCACCGTGGCCACCGAACTGGGCACCCCGCTCAAGCTCGCCACCCGCGTCCAGGCAGGCCTGCCGCTGATCGTGCTGCGGGGCATGGTCGAGCTGGCCGCCCGCCCGACTGCAGAGCAGGTCGTCGGCAACTCGCTCGTGGTCCGCGAGCCGGTCGGCGTGGTCGGCGCGATCACCCCGTGGAACTATCCGCTGCACCAGGTGGTGGCGAAGGTCGCGCCGGCGCTGGCCGCCGGGTGCACGGTGGTGCTCAAACCCAGCGAGCTGACGCCGCTCACCGCGTACCTGCTCTTCGACGCGGTCACGGAGGCCGGCCTGCCGCCCGGCGTGGTCAACCTGGTGCCCGGCACCGGCCCGGTGGTCGGCGAGGCCCTCGCCGCGCATCCCGACGTCGACCTGGTCTCGTTCACCGGCTCCACCGCCACCGGCCGGCGCATCGCGCACCTGGCCGCCGACCGGATCGCCCGGGTCGCGCTGGAGCTGGGCGGCAAGTCGGCGAACGTGATCCTGGCCGACGCGGACCTGCCCACCGCCGTCAAGGTCGGCGTCGGCAACGCGCTGCTCAACTCCGGCCAGACCTGCACCGCCTGGACCCGGATGCTGGTGCACCGCGACCGCTACGCCGAGGCGCTCGACCTGGTCGCCGCGGCGGTCGCCGGCTACCGGCCCGGCGACCCGTTCGACCCGGCCACCCGACTCGGCCCGCTGGTCTCCGCGGCCCAGGCGCAGCGGGTACGCGACCACGTCGACCGCGCGCTCGCCGACGGCGCCCGGCTCGTCGCCGGTGGACCGGACGCGCCACTGCCGCCGCACGGGCACTTCGTCGCGCCCACCGTCTTCGCCGACGTGCACCCGGACAGCGCGCTGGCCCAGGAGGAGGTGTTCGGGCCGGTGCTCGCGGTGATCCCGTTCGCCGACACCGACGAGGCGGTCGCCATCGCCAACAACTCCCGGTACGGGCTGGCCGGCGCGGTCTGGTCGGCCGACTCCGACGCGGCGCTGGCCGTGGCCCGACGCATGCGTACCGGCCAGGTGGACATCAACGGTGGCGCGTTCAACCCGCTCGCCCCGTTCGGTGGCTACAAGCAGTCCGGCCTGGGTCGGGAGCTGGGCGGATACGGCCTGGAGGAGTTCACCGAGCTGAAGGCGATCCAGCGATGAAGGCCCTGGTGGTGCGCGGCCGGGGGGAGACGCCGACCGTCGAGGACGTACGCCTGCCCGCGCCCGGCCCGGGTGAGCTGCGGATTCGCATCCGTGCCGCCGGCATCTGCCACTCCGACCTGGCCATGGTGGACGGCACGCTGGCGCCCGCGTACCCGCTGGTGCTGGGCCACGAGGCGACCGGGGTGGTGGCGGAGGCCGGGCCGGACACGACGCTTGCCGTCGGCACGCCCGTGGTGCTGAACTGGGCACCGGCCTGCCGCGACTGCTGGCACTGCCGGCACGGCGAACCCTGGCTGTGCACGGCCAACCCCGGCGCCTCGACACCCCGGGGCGTCACGGCCGCCGGTGAGCCGCTGGCCGTGACGCTCGGGCTGGGCGCGTTGGCCGAGGAGGTGGTCGTGCCGGAGCGGGCCGCCGTGCCGGTGCCGGCCGGCCTGCCTGCGGCGCAGGCGGCGCTGCTGGGCTGCGCGGTGCTCACCGGCGTCGGCGCGGTCCGCAACACCGCACGGGTCGCGCCCGGCGAGTCGGTAGCGGTGATCGGGCTCGGCGGGGTGGGCCTGGCCGTGCTCACCGCCGCGCGGCGGGCCGGTGCCGGGCCGATCCTCGCCGTGGACGTGGTGGAGGCCAAGCGGGAGTTGGCGCTGGCCGCCGGGGCCACCGACTTCCTGCGCTCCGACGACCGGCTGGGCAAGGAGGTCCGGGCGCGCACCGACGGGCGCGGGGTGGACCACGCGTTCGAGTGCGTGGGCCGGTCGGTCACGATCCGCGCCGCCTGGCGGATGACGCGGCGCGGGGGAGCGGTCACCGTGGTCGGCATGGGCGGCAAGGACGACATGCTCAGTCTCTCCGCGCTGGACATCTTCCACTCGGCGCGCACGTTGCGTTCCTCGGTCTACGGCTCGACCGACCCGGACCGTGAGGTGCCGGGGCTGGCCGCCGCGCTCGCCGCCGGCGACCTGGACCTGGCGCCGCTGGTGAGCGGGACGGTGCCGCTGACCGAGGCGCCCGCGGCGCTGGACCGGCTGGCGCGCGGCGAGGGGGCCCGCTGGGTGGTCACGTTCCCCGAGTGACCCCGGTGGCCCGGCGGTGGCCGTGGGCAGGGGGGCCGCAGTGCCCCCCCCCAGGCGACGCGGAGTGACGCTACGATCCGGGCATCATGATCGTGCCGCGTCTCCGTGCGCTCGCCGCCACGGCCCCCGCCGCCCGTCCCGCGCCACCGCCGGTCACCCTGCCGTCCTGGTTGCTCCTGCCTGGTCTGCTGGTGTTGGCGGGGTCCCTCGCCGCGTACGCCGTCTTCCTGGACCACGACCCGCTGCGCGGCACGGACCTGTGGATGTACATCGGTGGCGCCCGGTCGTTCCTGGACGGCGAGCCGGTCTACCGGCTCGGCTACGGGACGCTGAACCTGCCCTACACCTACCCGCCGATCACGCTGCCGCTCCTGACGCCGCTGACGCTGCTCGACGACCGGACCGCCCTGTACGTGTGGACCGGGGCGGGCCTGCTGGCGATGCTCGCGGCGCTGTGGTTCACCACCCGGATGCTCGGGTACCGGGGCGCGTCGGGTCGGCTCGGCCTCGCCGCCGCGGTGCTCGCCGTGCTCGTGTGGAGCGAGCCGCTGCACCGCACCTTCTTCCTGGGCCAGATCAACGTCTTCGTCCTGCTGCTTGTGGTGGCGGACCTGGCCCGCCCGGACCGGAGCCGGTTCAAGGGCGTCGGTATCGGCGTCGCCACCTCGGTCAAGCTGCTGCCCGGCCTGTTCGTGGTCTACCTGCTGCTGACCCGCCGGATCCGGGCCGCCCTGGTGGCCGGGGCGGCGTTCGCCGCGCTCGCCGTGCTGGGCGCGATCGTCCAGCCGGGCGGCTCGTACGACTACTGGATCGCCGGGCGCGGTTTCGACTCGTCCCGGCCGCTCGCGACCTCCGGCCCGCGGTACGTCGGCAACCAGTCCCTCCAGGGTTTCGTGGCACGCGTGCTCGGCAGCGACGAGTTGAACAGCGGGCCGTGGATGCTGGCCGTGGTGCTCGCCGGGGTCGCCGGCCTGGCGCTCGCCGTCGCTCTGCACCGGCAGGGCGAGGAGGCTGCCGCGATGGTGGTGGTCGGTTTCACCACGCTCGCCGTCTCCCCGGTGAGCTGGTCGCACTACTGGATCTGGGCCGGCCCGACGGCGCTGGTCCTGATCGACCTGGCGCGGCGTGCCCGGGGCCCGGCCCGGTTGCCCGCAGCCGCCCTGGCGGTGGCCGCCGTGCTGCCGTTCCTGCTGTGGCCCGGCCCGGACCGCACCGGTGCGACGGTCCCGCGTGGCCTGATCTGGAAGTCGGGCCACATGGAGGGGGCGGCGAAGACCCTGGCGGCCGACGCGTACCTGCTGACAGCGCTCGTCCTGGGCCTGATCGCCGTGGCGTGGCTGCTGCTGCTGCGACGTCGTCGCCCCGCCGACGCGGCGGAGCCTGCCCCGGCGGAGCGCGAGCCGGTGTGATCCGGCCCACCGGTGCGGTGCCGGGATCGCATCCCGGCCGGACCGGTTCGGCCCGAGCGCATCCAAACCGTGTCGTCGCGCCGAATTCCCGGGTAGTGATCGTCTACCCGGGAGGTGCTTCTGGTGGTGACCGAGGCGATGCCGGGCGACGCCGTCGAGGACGTCCGCAAGCACCTCACGCTCGCCGCGGAGGACCTGGACGGTAACCGGGTCGCCGCGCTGGTCGTCGAGGCCGCCGGACGCTGGGGCGTGGCGGCGGTCTGGGAGCGGGTCTGCGCGCCGATGCTGGCCGCGCTGCCCGGGCACAGCGGCGTCGACGTGGCGGTGGAGCACGCGTTCTCCGAGGGGATCCGGTCCGGCCTGGACGCCCTGCTGCGGGAGCCGGGGCGGACGGTGCCGGGCGGCATCCTGCTCGCCGCGGCGGAACAGGAACTGCACTGTCTCGGCCTGCACGCGCTCGCCGCCGCGCTGCGGGAGGCGAATCTGGGCAGTGTGCTCCTGGGCGCCGCCCTGCCGTGGCCCGCGCTGGCCAGTGCCGTACGCCGCAGCTGGCCGCACACGGTGGTGGTGTGGTCGCAGACGCCGGTGACCGGCCGGGCGTACCGGATGGCCCGGTTCGCGCGGGAGTTCCCGTCGGTGTGGGTGCACAGCGCCGGGCCGGGCTGGGTCGTGCCACGGGCCGGGCATCTGACGACCCTGTCCGACGCGCTCGCCACCTGCCGTGCGGCGGCGGGGCGCCGCGCCGGGCCGACCTAGGTCGACGGGCCGGCGCGGAAGCCATGCAGCAGCGCGGCGACTGCTGCTTCGGGGGCGAAGTCGTCCTCGGGGGAGGCGAGCTGGTTGCCGAGCAGCCCGTCGATCAGCGCCAGCAGCATCCGGAAGTGGGCCGACGGGTCGGTCGAGCCGAGCGTGGCGAGCAGCGGCTCCCCCCAGCCGGCCAGCCGTGCCCGGCCGGCCTCGATCGCCGGGCGTAGGTCGGGCCGCACGGCCGCCTCGACGAACAGCGCGTACCGGGCGAGGGTGACCACCCGCCCCTGGTCGGTGAACTCCCGGACCAGCCGGCCGAGCACCCGGGCGAACGCGGCGGCGTCGCCGGGCGGCAGGTCCACGGCAAGCCGTTGCCATGCCAGTGTCTCCACCTCGACGAGCCGGTCGAACACGCCGGCCACCAGCGCCTCCCGGGTGCGGAACCGGTTGGACGCCGAGCCTTCGGGCAGGCCCGCCTCGGCGTCCACGGCCCGGTGGGTGAGCTGACGCGGGCCGCCGGTGCCGAGCACCCGGATGGCGGCGTCGAGCAGGAGTTGCCGGCGATCGGTCACCCGCTCACACTACAACCGTAGTGCGTCCGACTACACCTGTAGTACGGTAGCGGCATGGGCGGGCGCGCGGTCGTGGTGGGTGGCGGGATAGGCGGGCTCGCGGCGGCCATCGGCCTGCGGGCCGCAGGGTGGGAGGTGACCGTCCTGGAGCGGGCGGCCGGACTGCCGGACAGCGGCACCGGCCTCGGCATCTGGCCCGGCGCGATGCGCGCCCTGGACGCGCTCGGCGTCGGCGACGAGGTGCGCCGTCGGGGACGCCGCCAGCCCGGTGGATCGATCCGGCGCCCGGACGGCAGTCGCATCGCCACCATCGACGTCGACCGGCTGGAACGCCGGCACGGCGAGACGGTGCACCTGGTCACCCGGCCCGTGCTGCTCGCCGTCCTGGCGGGCGCACTGCCCGGCCCGGCGCTGCGCCTGGCCACCCCGGTGACCGACCCGGGGCCGCTGCTCGACGCGTACGACCTGGTGGTGGGCGCGGACGGGATCAACAGCGTGGTGCGCGCCGCGATGCACGGCGGACGCTACCCGTTGCGTTACGCGGGCGCGGTGGCCTGGCGCGGCGTGGTCGACCTGGACCTGTCCGAGGGTGGCGAGACCTGGGGGCGGGGGCGCAAGTTCGGGCTCACCCCGGCCGGGCCGGGCCGCACCAACTGGTACGCCGCCGTGCGGCTGCCCGAGGGGCATCCGGCGCCGCCGGACGACCGCGCCGAACTGCGCCGCCTCTTCGGTGACTGGCACCACCCGGTGCCGCGGGTGCTGGACGCGCTCACCCCGGCGGGGATCCTGCGGCACGAGATCCGTGACCTGACGCCGCTGCCGTCCTACGTGGCCGGCCGGACCGCGCTGCTGGGCGACGCCGCGCACGCCATGACCCCGGACCTGGGACAGGGCGCCTGCCAGGCGCTCGTCGACGCGGTCGCGCTTGCCGACTGCGTCCGCGAGGCTGGCGACCTGGCGGCCGCGCTGCGGGCGTACGACCGACGCCGGCGGCGTCCGACCCAGCGGATCGCGGCCGGGGCGCGGTGGGCGGGACGGCTCTCCGGCGTGCGGCGTCTGCTGCCGGCGCGTGACGCGCTGCTGCGGTTGGCGCTGGCCGCCGGTCCGCCCGCCTGACCTGCCGCGCGCACGGCGGCGCACACGGCACGGCTGTGATCTGGGGCACATTCGAAACGATACGGTTCCGTATCGAAACTCGTCCGCCTACGCTCGGCTGCATTACGAGTCCGTCCCGTATCGTATTTCGACGCGGGTGAGCCGGGGGAGCACACCGAGTGGAACCGCACGAGAACACCGGACATCCGAGGAGGTGGGCGATCCTCTCGGTGCTGGTGATCAGCCTCCTGGTGGTCGTCCTGGACAACACCATCCTCAACGTCGCCCTGCGCACCCTCGCCGACCCGGTACACGGCCTGGGCGCCACCCAGGGCGAGCTGGCCTGGGCGATCAACTCCTACACGCTGGTCTTCGCCGGCCTGCTCTTCACCTTCGGCGTCCTCGGCGACCGGTTCGGTCGCCGACGCTTGCTGACCCTCGGGTTGGCACTGTTCGGGCTGGCCTCGCTGCTGTCGGCGTACGCGCAGGACCCGATGCAGCTCATCGCCGCGCGCGCCCTGATGGGGATCGGCGGCGCGGCCATCATGCCGTCGACGCTCTCGATCATCTCCAACGTCTTCGACCCGCGCGAGCGCGGCCGGGCCATCGGCGTCTGGGCCGGCGCGGTCGGCCTCGCCGTGGCGATCGGTCCGGTGCTCGGCGGCGCGCTGCTGGAGCACTTCTGGTGGGGCTCGGTCTTCCTGATCAACGTGCCGGTGGTGGCGGTCGGCACGGTGCTCGTGGCGGTGCTGGTCCCGGAGTCCCGCGACCCCGCACCGGGCCGGGTGGACCTGATCGGCGTACTGCTGTCCGTGGTCGGTCTGGTCGCCCTCACCTACGGCATCATCGACGGCGGCGAGCACGGCTTCGGTCGGCCGCAGGTCTGGGTCGCGATCGCCGGCGGCCTCGCGGCGCTCGGCTGGTTCGTGGCGTACGAGCGGCGCAGCGACCACCCGGCCCTGGACGTCCGGCTGTTCCGGGTGCCCCGGTTCGCCGCCCCGGTGGCGCTGGTCGGGCTGGTCTTCTTCGCCGCCATGGGGGTGATGTTCTTCGGCGCTTTCTACCTGCAACTGGTGCGTGGCTACAGCCCGCTGCAGAGCGGCCTGCTCTTCCTGCCCTGCGCGGCGGCCCAGCTGATCTTCGCGCCGCGCAGCGCGGCGATGGTCCGCCGCCACGGCGGCCGGGCGGTCGCCACCGTCGGGCTGTCGCTCACCGCCGCGGCCCTGGGCTGCTTCGTCTTCATCGACGCGGACACCCCCATCTGGGTCTTCTCCGCGCTGGGCTTCGTCCAGGGTGCCGGGATGGCCAACATCATGCCGCCGGCCACCGAGTCGATCATGTCGTCGCTGCCCCGCGAGAAGGCCGGCGTGGGTTCGGCGGTCAGCAACACCGTGCGTCAGGTGGCCGGCGCGCTGGGCGTTGCGGTACTCGGCTCGCTGCTCTCCGCCGTCTACCGCGAGCAGGTGGCCCCGGCGACCGCCGCACTGCCCGCGCCGGCCCGCGAGGCGGCCCGCGAATCGGTCTCCGGGGCGTACGCGGTGGCCGACCGGCTCGGTCCGGCGGCGCCCCGCCTGCTCGACGCGGCCAACGACTCCTTCGTCTCGGCGATGCACTGGGCGGCCGGCGTCTCGGCGGTGGTGGCCGCACTCGGTCTGATGATCGCGCTGCGGTGGCTGCCGAGCCGGCCGCCCGCCGACGCCACCCCGGCCGGTGAGCGGGAGTTGGCCGGGACCGCCTAGGTTCGTGGACAATGTCCGCATGACCTCCACGGCGGATGCTCCGCGGTCGCCCGGGCGACCGCGGAGCGCCCGCGCGGACGAGGCGATCGTGGAGGCCACCCTCGACCTGCTCGCCGAGGGCAGCACCGTCGAGGCGCTGTCCATCGAGGCGATCGCCGCGCGTGCCGGCGTCGGCAAGGCCACCATCTACCGACGGTGGCGGGGCAAGGAAGCGCTGGTCCTGGACGCGCTGCGGACGCTGCGGGGCCCCGCGCCGCGCACCCGCGGGTTGTCGCTGCGCGACGACCTGGTGCTGCTGGTCGGCGCCGTCGGGCAGCACGCCGACCCACGCGTACGCATGATCATGCCGTGCCTCACGTCGGAGGTGAGCCGCAACTCGGCGCACCGCCGAGCGTACGAGGCGATCATCGAGCCCCGACGCCAGGCGTTGCGCGAGGTCCTGTGCCGCGCGGTCGACGACGGGCAGCTGCGCGCCGACCTCGACATCGAGATGGCGATGGCGCTGTTCACCGCGCCGATGCTGACCCAGCGAATGCTGCACTGGCATTCCGAGGTCGACGAGGGGCTGCTGGCCGAGCGGATCGTGGACGCGGTCCTGGACGGCCTGCGCCCCCGCTGACCGGCGCGGCTCAGCCCGCCGGTGTGCGCAGCCGGTGCAGGCGCAGCGCGAGCTGCACCTCAAGCGCCCGCTCCGGCCGCTGCCAGTCCGCGCCGAGCAGGTTTCCGACCCGCTCCAGTCGCTGGGTCACGGTGTTGACGTGCACGTGCAGCTGTTCGGCCGCCCGGGCCAGGCTGCCACCGACCCCGAAGTACGCCTCCAACGTCCGCACCAGCGCGGTGCCCCGGCGGGCGTCGTAGTCCACCACCGGCCCCACTGTCGCGGTGAGGAACCGGGCCACGTCCTGGTCCCCGGCGTCGCCGACCGCGCCGAGCAGCAGGCCGACGAAGCCGAGCTCGGCGGTGCTCGCCCCCTGCCCGGAGCGGCCCAACGCGCCCAGCGCGCCCAGGCAGCGCTCCGCCTCGGTGAACGTCACCGCGAGCGACGCCGGGCCGGTCGACGGCCCGCTCGCCCCGGCGGTGACCGGGCGTCCCGTCACCCGGGACAGGTCCCGGGCTACCGCCCGGGCGGCGCCACCGGCATCCCGGCCGGGCAGCATCAGCACCACCCGCCCGTCGCGCGCCGCGGCCAGACCACCCCGGGTCGAGGTGTACGTGGTGGCCCAGGACAGCACCCGCTGCCGGGCCGAGCCGGTCTCGGCGAACGCGTCGTCGCCGACCGCCACCAGCACGTGCGGGGCGTCCAGGTCCACCCCGATCCGGCGGGCCCGCGCGCGCAGCGCGTCGGTGTCGCGCAACGGCCTGGCGATCAGGTCGTCCAGCAGTTCGCCCCGGACCCGTCCCTCCGCCTCGGCCACGGTCCGGCGGAACAGCAGCAGCAACGCGGTCACCAGCGCGGCGCGCTCCAGGATCCGCTGGTCGGCGTCGACCAGCTCGTCGTCCGGGCGCAGCACCAGCGCGCCCAGGTTCTCCGCGCCGGCGACCACCGCGGCGTACCAGAGCGGACCGCGGCGCACACTGCGCCCCTCGGCCCGGGAGGCCGCCACCGCCTCGACGATGTCCGCCCGGTCCGGCTCCGCTATCTCGCCGACCCGGGCCAGCCGCCGGCCCTCGGCGTCCAGCGCCAGCAGCGTCCCGCCGAGCACCTCGGTGACCGCCGCCGCCACGTCCTCCATCCCGCCGCCGCGCAGCACCAGCGCGGTCATCCGGTCGTGCGCGGCGGCGGCCCGCTCCACCGAGGTGCTGTGCGCCCGGATCGTGCTGTTCGCCGCTGACAGCTCCGCCAGCGCGGAGCGGGTCTCGGCGAGCAGCCGGGCGGTGTCGATCGCCACCGCCGCGTGCGCGGCCAGCGAGACCAGCAGCGACACCTCCTCCCGGGCGAACGGCCGGGCCGAGCGGTTGGCCGCGTACAGCACGCCGATCACGTTGGAGCCCAGCCGCAACGGCACGCCCAGGATGGCGACCAGGCCCTCCTCGCCCACCCCGCCGTCGATCTCGCCGGTGTGCCGGAACCGCGCGTCCTGCTGGTAGTTCGCGGTGACGTACGGGGTGCCGGTCTGCGCGACCAGGCCACCGAGGCCGTCGCCCAGCTCCAGCCGCAGCCGCTGGAACCGGGCCGAGACCGACCCGTCGGTCACCCGCATGTACGTCTCGCCGCGCTCGTCGTCGTTGAGCGTCATGTACGCCACGTCGGTGCCGAGCAGGATCCGCGCCCGGTGCACGATCGCGCGCAGCACGTCGTCCAGGTCGCGCAGGCCGGCCAGGTCGCTGGCGGTGTCGTACAGGCCGGACAGCTCGGTCTCCCGGCGCCGCCGGCGCTCCAGCAGCGCCCGCACCCGCAGCGCCACCACCTTCGCCTGCTCCAGCTCGGCCAGCCGGTCGGCGGGCAGCGCGGCGGCGCGCGCGGCGACCAGCGGGCCCTCGAACTCGACCGCGCCCGCCTCGCGCGCCAGCAGTTCCAGGAACTCCACCGGCGACGACATCCTGCGGGACACTAGTTCGCCGTCCAGCCCCCGTCGAGGGCGATCGAGGTGCCGGTGAGGAACCCGGCCGGCGGCGAGCACAGGTACGCGACCAGCTCGGCCACCTCCTCCGGCTCGATCAGCCGCTTGATCGCCGCCCGGGCCAGCATGATCTTCTCGACCACCTCGTCCTCACCGATGCCGTGGCGGGCCGCCTGGTCGGCGATCTGGCTCTGCACCAGCGCGGTGCGCACGTACGCCGGGTTGACGCAGTTCGCCGTCACACCGTGCCCGGCCCCCTCCAGCGCCACCACCTTGGACAGCCCTTCCAGCGCGTGCTTGGCCGAGACGTACGCGGCCTTGAACGGCGAGGCGCGCAGCCCGTGCACCGAGGAGATGTTGACGATGCGGCCCCAGCCGCGGTCGTACATGCCGGGCAGCGCCCGGCGGATGAGCAGGAACGGCGCCTCCACCATCACCCGTTGGATGTACTCGAAGCGCTCGATCGGGAAGTCCTGTACCGGCGCGACGTGCTGCAGGCCGGCGTTGTTCACCACGATGTCGGCGTCGAACTCGAGCCGGTCCACCGCCACCGGGTCGGCCAGGTCGACGCCCTCGGGGCGGCCGCCGGCCTCGGCGGCCACCGCCTCGGCCGCGGCCATGTCGCGGTCGAGCACCACCACGCTCGCGCCGGCCGCCGCCAGGCGCAGGGCGCAGGCCCGTCCGATGCCGCCGCCACCGCCGGTCACCAGCGCGGTGCGACCGCTGAGGTCGACGTGTACGACGTGGGGGGCCGCCACCGGTTCTGCCGTCATGGCGCATGAAGTTACGAGCCGGGTGCGCTCCGGCACATGGGGTGGCGCCACATACTCGCCCGTTGCGCTGTGTGGTGTGCCGCGTCACCGGTGGCGCTCGGCGTGTCCGGCGATCCGGGCGTCGGAACGCACCAGTAGGGTGTGTCGAACACACGTACTGCTGGGGCTCGGGGAGGAGGCGGCGTGCGCGTGCTGGGCGTCGACCCGGGGCTGACCCGGTGCGGGGTCGGCGTGGTCGAGGGCCAGCCGGGCCGCCCGTGCGCGCTGGTGGCCTACTACGTGGTCTACACCGACCCGGCCGACGATCTGCCCCTGCGCCTGCTGCACCTGGACCGCTCGCTGACCGACCTGGTGGCCGAGCACACGCCGGACGCGGTGGCCGTGGAGCGGGTGTTCAGCCAGCACAACGTGCGTACCGTGATGGGCACCGCGCAGGCCAGCGGCATCGCGGTGCTGGCCGGTGCCCGGGCCGGGTTGCCGGTGACGACCTACACCCCGAGTGAGGTGAAGGCGGCGGTGACCGGCTCCGGGCAGGCCGACAAGGCGCAGATGACCGCCATGGTCACCCGCCTGCTGCGACTGCCCGAACCGCCCCGGCCGGCCGATGCCGCCGACGCGCTGGCGCTGGCCATCTGCCACGTCTGGCGCGGCGGCACCCGGTCCAAGCTGGCCGCCGCGGCGCACCGGGCCCGACGAGGAGGGACGCGATGATCGCCAGCGTACGCGGCACGGTGACCGCCACCGGCCCGGACCACGCGGTGGTGGAGGTGGGCGGCATCGGACTCGCCGTGCAGTGCGCCCCCGGCACGCTGGCCGAGCTGCGCGTGGGCCAGCCGGCCCGGCTGGCCACCAGCCTGGTGGTCCGGGAGGACTCGCTCACCCTCTACGGCTTCGCCGACGACGACGCCAAGCAGCTCTTCGAGCTGCTGCAGACCGCCAGCGGGGTCGGTCCCCGGCTGGCTCAGGCGGTGCTGGCCGTGCACACCCCGGACGCGGTCCGCAAGGCCCTCGCCAACGCCGACATCGCGGCGCTGACCCGGGTGCCGGGGATCGGCAAGAAGGGCGCCGAGCGTCTGGTGCTGGAGTTGCGCGACCGTGTCGGTCCGGTGCCGATCGGTCCCGACGGCGCCGCCGGGGTGACCGCCGGCGCCTGGCCTGATCAGGTGCGCCAGGCGCTGGTCGGGCTCGGCTGGTCGGCCGCCCAGGCCGAGCAGGCGGTGGTGGCGGTCGCCGAGACCGTCGACGGGGAGACCCCGCCGGTGCCGGTGCTGCTCAAGCAGGCGATCCGCCTCCTGGGCCGCACGCGATGACCGGCGCGCGCGTCCCGGTCGGCCGCCGCCCGGGGCAGGTCCACCGATGACCGGCGACAACCTGGTCTCGGCGTACGTCAACGACGCCGATCTGGACGCGGAGGCCAGCGTCCGGCCGAAGCGGCTGGCCGAGTTCATCGCCCAGGACCGGGTCCGCGACCAGCTCGACCTGCTGTTGCAGGGTGCGATGCGGCGTGGTTCCCCGCCGGACCACATTCTGCTGTCCGGGCCGCCCGGGCTGGGTAAGACCAGCCTGGCCAACATCGTCGCGGCCGAGCTGGGCGCGGGGATCCGGGTGACGAGCGGACCGGCCATCGAGCGCTCCGGTGACCTGGCCGCGATCCTGACCAGCCTCACCGAGGGTGACGTGCTTTTCATCGACGAGATCCACCGCATCGCCAAGCCGGCCGAGGAACTGCTCTACAGCGCCATGGAGGACTTCCGGGTCGACGTGGTGGTCGGCAAGGGGCCGGGCGCGACCGCCATCCCGCTTGACGTGGAGCCGTTCACGCTTGTCGGCGCCACCACCCGGTCGGGCCTGCTGACCGGCCCGATGCGCGACCGGTTCGGCTTCGTCGCGCACCTGGACTTCTACGCCCCGGCCGACCTGGAGACGCTGCTGCACCGGTCGGCCCGGATCCTCGGCGTGCCGATCACCGCGGACGGCGCGGCGGAGATCGCCGGCCGGTCCCGGGGCACCCCGCGGATCGCCAACCGGTTGCTGCGCCGGGTCCGCGACTATGCCGAGGTGCGGGCCGACGGGGTGGTCACGGTGGAGACGGCCCGGGCCGCGTTGACCGTCTACGACGTGGACGCGCTCGGCCTGGACCGGCTCGACCGGGCGGTGCTCACCGCGCTTGTCGACTCGTTCCGGGGTGGCCCGGTGGGGTTGTCCACGCTCGCCGTGGCGGTGGGGGAGCAGCCGGACACCGTCGAGGAGGTCTGTGAGCCGTTCCTGGTCCGGGCCGGCCTGCTGGCGCGTACGCCGCGGGGGAGGGTGGCGACGGAGGCCGCCTGGCACCACCTGGGGCGCACGCCCCCTAATGGTACATTTGGGGTGGATGCCCCGCGTGGTCCCGATCTGTTCTCGGTGCAGACCGACCAGCCGTGATCCTAACGTGATCTGTGCCGCATTCGGTCTTCTCAGGAGCAGGGACTAGACTTCGCCGCGGTCTGTACAGGACGTGAGAATCCGCTTCCGCTGCGGCGCCTTCCGGTGTCGGGGCGGAGGCCAACCGGAAGGTCTTTACCGTGCTTTACGCAGCAGCGAGTGGCGGGGGAGCGGGCGGCTTTATGCCACTCCTCATGATCGCTCTGCTCTTCGTCGTCATGTACTTCATGATGATCCGCCCGCAGCAGAAGCGCCGCCGTGAGGCCGAGCAGATGCAGTCCGGGCTCGCCCCGGGCGACGAGGTGGTCACCATCGGCGGCCTGCACGGCACGGTCACCGCGGTGGAGGACGAGACGGTTCTGCTGGAGGTCGCGCCCGGCGTGCAGACCCGGTACGCCCGTCCCGCCGTGGCCCGGGTGGTCAAGCGGTCCGAGGCGCCGGCCGTCGAGGAGATCAACGAGGAAACCGAGTCGGTCAAGGAGTGACCCGTGGCCCCGGACGGGGCAGCGGAACCATTCAGACAAGTGGATAGTTGGGTCGGCGCCCGGCGCCGGTACGCGGCCAGGCCCGCGCGGCGCCCCCGCGCCGTGCCCGGGCCGGCCTGCCGTCAGCCGGTGTCGACCCACCGGAGCAGTCGGGCGGACACCCCCGGCCCGACAGTTGTCGCCGCCGCGCGAGCGGTGCGACCGTACAGGGAGACAGGACAGCCGTGGCACCACCTCAGGGACAGATGCGCCCCGGACGGCAACTGGCCGTGCTCGGGTTCATCTTCGTCGTCCTCTATCTTTTGGTGTTCTTCTCGGGCGGCGCCAGCGGCGGCTGGAAGGACCGGCTGGAGCCCCGGCTCGGCCTGGACCTCGTCGGCGGCACCCGGCTGACGCTCGAGGCCACCAACACCGTGGACGGCAAGCCGCCGACCGCCGGCAACCTCGAGGAGGCGCGCCAGATCATCGAGAGCCGGGTCAACGCGTACGGCGTGGCCGAGGCCGAGGTGGTCACCGAGGGCAACCGCAACATCGTCATCTCCCTGCCCGGCCAGAACCGCGACCTGACCGACGTGGGAAGCGCCGCCGAGCTGCGCTTCCGCAAGGTCCTCAAGGCCACCGACGGCAGCGGCGCCGTCGCCGCGCCGGCGCCGACCGCCGCCCCGGCCCCGTCCGGCAGCGCCGCCCCGGCCCCGTCGGGCAGCGCGTCGCCGAAGGCCAGCGCGAGCCCCAAGGTCAGCGCGTCGCCGAGCGGCGGCGGGCAGGGCGGCATGGCCCCGACGCCGAGCGCCAGCGCCCCGGCCGCGCCGTCGGCCTCGGCGAGCGCCGCCGCGCCCAGCCCGAGCGCCAGCGCCGAGCCGGTGCCGCAGAGCATCGAGCAGCAGCGCAAGGCGGTCGAGCAGAAGGTGGGCCCGGGTCCCTGGGCCGCCGCCTCCGGCCTGCAGGCACCGGCCGACCTGACCACCGACCCGTCGCTCGCCGACAAGCTCAAGCCGTTCGGTGCGCTCTCCCCGCAGGAGGTTGGCGCGCTGCCGGTGGAGATGCAGTTCAACGTCCCGACCATCACCTGCGCGCAGCTCGACAAGCGGCCGGCGGCGTCGATCAAGGACGAGAAGCAGCGGGCGGTGGCCTGCGAGTCCGGCGCGAAATACCTGCTCGACGCGGCCAAGGTGCTGGGCACCGACGTCAAGAACGCCTCCGCCCAGCTCGACCAGACCAGCTCCTGGGTGGTCAGCCTGAACTTCACCCCCAAGGGCCAGGAGAAGTGGACCGCGCTGACCCGCGAGGCGTTCAACAACGAGGGCCAGGCCTGCGACCAGACCGCGTTGGGCCAGGACGGCAAGTGCCGGGTCGCCGTGGTGCTGGACAACAAGATCGTCTCGTCCCCGGAGATCCAGGGCGTGCTGACCGGCGACTCGCAGATCACCGGCAGCTTCGACAACAAGTCCTCCAACGCGCTGGCCAGCCAGCTCCGCTACGGTGCGCTGCCGGTGACGTTCGAGCCGCAGGAGCAGCAGAACGTCACCGCGACGCTGGGTGACAGCCACCTCAGGGCGGGCCTGCTGGCGGCCGGCATCGGCATGCTGCTGGTCATCATCTACTCGTTCTTCTACTACCGGCTGCTCGGCTCGGTGATCTTCTTCAGCCTGGTGCTCTCCGCGGTGCTCGTCTTCGGCGCGCTCGTGGTGCTCGGCCGGTCGATCGGCTTCACGCTCACCCTCGCCGGCATCGCCGGCATGATCGTCTCGCTCGGTGTCGCGGCGGACTCGTTCGTCATCTACTTCGAACGGCTCAAGGACGAGATCCGGGAAGGCCGCAGCCCACGAAGCGCGGTGCCGCGGGCCTGGATCCGGGCCCGCCGGACGATCGTCTCGGCGAACGCGATCACGCTCATGTCGGCCGTGGTGCTCTACATCGTCTCGGTCGGCGCGGTGAAGGGCTTCGCCTTCGCGCTCGGCCTGGCGACCGTGCTGGACCTGCTCGTCGTGTTCCTCTTCCGCCACCCGATCATGACGATGTTCGCCCGGACCCAGGCGTTCATGTCCCCGCGGGTCAGCGGCCTGGGTCGGGCCCTGCCGGCCCGGTCGGCAGAGCCGGGCACCGCCCGCAACGCGCGCGTCAAGGAGGCCTGAGATGGCAAAGAGTGGTCTGGCCGCCCGGCTCTACCGGGGCGAGGCTGGTCTCAACATCGTCGGGCGCCGCAACCTGTGGTTCGGGGTGGCCGGCGGGCTGGTCCTCATCGCCGTGCTCAGCTTCGCGATCAGCGGCTTCAAGCTCGGCATCGAGTTCGCGGGCGGCAACTCGTTCCAGGTGCCGGCCAGTGTCGGCACCCTGGAACGGGCCGAGCAGACCGTCGACGAGGTGCTCGCCGACGAGGCCCCGGGTATCGAGGTGGTCAGCGCCCAGAAGGTCGGCGGCACCAGCGGCGAGTTCTACGAGATGCGTACCGGGCAGCTCAGCGCGGAGCAGGCCAACGCGGCCAAGACCTCGATGGCGCAGGAGTTCGGCATCCCCGCCGACCAGATCAGCGGCAACCAGGTCTCCGAGGCCTGGGGCGACCAGGTCACCTCCCGCGCGCTGCTCGGTCTGGTGATTTTCGTCGCGGTGGTGTCGGTCTACCTGGTGCTGCGCTTCGAGTGGCGGATGGCGGTCGCCGCGATCGTCTCGCTGCTGACCAACCTGGTCCTCACCGCCGGCATCTACTCGCTCGTCGGCTTCGAGGTCACCCCGTCCACGATCATCGGCTTCCTGACGATCCTGGGCTTCGCGCTCTACGACGTGGTGGTGGTCTTCGACAAGGTGCAGGAGAACACCAGAGGCATCACGGCCAACAACAACCTCACCTACGGCGAGGCGTCCAACCTGGCGCTCAACCAGAGCCTGATGCGGTCGCTGAACACCTCGGTGGTGGCGCTGCTCCCGGTCGGCGGTCTGCTGTTCATCGGTGCCGGCCTGCTCGGCGCAGGCACCCTGAAGGATCTCGGCCTGGTGCTGTTCGTCGGTATGGCGGTGGCGTTCCTGACCTCGATCGTGCTCGCCACGCCGCTGCTGGTGCTGCTGAAGAACATGGATCCGCGGATCAGCGCGCACAACAAGCGGGTGCTGTCCCGCCGGGCGGCCGTCGCCCGGGGCGACATCACCCCGAGGGGCGCCGCGCGGGCCACCCCGGCCGGCGAGACGCCGATCGACCCGGACAACGCCGCGCTGGCCGGTGCCGCGCCCAAGGTCGGTGCCCGTCCGGCCGGCAAGCGCGCCGGCGGCGCCCGCGGCGGGCGTCCCGCCGGTGGCGGGGGCAACCGGCCGGGCGGCGCGAAGCGCCGCTGACCCAGCGGGACCCGGGCATCATCGCCCGACGGCGTCCGTCATGCTTGTGTCACGGCATGACGGACGCCGTCGTCGTTTCGAGAGGACATGGGACGCACCGTGACGGAAACCCACACCGCAGCGGTTCGGGGAGACAGCGGCCCGCAGGTCGCCCAGCTCGTCGCCAGCCGGCTGCTCGACGTGCCGGACTTCCCCAAGCCCGGCGTCGTGTTCAAGGACCTGATGCCGCTGTTCGCCGATGGCGCGGCGTTCCGCGAGGTGATCGACGGCATCATCGCCTACCACGGGCGGGACAGCTTCGACGTGGTCGCCGGCATCGAGGCACGCGGGTTCGTGCTGGCCGCGGCCGTCGCGTACGCCACCGGGCTCGGTGTGGTGCCGGTGCGCAAGGCCGGCAAGCTGCCCCGGGCCACGCACGCCGCCTCCTACGCGCTGGAATACGGGGAGGCGACGCTTGAGGTGCACCAGGACGCGTTCACCGCCGGCCACCGGGTGCTCGTGCTGGACGACGTGCTCGCCACCGGCGGCACCGCCGAGGCCACGCTCGACCTGGTGGAGCGGGCCGGTGGCACGGTCGCCGGCTTCACCGTGCTGCTGGAGCTGGGCTTCCTCGGCGGTCGTCAGCGGCTCGCCCCGCGCCCGGTCCATGCCCTGCTGACCGTTTGACGCCCTCAGGCCCGCGGCGCCGTCCGGGACCGGCCGTCCGGGGGAGCGGCGGCGTACCCTGCGTACGGGTACCATTGCCCATTGCCTGACCCGGCGGGTGACCCCGGGGCAGGTGCCCGAGGGTCGGGGGACCTCGGGGGCGGCGGAGCCGCCGGGGTGAGCCCCGGCGACCGGCGCGGAACAACACCGACCCCCGGGTCGGTTGAACAGACGTCGGCCGGACGGCCGACGCGTCCCGGCGAGCGGTGAGGAGGCCGGTGTCCCACGATGTCGTCCCTCCGGTGGAGGGCACGGTGCACCCGACAGGCGACGCGGACGGCTCGGTGACCGAGCGCAGCGGCAACCCGCCGGCCGGTGCGACCGGCGCCGCCGGCAGCGCGCCGGACGCGACGGCCGACGGCGGGGCGGTCGTGGTGCCGTTCCCGACCGAGACCGCAAGTGATTCCTCGACCAGCGGCGGTTTCGCCCTTTCCAACGCGCCGACCGGTCGGCGGGTGCGCGCCCGGCTCGCCCGGTTCAACGCCCCCTGGCAGACCTCGCAGGTCAGCGAGGTGCTGGAACCGCTGATCGCCACCCACCGGGAGAACCATCCCAAGGCCGACGCGCGGCTGTTGCAGCGTGCCTTCGACACGGCCGCCCGCTGGCACTCGGGTCAGTACCGCAAGTCCGGCGACCCGTACATCACCCACCCGCTGGCCGTGGCGACGATCCTGGCCAACCTGGGCATGGACACCACCACGCTGGTGGCGGCGCTGTTGCACGACACCATCGAGGACACCGAGTACACCCTCGACCAGATGCGCGCCGACTTCGGCGGTGAGGTCACGCTGCTCGTCGACGGGGTCACCAAGCTCGACAAGGTCAAGCTCGGCGACGCGGCCAAGGCCGAGACCATCCGCAAGATGGTGGTCGCCATGGCCAAGGACCCGAGGGTCCTGGTGATCAAGCTGGCCGACCGGTTGCACAACATGCGGACGCTTACCTTCCTGCCCCGCCCGAAGCAGGAGCAGAAGGCCAAGGAGACGCTGGAGATCCTCGCCCCGCTGGCGCACCGCCTCGGCATGAACACGATCAAGTGGGAGCTGGAGGATCTGGCCTTCGGCACGCTGTTCCCGAAGCGGTTCGAGGAGATCAACCGGCTGATCGGGGAGCACCAGCCGCAGCGTGAGGCGCTGTTGCGCCAGGTGACCCAGAAGGTGTCGACCGACCTGAAGGCCGCCAAGATCAAGGCGGAGACGACCGGCCGGCCGAAGCACCTCTACTCGATCTACCAGAAGATGATCGTGCGGGGGCGCGACTTCAACGACATCTACGACCTGGTCGGGGTGCGCATCCTGGTCGACACGGTCCGGGACTGCTACGCGGCGTTGGGGGTCATCCACGCCAACTGGCAGCCGGTGCCGGGTCGGTTCAAGGACTACATCGCGATGCCCAAGTTCAACATGTACCAGTCGTTGCACACGACTGTCATCGGGCCCACCGGCAAGCCGGTGGAGATGCAGATCCGCACCTACGCGATGCACCGCACCGCGGAGTTCGGCATCGCTGCGCACTGGAAGTACAAGGAGCACAAGGGCACGCCGGTGGTGGGCCCGCCGGCGCACATCGACGAGATGACCTGGCTGCGGCAGCTGCTGGACTGGCAGCGGGAGGCGGCGGACCCGAGCGAGTTCCTGGACGCGTTGCGCTTCGACCTGTCCAGCCAGGAGGTGTACGTCTTCACCCCGAAGGGCGACGTCATCCCGCTGCCGACCGGTTCGACGCCTGTGGACTTCGCGTACGCGGTGCACACCGAGGTGGGGCACAAGTGCATCGGCGCGCGGGTCAACGGCAAGCTGGTGCCATTGGAGTCGACGCTGTCCAACGGCGACGTGATCGAGATCTTCACGTCGAAGTCCGAGACGGCAGGTCCGACGCAGGACTGGTTGGGCTTCGTCAAGAGTCCGCGCGCCCGCACCAAGATCCGGCAGTACTTCAACAAGGAGCGGCGCGAGGAGGCGATCGAGGCCGGCAAGGACGCGATCGTCAAGGCGATGCGCAAGCAGGGCATGCCGTTGCAGCGGCTGCTCACCTCGGACGCGCTGATGGCCATCGCCCGTGACCTGCACCTGCCGGATGTGGCGTCGCTCTACGCGGCGGTCGGGGACAGTCAGGTCTCCGCCCAGTCGGTGGTGCAGAAGCTGATGGCGTCCTACGGCGGCGAGGAGGGCGCGGCGGAGGATATCGCCGAGACCGCCGTCGCCACCCGGCCGCCGCGCAGTCGGCAGAGCAGCGCCGACCCGGGCGTGGTGGTCCGCGGCGTCAGTGACGTCTGGATCAAGCTGGCCCGCTGCTGCACGCCGGTGCCGCCGGACTCGGTCTTCGGTTTCGTCACCCGATCCGGCGGGGTCAGTGTGCACCGGGACGACTGCGCCAACGCCGAGGACCTGCGCGCCCAGCCGGAGCGGGTGGTCGAGGTGAGCTGGAAGCTCACGTCGGCCTCCACGTTCCTGGTCGCCATCCAGGTGGAGGCGCTGGACCGGCACAAGCTGCTCGCCGACGTGACGCGGATGCTGTCTGAGGAGCGGGTGAACATCCTCTCCGCCACGGTCACCACCACCCGGGACCGGGTGGCGGTGAGCCGCTTCAGCTTCGAGATGGCCGACCCGAAGCACCTGGGGCACCTGCTGGCCGCCGTGCGCAAGGTCGACGGCGTGTTCGACGCGTACCGGGTCACCTCGGGGGCCTGAGGCACCACGCGAGAGCGCCCGCCAGCTGTGTCAGCCGGCGGGCGCTTCGTCGTGCGGTGGGAGGATCAGCCCTGCGCCGGGCTCATGGTCACCTTGGTCATGGTGATCTCCTTCTTCGGGTGGCCACCGCCGGCCTGCTTGGCGAACGCGCCGTCGTCACCGGCCGTGGCGACCTGCTTCACCACGTCCATGCCGCCGGTGATCGTGCCGAGCACGGTGTAGTTCGGGTCGAGGTTCGAGTCGCCGTACACGATGAAGAACTGGCTGCCGGTGCTGCCCGGCTGCCCGCTGTTGGCCATCGCGATGACACCCTCCGGGTAGGGCGGGCGCTTGTTCGTCGGCAGGTTCTCCTCGGGCAGGTTGTAGCTGGGGCCGCCGGTGCCGTCGGTCTTTCGCCAGCCCGTGCCGGTGGCGCTCGGGTCACCGCACTGCAACACCTGGATGCCCTGGGTGACCAGGCGGTGGCACTTGGTGTTGTCGAAGAAGCCCTTGCTCGCCAGGTGCGTGAAGCTGCCCGCGGTGCAGGGCACGTTGGCGCGGTCGATCTTGGCGGTGATCGGACCCAGGTTGGTGTCGATCGTCATCGTCTGGGTGCCCTTGTTCGGCTGCTGCGCAGGCGGCATGCCGACGTCCTTGATCTGTGGCGGCCGCCCCTGCTTGGGCACCTCGGTGTACGCACACTGGGCGAAACCAGCGGCCGTGCCGCCGGTCGGGGTCTCCTCGTCGTCGCCGAGGGCGGTGACCAGCCACACCGTGCCGGCCACCACCAGCACCAGTACGGCGGCGGCACCGACGATCGCCTGCGTCTGCCGGCGCTTGCGGGCCTTGCCGGCCCGCTCGGCCATCTCCCGCTCGAGGCGGGCCCGCGCCGCCGCGCGCTGGCGGTCTCTGGTGGACGTCACGGTCACTCCTCACGTGCTACCTGTGTCCGTCGGCGGCGCCCGCCGTCGGGGTGTGGGCGCCGGCGGCGGAGCCACCGGCGCGAAGGTCGGTCAGCCGGCGCTGGGGCTCGCCGAGGGCGTGCCGGAATCCGCCGGCGCGGTTGTCGGCTCGCCGACGGTGAGGCTCTGGATCACCACGTCCGTCTTCGGCTTGACCTTTGCTCCACTGCCATTGTCCACGGTCGGCTGGCCGCCGATCTTCTCCACCACGTCCAGCCCACCGGTGACGTTGCCGACCACCGTGTACTTCGGCTCGGCGGGGTTGGCGTCCTTGAAGAAGATCAGGAACTGGCTGCCGTTGCTGCCCGGCGGGTTGCCGATCATGGCAACCGTGCCCTTCGGGTACGCCGGCGGCTGCCCCGGCGCCGCCGATGCCGACGGGGCGGGCTCCGGCGCGGTGGGGCGGTTCTCGTCGTAGAACGAGTAGGTCGGGCCGCCGAGGCCGGTGCCGGTCGGGTCCCCGCAGCGCAGCGCGCCCTCCGCGGTGATCTCGTGGCACTTGGTGTTGTCGTAGAACGAGCGGCCGGCCAGGTGCGCCAGGCTCGCCGCACCGCAGGGGGCGTCGGTCAGGTTGAGCGCGACGGTGATCGGCCCACCCTGGTTGGTGGTGACCGTCATCGGCCGGGTGCCCGAGGTGGGCAGGTCCTTCGTCGCCGGGGTGCCGACGTCCTTGAGGTTGGTGTTGGCCGCGGCGTCCTGCGGCGTCCAGAGGCACACGTCCCCGGCGGCCGATTTCTCCGGCTCGGAGTCGAACGCGCCGAGCGCCCAGGCGGAGCCGACCGCGATCAGCGCGACCACCACCGCCGCGCCCACCCCGGCCCGGATCTGCCGGCGGCGCTTCGCGACGGCGGCCCGCCGGGCGAGTTGCCGGTCGAGCTTGGCCCGCGCCATTTTGCGCTGCCGATCCCTGCTGGAAGCCACAGGTGCTCCCCTTCCTCTGCCTGATCGCCGCCGGCGCCGGGCGCCGCCCGCCGTCGTTCTCGGGTGCGCCACGCCACACGCCCGCCAGAGTGTACGGGTAGGGACTGTGAACGTGGGGCACGAGGTCCGCCTGGGCTTATCGGATGTTGTCACTGGGGCCACCGGGGCGCCCCCGGTCCGGTGGTGGGCGAAAACCGCTGACGGGTACGGCTAGGCTGCGGTGAGAGGACAGACGACCGGACGAAAAGGGGAGCGACGTGCTCGTGGCCGGCTTTCCCGCGGACGCCTTCGGCACCAACTGCTATGTGGTGGCGACCGGGCCGGGGGAGCAGTGCGTGGTGGTCGACCCCGGCATCGGGGTGCTCGACCGACTCGACGCCGTGCTCGCCGAGCACCGCCTGCACCCGGCCGCCGTGCTGCTCACCCACGGCCACCTCGACCACACGTTCTCGGTCGCCCCGGTCTGCGGCGCACGCGGCATCCCGGCGTACATCCACCCGGACGACCGCGAGTTGTTGGCCGATCCGGGCAAGGCGCTGTCGATGGACCTCACCCAGCTCTTCGGCGGTCGCCTGCCCTACGCGGAGCCGGACGACGTGGCGGAACTGACCGACGGCGCGACCCTGTCGCTGGCCGGGTTGGAGATCACCGTCGACCACGCACCGGGCCATACCGGCGGGTCGGTGCTGTTCCGGCTGCCCGGCGCCGGCTCGCCCTGGGAGGCCGACCAGGTCTGCCTCTCCGGTGACGTGCTCTTCGCCGGCTCGATCGGCCGCACCGACCTGCCGGGTGGCAGCATGCCCCGCATGCTGGCCAGCCTCCGGGAGAAGGTTCTCCCGCTGGCCGACGACACCGTCGTCCTGCCCGGCCACGGCCCCGCGACCACCATCGGCCGCGAGCGCGCGAGCAACCCCTACCTCGTCGAGGTGGCGGACACCGGCGACGCGCGCCCGGCCGCGCCCACCCGCGGCCTCTGACCGCGACGGACTTCCCCGCTCACGCGGGTTCGAGGAGTACGCCATGAGCAAGCCCACGCCCATCTCCGGCTTCCCCGAGTGGACGCCGGCCCAGCAGATGATCGAGCAGTCGGTGCTCGACCGCATCCGCACCACGTTCGAGCTGTATGGCTTCGCACCGCTGGAGACCCGCTCGGTGGAGCCGCTGGACCAGCTCCTGCGCAAGGGGGAGACCTCCAAGGAGGTCTACCTGCTGCGCCGGTTGCAGTCCGACGACGACGGCGGCCCGGCCGGTGACGACGCGCTGGGGCTGCACTTCGACCTGACCGTGCCGTTCGCCAGGTACGTGGTGGAGAACGCCGGCAGGCTTCAGTTCCCGTTCCGCCGCTACCAGATCCAGAAGGTGTGGCGGGGTGAACGCCCGCAGGAGGGGCGCTACCGGGAGTTCCTCCAGGCCGACATCGACATCGTCGACCGGGACACGCTGCCGGCGCACTACGAGGCGGAGATGCCGCTGGTGATCGGCGACGCGCTGCGGTCGCTGCCCATCCCGCCGGTACGCATCCAGGTCAACAACCGCAAGATCTGTGAGGGCTTCTACCGGGGCATCGGTCTCACCGACACGGAGGCCGCGCTGCGCGCGGTCGACAAGCTCGACAAGATCGGGCCGGCGAAGGTGGCGGAGCTGCTGGCTGAGACCGCCGGGGCGAGCGAGGCCCAGGCCAAGGCCTGTCTGGCGCTGGCGGAGATCTCCGCGCCGGACACCTCGTTCGCCGACGCGGTGCGCGCGTTGGGGGTCAGTGACCCGCTGCTCGACGAGGGGTTGGCCGAGCTGACCGCGGTGGTGCAGACCGCGGCCGCGCACGCGCCCGGCCTGTGCGTCGCCGACCTGCGCATCGCCCGTGGGCTGGACTACTACACCGGCACCGTCTACGAGACGCAGATGATCGGCTACGAGCGGTTCGGTTCGATCTGTTCCGGCGGCCGGTACGACAACCTGGCCAGTTCCGGCAACGTCCGCTTTCCCGGGGTGGGCATCTCCATCGGGGTGACCCGGATGCTCGGCCTGCTCTTCGGGGCGGGCGCGTTGACGGTCTCCCGCGACGTGCCGACCTGTGTGCTGGTCGCGGTCACCGCGGAGGAGCAGCGGTCGGCCAGCGACGTGGTCGCGGCGGCGCTGCGCTCGCGGGGCATCGCCACCGAGGTGTCGCCGTCGGCGGTGAAGTTCGGCAAGCAGATCCGGTACGCCGAGCGGCGGGGCATCCCGTACGTCTGGTTCCCGGGTGCCGACGGTGACGAGGTCAAGGACATCCGGTCCGGCGAGCAGGTGGCCGCGGTGGCCGGCCAGTGGACGCCGCCGGCGGCGGACCGGACGCCTGTGGTCGGCCGGGCCCGCACTGGCGCCTGAGGCGGTTTTTCCCTACGGTGGCGTAAGTTACGCCACCGTAGGGAGAACGTCGTGACCATCCTCAGCCAGACCGCCCTGCTGCACGAGCTCGAGCCGGTGGTCGAGAAGAACCTCGACCGTCACCTGTCGCTGGCCAAGGAGTGGTTCCCGCACGAGTACGTGCCGTGGAGCGAGGGCCGCACCTTCGACGGCCCGCTCGACGGCGAGGCGTGGGCCGAGGGCGACTCGACGCTGCCCGAGGTGGCGCGTACCGCGCTGATCGTGAACCTGCTCACCGAGGACAACCTGCCCTCGTACCACCACCAGATCGCCACGCTCTTCGGACGCGACGGCGCGTGGGGGACCTGGGTGCACAGGTGGACCGCCGAGGAGGCGCGGCACGGCACCGCGATCCGGGACTACCTCACGGTGACCCGGGCGGTCGACCCGGTGGCGTTGGAGCGGGCCCGGATGACGCACATGTCCGCCGGCTTCAGCAACGCCCACGACAAGGAGATGCTGCACTCCCTGGCGTACGTGTCGTTCCAGGAGTTGGCCACCCGCATCTCGCACCGCAACACCGGCCGCGCGACAGGTGACCCGCGGTGCGAGGCGCTGCTGGCCCGGGTCGCCGCGGACGAGAACCTGCACATGGTCTTCTACCGCAACCTGCTCGCCGGGGCGTTGGAGGTGGCGCCCTCCCAGGCCATGCGGGCGGTCGCCGACGTGCTGGCCGACTTCGAGATGCCGGGCGCGGGCATCGAGGGGTTCACCCGCAAGGCGGTGGCCATCGCGCTGGCCGGCATCTACGACCTGCGTCAGCACCGCGACGAGGTGGTGCTGCCGGTGCTGCGTCAGTGGGACCTGTTCGAGGTGACCGGTCTGAACGCCGACGGCGAGGCCGCCCGCGAGCAGATCGCCGAGCACCTGGACGTGCTGGAGACCCAGGCGTCCCGGTTCGAGGAGCGCCGCGCGGCCCGGGCCGCCCGGGTGGCCGCCCGCGCCTGACCCGCCCGGCGCTCCCGACTCCACTCCCGCGGGGGTGGAGTCGATCACCCGTGCCCCGACGACCGGTCGTCGCCGGGTCTGACAGTCGGTGTCGATGTTGTTGCCCGGGCGTTACATCGGGCGCCGGTGCGAATCGGGCAAATTCTTCTCTTGCTTAGGATCTTAAATGTGTGAATACTTTGGTCACCCGGACGGTTTCCCCAGGTCGCCCGGGTTGCCATCGGGCGTTCCCCCATGACAGCGCCCGTTCACCCCCATTCGGAGGTTGTTACATGCGACCCACGCTCCGCCGTGCCGCCACCGTCGCCCTGGCCGGCACTCTGGTCACCGGCTCCCTGCTCGGCGCGCCCGCCCAGGCCGCCCCCTCGCCGGCCTCGCCGGACGCCGTCGCCACCCTCGCCGACAAGCTCGGTGACCGCGCGGCCGGCGCGTACGCCGGTGCCGACGGCACGATGATCGTCGCGGTGACCGACGCCGCCGCGGCCCGCCAGGTGCGCGCCGCCGGCGCCACCGCGAAGCTGGTCACCCGCGGCGCCAACCAGCTCAAGGCCGCCACCAGCGAGCTGGAGCGGTCCGCCAAGATCCCCGGCACCGCCTGGTGGACCGACCCGGCCACCAACCAGGTCGTCGTCTCCGTCGACAGCACCATCACCGGCGCCAAGCTGGAGCGGGTCAAGGCCGCCGCCGCCCGCACCGGCGGCGCGGTCCGCATCGAGGCCGAGGCCGGCGTGCTGAGCACCCGCATCTCCGGTGGGCAGGCGATCTACGCCGGTGGCGGTCGCTGCTCGCTCGGCTTCAACGTGCGCAGCGGCTCGACCTACTACTTCCTCACCGCCGGGCACTGCACCAACATCGGCACGACCTGGTACTCCAACTCCAGCCGCACCACCGTGCTGGGCACCCGGACCGGCACCAGCTTCCCGGGTAACGACTACGGCATCGTGCGGCACAGCAACTCGGCCAACGCGGCCGGCAACGTGTCCCTCTACAACGGCAGCACCCAGGACATCACCTCGGCCGGCAACGCCTACGTCGGCCAGTCGGTCCGTCGGTCCGGCAGCACCACCGGCCTGCGCAGCGGCAGCGTGTCGGCGCTCAACGCGACCGTGAACTACGCCGAGGGCAGCGTCTCCGGCCTGATCCGTACCAACGTCTGCGCCGAGCCGGGCGACAGCGGCGGCTCGCTGTTCAGCGGTACCACCGCGCTGGGCCTCACCTCCGGCGGCAGCGGCAACTGCTCCTCCGGCGGCACGACCTACTTCCAGCCGGTCACCGAGGCGCTCAGCCGCTACGGCGTGAGCGTCTTCTGATCCACGCACCGAAACGAGCGGGCCGCCGGGTGACCGGCGGCCCGTTCCGCGTACCCGACCGGGTGGGTGACGGACCGGAGGCGCGGGCTCGACGGGTGCCCGGTGGCGGACCGGCCCGCCCTGACAGAATGCGGGAAGCAGTGAGTGGACCAGATTGAGGAGACGCCAGCCGTGATCCGTACCCACAATGCCGGAAGCCTGCGCGCCGCGGACGCCGGTTCGACGGTGACGCTCGCCGGGTGGGTGGCCCGCCGGCGCGACCACGGCGGTGTCATCTTCGTCGACCTGCGTGACGCCTCCGGCGTCGTGCAGGTGGTCTTGCGCGAGGAGGACGCGCACGCGCTGCGCAACGAGTTCTGCGTCAAGGTCACCGGCGAGGTGACCCGCCGGCCCGAGGGCAACGAGAACCCGGAGCTGCCGACCGGCGAGGTGGAGGTGACCGCGACCGCGTTGGAGGTGCTCTCCGAGGCCGCGCCGCTGCCGCTGCCCATCGACGACCAGGTCGAGGCCGGTGACGACATCCGGCTCAAGTACCGCTACCTCGACCTGCGCCGGGGTGGTCCGGCGAAGGCCATGCGGCTGCGTTCGCGGGCCAACCAGATCGCCCGGTCCGTGCTGCACGACCGGGACTTCCTGGAGATCGAGACACCGACGCTGACCCGCTCCACCCCGGAGGGCGCCCGCGACTTCCTGGTCCCGGTGCGCCTTCAGCCGGGCAGCTGGTACGCGCTGCCGCAGTCGCCGCAGCTGTTCAAGCAGCTGCTCATGGTCGGCGGGATGGAACGCTACTACCAGATCGCGCGCTGCTACCGCGACGAGGACTTCCGCGCCGACCGGCAGCCGGAGTTCACCCAGCTCGACATCGAGATGTCGTTCGTCACCGAGGACGATGTGATCGACCTCGGTGAGGCGATCGTCACCGCGTTGTGGAAGGACCTGGCCGGCCACGAGATCAGCCGGCCGATCCCGCGGATCACCTGGCACGACGCGATGGCCCGGTACGGCTCGGACAAGCCGGACCTGCGCTACGGCGTGGAGCTGACCGAGCTGACCGACTACCTGCGCGGCACCGGGTTCCGGGTGTTCGCCGGCGCGATCGACGCGGGCGGGTACGTCGGCGCGGTGGTCATGCCGGGTGGGGCGGGCCAGACCCGCAAGGAGCTGGACGGCTGGCAGGACTGGGCCAAGGCGCGCGGTGCGCGCGGCCTGGCCTACGTGGTCCTCGACGCCGAGACCGGGCAGGCGCGCGGCCCGGTGGCCAAGAACCTGTCCGAGGCGCACCTGTCCGGGCTGGCCGACGCGGTCGGCGCGAAGCCCGGCGACGCCGTCTTCTTCGCCGCCAGCACGAACACCCGGGAGGCGCAGGAGCTGCTCGGCGCGGCCCGGATCGAGATCGCCAAGCGGTCCGGCCTGGCCGACGAGAGCGCCTGGGCGTTCTGCTGGGTGGTCGACGCGCCGATGTTCGAGCCAGTCTCCGACCAGGACGGCGGCGCGGCCGGCTGGACCGCCGTGCACCACCCGTTCACCTCGCCGAACGCCGACTGGGTGGACCGGTTCGAGGAGGCGCCGGACCGGGCGCTGGCCTACGCGTACGACATCGTCTGCAACGGCAACGAGATCGGCGGCGGCTCGATCCGTATCCACCGGGGTGACGTGCAGCAGCGGGTGTTCGACCTGCTCGGCATCACGCCCGAGGAGGCGCGGGACAAGTTCGGCTTCCTGCTGGAGGCGTTCAAGTACGGCGCACCGCCGCACGGCGGCATCGCGTTCGGCTGGGACCGGGTCTGCATGCTGCTGGCCGGCGCGGACTCGATTCGTGAGGTGATCGCGTTCCCGAAGACCCGGGGCGGCTTCGACCCGCTGACCGGCGCGCCCACCCCGATCACCGGGCAGCAGCGCGCCGAGGCGGGCGTCGACGCCAAGCCGAAGGCGCCGGCGGCACCGCACGCCGGCACCGCCGGACCTGCCGCGCCGGTGGCCGACCCGACCTGATCGTCGCTTCGTCGAAAGGCCCGCGTCATGATGACGCGGGCCTTTTCGATCTCCAGGGGGACGGCATGAACCTGCTCGTGGTGGGCGCCAGTGGCTTCCTCGGCGCCGAGGTGTGCCGGCAGGCGGTGGCCGCCGGGCACCGGGTGGTCGGCACGTACCACCGCGCCTCCGTCGCGGTGCCGGGCGTCGCGTCGCGCCGGCTCGACGTGACCGACCGCGCCGCCGTGCGCGCGCTGCTGACCCGGGTACGCCCCGATGCGGTCGTGGCCACCCCCTACCGGTACGACGACTGGACGGTCACCGCGGACGGGGCGGCGCACGTGGCGGTCGCCACCGCCGAGGTGGGCGCGCGGCTGGTGCACCTGTCCAGCGACGCGCTGCACGCGGGGCGGCCGACCCCGTACCTCGACGACGACGTGCCCACGCCGCTGCACGCGTACGGGGCGGCGAAGGCCGCGGCGGAGACGGCGGTGCGCGCGGTCGACCCGGGCGCGGCGCTGGTGCGGACGTCGCTGATCGTGGGGGAGGGGAGCAAGCAGATCCAGCTCTGCCGGGACGCGCTGGCCGGCCGGGCCACGTTGTTCACCGACGAGTTGCGCTGCCCGGTGCACGTCGCCGACCTCGCCGCCGCGGTGCTGGAGCTGGTGGCGGCCGAGTACGCCGGGCTGCTCAACGTGGCCGGGCCGGACGCGGTGAGCCGCGCCGGGCTGGGGCTGCTGGTGGCCCGGCACGACGGCGTGGACCCGGGCGCGCTGCGCACGACCACGATCGCCGCCGCCGGGCTGCACCGCCCGGGTGCGGTGGTGCTGGACTCCGGTCGTGCCGCCGGGCTGCTGAGCACCCGGCTGCGTGGCGTCAGCGAACTGTACGGCTAGTTCCACAGTTTCTTTGCAAGGTTCTTGTGCATGGAAAGCGTGCACAGATATTGTGCATCCCATGGAGGAGAGAAAGCGGCCCGAGGCCCGCACCGTACGCATCGACCACCGCCAGGTCCGCGCCCTGGCCCAGCCGTTGCGCATGCGGCTGATCGGCGCGCTGCGGGTGGGTGGCCCGGCCACCGCCACCGCGCTGGCCGAGGCGCTCGGCACCAACAGCGGCGCGACCAGCTACCACCTGCGCCAACTCGCCGAGGTGGGCCTGGTCGTCGAGGACCCGAGCCTCGGCACCGGCCGCCAGCGCTACTGGCGGGCCGCGCACGACGTCACCAACTGGGAGTCCAGCGACTTCGACGACGACCCGGACGCGCGGGCCGTCATCGAGTGGATCGAGGCGGACTACGCCCGCTTCTTCGCCCAGCACGCCGAACGCTGGTTCGCCCAGCGGCACCGGTGGTCGCCCGCCTGGCGCGACGCGTTCGGCATGGGCGACTTCTTCATGCGGATCCCGGTGTCCCGGCTGGAGGCGATCAAGGAGGAGGTCTTCGCGCTCTTCGAACGGCACCGCGACGCCACCGACCCCGACGACCCCGACGCCGAGACGGTGCAGTTCTACCTCGCCGCCCTGCCGATGGACGCGGTCTATCCCCGGTCCGCCCCGCCGTCCACCGAGGAGCAGCCGTGACCGCGCTGTCGGTACGCCAGATCCGGTCCCGCTACCTCACGCTCTACGGGCTGCGCTGGCTGCCCCGCGGCCTGCTCATACCGGTGATGATCCTGCTGATGCAGGAGCGCGGGCTCACGCTGTCCCAGATCGGCCTGGTCGCCACCGCGCAGGGCCTGGTCGTGCTGGCGCTGGAGCTGCCCACCGGCGGCTTCGCCGACGCGCTCGGCCGCAAACCGGTGCTGCTCGTCGCCTGGGCGCTGGGCCTTGGCTCGCTGGCGCTGATGGCGGTGGCCGACACGTTCTGGATGTTCTTCCTGGTCTGGGCGTTGCAGGGCATCTACCGGGCGCTCGACAGCGGCCCCCTGGAGTCCTGGTACGTCGACGCCACGCTGGCCGTCGACCCGAAGGCCGAGTACGAGCGCGGCCTCGGCTGGGCCGGCACCGTGGTCGGTGTGGCCATCGGCGCGGGCGCCCTGCTCAGCGGCGGCCTGGTCGCGCTCGGCCCGGTCGGACCGGTCAGCGCACTGGCCGTGCCGGTGCTGGTCGCCGCCGTGCTCCAGGCGGTCTCCATCGTGGCACTGCTGGCGCTGATGGCCGAACGTCGACCGGCGTCCGGCCCGGCCGCGCTACGCGCCTCGGTGGTCGACGCGCCCCGGATGGTCGGGCAGGCCGTGGGTCTCCTGCGCCGCAACCGGGTGCTCGCGGCCCTGGTCGCGGTCGAACTGTTCTGGGGCTTCGGCATGGTCACGTTCGAGTCGCTGCTGCCGGTACGCCTCGCCGAGGTGATCGGCGACCCGGACCGCGCGGCGGCGCTGCTCGGCCCCGCCAGCTCGGCGGCCTGGCTCGCCAATGCCGCCGGTGCCGCGCTCACCCCGTGGCTGCTGCGCCGCCTCGGCGCCGCCCCGGCCGCCGCGCTGATGCGCGTCCTCCAGGGCGTGACGGTGGTCGGCATGGGTCTGCTGGCCGGCCCGGTCGGCATCCTCGTCGCCTACCTGGCCTGCTACGCCGTGCACGGCGCGTCGAACCCGCTGCACATGGGGCTGCTCCACCGGCAGGTCGACGGTCCGTACCGCACAAGCGTGCTGTCGCTCAACTCGATGGCCGGCCAGCCGGCCGGTGCGCTCGGCGCGGTGACGCTGACCGCGCTGGCCGACGCCACGAGCGTCAGCGTCGCCATGCTCGTCGGCGCGGTGGTGCTGGCCGTGGCCGCGCCGCTCTACCTGCCGGCCTGGCGCGTCGCCCGCCGTACCCCGTCGACCGGCACCGTCGAACCGGAGGGCGCCGGCGGCCCCGGTCACTCCGGCCTGGTCGCCGAGCCGACCGGCCCGCCCCTCGACCCCGCCGATCCGGTGGTCGTGCCGGCTCCCACCGGCCGCGACTGAGCCCGACCGCCGGGGCCGTCGCCCGGTTCGGGTGGAACGTCATGGGTGTCTCCGGCCCTTTTCGACACCCATGACGTTCCACCCAGCGGTCCCGGCGGCGGTGTTTTTGCGGCAACGGGCGGGGGAGGGGGAGAAGGGGCTCAGGTGAGGCGGACGGAGGTGCGGTGCTCGGTGGCGGCGAAGCCGAGCCGGCGGTAGAGCCGGATCGCGCCCACGTTGTCCGGGTAGACGCCCAGCGCCACCGCGGCGTACCTGTCGAAGAGGGCACCCGTCATCCCGGCGGTCAGCGCCGCGCCCAGCCCTCGGCCGCGTTGCCCGGGCGCGACCGTCAACCCGGCCAGGAAGCCGATGTCCCCCCGGCTGCGATCGGCGCCGCAGGCGAGCAGTCGGTCACCGTCGCGGATGCCGTACCAGTCGACGATGCCCGGGTCGCCCGGCCGGGAGGTGGTGCCCGGAAACGCCTCCTCGATCAGCGCCGTCAGCGCGGCGTGGTCGGCCTCGGTGAGCCGGACCACCCGCTCCTGCTCCGGCTGCCGCGTCGGCGGGTCGGTGGTCCACAGGAAGTCCCACTCGGTCAGCCGGGCCACCGGCAGCCGCGCGGTCACCGCGGCCGGATCGGCACGCGGCAGGTTGACCGACTGGCCGGGCCGCAGCGTGCCGCCCGCCCGCTGGGCGGCGAAGACATCGAGCGCGGGGCCCGGGACGCCGACCGCCCCGCCGACCGACCACTCGCCGGTCGGCAGCAGCCACCCGACCGCGCCGCCGTGCCGCCATCCCCGCACGGCCTGGTCGCGCCGCAGGGCGTGCCTGGCGAACGGGTGGTGGCCGGCCGCGGCGAGTACCGTCTCCCGCCCGGTCAGCGCCTCGTCGACCGTGATCATGTCCCCAGCCTACGAGCGCCCCCGGCCGGTACCGGAACTCGGCCACTGCCGGTTCCAGGATGGAGATTGACGAACAGTCCGATTGGGTACATCCGTCGCCGACCTGCTGGTAACCCCCACCGGAGGAATGACATGCTCGCCATTCTCGCGGCCATCGTGTTCGGCTTCGCGCTGCTGCTGGACTTCATGAACACCGACCTCGGCGCACCCGACCTGTTCAGCACCCAGACCCTCATGCTCATCGGCTTCCTGCTGCTCTCGCTCTACCTGGCCGGGGTCGGCGCCGGCCCGCGCGGTGGTGGCGGTGGCGGTGGCGGCCGGTGGTACCGGGGCCGTCGGCCGGGTCGCGGCTGACCGGAAAGGACCACCCGGGTCGGGTCGGCGGCGCGATTCCGGCGCTGTCGGCCCGGCCCGGTACTGTTCCCGTGATGGATTCCGACGCCCTCTTCACCCTCGGTGAGCCTGCCCGAGCACCCGGTGCACCCGGCGGCTCCGGCGGCGGCGACGGCTTCACCGAGACCCGGGCGGATTCGCCCCTGCCGGTCCGGATGCGCCCGGCCGGCATCGACGAGCTGGTCGGGCAGGAGCACCTGCTCGCCCCCGGGGCGCCGCTGCGCCAACTCGTCGAGGGCGCGGCGCCGATGTCGGTCATCCTGTGGGGGCCGCCCGGCAGCGGGAAGACCACCATCGCGCACCTCGTGGCCCGCACCACCGACAGGCGCTTCGTGGCGATGTCCGCGCTGTCCGCCGGGGTGAAGGACGTCCGCGCCGTGATCGAGACCGCCCGCCGGCAACGCCGCTCCGGTGGGCCGCCGACCGTGCTGTTCATCGACGAGGTGCACCGGTTCAGCAAGACCCAGCAGGATTCGCTGCTCGCCGCGGTCGAGGACCGGACGGTCACCCTGCTGGCGGCGACCACCGAGAACCCGTACTTCTCGGTCATCTCACCCCTGTTGTCGCGGTGCGTGCTGCTCACGCTCCAGGCGTTGGACGACGACGCCGTGCGCGGACTGCTGCGCCGCGCGGTCGCCGACGAGCGCGGCCTCGGCGGTGCGCTGGTGCTGACCGAGGAGGCGGAGGACCACCTGGTCCGGCTCGCCGGCGGGGACGTCCGCAAGGCGCTCACCGCGCTGGAGGCGGCGGCGGCGACCGCGACGGCGCTGGGCGCCGGCCGCATCGACCTGGCCGTGGCGGAGCAGGCGGTGGACGTGGCCGCCGTGCGCTACGACCGGGACGGCGACGCCCACTACGACGTGACGAGCGCGTTCATCAAGAGCATGCGCGGCTCGGACGTGGACGCGGCCCTGCACTGGCTGGCCCGGATGCTGGTGGCCGGTGAGGACGCCCGGTTCATCGCCCGCCGCCTGGTGATCTTCGCCAGCGAGGACGTCGGCATGGCCGACCCCACCGCGCTGACCGTGGCCACCGCCGCGGCGCACGCGGTGGAGTACGTGGGCCTGCCCGAGGTGCAGCTCAACCTGGCCCAGGCGGTCATCCACCTGACCACCGCCCCGAAGTCGAACTCGGCGACCACCGCCATCGGGGCTGCCGTCGCCGACGTACGCGCGGGGCGCGGTGGCCCGGTGCCGCGCGGGCTGCGCGACGCCCACTACTCCGGTGCGCGGGGTCTCGGCCACGGCGCCGGCTACCGCTACCCGCACGACGACCACCGGGGGGTGGTCACCCAGCAGTACGCTCCGGACGACCTCGTCGGCACCGACTACTACCAGCCCAGCGGGCACGGTGCGGAACGGGCGGTGGCCACCCGGCTGCCGCTGCTGCGCCGGATCGTCCGAGGGCTGCCGACGCCGGCGACCCGGGTCGGCGCCCCGGTCGCCGTGGCCGGGGCCCGAGCGGGCGGCAGCGAGCAGGCAAGCGGGGCGAGTGAGGGCGGCAGCGACGCCGCCGAGGGGGATGAGCAGTGATGGCGCGTGGTCCGGACCGGCCGGCGGACGGCCCCGACGAGCAGCGTGATCCACGGCCCAAGGGGCGCCGGTGGGGCCGCGGTCGGGCCGAGCCCGAGCCGCAGGAGGCGGTCGCCAGCGAGGAGTTCGGCTGGATCGACGACCTGCGCAGCGCCAAGCAGCAGGGCGGCGAGCTCGGCCCCGGCGGGGACGCCCCCGCCGGTCGGGGCGTTGCGCCCGAGCCCGGCCCCGCGCCGCGGCCGGGCACCGGGCCGGGTCCCGCGCTGCTGCCACCGCCGGCGGCCGGTGGGCCCGCTCCGCGCCCTCCGGTGTCGGGCCCGCAGCCACCCAGGACAGGTCAACCGCAGCCACCGGCAGCAGGTCGGCGCGTCCCGCGCCCACCGGCCACGGGACGTGGCCCGGACGTGCCCGCCGCCCCACCGGTGCGGTCCGGTGGTACGGATCCGGCCGGGCCGCGCGTGCGGTCCGGTGGTACGGATCCGGCCGGGCCGCGCGTGCGGTCCGGTGGTACGGACCCGGCCGGGCCGCGCGTGCGCTCGGGCGGTACGGACCCGGCCGGGCCGCCAGTGCGGTCCGGTGGCACCGACCGCGCCGCGCCGCGCCGCCCGGTGCAGGGGCCGTGGCCCGGTATGCCCGAGGCGACCCGACCGCCCGGACCGCCACCGCGCCGAGACGCGGACGGCCCCACCGGCCAGCAACCGCCGGTCGCCGGGCGTCCCGCCACCGCCCGCGTCACGCCGCCGGCCGGACCGGAGCCGACCTTCGCACCGCCGCAGGGTGGCCGCCGACCGGGCTCCGAGGACACCGGGTCCATCCATCCGGTGTCCGGCCCGAGCGGGCGGACCCGCCCCGACGACGCACCCGGCACCCGACCGGTCCCCGGTGCCGGCCACCGCGCCGCACCTGACGGTCCGTCCGGCCGCGCCCCCGATACCGCCACGGGCCCCGGTGGTCGGCGCCGGGCACGCCCCGAGGAGCCCGGCGCCTCCGTGGTGCCGTCCAGCGGAAACGCGCCGGAGGTGCCCGGCGTCGCACCGGAGCCGTCCCGGCCGCCGCGGCGCGCCGCCCACGACGGGGGCGGTGAGCCACGCCCGCAGCGGCCGGACCGCCCCGCCGACTGGCTGCGGCAGGCCGGCCGCACCCCGCACACCGACCCCGCCATGCCGGCTGCCCGCCGCCCGACCGGCCCGGGGCCGACCGAGCCCGCAGGCGGTCCCGGTGGGCGGGCCGGCGCCTCCGCACCGCCGGCCCGGCCCGGCCACGCCGGCCCGGCCACACCACCCGCGCGGCCCGGACAGCCCGGCCCCGTCCCGCCACCCGCACGCGCCGGGCAGCCCGGCCCGGGCGCGCCCATGGGACGGGAGTTCAGCGGCCCGGCACGCTCCGCCCAGCCTGGCCCCACCGGGCCGGCCCGCCCCGTCCAACCCGGCACGCCCGGCGCGGCCGGGCCCGACGCGTCGGCGCGCTCGGTGACCGCCGGCCCACAGGCGCCGGTACGCCCCGCGCCGGCCGGTCCGGGCGCAGTCCCGGGCGCCGGGCCGCCCGCGACCACCGGGGCGCCGCCGCACCCCGGTCCGGCGCGGGGAGCGGCCCGACCCGGGGGCCCGCCGGGCAGCGGCAACATCCCCGGACGCCCGGCCGGACCGCCCTCGCACGGCGACCCGGCACGCACCGGCGGCATGCCGGTCGGGGGCGGCCGTCCCGCCGGTCGCGGCCCGGTCGGCGATCCGGCCCGACCCGGTGCCCCGGTGCCGCAGGGCGAGGCCGGTCGTGCCGTAACCGGTCGGGGCGCGCCCCGACCGGGGCATCCGGGCGAGACGCGTGGCCCGACCCGCCCCGACGACACGGTCGTGCCCGGTGCCGGCGTGCCCCGGCCGGGGGCCGCAGCCGGTCACCGTGCCGGCGTCGGGGCTACGCCGGCCGGCGCCCCGGTGACCGCGCGGGCCGCCGCCGGTGTGGCCCGGCCCGTCGGACCGGACGAACGAACCACCGGCCGGGCGACCCCGGTCGGGCCGGGACCGGAACGCCCGGGTGGCCCCGGCGCCGGTGCGCCGCCCGGCACGTCGGCGGTGGTGCGCGCGGCTGCCGTCGTACCTCCGGGTGAACCGGCGGGGCCGCGACCGCCCGGACCGGCGTCCGACGACGGCGACGCGCCGGCGGGTGCCCTGCGCGGCGCCCGCTCCGAGTTGCGTCGGCAGATGCGCGAGCGGCGGCGCCTGCGGATGGGCGTGCTCGCCCTGGTCAGCCTCGTGCTACTGGGCGCGGTGCCGCTCTACTTCGGGGTCAGCGCGCTCAGCCGCGACCCGGTCTTCGACACCCTCGACGCGCTCGACGTGCCGTCCTGGGCGCAGACGAAGACCGTCGACAACGTCAGCGGCAGCCGTTGGTGCCTGCAGGACTGTCGACTGCGCGAACGCGCTGTCGAGTCGGAGCAGGGGTGGAAGGAGACGGTCGCGGTCTACGAGCAGGCGTTGGCCAGGGACGGCTGGCGACGCTGGCAGGTCGACCGCTGCCCGGAGGAGAAGCTCGCCGGCAGCTACACCTGCTGGCGCCGGGACGAGCTGACGCTCGACCTCTGGGTCCGCGACCCCACGTGCACACCGCCGCCGGTGGACGGCGCTCCGGCCCCGTCTGCCGCGCCCGCAGCGGCGACGTGCACCGGCTCGTTGGTGTCGGTGAAGGTGCGTAACGCGGTCGACGACGAGCGCACCGGGCCGACACCGACAACGGACCCGTCGCTCACCGGTGAGGACCCGTATCCGACCTTCAGCGACGACCCGCTCGGCGAGGTGACCCCCTCACCGTCGTGAGCCGACTTCCATCACGGACGGTAGGGTCTGGGGCTGGCGCGCCCGTCCGGGCCCGGTGACCGGGTCGGCGTGGTGCGAAATGGATAGGTACGGTCGCGCGTCGTGGGGCGTCGGGTCCCGGGACACTGCTTGAGGAGGACGTGGGCGTGAACGGTAGCGAGGTCGCTTGGCTGGTTCTGGCCGGCGCGTTCCTGATGCTGGTGCTCGTGCTGGCGGTTCCGATCCTGCGGCTGCGACACACCGTGGACGCGACCACCCGCATGATCAACGACCTCAACGACCGCACCGCGCCGCTGCTCGGCGACGTGAACACCACGGTGAAGAGCGTCAACGTGGCACTGGAGCAGGTGCAGACCTCGCTGGACGGGGTGAACCTGCAGCTCGCCAAGGTGGACACGATGACCAACCACGCGCAGAACGTCACCGCGAACGTGGCGAACCTGGCCACCGTGGTCTCGGCCGCCGCCGCCAACCCGCTGGTCAAGATCACCGCGTTCGGGTACGGCGTGCGCCGGGCCGCCTCCGCCCGCCGGCACGCCGAGACCGAGCGCGAGGTGCGCGACACGATCAAGCAGCAGCGCCGGGCCGCCAAGCGCGGCAACCGCTGACCTCGACCGGCGTACGCGGAGGGATGAGAGCATGAGGCGGTTGTTCTGGCTGGGCATCGGCCTGGCCGTGGGTGTCCTGGTGGTGCGCAAGGCCACCCGGACGGCGCAGGCGTACACCCCGGCGGGCATCGCCAGCGGGCTGTCCGAGTCCGCAGGCGGTCTGGTCGAGTCGATGCGGGCGTTCGTGGACGACGTCCGGGCCGGGATGGCCGAGCGTGAGCAGGAGATCCACGAAGCCTTCGCCCGTGGCGAAATGTACGACGATCAGTTCGCCGAGCTGCGGGAGGACCCGCGGATCGGCGATCGAGAGATTTTCCCGGAGGACCCCCAGCGATGAAGACGGCGGAGATCAAGCGGCGGTTCCTCGCCCACTTCGAGGCGAACGGGCACGCCGTGGTGCCGTCCGCTCCGCTGCCCGCCATCAGCGACCCGAACCTGCTGTTCATCAACGCCGGCATGGTGCAGTTCGTGCCCTACTTCCTGGGCCAGCAGACCCCGCCGTACTCGCGGGCGACGAGCGTGCAGAAGTGCATCCGCACGCCGGACATCGACGAGGTCGGCAAGACCAGCCGCCACGGCACGTTCTTCCAGATGAACGGCAACTTCTCCTTCGGTGACTACTTCAAGTCCGGGGCGATCCCGCTCGCCTGGGAGCTGGCCACCAAGCCCGCCGACGCGGGCGGGTTCGGGCTGGACCCGGAGCGGATCTGGGCCACCGTCTACCTCGACGACGACGAGGCGTACGACATCTGGCGCCGCACCGGCGTGCCGGACGAGCGGATCGTGCGCCGGGGCAAGGCCGACAACTTCTGGTCGATGGGCATTCCCGGCCCGTGCGGCCCGTGTTCCGAGCTGTACTACGACCGGGGGCCCGCCTACGGCCGCGAGGGTGGCCCGGAGGTCGACGAGGACCGCTACCTGGAGTTCTGGAACCTCGTCTTCATGCAGTACGAGCGGGGCCCGGGCGCCGGCAAGGAGGATTTCCCGATCCTCGGTGACCTGCCGGCGAAGAACATCGACACCGGCATGGGCCTGGAGCGGATGGCCTCGCTGCTGCAGGGCGTGGACAACCTCTACGAGATCGACGAGGTCCGGCCGATCCTGGACAGGGCCGCCGAGCTGACCGGCAAGCGTTACGGCGCGCACTCCGGGCAGGCGGCGAACCAGTCGCACCCGGACGACGTGCGCCTGCGGGTGATCGCCGACCACGTGCGTACCTCGCTGATGCTGATCGGCGACGGGGTCACCCCGTCGAACGAGGGCCGCGGCTACGTGCTGCGCCGGATCATGCGCCGGGCCGTCCGGGCGGTGCGGTTGCTCGGTTACCAGGACCGGGCGCTGCCGGAGCTGCTGCCGGTGGCCCGGGACTGCATGGCCCCGTCGTACCCGGAGCTGGCCGAGGAGTTCGGCCGGATCTCCCAGTACGCGTACGCCGAGGAGGACGCCTTCCTCGCCACGCTGCGCGCCGGCACCACCATCCTGGACACCGCCATCGCCGAGACCAAGTCGGCCGGTAAGCCGGCGCTGTCGGGTGACAAGGCGTTCCAGTTGCACGACACGTACGGCTTCCCGATCGACCTCACCCTGGAGATCGCCGCCGAGCAGGGGTTGCAGGTCGACGCGGACGGCTTCCGCCGGCTGATGGCCGACCAGCGCAACCGGGCCAAGGCCGACGCGCAGGCGCGCAAGACCGGGCACACCGACGTGTCGGCGTACCGGTCGGTGCTCGACGGCGGCGGGCCGGTGGAGTTCACCGGCTACACCGAGCTGCACCGGGAGTCCCGGGTGCGCGCGCTGCTGGCCGGTGGCGCCACCGTTCCCGCGGCGGTCGAGGGCGACACGGTCGAGCTGGTGCTCGACACCACCCCGTTCTACGCCGAGGGCGGCGGGCAGCAGCCCGACCAGGGTCTGATCACGGTCGGCGGCGGCCAGGTCGAGGTCTTCGACGTGCAGCAGCCGGTGCCCGGCCTGATCGTGCACCGGGCCCGGGTGGTGCGCGGCGAGGTGCGGGCCGGGGAGACCGGGTACGCCGAGATCGACGCGTCCCGGCGGCGGGCGATCTCCCGGTCGCACACGGCGACGCACCTGGTGCACCAGACGATGCGCAACTTCCTCGGCGAGTCGGCGACGCAGGCGGGTTCGCTGAACGCGCCGGGCCGGCTGCGGTTCGACTTCAACACCCCGACGGGCGTGGCGCCGAGCGTGCTGCACGACGTGGAGCAGCAGGTCAACGAGGTGCTCCTGGCCGACCTGGAGGTGCACGCGTTCATCACCAGCCAGGAGGAGGCCCGCCGGATCGGGGCGATGGCCCTGTTCGGCGAGAAGTACGGCGAGCGGGTCCGGGTCGTCGAGGTCGGCGACTACGCCCGGGAGTTGTGCGGCGGCACCCACGTGGCCCGCTCGGCCCAGCTCGGCCTGGTGAAGATCCTGTCCGAGGCGTCGGTGGGTTCCGGCGTACGCCGGATCGAGGCGCTCGTCGGCATGGACGCGTTCGGCTTCCTGGCGCGTGAGCACCTGCTGGTGTCCCGGCTGGCCGAGCTGTTCCGGGTGCCGGGGGAGCAGGTCGCCGACCGGGTGGAGCAGACCGTCACCCAGTTGCGGGACGCGGAGAAGGAGCTGGAGAAGCTGCGCGCCCAGCTCGTGCTCGGCGGTGCCGGCGCGCTGGCGGCGCAGGCGAAGGACGTGCGCGGGGTCGCGTACGTGGGTACGGAGGCGCCCGAGGGCGCGGCGGCCAACGACGTGCGGACCCTCGCGCAGGAGATCCGGGGCCGGATCGACGCGGCCCGCCCGGCGGTGGTCGCGGTGGCGGCCCGCGCCAACGGCAAAGCGTCGCTCGTGGTGGCCGTCAACCAGGCCGCGCGGGGGCGGAACCTGAGCGCGAAGGATCTGGTCAAGGCGGCGTTCTCCGGCCGGGGCGGTGGCAGCGACGACCTGGCCCAGGGCGGCGGCCTGCCCGCCACGGAGGCGCCGACCCTGCTGGTCACCGTCGAGCGGGCGGTCGCCGACGCGGCATGAGAGCACCGATCGATGCCAGGGCGGGCCGGCCGGTCCGCCCTGGCCCGTACCGGCGGGGGAGAGGTCCGGTAGATGGCTGAGCTGTCCCGTGGGGTCCGGCTGGGTGTGGACGTCGGTCAGGTCCGGGTGGGTGTGGCCCGGTGCGACCCGCACGGCATCCTCGCCACGCCACTTGTCACGTTGGCCCGCGACCTGACCGCGGAACCGGACGCGGTGCCCGCCGACATGGCCGAGCTGGTCCGGTTGGCCGCCGAGCACGAGGCGGTGGGCGTCGTGGTCGGGCTGCCGGTCAACCTCGCCGGCAAGCACGGCCCGGCGGCGGCGAACGTATCAGCCTATGCCACCCGTTTGGCCGATGTAATGGGGCCGATTCCGGTGACGCTGACGGACGAGAGGATGTCGACCGTCGTCGCGAGTCGTAGGCTGGCCGAACGGGGCGTCCGGGGAAAGCGCCAACGAGCGGTGGTCGACCAGGCCGCCGCGGTGGAGATTCTGCAGAGCTGGCTGGACGCACAGCGGAGGCGGACGCAATGATCGACGATCTTGATCTGGGGTTCGACGACCAGGACAGGGGGGAGAAGGGCCGGCACCGGCGCGGCGCGGTGCGCCGACGGCAGGGCAAGTCCGGCGGCGGTCGGGGGAAGACCCTGCTCGCCCTCGCGCTCGCGTTCGTGTTGCTGGGCGGCATCGGTGGCGGCGCGTTCTACGGCTTCGACCGGGTCCAGAACTACTTCGTCACCCCCGACTACGACGGTTCCGGCACCGGCGAGGCGACCGTCGAGATCAAGCAGGGCGCGCTGATCGCCGACATGGCCAACGCGCTCGTCGCAGCGGACGTGGTGAAGAGCACCAAGGCGTTCATCGAGGCGGCCGAGGAGAACTCGCGCAGCAAGAACATCCAGCCCGGCACGTACAAGCTGCGCAAGCAGATGAGCGGCGACGCGGCGGTCTCGGCCCTGCTGGACCTCAAGAACAAGATCGTCAGCGGGATCACCATCCCCGAAGGGCTCACCGCCAAGAACGTCTACCAGCGGCTGTCCAAGCAGACCGAGATCCCGGTCAAGGACTTCGAGGCGGCGGCGAAGGACCCGGTGGCGCTCGGCATACCGGACTGGTGGTTCAAGCGGTCCGACGGCAAGACGGTCAAGCCGTCGATCGAGGGCTTCCTCTTCCCGGACACCTACGAGATCCCGCCGAAGGCCACCGCCGAGACGGTGCTCAAGCTGATGGTGGACAACTTCCTCACCGTCACCTCCGGCATGCAGTACGCCGAGAAGGTGCAGAAGGAACGCGGCGGCATCACCCCCTACGAGGCGCTAATCGTCGCCTCGCTCGCGCAGGCCGAGGCCGGAAACAAGGTCGACCTGGGCAAGGTCGCCCGGGTGGCGTACAACCGGGTCTACGGCGAGTTCGACTGCAACTGCCTGGAGATGGACGTCACGGTCAACTACTACCTGGAACTGACCGGGCAGAAGACAAAGGCGTCCAAGGACATGAGCGGCGCCGAGCTGGACAATCCGAAGAACCCGTACAACCGCAAACTGCGGGGCCTCATCCCCACGCCGATCAACAACCCGGGCAAGGAGGCGCTGGAGGGCGCGCTGCGCCCGCCGCCGGGCAAGTGGCTCTACTTCGTGGCGATCAGCAAGGACGGCCGCTCCGCGTTCGCCGATACCTACGACGAGCAACTGCGCAACGAGCGGAAGGCCAAGGAGGCCGGGATCATCTGATGGCCGATCCCCGCCGTGCCGCGGTCGTCGGCAGGCCGATCGCCCACTCGCTCTCCCCGGCGATCCACAACGCCGGGTACGCGGCGGCCGGGCTGACCGGCTGGTCGTACACCAGGATCGAAGCCGGCGCCGACGAGCTGCCCGGCCTGGTCGCAGGCCTCGGCCCGGAGTGGGCCGGGCTGTCGGTGACCATGCCGGGCAAGGAGGCGGCGCTCGCGCTGGCCGACGAGGTCTCGCCGGTCGCCGCCGCCGTCGGTGCCGCCAACACGCTGGTACGCCGGCCCGACGGCACCTGGTACGCGGACAACACCGACGTCACCGGCATGGTCGAGGTGCTCACCGGCGCCGGCTGCGTGGCCGGGGCGGTGGTCACCGTGCTCGGCGCCGGCGGCACCGCACGTGCCGCGATCGCGGCGGCGGCCCGGATCGGGGCGGCCGAGGTGACTGTGGTGGCCCGCCGCGCGGAGGCGGTCGACGAGCTGCGTCCGGTCGCGGCGGCGGCTGGCATGCCGCTCGCCGGTGCCGAGTGGGACGGGGCGCCCGCGCACGCCCGCGCCGACGTGGTGATCTCCACAGTGCCCAAGGGCGTCGCCGATCCGCTCGCCGACAATTTCGACTGGCGGCCGGAGTCGGTTTTCTTCGACGTCGTCTACGACCCGTGGCCGACACCGCTCGCCGTGGCGGCGCTCGCCGCGGGATGCCGGGTGGTCTCCGGGCTGGATCTGCTGCTGGCCCAGGCGGTCGGCCAGTTCGAGGTTTTCACCGGCGTCCCCGCCCGGCGCGAGGCGATGCGCGCCGCGCTGACGGTGGCCCGGCCCGGCTGAGGCCACCGTCTGGCCGCTGGGTCATGGAGCGGACCCCGGCCTGGCTCACCGCCACGGCGCCTGGCCCGCGACTACGAAACCCACTGCGCAACGTCCGAGGCCATGATCCGATGGGCCGCCCTCGGCGGCATGCTCCGCCGCCTTGCCCGAGGCGAAGCCACCGCTGACAACACCTCGCCTTCGACACACCCGACTGACAGGGCGGATCACAACTCCAACGGCACGGTGAAGTGGCGCGAGGACGGCAAGGACGTCCGGACCAACTACACCTACGACGCCAAGGGCAACCTCACCCAGGTCACCGACCCGACCGGCATCACCACCTTCGCCTACGACCGGTTCGGCCGGCAGACCGGCAAGTCGGTGCCCGGTTCGGCGAACCTCGTCCACGAGTACGACCGCAACGGCAACCTGACGAAGTACACCGACGGCGGCGGCTCGGTGACCTACGCGTACAACCAGGTCAACCTGCTCACCTCGCTGCTGGAGCCGGGTGCCGCCACGGCGGTCACCTTCACCTACGACGAGAACAACCGCCGCCGGTTCATGTACCTGCCGACGTCGCCGCGGATCACCGTAGAGATGAAGTATGACAAGTCGGGCCGGCAGACCTCCATCACCGCCACCAACGACAGCACGGCGGCGAAGCTCTCCTCGTTCACCTACAACTACTCGAAGGTGGTAAACGGGGTCACAGTGGACACCGCGCAGCGGCAGAAGGTCACCGACCTCAACGGCACGACCACCTACTCCTACGACAAGCTCAACCGGTTCACCGGTGCCTCCGGCGCGCTGTCCCGCAGCTACGACTACGACGAGAACTTCAACCGCACCTCCAAGACGGAGAGCGGCAGCACCACGTCGTACAGCTACAACAACGCCCACCAGCTCACCTCGGCCGGATCGACTACCTACTCGTACGACACCAACGGCAACACCACCGGCTCGTCGTCGGGTTGGGCGTTCTCCTACAACTCGGTGAACAACCAGACCACCTCGATCACGAAGCCGGGTGGCACGGCGTTGGCTCCACTGGCCTACGGTGGCGCCGACCAGACCGAGCGGCGGGGCGCTGGCTCCACCACGTACGTCACCTCGACCCTGGGCGTGGCCTCGGCCAGGACTCCGGCCGGCGTCAGCAGCACCGTGACCGCCAACTCGACGGACCCGGCGCCGGGGACCACCGATCACTACACCCGGGACAACAGCGGCTCGCTGATCGGCATGCGGGCCAACGGCGTCCGGTACTACTACCTGGTCGACGGGCTCGGCTCGGTGGTGGGCGTGGTCAACGGCAACGCCACCAAGGTCAACTCCTACAGCTACGACCCGTACGGCAACCAGTTGTCCGCGTCGCAGCAGGTCTCCAACCCGTGGCGGTACGCCGCAGGTCAGTTCGACGGGGGGACCGGCCTGACCAAGTTCGGTGCCCGCTACTACGACGGTGGCCTGGGCCGGTTCACCCAGCGGGATCCGTCGGGTAAGGACTTCCCGTACACCTATGCCGGCGGTGACCCCGTCAAGAACGTCGACCCAAGTGGACACGGTTTCCTCGAGTTCGCGGTGGGGGGCCTGGTGGGAGCGGCTGCCCTGGTGCTGTTCTCGGCCGCTGGGGCTCCGCTCGCCGGTGCCTTCGCCGCGGGCTGCGCGGCGGCAGGAATCGAGTCCTACCTCTCCGGCGAAGGTGCCGGTATGGCATTGGCGAAGTGCGCCGGAGGAGGCCTGCTCGGTCTCGGTGGCGGATGGGCGGCTGGGAAGGTGGGTGGAATCTTCGCCAGCAAGGTCTAATGCAGAAGAGGCGAGATGGGAGGGCTCTGGTGAGCAGGTCGTCACGGATCGCAACACATGCGCTCGTTGTCGCCACGCTCGCGGGCGCCGGCTACCTGGTGGGACTGGCCTTCCAGAGATTGCTCGACAGCTCCGGTTCGTCAGTCTGGATACTGGCGGTGATACCCCCAGCGGTGTACCTGATGAGCCGTGGCCGCCAGGAGAGGAGTCGTGAGATGCCGAATCGGCTGTTCGCGGGATTGTTCGCCATGGTTGCAGGCGCCGTAGCGTTCTTCCTCGTACTGGAGAGGAGTGTCTTCGTCGCCGTGATCGCCCTGGTCCTCTCGCTGGCCGGCATGGTGATGGCGGTCGTCGCCGCCCGCCATGGCCGGCGAGGTGCCGGTCGACGAAGCTGACCGACGAAGGACGGCGAGCCGCCCTCGGACCTTCCGGGTCCGGGGGTGGTTTGTCGTCCGGTGCGGAGATGTCCGGCGTGGTCGCGCTGGTGACGTCCGCTGGGCGGGACGCCCCGGGCACGCCGCCTCTCCGCTCGCCCGACGTGACAGACTGACCCCCGTGTTGCGCTGGCTGACTGCAGGTGAATCGCACGGACCCGCCCTCGTCGCGATGCTGGAGGGCGTGCCCGCCGGCATCGAGGTGACCACCGGGGAGATCTCCGGTGAGCTGGCCCGGCGCCGGCTCGGCTACGGCCGGGGCGCCCGGATGGCGTTCGAGCAGGACGAGGTCGAGATCATCGGCGGGCTCCGGCACGGGGTGACGCTCGGCAGCCCGGTCGCGATCCGGGTGGGCAACTCCGAGTGGCCGAAGTGGCAGACGGTGATGGCTGCCGACCCGGTCGACCCGGAGGAGCTGGCCCGCCAGGCGCGCAACGCGCCGCTGACCCGGCCCCGGCCGGGCCACGCCGACCTGGCCGGCATGCAGAAGTACGGCCACACCGACGCCCGGCCGATCCTGGAGCGCGCCAGCGCCCGGGAGACCGCCGCCCGGGTCGCCGTGGGCACCGTCGCCAAGGCGCTCGTGCGGCAGGCGCTCGGCGTCGAGATCGTCTCGCACGTGGTCGAGCTGGGCCCGGTGGCGGTGAAGCCGGGCCTGCGCCCCACGCCGGAGGACGCCGCGCGCATCGACGCCGACCCGCTGCGCTGCCTCGACGCCGAGGCCAGCGCCCGGATGGTCGCCGAGGTCGACGCCGCGAAGAAGGCCGCTGACACGCTCGGCGGCGTGGTCGAGGTGCTCGCGTACGGAGTGCCACCCGGCCTGGGCAGCCACGTGCAGTGGGACCGCAAGCTCGACGCCCGCCTGGCAACCGCGCTGATGTCGATCCAGGCGATCAAGGGTGTGGAGATCGGCGACGGGTGGCAGCAGGCGCGCTCGCGTGGCTCCGAGGCGCACGACGAGATCGTGCCCTCCGCCACCGGGGTGCGGCGGATCACCGACCGGGCCGGCGGGCTGGAGGGCGGCATCACCACCGGTGAGCCGCTGCGGGTGAAGGCGGCGATGAAGCCGATCTCGTCGCTGAACCGGGCGCTGGCCACCATCGACGTGACCACCGGCGAGCCGGCCACCGCGATCAACCAGCGTTCCGACGTCTGCGCGGTGCCGGCGGCGGCGGTGGTCGCCGAGGCGATGGTCGCGTTGGTGCTGGCCGAGGCGGCGGTGGAGAAGTTCGGCGGCGACTCGGTCGCCGAGATGCGCCGTAACCTGACCGGCTACCTCGACAGCATGGTGATCAGATGACCCGGCCGGTCTGTGTGCTGGTAGGGGCGCCCGGCTCCGGCAAGACCACCGTCGGCACGGCGCTCGCCGAGGCGCTCGGCGTCGGCTTCCGGGACACCGACGCCGACATCGAGAACCTCGCCGGCAAGCCGATTGCGGAGATCTTCGTGGACGAGGGGGAGGAGCACTTCCGTACCCTCGAACGAGCTGCCGTGGCGGCGGCGCTCGCGTCGCACGCGGGCGTGCTCGCGCTCGGCGGCGGCGCGGTCCTGGCCGAGGAGAACCGGGCCGCGCTGATCGGCCACACGGTGGTGCACCTGTCGGTGGAGCTGCCCGACGCGCTCAAGCGGGTCGGTCTGGGTGCCAGCCGCCCGATGCTCGCGTTGAACCCGCGCGCCACGCTCAAGCATCTGATGGACCAGCGCCGCCCGCTCTACGCCGAGGTGGCGACCGCGACGGTGGTCACCGACGGGCGTACGCCGCAGGAACTGGCGGCGGAGATCGCCGCCCTGCTCAAGCCCTGACCCGCCCCGCCCCCGGCTCCCTCGGTGGAACGCCGCGGGTGTCTCGTCGGCGTTATGGCACCCGTGGTGTTCCAGTCGGCGTGGAGGCGGGTGGGTGGAACGCCATGGGCGGTGAGGTGGCGTGCCGGCCGGGGGCGGTCGGTGCCGGCGCGGGGTGGGCCGGTCAGGCGTTGGCGGCAGCGGTCCCGGCCGCCCGGCGTCCGGCGCGGCGGCGTCGGGCCGGTTCGGGCCGCCAGGTGGCGAGCAGCGCCAGCGCCAGCGCGATCTCGGCCAGGTCGCCGAGGTAGTACATGAGCGTGGCCCCGGCCCGCAGCTCGGCAGTGGTCGCCGGCACGTCCACGAACAGCCCGGCGTAGAGCAGTTGGGCGATGGTGGCGTGCGCCGCCACCCCGAACCCGATCACCACCAGCCGCACCGGTACGCGGGGGCGGTGCGGGCCCGGGTCCGGCCCGGCGATGGACCAGGCGAACAGGTAGCCGCTGAGCAGGAAGTGCAGATTCACCAGCGTGTGCAGCAACGGGTTGTCCATGGTGGCCCGGTACAGCGGGGTGAGGTAGAGCAGCCAGAGCCCGCCCGCGGTGAGCAGCAGGCCGGTCACCGGGTGGCCGAGCACCCGCGCGACCGGATGCCGCAGCAGGTGCACGAGGGCCCGGCCGGTACGCCGGTCCAGCGTGCGCAGCAGCAACGTGACCGGTGCGCCGAGCACCAGTGCCAGCGGTGCCAGCATCCCGATCAGCAGGTGCTGCCACATGTGCCCGACGAAGTCGCCGGCGGGCCACAGCAGCCCGGCTGCCAGCAGCAGCGCGCCGAGCCCGAAACTCGCGGTTCGGCCGTGCGGCCAGCCCGGTCCGCCCGGGTCGCGCAGCCGCAGCGCGGCGGCCAGGTACGCCCAGAACAACGCGATCGGGATCAGCGCGGTCGCCGGGAAGCCGCCGGCGTCGTGCCCGGCGTGCGCCAGGCTCACCGGCGCTCCGGCGCGCAGAGGTCGACAGCGCGGGCGCGGCGCTGGATCGCCCAGCCGACCGCGATCAGCACCACGCCGAGGGCGAGGAACCCGAGGTCCCACCAGAGCTGGTTCGGGCCGCTGCGGACGTGGTGGATGCCGAGCAGGTGGTGGTCGATGATGCCTTCGACCAGGTTGAACAGGCCCCAGCCGATAAGCGTCCAGCCCCACAGCATCGGCGAGCGCCACAGCCGGCCCCGGGAGCTGGTGACCCGGGAGTAGAGCAGGGCCAGCCCGGTGAGCACCGCCACCCAGGTGACCACGTGGAACAGCCCGTCCCAGAGCGTGTTCATCTCCAGCCCGGGCACGGTGTCCACGGGGTACTCGCGGATGCCGACCCGGTCGCTGCCGGTGCTGCTGAGCAGGTGGTGCCACTGGAGCACCTGGTGCAGGACGATGCCGTCGACGAAGCCGCCGAGCCCGACGCCGAGGATGGCGGCGGGCAGCCGGATGCTGGTGGCGGTCTCCGGTGGGGTCGCGTGTGCCCTCGTCTCGCTCATTCCGGGCGCCCTACCCGGGATGCGGCCGCCCAAACACCCGAGGAGTGGACAGTCGCCGCGCCGAAGGGGCGCGCTGGACTAGGCTGCCGGCGATGGACGAGGTGACCCGGATCCCGGTCGGCGGCGAACGGCCGTACGACGTGCTGGTGGGACGTGACCTGCTGGACCCGCCGCCGGTGCTGCTGCCCGGCGCCGAGCGGGTGGCCTTCCTGCACGCGGCCCCGCTCAAGGCGCTCGCCGACCGGCTCGCCGGCCGGGTGCGCGAGGGCGGCGTGACGCCGCTGCTGATCGAGGTGCCGGACGCCGAGGCGGGCAAGCACGTCGACGTGGCGGCCGCCTGCTGGGACCAGCTCGGCGCGGCCGGGTTCACCCGTACCGACGCGGTGGTCGGGGTGGGCGGCGGCGCGGTCACCGACCTGGCCGGTTTCGTCGCGGCCACCTGGCTGCGCGGCGTGCGCTGGGTGCCGGTGGCGACGTCGCTGCTCGGCATGGTCGACGCGGCGGTGGGCGGCAAGACCGGGATCAACACGGCCGCCGGCAAGAACCTGGTCGGCGCGTTCCACCCGCCGGCCGGCGTGCTGGCCGACCTGGCGACGCTGGACAGCCTGCCCCCGGCCGACCTGGCCGCCGGCATGGCCGAGGTGGTCAAGTGCGGCTTCATCGCCGACCCGGTGATCCTCGACCTGGTCGAGCGGGACCCGGCCGCCGCGCTGGACCCGACCGGGCCGGTGCTGCGGGAACTGGTCGAGCGCGCGGTCCGCGTGAAGGCCGAGGTGGTCGCCGGTGACCTGTGCGAGTCCGGGGTACGCGAGGTGCTCAACTACGGGCACACCCTGGCGCACGCGATCGAGAAGGTGGAGGGCTACCGCTGGCGGCACGGCCACGCGGTGTCGGTCGGGCTGGTCTACGCGGCCACGTTGGCCCGGCTCGCCGGCCGCCTCGACGCGGCCGACGCGCAGCGGCACCGCCGCGTGCTGACCGCACTCGACCTGCCCACCGGCTACCGGGCCGAGGCCTGGCCGGAGCTGCTGGCGGCGATGCGGGTGGACAAGAAGGCCCGGGGCAGTCGGCTGCGCTTCGTGGTGCTCGACGGCCCCACCCGCCCGGCGATCCTGGAGGCGCCGTCGGACGACCTGCTGGCCGCCGCGTACGCGGAGGTCAGCTCGTGAGGGTGTACGTGCTCAACGGGCCGAACCTGGGCCGGCTCGGCACCCGCCAGGTCGACGTGTACGGGTTGACCAACTATGCCCAGCTGGCGGCCGACTGCGAGCGGCACGGTCGGGAGCTGGGGCTGGACGTGGTGGTCCGGCAGACCGACGCCGAGGCCGAGATGTTGGCGTGGCTGCACCAGGCGGCGGACGAGGAGGCGCCGGTGGTGCTCAACCCGGCGGCCTGGACGCACTACTCGGTCGCGGTCCGGGACGCCTGCGCGATGCTGCGTGGTCCGCTGGTCGAGGTGCACATCTCCAACATCCACGCCCGGGAGGAGTTCCGGCGCCACTCGGTGATCTCGGCGGTGGCGACCGGGGTGATCTGCGGCCTGGGCGTGGACGGCTACCGGCTGGCCCTGCACCACGTGGCGGCGCGCGTCGCCGCCGGCACCTGAGCCGGGCTCGTCTCGTCGGGCGAGTCCGATTCGACAGAGCGAGTAGACTTGGCCGGTCTGTCCGCCAATTGATGATCAAGGCAGGAAATGGCCACCACCAACGACCTGAAGAACGGCCTGGTACTCAACCTGGACGGCGAGCTGTGGGCCGTCGTCGAGTTCCAGCACGTCAAGCCCGGTAAGGGTGGTGCCTTCGTGCGCACCACGCTGAAGAACGTGCTGTCCGGCAAGGTGGTCGACAAGACCTTCAACGCGGGCACCAAGGTCGAGACCGCGACCGTGGACAAGCGCACCATGCAATACCTGTACGCCGACGGCGAGGACTACGTCTTCATGGATCTGGAGACGTTCGACCAGATCACCGTGCTGGGCGCCACCGTCGGTGACGCCGCCAACTACCTCCTGCCGGAGGCCGAGGCGACCGTCGCCACCCACGAGGGGGTGCCGCTCTACATCGAGCTGCCGACCTCGGTCGTGCTGGAGGTCACCTACACCGAGCCCGGCCTACAGGGCGACCGGTCGACCGGCGGCAACAAGCCGGCCACCGTCGAGACCGACGCGACCGTGCAGGTGCCGCTGTTCATCACCACCGGTGAGAAGATCAAGGTCGACACCCGCGACGGCCGTTACCTCGGCCGAGCCTGATGGCCGAGGGCCCCAAACAGCAGATGCCGGCGCGTCGCAAGGCGCGTAAGCGGGCGCTGGACGTGCTCTTCGAGGCCGACCTGCGGGACCGCCCCCCGGTCGAGGTGCTCGCCGGCTATCTGAAGCGGATCGAGCAGCCGCGACCCGACCACCTCGGCTACGCGGTCGGGCTGGTCGAGGGCGTGGCGGCGCACCTTGACCGGATCGACGAGACGATCGCCAGCTACGCCGAGGGGTGGACGCTGGACCGGATGCCGGCGGTCGACCGCAACCTGGCCCGGATCGCCGTGTACGAGCTGCTCTACGTCGACGAGATCGACGACGCGGTGGCGATCAGCGAGGCCGTGGAGCTGGCCCGGCAGATGTCCACCGACGACTCGCCCCGCTTCCTCAACGGCATCCTCGGCCGGATCGCCGAGTACGCCGCGCGTTGAGCCGCCGACACCCCGCACGACGAAGGGCCCGCGCCGACCGGCGCGGGCCCTTCGTCGTAGCGGTCAGGACGCGAAGAACGCCCGCGGGTCGGCGACCAGCACACCGTGCTCGGTGAGCCGCTCGATCAGGCCGGACGGCGAGGCGTCGTACACGATCGCCAGGGCGCGCAGGTCGTCGGCGCGGATGGACAGCACCCGGCCGTTGTAGTCACCGCGCTGCTGCTGGATGGCCCGGGCGTAGCGGGCGACGTACGCGAGGTCCTCGGAGGCCTCGTCGTAGAGCCGCTCCAGGTCCAGCACGATCTTGCTGGTGGGCTCGTGCCGCACCCCGCTGCCGTCGGGCAGCAGTTCGGAGACGGGAACGCGGTAGAAGTCGGCCAGCTCCGCCAGGCGGGACACCGTGACGGCGCGGTCGCCGCGCTCGTAGGAGCCGACCACCACGGCCTTCCACCGCCCGTTCGACTTCTCCTCCACCCCCTGCAGGGACAGGCCCTGCTGCTGGCGGATGGAGCGCAGGCGGGCGCCCAGCGACTTGGCGTATTCAGAGGGCATTCGGACACTCCCAGTGCTGCTCGGGGTTCTCCCAGCTATCGCTACGGAGCGTGACGGTACGGGGATTGCGACACGTGGTCAAGTGTTGCGCTCCGCCCGCTCCGGAGGCCGGTACGGCTTGTCCCCATTTCTCCGGGCTGACCGGCAGGTCAGGGCCGGCGACGACCGGCCGGGTAACCGCTGGTAACGTGGCGTGAAGCCCCGGTCGGACCACACGTGGCCCGCTGGTGCGCAGACCAGACGTCCTTTAACGACCCGTCCCGTGAGGCGGGGAAGGAGGTCCGCCGTGGCCTACCCACCGGCTGCCTCGTCATCGCCGCCGCGACAACCCTCGGTGAAGGTGATCCTCGCCGCCGCCGACGTCTCGCGGGTGGTCGACCGGATCGCCCACCAGATCCTGGAGAAGACCCAGGGCGCCGCCGACACCGTCCTGCTCGGCATCCCCACCCGGGGCGTGCCGCTGGCCCGCCGCCTCGCGGCCCGGATCAGCACGTTCGAGGACGTGACCGTCCCGGTCGGCGTGCTGGACATCACGCTCTACCGCGACGACCTGCGCCGGCACGCGACCCGCGCGGTGGGCCCGACCGACCTGCCGACCGGCGGGATCGACGGCAAGCGGGTGATCCTCGTCGACGACGTGCTCTTCTCCGGCCGCACCGCTCGGGCCGCGCTGGACGCGCTCAGCGACGTCGGTCGCCCGGCGTCGGTGCAGCTCGCCGTCCTGGTCGACCGCGGTCACCGCCAGCTCCCGATTCGCGCCGACTACGTGGGCAAGAACATCCCCACCGCGCTGGCCGAGAACGTCAAGGTCACCCTCGCCGAGACCGACGGCACCGACGAGGTGCGACTGTACGGAGGCAGTGCCCTGTGAGCGCGAGGAGTGCAGCGGAGCGGAGCCCCGCAGTCGCGAACGAAAGGTCAGCTCTGTGATCCGGCACCTGCTCTCCGGGGCGGACCTGGACGCCGCCACCGCCACCCTGGTCCTGGACACCGCCGCCGAGATGGCCACGGTGGCCGGCCGTGAGGTCAAGAAGCTGCCCGCGTTGCGCGGTCGTACCGTGGTGAACCTGTTCTACGAGGACTCCACCCGGACCCGGATCTCGTTCGAGGCGGCCGCCAAGCGACTCAGCGCCGACGTGATCAACTTCTCGGCCAAGGGGTCGAGCGTGGCCAAGGGGGAGAGCCTGAAGGACACCGCGCTCACCCTCCAGGCCATGGGGGCCGACGCGGTGGTGGTCCGACACCCGGCCTCCGGCGCGCCGCACCGGCTGGCCGACTGGGTGGACGGTTCGGTGGTCAACGCCGGTGACGGCACCCACGAGCATCCCACCCAGGCGCTGCTCGACGCGTACACGATGCGCTCCCGGCTGGGCCGGCTCGACGGCCTGCACGTGGCGATCGTCGGCGACGTGCTGCACTCCCGGGTGGCCCGCTCCAACGTGCTGCTCCTGTCCACCCTCGGTGCCAAGGTCACCCTGGTCGGCCCGCCCACGCTCATCCCGGTGAACATCTCCGCCGCCCTCGCCCCGGACACCGACGTCTCCTACGACCTGGACACCGTTCTTCCCGGTGTGGACGTGGTGATGATGCTGCGGGTGCAGCGGGAACGGATGGGTGACTCCTACTTCCCGTCGGCCCGGGAGTACGCCCGGCGCTACGGGCTCGACGGGCCGCGGATGCGCCGGCTGCCCGAGCACGCGATCGTCATGCACCCCGGCCCGATGAACCGGGGCATGGAGATCACGCCCGAGGTGGCCGACTCGTCCCGCTCCACCATCGTCGAACAGGTCGCCAACGGGGTCTCCGTGCGGATGGCCGTGCTCTACCTGCTGCTCGGAGGGAACAACCGGTGACCACGTACCTCATCTCGAACGTCAGCGTGGTCGGTGGCGAGCCGACCGACCTGCTCATCCGCGACGGCGTGGTGGTCGAGGTCGGCGCCGGGCTGGCCGCGGCCGGTGCCACGGTGCTCGACGCCACCGGCCTGGTGGCACTGCCCGGCCTGGTCGACCTGCACACCCACCTGCGGGAACCCGGCCGGGAGGACGCCGAGACGGTCGAGTCCGGGTCCCGGGCGGCGGCGCTCGGCGGCTACACGGCGGTGTGCGCGATGGCGAACACCTCGCCGGTCGCGGACACCGCCGGGGTGGTCGAGCAGGTCTGGCGGCTCGGCCGTGAGGCCGGCCTGGTCGACGTGCAACCGATCGGCGCGGTCACGGTCGGGCTGGCCGGCGAGCGGCTGGCCGAGTTGGGCGCGATGGCCGACTCAGCGGCCGGGGTGCAGATCTTCTCCGACGACGGGCACTGCGTGGCGGACCCGAGGCTGATGCGCCGGGCGCTGGAGTACGTCAAGGCGTTCGACGGGGTGATCGCCCAGCACGCCGAGGAGCCCCGGCTGACCGAGGGCGCGCAGATGCACGAGGGCGAGGTGTCCACCCGGCTCGGTCTGACCGGCTGGCCGGCGGTCGCCGAGGAGGCGATCATCGCCCGGGACGTGCTGCTGGCCGAGCACGTGGGCAGCCGCCTGCACGTCTGCCACGTCTCCACCGCCGGCAGCGTGGAGGTGCTGCGGCAGGCCAAGGCGCGTGGTGTGCGGGTGACCGCCGAGGTGACGCCGCACCACCTGCTGCTGACCGACGAGCGGGCGCAGACGTACGACCCGGTTTTCAAGGTCAACCCGCCGCTGCGTACCGCCGCCGACATCGCCGCCCTGCGGGAGGCGCTGGCCGACGGCGTGATCGACGTCATCGCCACCGACCACGCGCCGCACGCCGTGGAGGACAAGGAGTGCGAGTGGGCGTACGCCCGCCCGGGCATGCTCGGCCTGGAGACCGCGCTGTCCATCGCCCTCGACGTGTTCGGCCCCCGGTGGGACCTGATCGCCGAGCGGATGTCCCGCACACCGGCCCGGATCGCCGGCCTGGACGGGCACGGCCTCGACCCGGCGCCCGGCGTGCCGGCCAACCTGACCCTGGTCGACCCGGCCGCCCGTCGCGTGATCGAACCGGCGGAACTGGCCAGTCGCAGTCGCAACACCCCGTACGCCCGCATGACGCTGCCGGGTCGCATCGTGGCGACCTTCCTGCGCGGCGAGCCGACGGTTCTGGACGGAAAGGCTGTCAAGTGATCCGAGCGAGGAACGCAGCGGAGCGGAGTCCCGCAGTCCGGATCGGAGGGGTCATGGTGATCCGAGCGAGGAACGCAGCGGAGCGGAGTCCCGCAGTCCGGATCGGAGGGGTCGCAGCATGATTCGCAGGCGTTCGGCGATTCTCGTCCTGGAGGACGGGCGCACCTTCCACGGCGAGGCGTACGGCAGCGTCGGTGAGACGTTCGGTGAGGCGGTCTTCAACACCGGCATGACCGGCTACCAGGAGGCCCTCACCGACCCCTCCTACCACCGGCAGGTGGTGGTGCAGACCGCGCCGCACATCGGCAACACCGGGGTCAACGGCGAGGACGACGAGTCCGGTCGGATCTGGGTGGCCGGGTACGTGGTGCGCGACCCGGCCCGGATCAGCTCGAACTGGCGCGCCACCGGCGGGTTGGAGGACCGGCTCGCCGCCGAGGGGGTGGTCGGCATCAGCGGGGTGGACACCCGGGCGCTGACCCGGCACCTGCGGGAGCGCGGCGCGATGCGGGTCGGCATCTCCAGCGTCGAGGACGATCCGGCGGCCCTGCTGGAGCGGGTCCGCCGGTCGCCGCAGATGGTCGGCGCGGACCTGTCCGCCGAGGTGACCACCGACAAGCCGTACGTGGTGCCGGCGCAGGGTGAGCACCGGTTCACGGTGGCCGCCCTGGATCTGGGCATCAAGCGCAACGTGCCGCGCCGGCTCGCCGCGCGCGGGGTCACCACCCATGTGCTGCCCGCCGGTTCGACCATCGAGGATCTGCTCGCCACCGGTGCGGACGCGGTCTTCTTCTCGCCGGGCCCGGGTGACCCGGCGACCGCCGAGGGGCCGGTGGCGTTGGCCCGGGAGGTGCTGACCCGGCGGATTCCGCTGTTCGGCATCTGTTTCGGCAGCCAGATCCTCGGCCGGGCGTTGGGCTTCGGCACCTACAAGCTGGGGTACGGCCACCGCGGCATCAACCAGCCGGTGCTCGACCGGGTCACCGGCAAGGTCGAGGTGACCAGCCACAACCACGGTTTCGCGGTGCAGGTGCCGGGTGCGGGGGACGGGGCGGTCGTGCCCGACCAGGTGATCGACACCGAGTTCGGCGGGGTCCGGGTCTCGCACGTGTGCCTCAACGACAACGTGGTCGAGGGGCTGCGGGCCGTGGACGTGCCCGCTTTCACCGTCCAGTACCACCCGGAGGCGGCGGCCGGTCCGCACGATGCGGACTACCTCTTCGACCGCTTCGCCGAATTGATCGAGGGGCGCAAGGATGCCTAAGCGGACCGACCTCAGGCACGTGCTGGTGATCGGCTCAGGGCCGATCGTTATCGGACAAGCCTGCGAGTTCGACTACTCCGGCACCCAGGCCTGCCGGGTGCTGCGCAGCGAGGGCCTCCGGGTCAGCCTGGTCAACTCCAACCCGGCGACGATCATGACGGATCCGGAGTTCGCCGACGCCACGTACGTCGAGCCGATCACCCCGGAGTTCGTCGAGCTGGTCATCGCCAAGGAGCGCCCGGACGCGCTGCTGCCCACGCTCGGCGGGCAGACCGCGTTGAACACCGCGGTCGCCCTGCACGAGGCGGGCGTGCTGGAGAAGTACGGCGTCGAGCTGATCGGCGCGAACATCGAGGCGATCAACCGGGGTGAGGACCGGCAGCTGTTCAAGGAGATCGTGGCGAAGGCCGGCGTACGGCTGGGGGTGGCCGACCCGGCGGCGCTGGTGCCCCGCTCGCGGGTCTGCCACTCGATGGACGAGGTCCGGGACACCGTCACCGAGCTGGGCCTGCCGGTGGTCATCAGGCCGTCGTTCACGATGGGCGGCCTCGGTTCCGGCATGGCGCACAGCGACGAGGACCTGACCCGCATCGCCGGTGCCGGTCTGGCCGCCAGCCCGGTGCACGAGGTCCTGATCGAGGAGAGCGTGCTCGGCTGGAAGGAGTACGAGCTCGAACTGATGCGCGACCGCCACGACAACGTGGTGGTGGTCTGCTCGATCGAGAACGTCGACCCGATGGGCGTGCACACCGGGGACAGCGTCACGGTGGCGCCGGCCATGACGCTCACCGACCGGGAGTACCAGCGACTGCGCGACCTGGGCATCGCGGTGCTGCGCGAGGTCGGGGTGGACACCGGCGGCTGCAACATCCAGTTCGCGGTCAACCCGGCCGACGGCCGGATCGTCGTGATCGAGATGAACCCCCGGGTGTCGCGTTCCTCGGCGTTGGCGTCGAAGGCCACCGGCTTCCCGATCGCGAAGATCGCCGCGAAGCTCGCCATCGGCTACACGCTCGACGAGATCCCCAACGACATCACCCGCAAGACGCCTGCCGCGTTCGAGCCGACGCTCGACTACGTGGTGGTGAAGATCCCCCGGTTCGCGTTCGAGAAGTTCCCCGGCGCCGACCCGGAGCTGACCACCACCATGAAGTCGGTGGGCGAGGCGATGAGCCTGGGTCGCAACTTCACCGAGGCGCTGAACAAGGCGATGCGCTCGATGGAGACCACCTCGTCCGGTTTCTGGACGGTCCCCGACCCGCAGGGCGCGACCCGGGAGAACACCCTGGCCGCGTTGCGGATGCCGCACGACGGGCGGCTCTACACGGTCGAGCGGGCGTTGCGCCTCGGCGCGTCGATCGCCGAGGTGTCCGAGGCGTCCGGCGGCATCGACCCGTGGTTCCTGGACCAGATCGCCTCGCTGGTGGAGTTGCGCGCCGAGATCGTCGACGCCCCGGTGCTCGACGCGGCTCTGCTGCGGGTGGCCAAGCGGGCCGGTCTGTCCGACCGCCAGCTCGCCGCGTTGCGCCCCGAGCTGGCCGCCGAGGACGGGGTACGCACGCTGCGGCACCGCCTCGGGGTCCGGCCGGTGTACAAGACGGTGGACACCTGCGCGGCGGAGTTCGAGGCGACCACGCCGTACCACTACTCGACGTACGACTCGGAGACCGAGGTGGCGCCCTCGGCCCGGCCGAAGGTGCTCATCCTGGGCTCCGGGCCGAACCGGATCGGGCAGGGCATCGAGTTCGACTACTCGTGCGTGCACGCGGTGCAGGCGCTGCGCTGCGCGCCGCTCGGCACCGATGCCGGTGCCGACGGCGTGGGTTACGAGACGGTCATGGTCAACTGCAACCCGGAGACCGTCTCCACCGACTACGACACCGCCGACCGGTTGTACTTCGAGCCGCTGACGTTCGAGGACGTGCTGGAGGTGTGGCACGCCGAGGACTCCTCCGGGAAGGCGGCCGGGGGCCCGGGCGTGGTCGGGGTGATCGTGCAGCTCGGCGGGCAGACGCCGCTCGGCCTGGCCCAGCGGCTCAAGGACGCCGGGGTGCCGATCGTGGGCACCTCCCCGGAGTCGATCCACCTGGCCGAGGAGCGCGGGGCGTTCGGTGCGGTGCTGGCCCGGGCGGGGCTGCGGGCCCCCGCGCACGGCATGGCCACCTCGTACGACGAGGCGAAGGCGATCGCCGACGAGATCGGGTATCCGGTGCTGGTCCGCCCGTCGTACGTGCTGGGTGGCCGGGGCATGGAGATCGTCTACGACGATGTCACGCTGCGTGACTACATCGGCCGGGCCACCGCCATCTCGCCCGACCGCCCGGTGCTCGTCGACCGGTTCCTGGACGACGCCATCGAGATCGACGTGGACGCGCTCGTCGACGCCGACGGTGCCGTCTACCTGGGCGGCGTGATGGAGCACATCGAGGAGGCCGGCATCCACTCCGGGGACTCGTCGTGCACGCTGCCGCCGATCACCCTGGCCGGGTCGCACCTGGCGCAGGTGCGCCACTACACCGAGGAGATCGCCCGCGGCGTCGGGGTGCGCGGGCTGCTCAACGTCCAGTACGCCCTGCAGGGCGACACACTGTACGTGCTGGAGGCCAACCCGCGTGCCTCGCGGACGGTCCCGTTCGTGTCGAAGGCCACCGCGGTGCCGCTGGCCAAGGCGGCGGCCCGGATCGCCCTGGGCGCCACCATCGCGCAGTTGCGCGCGGAGGGGATGCTGCCGCCCACCGGCGACGGCGGCGCCATGCCGGCGGACGCGCCGATCGCGGTCAAGGAGGCGGTGCTGCCGTTCAAGCGGTTCCGCACACCGGCCGGCAAGGGCGTCGACGTGTTGCTCGGCCCGGAGATGCGCTCCACAGGTGAGGTGATGGGCATCGACACCGGGTTCGGGCAGGCGTTCGCCAAGTCGCAGGCGGCCGCTTACGGCTCGCTGCCCACGTCCGGGAAGATCTTCGTCTCGGTGGCGAACCGCGACAAGCGCGGCATGATCTTCCCGATCAAGCGCCTGGCGGACCTGGGCTTCGAGATCGTCGCCACCACCGGCACGGCCGAGGTGCTGCGCCGGCACGGGATCGCCTGCGAGCAGATCCGCAAGCACTACGAGTCCGGCGCGGGTGCGGACGCGGTGTCGCTGATCCTCGGCGGCGACGTGGCGCTTGTGGTGAACACGCCGCAGGGTTCGGGCGCGAGCGCCCGCTCGGACGGCTACGAGATCCGCAGCGCGGCGGTGAGCGCGGACATCCCGTGCGTCACCACCGTCCCCGGTGCCGCCGCCGCGGTGATGGGCATCGAGGCGCGGATCAACGGCGACCTGCAGGTCCGTCCGCTCCAGGATCTGCACGCCGCGCTGCGGGCGAACGAGTGACCCCGCGCCGCGACGCGCCGATCACGAGGGTGGCGGCAGTCGGGGAGATCGACTCCGGGCGGCGGGCCGGGACGTGATCTTCGAGCGGGTGGTGCGGCCCCGGTTGTTCTCGCTGCGCGGCGGGGATGCGGAGGGGGCGCACGAGTGGACGTTGGAACGGTTGGCGAGGGCGTCGCGGCGGCCGGCGCTTCTCGGGGCGCTGCGCCGGGCGTACTTTCGGTCGGCGCCGCGCGACGTGTTCGGGGTCCGGTTCCCCAACCCGGTCGGGTTGGCGGCCGGGATGGACAAGAACGGCGTCGCGTTGCCGGCGTGGCCGGCGCTGGGCTTCGGCTTCGTCGAGGTCGGCACCGTGACCGCGCACGCCCAGCCGGGCAACCCCCGGCCCCGGCTGTTCCGGCTGCGCGACAGCGCGGCCGTGATCAACCGGATGGGCTTCAACAACGCCGGCGCGCAGGCCCTGGCCGACCGGCTGGCGGCGCTGCCGCGCCCGCTCGGCGTGCCGCTGGGCATCTCCCTCGGGAAGTCCAAGGTGACCCCGCTGGACGAGGCGGTCGAGGACTACCTCACCTCCTACCGGGCGCTCAGGGGGCACGGTGACTACTTCGCGGTCAACGTGTCCTCGCCGAACACCCCGGGTCTGCGCTCGTTGCAGGACCGCTCGCACCTGGACGCGCTGCTCGCCGCGCTGGTGGGGGAGAAGCCGGTGCTGGTGAAGATCGCCCCTGACCTGACCGAGGCGGCGGTGGCCGAGCTGCTGGAGGTCTGCCTGGAGCGGGGCGCGGCGGGCGTCATCGCCACCAACACCACGCTGTCGCGCGACGGTCTGGCCCCGGCCGACCGGGAACGGGGCGCCGAGGCCGGCGGACTGTCCGGTCGGCCGTTGACCGGCCGGGCCCGGGAGATGGTCGCGTTCGTGCACCGGGAGACCGGCGGGCGACTGCCGGTGATCGGCGTCGGCGGCATCCTCGACCCGGACGACGCGACCCGGATGTTCGACGCCGGCGCGTCCCTGGTGCAGCTCTACACCGGTTTCATCTACCGGGGTCCCGCGCTGGCCCGCGCCGTCACCCGCGCCGCCCCGCACCCCCGATGACCCCGCCTTCGCGGGGGAGGGGAAGGAGGAGCCGTGACGCCTGAGGAGATCCTGGCGGCGGACCGCCGGCACGTGTGGCACCCGTACGCCGCGCTGCCGCCGGCCGGCGCGCCGTACGTGGTGGACAGCGCCGAGGGCGTACGCCTGCGCCTGGCCGACGGGCGGGAACTGGTCGACGGCATGTCGTCGTGGTGGGCGGCGATCCACGGCTACCGGAACCCGGTGCTGGACGCCGCGGTCACCGACCAGCTCGGCCGGATGAGCCACGTGATGTTCGGCGGGCTCACCCACGAGCCGGCGGTGCGCCTGGCCGGCACGCTCGTGGAGCTGGCCCCGGACGGCCTGGACCACGTCTTCCTGGCCGATTCCGGCTCGGTCGCCGTCGAGGTGGCGGTCAAGATGTGCCTGCAGTACCAGCGGGCCCGGGGTCGTCCGGGGCGTCGTCGGCTGGGCACCTGGCGGGGCGGCTACCACGGCGACACGTTCCACCCGATGAGCGTGTGCGACCCGGAGGGCGGCATGCACCACCTGTGGGGCGACGTGCTGCCCCGGCAGGTGTTCGCGCCGGTGCCGCCGGCCGGCTTCGACACGCCGCCCGACCCGGCGTACGAGGCGGTGCTGCGGGACGCGGTGCGACGGCACGCCGACGAGCTGGCCGCGGTGATCGTCGAGCCGGTGGTCCAGGGGGCCGGCGGGATGCGTTTCCACCATCCGCACTATCTGCGGGTGCTGCGCGAGGTCACCCGGGAGCACGGCGTCCTGCTGGTCTTCGACGAGATCGCCACCGGCTTCGGCCGGACCGGGCGGATGTTCGCCGCCGAGCACGCCGGGGTGACGCCGGATGTGCTCTGTGTCGGCAAGGCGCTCACCGGTGGCTACCTGACGCTGGCCGCGGCGCTGTGCACCCCGGAGGTGGCGCGGGGGATCTCCGCCGGCGGGGTGCTGGCGCACGGCCCGACGTTCATGGGCAACCCGCTGGCCTGTGCGGTCGCCAACGCCTCCGTGGACCTGCTGCGCGCCGGGGACTGGGCCGGGCGGGTGGCCGGCGTCGGCGCGGGACTGCGGGCCGGCCTGGAGCCGCTGCGCGGTGTGCCCGGGGTGGTCGACGTGCGGGTGCTCGGCGCGATCGGGGTGGTGCAGCTCGACCACGAGGTCGACGTGCCCCGGGCCACCGCCGCGGCGGTGGGCGAGGGGGTGTGGTTGCGTCCGTTCCGGGACCTCGTCTACACCATGCCGCCGTACGTCTGCGACGCCGCGGACGTGGCGCGGATCGCGGCCGGGGTGGCCGCGGCGGTCAGGGCCGGCTGAGCCGGCGGTACGAGCCGGTGCGGCGGGAGGTCCGCCGCCGGACACGCCAGGCGGCCCCGGTGCCGTCGGAGGGGGAGAGACACGATGGAGACGTTCGGCGTCCGCCTGCACCGGGCCGTGGCGCGACGAGGGCCGCTGTGTGTGGGGATCGACCCGCATCCGGGGTTGCTGGCCGACTGGGGACTGTCCGACGACGTCGAAGGGCTGGAGCGGTTCAGCCGCACCGTGGTGGAGGCGATCGGGGACCGGGTGGCCGTGGTGAAGCCGCAGTCGGCTTTCTTCGAGCGCTTCGGCTCGCGCGGGGTCGGGGTACTTGAGTCAACTATCCGACAGTTACGGGATGCCGGGGCGCTCGTTCTGCTCGACGTCAAGCGCGGCGACATCGGCTCGACGGTGGCCGCGTACGCCTCGGCGTACCTCGATCCATCCAGCCCGATGTATGTCGATGCGGTCACCGCGAGCCCCTACCTGGGAGTAGGTTCGCTGGCGCCGATGTTCTCGGTCGCCGCCGCGCACGGAGGCGGGGTGTTCGTGCTGGCCCTCACGTCCAATCCGGAGGGTGCCGCGGTGCAGCGCGCGGTCGGTGCCGACGGGCGCACCGTGGCGCAGGCCGTCATCGAGGAGATTTCGCAGCTCAACCAGGGTGCCGAGCCGCTCGGCAGCTTCGGTTTGGTGGTCGGCGCGACCATCGGGGAGACGGGTCACGACCTCGGTTCGGTGAACGGTCCGTTACTCGCACCGGGGCTTGGCGCCCAGGGTGGCACGCCCGCCGGGCTACGTACCGTCTTCGGCTCGGCCCTGCCGTGGGTGCTGCCGTCGTACTCCCGGGAGGTGCTCGGCGCGGGCCCGGATCCGGCCGCGCTGCGGGCCGCGGCCGACCGGGTACTGGCCGAGTGCCGGGCCGCCCTGAACCCCGCCGACTGACTGACTGCTCGGTCACTTTGCGTTGATCATGGCGCGCCCACGTTGCCGAAATCTCCGTTGAACGCTAGTTTTCCCCGCGCTGGGAACCACGGACCCCTTTGGTTGCCAGCGACACCACGTTTCACAGATGCGGTGGGGCGCTCCGCCCGCCGTACTAGGGACCTGAGGAGAACTGGTGCCGCTCCCGTCACTGACCCCCGAACAGCGCGCTGCCGCGCTGGAGAAGGCCGCGGAGATCCGCAAGGCCCGCGCTGAGCTGAAGGAGCAGCTCAAGCAGGGCAAGACCACCCTCGCCACCGTCCTCGAGCGGGCCGAGTCCGACGACGTCGTGGGCAAGCTGAAGGTTTCGGCAGTGCTCCAGGCGATGCCGGGCATCGGCAAGATCCGGGCGACCCAGATCATGGAGAAGCTCAAGATCGCTGACAGCCGTCGCCTGCGTGGCCTCGGCGAGCAGCAGCGCAAGGCTCTGCTCGGAGAGTTCGCCGCCAACTGAACGGCCCGCCGTGTAGAAACAAGCGGTGAGCACGGATGACGAGGCGCGCTCGGCGGCTCGGCTCACTGTCCTGTCCGGCCCGTCCGGGTCCGGCCGGGACAGTGTGGTCGAGGCGGTCCGGGCGCGCCTTGCGTCCGTCCGGGTGCCGGTGGTCGCCACCACCCGGACGCCGCGTCCGGGCGAGCGGGACGGCGTGGACCGCCTCTTCCTCGACCCGGCCGGCTTCGACCGCCTGATCGCCACGGGCGAGATGCTGGAGTGGTGCCGGATCGGGTCGTACCGCCGGGGGGTGCCCCGCGCCGCCGTGCGGTCCGGTCTCGCCGAGGGCCGGCCGGTGCTGCTGCCGCTGGACCTGACCGGCGCGGTGGCGGTCGGCGCGGCGGAGCCGCGGGCCCGGTTGGTGCTGCTCGCCCCGCCGGCGTACCGGCCCGGCCCGCACCTGGCGGGCGTCTTCGTCCACGCCGTGACGCACGACCGGACCGATCGGGCCGCCGACGAACTGGTAGGCTTGCTCGGTTCAGCCGGCCACCGCCTCCAGGGGCGGCGCACGAGACGCAGAGGTTAAATTCGTGGGATCCATCGCCACCAATCCCGAGGGCATCACCAACCCGCCGATCGACGAGCTGCTCGAAAAGACCACCTCGAAGTACGCGCTCGTCATCTTCGCCGCCAAGCGTGCCCGTCAGGTCAACGCCTACTACAGCCAGCTCGGTGAGGGCCTGCTGGAGTACGTCGGCCCGCTGGTGGAGACCACCCCGCAGGAGAAGCCGCTCTCGATCGCCATGCGCGAGATCAACGCGGGCCTGCTCACCGCCGAGCCGACCGACCAGCCGTAACCGCGCCCGTGCCGATGCCCGCCGAGATCGTCCTCGGGGTCGGCGGCGGGATCGCCGCCTACAAGGCATGTGAGCTGCTCCGCCTCTTCACCGAGTCGGGTCATCGGGTCCGGGTGGTGCCGACCGCCTCGGCGCTGCGCTTCGTCGGGGCGCCGACCTGGGCGGCCCTGTCTGGCCAGCCGGTCGCCGACGATGTCTGGTCCGACGTGCACGAGGTGCCGCACGTGCGGCTCGGGCAGCACGCCGACCTGGTCGTGGTCGCCCCGGCCACCGCCGACCTGCTCGCCAAGGCCGCCCACGGCCTCGCCGACGACCTGCTCACCAACACCCTCCTGACCGCCCGGTGCCCGGTGCTGCTGGCCCCGGCCATGCACACCGAGATGTGGGAGCACCCGGCCACCGCGGCCAACGTGGCCACGCTGCGTTCCCGGGGCGTCCGGGTGATCGAGCCGGCGGTCGGCCGGCTGACCGGGCGGGACACCGGCAAGGGCCGGATGCCCGACCCGGCCGAGATCTTCGCGGTGGCCCGCCGGACGCTGGCCCGCGGCGCCGACGCCGGGGCCGACCTGGCCGACCGGCATGTGGTGGTCACCGCCGGTGGCACCCGGGAACCGCTGGACCCGGTCCGCTTCCTGGGCAACCGGTCCTCCGGCAAACAGGGGTACGCGTTCGCCCGGGCCGCCGTGGCCCGGGGTGCCCGGGTGACGCTCGTCGCGGCGAACGTGTCGCTCGCCGACCCGGCCGGGGTGGACCTGGTCCGGGTGGGGACCACCGAGGAGTTGCGGGTGGCCACCCTGGCCGCGTCAGCCGACGCGGACGCCGTGGTGATGGCCGCCGCCCCGGCCGACTTCCGGCCCGCGCACTACGCGAGCGGTAAGATCAAGAAGTCGGAGGACGGCAGCGCGCCGACCATCGAACTGGTCACCAACCCGGACATCGCCGCCGAGCTGGGGCGCCGCCGCCGGCCCGGCCAGGTTCTGGTGATCTTCGCCGCCGAGACCCACGACGCGGAGGCCAACGGCCGGGCCAAACTGGCCCGCAAGGGCGCCGACCTGATCGTCGTCAACGAGGTCGGCGTCGACAAGGTCTTCGGGGCCGACACCAACGCGGCCACCGTGATCGGCGCCGACGGCGCCGTGCACCACCTGCCCGAACAAGCCAAGGAGGCCCTGGCCGATGCCGTCTGGGACCTCGTCGTCGCCCGGCTGCCGTCGCCCTCCTGACGACCGCCGCTCGCGTTCGACCCTTCGCGGTCGGAGGAGCATCGTTAAAATGCCGCCGAGCGACCTTTCAAAGTCATCACATGCTTAGGAGTGCCGTGACACGTCTCTTCACGTCCGAATCGGTCACGGAGGGCCACCCGGACAAGATCGCCGACCAGATCAGTGACGGCATTCTCGACGCGCTGCTCGCGCAGGACCCGCACAGCCGAGTCGCGGTCGAGACGTTGATCACCACCGGCCAGGTGCACGTCGCCGGTGAGGTCACCACCAAGGCGTACGCCGACATCCCGACCATCGTGCGGGAGACCATCCTCGGCATCGGCTACGACTCCTCGAAGAAGGGCTTCGACGGAGCGTCCTGCGGCGTCAGCGTCTCCATCGGCGCCCAGTCGCCGGACATCGCCCAGGGCGTGGACAACGCCTTCGAGCTGCGGACCGGGGGCTCGGAGAGCGCACTGGACGCGCAGGGCGCGGGCGACCAGGGAATGATGTTCGGCTTCGCCTGCTCCGAGACGCCCGAGCTGATGCCGCTGCCGATCGCGTTGGCGCACCGGTTGTCGCGCCGGCTCGCGGCGGTCCGCAAGGACGGCACGGTCCCCTACCTGCGGCCGGACGGCAAGACCCAGGTCACCATCGCCTACGAGGGGCTGCGCCCGGTGCGCCTGGACACCGTGGTGGTGTCCAGCCAGCACGCCGCGGACATTTCGCTGGAGTCGCTGCTCACCCCGGACATCCGCGACCACGTCATCGCGCCCGAGCTGGAGGGCCTCGGCCTGGACACCGAGGGCTACCGGCTGCTGGTGAACCCGACCGGCCGGTTCGAGATCGGCGGGCCGATGGGCGACGCCGGCCTGACCGGCCGGAAGATCATCGTGGACACCTACGGCGGGTACGCCCGCCACGGCGGGGGCGCGTTCTCCGGCAAGGACCCGTCGAAGGTCGACCGGTCCGCCGCGTACGCGATGCGCTGGGTCGCCAAGAACGTGGTCGCCGCCGGGCTGGCCGAGCGGTGCGAGGCGCAGGTCGCCTACGCGATCGGCAAGGCGCACCCGGTGAGCCTGTTCATCGAGACGTTCGGCACCGAGACCGTGCCGGTCGCCGCGATCGAGAAGGCGGTCACCGAGGTCTTCGACCTGCGTCCGGCCGCCATCATCCGGGACCTGCACCTGCTGCGCCCGATCTACCAGCAGACCGCCGCGTACGGCCACTTCGGCCGGGAGCTGCCGGAGTTGACCTGGGAGGGCACCGACCGGGCCGCCGACCTCAAGTCGGCCGCGGGAGCCTGAGCACCGTTACGCGCCGCGACCGGCGACCCGCACCCGGGTCGCCGGTCGCGCGCGTCTGCGTGGACGTGCCGCTGCCGCACCTCGACCGCCCGTTCGACTACCTGGTCCCGGAGGCGCTGGACGCCGACGCGCGCCCGGGGGTGCGGGTGAAGGTCCGCTTCGCCGGCCAGCTCGTCGACGGCTGGCTGCTGGAGCGCGTGGCCGAGTCCGCCCACCCGAAGCTGGCGTACCTGGAGAAGGTCGTGTCCGCGGTGCCGGTGCTCTCCCCGGACGTGGCCCGGTTGGCCCGCGCGGTCGCCGACCGGTACGCCGGCAGCCTGGCCGACGTGCTCCGCCTGGCGGTGCCGCCCCGGCACGCCCGCGCCGAGAAGGCCGTCACCGCCGCCGACGCGCCGCCCACCGACGCGCCATCCGTCGCCGCCCCGCCCGCCGACACGCCCGCACCGAACAGCGACCCGACGTCCGGCGCCGCCGCACCGCCGGCTGCCCCCGACGCTCCCGCACCGGACGCGGTGGACCCCCGTGGCTGGGGGGACTACCCGGCCGGACCGGCGCTGCTGCGCGCGCTCGCCGCCGGCCGGGCGCCGCGCGCCGTGTGGTCCGCGCTGCCGGGGGAGAACTGGGCCGACAGGTACGCCGACGCGGTCGCCGCCACCGTGGCCGGTGGCCGGGGTGCCGTGGTGGTGGTCGCCGACGCCCGGGACCTGGACCGCCTCGATGCCGCGCTGAACACGGTGCTCGGCCCCGGCCGGCACGTCCGCCTCACCGCCGCCGACGGTCCGGCCCGCCGCTACCGGGCGTTCCTGACCGCCCACCGGGGTGAGGTCGACGTGGTGATCGGCACCCGGGCGGCGATGTTCGCCCCGGTGCGCCGGCTCGGCCTGGTGGCGGTCTGGGACGACGGGGACGACCTGCACGCCGAGCCCCGCGCGCCCTACCCGCACGCCCGGGACGTGCTGCTCACCCGGGCCCAGCTCGGCGGGACCGCCGCCCTGGTCGGCGGGTACGCCCGTACCGCCGAGGCCCAACTGCTGGTGGAGACCGGCTGGGCCCGGGAGGTGGTGGCCGACCGGGCCGTGGTGCGCGCGCGTACCCCGGCCATGGCGCCCACCGGCGACGACCCGCAACTGGCCCGTGACCCCGGCGCGGCGTCGGCGCGGCTGCCCAGCCTGGCGTGGAGCACCGCCCGGGACGCGCTGCGCGCCGACCTGCCGGTGCTGGTGCAGGTGCCCCGCCGCGGCTACGTGCCCTCGATCGCGTGCGCCGAGTGCCGGCTCCCGGCCCGCTGTCCGCACTGCGCCGGGCCGCTCGCGCTGCCGGCCGCGCAGGGCATCCCGGCCTGCCGCTGGTGCGGACGGGTGGCCGCCGCGTACGCCTGCCCGGAGTGCGGCGGGCGGCGGCTGCGCGCCTCGGTCACCGGTGCCCGGCGCACCGCCGAGGAGCTGGGCCGGGCGTTCCCCGGCGTGCCGGTACGCACCTCAGGCCGGGAGGAGGTGCTGGCCGGCGTGCCCGGCGGGGCAGGGCTGGTGATCGCCACCCCAGGCGCCGAGCCGGTCGCCGAGGGCGGCTACGGCGCGGTGCTGCTGCTCGACTCGTGGGCGCTGCTGACCCGCGCGGACCTGCGGGCCGGCGAGGAGGCGTTTCGGCGGTGGACCGCCGCCGCCGCGCTGGCCCGTCCCGGCGCGTCCGGCGGCCGGGTGGTGGTGGTCGCCGACGGCGCGCTCGCCCCGGTCCAGGCGCTGCTGCGCTGGGACGCGGCCTGGTTCGCCGCCCGGGAGCTGGCCGAGCGCCGGGAGTTGGGCTTTCCACCGGCCGTGCGGATGGCGAGCGTCACCGGCCCGGCCGAGGCGGTGGCCGACCTTCTGGCCGGCGCCCCGCTGCCGGACGAGGCCGAGGTGCTCGGCCCGGTGCCGGCCGAGGAGGGTCGGGAACGGATGCTGGTGCGGGTTCCCCGGGCGCGCGCCGCCGCCCTGGCGGACGCGCTGCACGCCGCCGCCGGACGGCGCAGCGCCCGCAAGGCCGCCGATCCGGTCCGCCTGCAGGTCGACCCGCTCACCCTCTTCTGACCGGTGACGACCGGCCGGTGACCGCCCGCATCCGGGCCCTCGCATACGGTCGTGACCTGGGCTTTGTCGCACACCTGGTCCGGTAATCGGGTGGCGCTCGCGTGATAGCATCGCCCGTCATGCCCAGCCGTGCGGTATGACCGTGCGGAACACGGCGCGGCGGGCGCCAGAGCACGTCGGGCCGACACGGATTCCTCGTCAGTCAGCCGGTGAGCAGGGGTGGACCAGTCGTGACCGTTCGTCAGTCGATCGTCTTCAACGGTGACCTCGGCAGCGGCAAGAGCACCGTTTCCGTGGAGATCGCCAAGCGACTGGGCCTGCGCCGGGTCAGCGTCGGTGACCTCTACCGCCAGATGGCCCAGGAGCGGCAGATGACCGCGCTGCAGCTCAACCTGCACGCCGAGCTGGACCAGGCCGTCGACGGCTACGTCGACCAGCTCCAGCGGGACATCGCCGCCTCCGGCGAGTCGCTCGTCATGGACTCCCGCCTGGCCTGGCACTTCTTCACCGACGCCCTCAAGGTGCACATGATCACCGAGCCGACCGAGGCCGCCCGGCGGGTGCTCGCCCGCCCGTCCGGCCCGGCGGAGAGCTACACCTCGCTGGAGGAGGCGCGGGCCAAGCTGCGCGAGCGCAGCGAGAGCGAGCGGGGCCGCTTCATCGTCCGGTACGGCGTCGACAAGGCCCGCCTGCGCAACTACGACCTGGTCTGCGACACCACCCGGGCCAACCCGGAGCAGGTCATCCAGCACGTCGTCGACGTCTACGAGGGCCGCCTCGGCGCGGACGTGCTGCGCGCCGGCCAGCCGCTGCTGCTGCTCGACCCGAGGCGGGTCTACCCGACCGAGGACGTGGCGACGCTGCGCGGGCTCTGGGACACCGACCGGGCCGAGGGTGGCGACGAGGCCCCGGAGCCGCTGAGCATCGGCTACACCGGTGAGTACTTCTTCGTCGTCGACGGGCACCGGCGGCTCAGCGCCGCGGTGCGGGCCGGGCTGCCGATGGTCGCCGGCCGGTTGGTCGCCGAGGTGGACGAGCCGGTGGTCGGCGGCGTGAGCGCGGTCGACTTCTTCGCCGCCCAGGTCCGCCCCGGGCTGATCCACGACTGGGAGGACGCGAACGGCATCGCGCTGCCGCTGCCGGAGCACGCGCTGCTCGGCGGTGGTCCGGTGCTCGCCGGGGAGCCGAACGCCGGCGCCTGACCGGACGCGACGCGCGGGGGCGGGGGACCGCCGGATGCGGCGCACCGGCGCATGATGGGAGTCTCCGACGCCTGGGGAGGCCGCCCGTGGATCCCGCCGACGCGCTCGCGCTGCTGATGTCCCCCGAGGGCAGGGTCGACCCCTACCCGACGTACGAGCGGCTGCGTGAGCACGGCCCGATCGTCCAGGCCGGGCCGCTGTTCTACCTGGTCACCGGGCACGCCGAGGCCGACGCGATCCTGCGCGACGCCCGGTTCGGCGTGCTCGACGACGCGCTGCGCGACGAGTTCATGCCCGGTTGGCGGGAGAGTCCGGCGACGATGTCGATCTCCCGGTCGATGCTGCGCACCAACCCGCCGGACCACAGCCGGATGCGCCGGCTGGCCGCCGGGGCGTTCACGCCGCGCCGGGTCGCCGCCATGCGCGACGTGGTGCGCGCGCAGGCCGACGAGCTGATCGACGCGATGCTCTCCGCCGGGCAGCCGGTGGACTTCATGACCTCGTTCGCGTACCCGTTGCCGGTCGGGGTGATCTGCGAGCTGCTCGGCGTGCCGGGGGCGGACCGGTCGCTGTTCCGCCGTTGGGCCACCGACCTGACCGGCTTGCTGGAGCCCGAGATCACCGCTGACGAGTTGGCGGCGGCCGACCGGGGCGCGGCGGAGCTGCAGGCGTACTTCACCGAGCTGGTCGGGGCCCGGCGTCGCGCGCCCGCCGACGACCTGACCAGCGCGCTGGTCCAGGCGCACGACGGCGGCGAGCGGCTCTCCGGCGACGAGCTGCTGGCCAACCTGATCGTGCTGCTGGTGGCCGGCTTCGAGACCACGACGAACCTGCTCGGCAACGGCCTGGTGGCGCTGCTGGCGCATCCGGACGCGGCGACGGCGCTGCGGGAGCACCCGGAGTCCGCCCCCGGGTACGTCGACGAGCTGCTGCGCTACGACTCGCCGGTGCAGCTCACCTCCCGGATGAGCACCGCGCCGTCACGGCACGGCGGGGTGGACCTGCCGGCGCGGAGCTGGGTCCTGGTGCTGCTCGGCGCGGCCAACCGGGATCCCCGCCGCTATCCCGAGCCGGCGGGCTTCGACCCGTGGCGCCCGCAGATCCACCCGCTGTCCTTCGGGGCCGGCCCGCACTACTGCCTGGGCGCGGCGCTGGCCCGGCTGGAGGCGCAGGTGGCGTTCCCGCTGCTGCTGCGCCGGCTGCCCGAGCTGGCGGTGGCCGGCACGCCGCAGCGGCGGGTCCGGTTGACCCTGCGTGGCCACGCCACGCTGCCGGTGCGTGTGGACCGGCAGGCGGCGACGGTCACCGTTCCCGGTGCGGGACCCGGGGCGGTGGGACCGACTCCGTAGACTGGTCGGGCATCGCCCGTCCCAGACAAGGAGCCACGCCGCGTGACCGTCCAGCCCATCCGTCTGTTCGGCGACCCGGTGCTGCGCACGCCGGCCGATCCGGTCGTCGACTTCGACGTCGAGCTGCGCAGGCTGATCGCCGACCTGACCGACACGATGCGTGAGCAGAACGGCGCCGGCCTCGCCGCGCCGCAGCTCGGGGTGGGCCTGCGGGTGTTCACCTTCGACGTCGACGACGTCCTCGGCCACCTGGTCAACCCGGTGCTGGAGTTTCCCGATCCCGAGGAGCAGGACGGCCCGGAGGGCTGCCTGTCCATCCCCGGGCTCTACTTCGACACCAAGCGCCGGCAGAACGTGATCGCCAAGGGCTTCAACGGCTACGGCGACCCGGTGCAGATCGTCGGCACCGGGCTGATGTCCCGCTGTGTGCAGCACGAGACCGACCACCTCGACGGGGTGCTGTTCGTCGACCGGCTCGACCCGGCGGCCCGCAAGGAGGCCATGAAGGCGATCCGCCAGGCCGAGTGGTACGACCAGGCCGCCCCGCCCACGGTGAAGCTCAGCCCGCACGTCGCCGGCAATCCGTTCGGTCTGGGGCGGTGACCCGGATGCGCCTGGTCTTCGCCGGCACGCCGGCCGTCGCCGTACCGGCCCTGGACGCGATCGCCGCCTCCGGGCACGAGCTGCTGGCCGTGGTCACCCGTCCCGACGCCCCGGCCGGCCGGGGCCGCGGGTTGGCCCGCTCGCCGGTCGGCGCGTGGGCGGACGCGCACGGCGTGCCGGTGCTCACCCCGGCCCGGCCGCGCGAGCCGGAGTTCCTCGACCGGCTGCGGGAGTTGGCGCCGGACTGCGTGCCGGTGGTCGCCTACGGCGCGCTGGTGCCGTCGGTGGCGTTGGCGATCCCCCGGCACGGCTGGATCAACCTGCACTTCTCGCTGCTGCCCGCGTGGCGGGGCGCGGCGCCGGTGCAGCACGCGGTGCTGCACGGCGACGCGCTCACCGGGGCCAGTGTCTTCGCGTTGGAGGAAGGGCTGGACACCGGCCCGGTCTTCGGCACCGTCACCGACGAGATCCGCCCCGCCGACACCTCCGGCGACCTGCTGGAGCGTCTCGCGCATTCCGGCGCCGGTCTGCTGGTCGCCGTGCTCGACGCGATCGGCGCCGGGACCGCCCGGGCGGTGCCGCAACCGGCCGACGGCGTCTCGCTGGCCCCGAAGCTCACCGTCGAGGACGCCCGCGTGCGCTGGCAGGACCCGGCGTTCGCGGTGGACCGGCGCATCCGCGCCTGTACGCCCGCGCCCGGCCCGTGGAGCACCTTCCGCGACGACCGGGTCAAGCTCGGCCCGGTCACCCCGCTGCCCGACGGCCCGGAGCTGAAGCCGGGCGAGCTGCTGGTGGAGAAGTCCGGCGTGCTGGTCGGTACCGCCACCACCGCGGTCCGGTTGGGCGAGGTGCGCGCCGCCGGCAAGAGGGCGATGCCCGCCGGCGACTGGGCGCGCGGCGTCCGGGTCACCGCCGGTGAGGTGTTCGCGTGACCGGCCCGGACCGCCCCGTCGAGGGCGAGCGACCCCGGGGACATGCGCCCGAGCGCGCCTCCGGCGACCGCCCGCGCGGCGACGACCGCCCGCGCGGCGACCGGTTCGGGGGCGGTCGGGATCGCGGCGACCGGTTCGGCGGCGACCGGCGGGGTGGGCGTCGACCGGCCCGGCCGGCGGTGGACCTGCCCCGACAGGTGGCGTACGAGGCGGTCGCGGCCGTGCACCGCGACGACGCGTACGCGAACCTGGTGCTGCCGGCGATGCTGCGCGAGGCCGGGCTGCACGGCCGGGACGCCGCCTTCGCCACCGAGCTGACCTACGGCACGTTGCGGCACACCGGCACGCTCGACGCGATCGTCACCGACGCCGCCGGGCGGGACGTGCAGCGCATCGACCCGCCGGTGCGCGACGCGCTGCGGATCGGGGCGTACCAGATCCTGCACACCCGGGTGCCCGCGCACGCGGCGGTCTCGTCCACCGTGGACCTGGTCCGGTCGGTCGCCCCCGGCGCCACCGGTTTCGCCAACGCGGTGCTGCGGGAGATCACCACCCGGGACGCCGACGCCTGGGTGGCGAAGCTCGCCCCGGCGGAGCAGACCGACCCGATCGGGCATCTGGCGCTGGCGTACAGCCATCCGCAGTGGATCGTCCGGGCCTTCGCCGAGGCCCTCGGCGGCGACCTGGGCGAGACGGCCCGGCTGCTGATGGAGGACAACGAGCGCCCGCCGGTGCACCTGTGCGCCCGGCCCGGGCTGGCCGACGCGGTGGCGGTGGCCGACGAGGTGGGTGGCGCGCCCGGCGCGTTCTCCCCGTACGCGGTCTACCTGCCCGGCGGCGCGCCGGGTGACCTGTCGGCGGTGGCCGACGGCCGCGCGCACGTGCAGGACGAGGGTTCGCAGCTGGTGGCGGACGCGTTGGCGGGCGCGCCGCTGGACGGCCCGGACGAGCGGTGGCTGGATCTGTGCGCCGGTCCGGGCGGCAAGTCCGGGCTGCTCGGCGCGCTGGCCGCGACCCGTGGGGCGCGGCTGACCGCCGTCGAGGTGGCCGAGCACCGGGCGCGACTGGTGGAGCAGGCCACCCGAGGGCTGCCGGTGACCGTGCTGCACCTGGACGGGCGGGATGTGGGTGGTGACCCGAAGCTGCCCGAGGGGCACTTCGACCGGGTGCTCGTCGACGCGCCGTGCACCGGGTTGGGCGCGTTGCGCCGCCGTCCGGAGGCGAGGTGGCGACGTCAACCGGCGGACCTGCCGCAGTTGACCCGGTTGCAGCGCGAGTTGCTGACCGCCGCGCTGCGCGCGGTCCGGCCGGGCGGCCTGGTCGCGTACGTGACCTGTTCGCCGCACGTGGTGGAGACGCACGTCACGGTGACCGAGGCGGCCCGGCGCTGCGGCTTCCCGGTCGACTTCGTCGACGCCCGGCCGTTGTTGCCGGCCGGCATGCCCGGACTGGGGGACGGCCCGACGGTGCAGCTCTGGCCGCACCGCCACGGCACCGACGCCATGTTCCTGGCGATGCTGCGCAGGGGCTGACCCGCTCCCACCGGGATGCCCGAACGGCATCCCGGTGGGAGGAGGGGTCCGGTGGGATGTGACACCCCGTTGACTGTTCGATCGAGACATGTAACTGTTCCGATCACCGGTCCCGGCACCCCGCCCGCCGAACCCCCACGAGGAGCCTCCATGAGACGTAGAACGCCGACGACGAGCCTCGCGCTCGCCCTCGTCGCCACCCTGACGACGGCCGGCCTGGCCGGCGCCGCCTCCGCCGCCGCGCCGGCCCCCGCCCCCGCCGCCGTCGCGCTCGCCGCACCCGACGTCTCCCTGGCCAACGTCCAGGCCCACCTCACCCAGCTCGGCACCATCGCCAGCAACAACGGCGGCAACCGGCGGGCCGGCTCGGCCGGCTACGCGGCGTCGGTGAGCTACGTCAAGGGCAAGCTCCAGGCCGCCGGCTACACCGTCACCGAGCAGACCTGCACCACCTGCACCTACCCGGGAAGCAACCTGATCGCCGAGTGGCCGCAGGGCCCCACCGACCAGGTGGTCATGTTCGGCGCGCACCTCGACGGCGTGGCCGCCGGCCCCGGCATCAACGACAACGGCTCCGGCTCCGCCTCGCTGCTGGAGAACGCCCTGGTGCTGGCCGCCCAGCGGCCGACCATGACCAAGCGCGTCCGGTTCGCCTGGTGGAACGGCGAGGAACAGGGCCTGCAGGGCTCGAAGTACTACGTCAACCAGCTCAGCTCCACCCAGCGCGGCTACATCAAGGGCTACTACAACTTCGACATGGTCGGCTCGCTCAACGGCGGCTACTTCATCAACCGGATCACCTCGGCCACCGCGGCGCCGCTGAAGGCGTACTGGGACTCCTTCGGCATCGCGCCCGAGGAGAACACCGAGGGGCAGGGCCGTTCCGACGACTACTCGTTCGCCAACGCCGGCATCCAGACCTCCGGCTACGCGGCCGGCGCCAGCTACACCAAGACCTCGGCGCAGGCCAGCAAGTGGGGCGGCACCGCGGGCGCGGCGTACGACCCCTGCTACCACCGGTCCTGCGACAACACCAGCAACATCAACACGACAGTCCTCAACCGCAGCGCCGACGGCATCGCGTACGCGATCTGGCAGCTCGCGGTTGGCGGCGGCACGCCGAGCAACGACTTCTCCGTTGCGGTGAGCCCCACCTCCGGCAGCGTTGCCCGGGGCGGCTCCACCACCGCCACGGTCAGCACCGCCACCACCGCGGGCAGCGCCCAGACGGTGGCGCTGTCGGCCAGTGGCGCCCCGAGCGGGGTGTCGGTGAGCTTCAGCCCGTCCTCGGTAACCTCCGGCAGCTCGGCCACCATGACGGTGACCGCGTCCTCGACGGCGACCACCGGTACGTTCACGCTCACCGTCACCGGCACCGGCTCGGCCACCCGCACCGCCAGCTACACCGTCACCGTGACCGGCGGCAGTGGGAGCTGTACCGGTGGGCAGCTCATCGGAAACAGCAGCTTCGAGTCCGGCACCAGCCCGTGGACGGCCAGCTCCGGCGTCATCACCAACAGCTCCAGCCAGGCGGCCCGCACCGGCTCGTACAAGGCGTGGATGAACGGGTACGGCTCCACGCGTACCGAGACGCTGTCCCAGTCGGTCACGCTGCCGGCCGGCTGCACCAGCTACACCCTGTCCTTCTGGCTGCACATCGACACGGCCGAGACGACCACCTCGGTCGCGTACGACAAGCTGACCGTGCAGGTCGGGTCGACCACGCTGGCCTCGTACTCGAACCTGAACAAGGCCACCGGCTACACCCAGCGCACCTTCAACCTGGCCGGGTACGCCGGCCAGACGGTGACGCTCAAGTGGACCGGGGTCGAGGACTCCTCGCTGCAGACCAGCTTCGTCGTCGACGACGTGACGTTGCAGGTCGGCTGAGAGGTCACGGGTGGGGTGGGCCCGCCGCCCGCCCCACCCGTGCCGCCGGTCTCAGCTGACCGGCAGGACCCTGCCGCCGCCACCCTTCGCCGACCGGGTCAGCGCCCGGTCGGCGACCCAGAGGAAGCACTGCACGCCCCGGTCCCCGTCACGCCACTGCTGCTCGTGGGGGTGGTAGATGATGGTGCCGGCCCGATACTGCACGGTGTTGTCGTCGGGCAGCTTCGCGTAGGCGGCGATCAGACCCCGGCAGGCGCGGTGCGTCCGCGTCGACGCCCGTTCGAACTCGGCGTAGCTGACATCCGGCGCCTGGTAGACCCCGACGAACTCGGCGTGGTGCTTCGCGGTGCACGCCACCGGCCGCATCGCCTGCACCTCGCCGCCGCCCAGCTTGGGGTTGAAGCAGCCGAGCGCCAGCGGCGACCCGGGCTTGAGCGCGCCCCGCAGGCTGCCGGTGCGCTGGGTCACGGCGCCCTCGTCCAGGTCGGTCACCTCGGCGACGTCGCAGCGGTACCAGCGGGCCCCGCCGGACCAGGCGAGCGCGGAGGGGAAGACCACCGTCAGCCGCAGCCGCCCGGACCGCCAGTCCGCCCCGACGGCGCGGGTGACCTGCCGGGCGCATCCGGTGTGCGCGGCGCGCACACCGGCCGAGCCGGCCCGGGGTGGGGCGGCGGCGTCGGCCTCCCGGGCGGTGAGCGTGCCCACGTGCAGTGTCTCCGTGCGGTGCGCGGCGGCGCAGTCGACCGGCTGGTAGCCGCTGAGGTAGCCGACGTCGGCGACGGTGGGGTGACAGGCCCCGGCCCGGGGCACGAAACCCACCGGCGCGGCGAACGCGGGCCAGTCGTCGGCGAGGTCGCGGTCCACCCCGGACGGCACGGCGCAGCCGCCGAGCGCCAGTGCCGCCACCACGCCCGTGGCGACCGCCGTCCACCATCTGCGCATCGCGCCCGACCTCCCGCCGCCCGACGTCGCCCGGCCACCCGGGACGCCCCGGCGGTGCAGCTTACGGCAGAGGTCAGATGACCGGCAGCCCTTCGGGGCCGGCCCCGCGCACCGAGCGGGTGAGCTTGCGGTCGTCGCTCCACAGGAAACAGCGCACCCCCCGGTCGCCCTCCTCCCACTCGCGCCGCGACGGCGGGTAGAAGATGGACCCGGCCCGGTACGGCAGTTCGGCGTTGTCCGGCACGTCGGCGAACGCGGCGATGAGCGTCATGCAGCGCCGGTGGGTGCCCGACGCGCCCTCGGTGAACTCCACCCAGCTCATGTCGCGTTCGGTGTAGACGCCGACGAACTCGGCCCGGTGCGGTTCGGTGCACAGCACCGGCGCCATGTAGTTCAGGTTCTTGCCGATCAGCTTCGGGTCGAAGCAGCGGTGCAGCAGCGTGCTGTCCCCGACCAGGGCGCCGCGCAGGCTGCCCACCCGGTTGACCGGGCGGGTGTTGTCGATGCTGTCGGTCTCGGCCAGGTCGCACCGGAACCACCGGGCGCCGGCCGCCCACGCGGTCGCCGGGGGAAGCGCGATGGTCAGGGTGAGCCGGGCGGCGTGCCAGTCACCGCCGATCATCTCGCGGGTGCGCTTGTCACACTCGACGCGGGCGTCCCGCAGCGCCGGTGAGCCCGGCTCGGGGCGGGCGCCGAGGGCCACCGGGCCGGTGAACGTGCCGACGTGCACCGTCTCGGCCAGGTGGCTGCCCGCGCAGTCCACCGTCTCGTACGTGGCGGCCGGCACCACGCCGGTGAGCCGCGGCAGGCACGCGTCGGCAGCCGGGACGAACAGGCGCGGCGCCGGCAGTGCCGCCCAGTCGTCGACCAGGTCGCCCTCGTCCCGGTGCACCTGGACGCAGCCGGTGAGCAACACCGCCGCGGCGCCGGCCAGCGCGAGCGCGTGGAGCCACCGTCGCATCGTCCGCCCCTTCCGGGAGAGCCGGCAACCGGTCACCGCGGACCCGGGCAGCGTCGTCCGCCGCGGCCGGGCGTACAGCACAGGTGACCGTCCGAATAGGAGTTTCGTCACTGTTGGGGCGATCGGCCAGTGGTCGGCGGCTATTCGTGCCGGTTTTTCGCCCGCTCGGTCCGCTTTTGCACCGCGGGTGATGGTCGGGTGACGTTCTGTCGCGCGGGGTGACGTGCCGCCACCGTCGGGCCGCCGCGTTCGTACACTGGCCGGGTGACCGTACCGCCGCTGATCGTCGCGCCCAGCATCCTGGCCGCCGATTTCGCCCGCCTCGCCGACGAGGTCCGTGCCGTGGAGTCCGCCGCCGACTGGCTGCACGTGGACGTCATGGACAACCACTTCGTGCCCAACCTGACCATCGGCCTGCCGGTGGTGCAGAGCCTGCTGGCCGCCACCGACCTCCCGTTCGACGTGCACCTCATGATCACCGACCCGCGCCGTTGGGCACCCGGCTACGCCGACGCCGGGGCGTACAACGTGACGTTCCACGCCGAGGCGTGCGACGACCCGGTGGCCCTGGCCAAGGACCTGCGTTCGGCAGGTGCCAAGGCAGGGCTGGCCATCGACCGGGACACGCCGATCGAGCCGTACCTGGACCTGCTGCCCAGCTTCGACACGCTGCTGATCATGACGATCAAGGCCGGTTTCGGTGGCCAGCGCTTCCTCCCGCAACTGCTGGACAAGGTGCGCGCCGCGCGCCGGCACGTCGACAGCGGGCACCTGGAACTGCGCATCGAGGTCGACGGCGGCATCGCCGCGGACACCATCGAGCAGGCCGCCGCGGCCGGCGCCGACGCGTTCGTCGCCGGCACCGCCGTCTACGGCGCCGACGATCCCGCGCAGGCGGTACGCCGCCTGCGCGGGCTGGCGGAACGTGCGATGACCGGGGCCTGAGGTGGACCCGGCCGGTGAGCGCCCCGACGTCATCCTGGTCGTCGACGACGACGAGGACATCGCCCGGTTCGTGGAGTTCAACCTGCGCCTGCACGGCTTCGAGGTGCTGCACGCCGCCGACGGCCAGGAGGCGCTGGAGGTCATCGAGCGGCAGCGGCCCGACCTGGCCGTGGTCGACCTCATGATGCCCCGCGTGGACGGCCTGGAGCTGACCCGCCGGCTGCGCGCCGACCCGATGACCTCCGCCCTGCCGGTGATCATGCTGACCGCCAAGGGGATGACCCAGGACAAGGTCAACGGGTTGAGCGTCGGCGCCGACGACTATCTGGTCAAGCCGTTCGACACCCTGGAACTGGTGGCCCGGGTCAGCTCCACGCTGCGCCGCAACAAGGAGTTCCGGGAGGTCTCGCCGCTGACCGGGCTGCCCGGCAACAGCCGGATCCGGCGGGAGATCAGCGACCGGGTGCGCAACGGCGTCGACTACGCCGTCGGCTACATCGACATCGATCGGTTCAAGAGCGTCAACGACAGGTACGGCTTCGTGCGCGGCGACGAGTTCATCTCGGCCCTGGCCCGCAGCCTGCACCGGGCGGTGGTGGCGATCGGGCTGCCGCCGGCCTTCCTCGGTCACGTCGGTGGCGACGACTTCGTCGTCGTCTGCGCCCCGAACCAGGTCCGGCCGCTGACCAGCCGGGCCGTGGTGGACTTCGAGAAGGCCGCCGACGCGCTCTACGACGCCACCGACCGGGAACGCGGTTTCGTCGAGTTGAAGGACAGGCGCGGCAACATCCGCCGGGCCGCCCTGGTCACGCTCTCCATCGGGGTGTCGCTGTCCGACAGCGGCAAGCGGTTCACCGACCCGCTGGAGGCGATCGCGGTGGCCTCGGAGATGAAGACGGTGGCCAAGAGCCAACCGGGCTCGTACGTGGCGGTGGACCGCCGCCGGGGCGTGACCTGACCGGCGGTCTGTGAGGTAGATCGCCTCTGTTGCGCGCGCCCCGCCGCAACGTGTAAGACTTCCGAGGTACCCACCACGCGCTGGCGGGGCTCGGTGAAATTCCGAACCGGCGGTGATCCACGGCCCGACCGTGGTAAGCCCGCGACCCGGACGGCTTCGGCCGGACGGTGGACCTGGTGAGAATCCGGGGCCGACGGTTGGGGTGCGGCTCGTCCGCCCCCAGACAGTCCGGATGGGAGACAGCGCGCGGAACGGGGGAGGCCCCTGCGGGCGCTGAGCACCCTCAGCCGCCGCGTGGGCTCCTCGGGGTCGGCGTCGCCGTCCCCGGGATCTCCGTCGCCGCGTGCCCGCGGCCCTCCGTGCCGCTTACCTCCCACACCGCCCGCGCGTCACCGGCGAGCGGGAGGGCAGGCGATGGCGAGTGTCTCCGTCGACGAGGCGATGCGTCGTGCCGTCGAGTTGGCCGCCGGCGGCCTCGGCGCCACCAGCCCCAACCCCCTCGTCGGCTGCGTGCTGCTCGACGCCGACGGCGAGGTCGTCGGCGAGGGCTTCCACGCCTACGCCGGTGGTCCGCACGCCGAGATCGTCGCGCTGGCCCAGGCCGGCACGCGCGCCCGCGGCGGCACCGCGGTGGTCACCCTGGAACCCTGCGACCACACCGGCCGCACCGGCCCCTGCAGCCACGCCCTGATCTCGGCCGGCGTGGCGCACGTGGTGGTCGCCGTCCCGGACCCCAACCCGGTGGCCTCCGGCGGCGCGGCCACCCTGCGCGCCGCCGGGGTGCGGGTCACCCTCGGGGTACGCGCGCAGGAGGCCGAGGCCGGCAACGTCGCCTGGCTCACCTCGATGCGCCGCGGCTGGCCGTACGTGACCTGGAAGTACGCGGCCACGCTCGACGGGCGGTCCGCCGCCGCCGACGGCAGCAGCATGTGGATCACCTCGGAGGCGGCCCGGAGCGACGTGCACGCGCTGCGCGGCACCGTCGACGCGGTCCTCGCCGGGGTCGGCACCGTGCTCACCGACGACCCCCGCCTCACCGCCCGCAACCTGCGCGACGGCACCATGGCCATCCGGCAGCCGCTGCGGGTGGTGGTGGACAGCTCGGGGCGTACCCCGGTCGACGCCCGGGTCCGCGACGGCGCGGCGCGGACGTGGGTGGCCACCGCGGCGGAGGTCGGCGCCGACCCGGACGGTCGGGTCGACCTGCCGGCGCTGCTCGCCGAACTGCATCACCGGGGCGTACGGGCCGCGCTGCTGGAGGGCGGCCCGACGCTGGCCGGCGCGTTCCTCGCCGCCGGCCTGGTCGACCGGGTCGTCGGGTACGTTGCGCCGAAGCTGCTCGGCGCCGGCACCACCGCGTTGCGCGACGCCGGTGTGCGCACCATCGCCGACGCCATCGACCTGGAGATCACCGACGTTACGCAGGTCGGCCCCGACCTGCGGATCACCGCGCTGCCCCGGAAGAGGGAGGCCTGAACCATGTTCACCGGCATCGTCGAGGAACTGGGCGAGATGGTCAGCAGTACCGCAACCGCCGACGACTCGGCCCTGGTCGCCATTCGCGGCCCGCTCGTCACCTCGGACGCCCGGCACGGCGACTCCATCGCGGTCAACGGCGTCTGCCTGACCGTGGTGGACGTCGACGGCGGCGTGTTCACCGCCGACGTGATGGGTGAGACGCTGCGCCGCACGGCGCTCGGCACGCTGCGCCCCGGCGACCCGGTCAACCTGGAGCGCGCCGCCGCGCTGGACAGCCGGCTCGGCGGGCACCTGGTGCAGGGGCACGTCGACGGGGTCGGCGAGGTCGTGGCCCGGGAACCGGCGCAGCGGTGGGAGACGGTCCGGTTCCGGCTGCCGGCCGGGCTGGCCCGGTACGTGGTGGAGAAGGGCTCGATCACCGTGGACGGGGTGTCGCTGACGGTGGCCGAGGCCGGCGACGACTGGTTCTCCGTCGGGCTGATCCCGACCACGCTGTCGCTCACCACGCTCGGCGCCAGGAAACCCGGCGACCCGGTCAACCTCGAGGTGGACGTGCTGGCCAAGTACGTCGAGCGGCTGCTCGGCGACCGCAGTGCCGGAGGCGTCAGGTGATGGGGCCGCTCGGTTGGCTGCTCGACGCCCAGGTGCAGGTGGCCGGCTCGGCGGTGCTGGTCCGGGAGATCGTCGGTAACGGCTTCGGGCTCGCCTCGGCGCTGTTCGGCCTGCGCCGGGTGGTGTGGGCGTGGCCGGTCGGCATGATCGGCAACGCGCTGCTGTTCACGGTGTTCCTCGGCGGCGTCTTCGTCACCCCGCAGGCGCACGACCTCTACGGCCAGGCCGGCCGGCAGGTCTTCTTCTTCTCGGTCAGCGTGTACGGCTGGTGGCGCTGGTCACGCAACCGCCAAGCGGGCGACGGCGACGAGCCGGCCGTGGTGCCCCGCTGGGCCACCTGGCGGGAACGGCTCGGCCTGCTCGTGGCCGCGGCCGTCGGCACCGCCGCCGCGTACCCGGTGCTCGCGGCGCTCGGCTCCTGGGGCCCGCTGCCGGACGCCTGGATCCTGGTCGGCAGCCTGCTCGCCACCTACGGCATGGCACGCGGCTGGGTGGAGTTCTGGTTGATCTGGATCGCCGTCGACGCGGTCGGCGTCCCGCTGCTGCTGCGGGGCGGCTTCTACCCGTCGGCCGCCATGTACCTGTTCTACGGCGCGTTCTGCGTCGCCGGCCTGTACACCTGGTGGCGCACGTCCCGGGCGCCGACCGCGCCCGCCCCGATCCCCGCGACGTATCCGGAGGTTGTGGCATGACCACGTTCGGTTCGATCGAACAGGCGGTGGCGGACATCGCCGCCGGACGACCCGTGGTGGTGGTCGACGACGAGGACCGGGAGAACGAGGGCGACCTGATCTTCGCGGCCGAGCTGGCCACCCCGGAGCTCGTCGCGTTCATGGTCCGGCACACCTCCGGCTACATCTGCGTGCCGCTGACCGAGGACGAGTGCGACCGGTTGGACCTGCCGCCGATGCACCACACCAACCAGGACCGGCGGGGCACCGCGTACACGGTGACCGTGGACGCCCGGGAGGGGGTCAGCACCGGCATCTCGGCCGCCGACCGGTCGCACACCATCCGGTTGCTCGCCGACGCCGGCACCGACCCGACCGACCTGGCCCGCCCCGGTCACGTGGTGCCACTGCGTGCCCGCGCCGGCGGGGTGCTGCGCCGTCCCGGGCACACCGAGGCGGCGGTGGACCTGACCCGGATGGCCGGGCTGCGTCCGGCCGGGGTGCTCTGCGAGCTGGTCAACGACGACGGCACCATGATGCGCCTGCCTGACCTGGAGAAGTTCTGCGCTGAGCACGGGCTGACCCTGGTCACCATCGCCGACCTGATCGCGCACCGGCGGCGTACCGAGAAGCAGGTCGAGCTGGCCGCCGAGGCGCGGATGCCGACGCCGTACGGCGTGTTCCGGGCGTTGGGTTACCGCGCCGAGCACGACCCGGCCGAGCACGTCGCACTTGTCATCGGTGACCTCGGCGACGGGCAGGACGTGCTGGTCCGGGTGCACTCGGAGTGCCTCACCGGCGACGTGTTCGGCTCGCTGCGCTGCGACTGCGGACCGCAGTTGCAGGCCGCGCTGGCCCGGGTCGCCGTGGAGGGGCGCGGCGTGGTCCTCTACGTGCGCGGGCACGAGGGCCGCGGCATCGGCCTGCTGCACAAGCTGCAGGCGTACCAGCTCCAGGACCAGGGTCGCGACACCGTGGACGCGAACCTGGACCTGGGACTGCCGGCCGACGCCCGCGACTACGGCACCGGCGCGCAGATCCTCTACGACCTCGGCGTCCGCTCGATGCGGCTGCTGACCAACAACCCGGCCAAGCGGGCCGGCCTGGAGGGGTACGGCCTGACCGTGACCGGCCGGGAGGGCCTGCCGGTGCGGTCCAACCCGGAGAACGTGCGCTACCTGCGTACCAAGCGGGACCGGATGGGTCACCTGTTGGACGGACTGGACGAGGTGACCGAGGCGCCGATGGGCCGCCCGGTCGCCGGTGACGAGATCGGAGCGTAGGGCGATGGCGGGTTTCGGGGAGCCGGGCGTGAGCGCGGTGGACGCGGCCGGGATGACCGTCGGCGTGGTGGCCGCCCGGTGGCACGGCGAGCTGACCGACCACATGACCGAGCGTGCGGTGGCCGCCGCCCAGGCGTGCGGCGCGCGGGCGGTGGTGGCCCGGGTGGCCGGTTCGGTGGAGCTGCCGGTGGTGGCCCAGGCGATGGCCCGCCGCTACGACGTCGTCGTCGCGCTCGGCGTGGTGGTCCGCGGCGCGACCGCGCACTTCGACTACGTCTGCCAGTCGGTCACCGAGGGCCTGACCCGGGTGGCGCTGGACGAGGGCAAGCCGGTGGCGCACGGGGTGCTCACGGTGGACACCATCGAGCAGGCCCGGGACCGGGCCGGTCTGCCCGGCTCGGCCGAGGACAAGGGCTGGTCGGCGACCGTCGCGGCGCTGGACGCCGCCCTGGCCGTCCGCGCCCTGGCCGCCCAGTCCGCCGACCGCGTCGGCTTCGCCTGATCCCACCGGCCGCGTCGCATCCCGGTCGCGGCGCTCCCCACCGGCGGAGGAACACCTGTTCCCACACTGCCTTTCGAGCTGATATCACCAGCGACTCAGCGCCCCCGACCCCGGTTCCCACCGCACCCCGATGCCCCAGCCCGGCGGGTCATGCTCCGGCGGACCGCGGTTTCCCGCCCAGCCCGTCATGCTCCGGCCTCGTTTCCCCCTCTGGCCGTGGTGCCTTCGGATCCCGGCCGTGGTGCCTTCGGATCCCGGCCGTGGTGCCGTCGGATCGGGCCGTGGTGTCTACGGATCCGGCCGTGGTGCCGTCGGATCCGGCCGTGGTGTCTCGTGACATGGCCGCGCCGCCGCCCTGCCCGGCCCCGGCACCTCCAGCGCAGGGCAGGGTGAGTCGTTGCTGATATCAGCTCGAAAGGCGGCCATGGAGATGGTCTTCGGCTGGGCGTAGGCCCCACGTCGGGAGTGCCGCGCGTCGCGGTCGCGCGGTGCCCACCCGGCGGCCACGGCGGTCATGGAGTGGACGGGGGCCCACCCGCCGCGACGGGTCACCGGGTGCGGCTGGAAGAATTGCCTTCCGTGAAGACGTTCGAGGAGTTGTTCGCCGAGCTGCAGGCCAAGGCCGCCGCCGGCACCCCGGGCTCGGGCACGGTCGACGCGCTCGCCAAGGGCGTGCACTTCATCGGCAAGAAGGTCGTCGAGGAGGCGGCCGAGTCGTGGATGGCGGCCGAGCACGAGGGTCCGGAGCGGGCGGCCGAGGAGATCTCCCAGCTGCTCTACCAGGCGCAGGTGCTGATGCTGGCCACCGGCCTGGAACTGAAGGACGTCTACCGACATCTGTGAGTGCCCGTCCGCTGATCATCCGATCGAACGAAGGAGCACTCCCATGCTGCGTGTCGCCGTACCCAACAAGGGCACCCTGGCCGATTCGGCCGCCGGGATGCTGCGCGAGGCGGGCTACCGCCAGCGCACCGACCCGAAGGACCTGGTCTGCCGCGACGAACAGAACGACATCGAGTTCTTCTACCTGCGGCCCAAGGACATCGCCACCTACGTCGGCTCCGGTGACCTGGATGTCGGCATCACCGGCCGTGACCTGCTGATCGACTCCGGGGCGCCGGCCGAGGAGGTGCTCGACCTCAACTTCGGGCGGGCCACGTTCCGGTTCGCCGCCCGGCCCGACGACGTCGCCTCCGTCCAGCAGCTCGGCGGGCACCGCATCGCCACCGCGTACCCGGGTCTGGTCCGGCGGCACCTCGTCGAGCTGGGTGTGGAGGCCGACGTGATCCGCCTGGACGGCGCGGTGGAGAACGCCATCCGCCTCGGCGTGGCCGACGTGGTCGCCGACGTGGTGGAGACCGGCGCCACGCTGCGCCAGGCCGGCCTGGTGGTCTTCGGCGAACCGCTGCTGCGCTCCTCGGCGGTGCTGGTGCGCCGGGCCGGCGCACCCGGCGGCGGCCAGCAGGAGCAGTTGATGCGGCGGCTGCACGGCGTGCTCGTCGCCCGCCGCTACGTGATGCTCGCCTACGACGTGCCGGCCGGCCTGCTCGACCAGGCCAGCTCGCTGACCCCGGGCATCGAGTCGCCGACGGTCTCGCCGCTGCACCGGGAGGGCTGGGTCGCGGTGCAGGCGATGGTGCTCCGCGACGACGTGCACCGGATCATGGACGAGCTGTACGAGCTGGGCGCCCGCGCGATCCTGGTCACCAACATCCACGCCTGTCGGCTGTGAGGCCGCTGCCGCTCCCGGCCGCGCTGGCCGTGGTCGTGCTGGGCGGCGTGGCCTCGGCAGCGCAGGGCGCGGTCAACGCCGAGCTGGGGGAGCGCACCGGCGATCCGGTCCTCGGCTCGGTGGTCAACAACCTGGGTGGCTGCCTGCTGGTGCTTGTCGGCCTGGCGGTGGTCCCGTCGATGCGCGCCGGGTTGGCCGGGCTGCGCCGCTGCGGCCTGCCCTGGTGGGCCTACCTGGGCGGGGTGGGCGGCGCGGTGATCGTGCTGGTCGCGCCGGTGGTGGTGCCGGTGCTCGGGGTGGCGGTGTTCACCATCGCCCAGGTGGGCGGCGGCAGCCTCGGCGGCCTCGCGGTGGACCGGGCCGGGCTGGCCGCCACCGGGCGGCCGCCGCTGACCCTGCCCCGGGTCGGCGGCGCGGTGCTCGGCGTGGGTGCGGTGGCCCTGGCGCAGCTCGGTCGCCCGGTCGGTGACCTGGCGCTCGGCCTGGTCCTGCTCGGCGTGGTGGGCGGGCTGGCGGTGGCCGGGCAGTCGGCGCTCAACGGCCGGGTAGCCGCGTCGGTCGGGCCGGCCGCCGGTCTCGCGGTCAACTTCGCGGTCAGTACGGCGGTGATCGGCGCGGTGGCGCTGTCGGTCGGCGCGCTGGCGGGACAGCCGCGCTGGCCGACGCAGTGGTGGCTGTACGTCGGCGGCCTGTTCGGTGTCGGGATCGTGCTCGCCCTGCTGGTCGGCGTGCGCGCGGCCGGGGTGCTGCGGACCGGGCTGGCGCTGGTGGCCGGACAGCTCGGCGGCGCGCTGCTGCTGGACCTGGCCCTGCCCGGCGGCCCGGGTGTCCGGCTGCCGGTGCTGGCCGGCGCCCTGCTCACGCTGCTGGCCGTGGTGGTGACCGGGTTGTCCCGACGCGGCCCGGTCCGTGTGGCGGCCGAAGGCGACTCCGCGCCGGATGGCAGACTGGTCGGGTGAGCGATTCCGTGGTGACCGTCCGGCCCCGCCGTATCCGGGTCGTCTGCTGGGCGTCGGCCGTCGCGCTGGTGGTGGTGTTCAGCCTCGTCGCGACGTCGCTTACCGGTGCCACCGGCAACGGCTACGGCACGTTCCAGCGCGGGGACCAGTTCGCCATGATCGGCCTGGGTGTCTTCGGCGCGCTCGGCTTCCTGCTGTTCACCCGGCCGCGGGTGATCGCCGACGCCAGGGGCGTGCGGGTGCGCAACGTGCTCGGCTCGTACGAGCTGCCCTGGGAGGTGATCCGCGGGGTCCGGTTCGACCGGGGCGCCCCGTGGGCCAGCCTGGAGCTGCACGACGACGACCTGCTGCCGATGGTCGCGTTGCAGGCGGCCGACAAGGACAGCGCGGTCGAGGCGGTCCGCGCGTTGCGCCGCCTGCACCAGGCGCACCTGGCGGCGCTGGCCGCCGGCCAGTCGGCACCGCGCTGACCAGCGGGCCCGGTTTGGGTGGCCCTGGGCCGGGGGTGTAGTGTTGCCGAGTCGACCAGACCGCCCCCGTCGCTGACGTGCGGGCGGTCGCGAAGTGGAGCGCCCGCTCCCACCCGAGTCGCCGCCAAGGTGGCCGGGTCCGGTCCCCGGTTTCGGGCACGCCCCGATGCCGGATGCGCGATCCTGTGATCGTGCCGACCGGTCGAGTGGGCCCTGGCATGCGCCAGGGCCTTCTGCTTTCCGGGTCGGCTCCCACCCGGGAGCCCGCGGAGTCGGCACCGTAGGAGACTCGACTCGAGGAGGCCCCATCAGCGTCGAACCACGCGTGAACGAGCAGATCCGGGCACGTGAGGTCCGACTGGTCGGTCCTGAGGGTGAGCAGGTGGGCATCGTCCCGCTGGAGCGCGCCCTGCAGCTGGCCGCGGACGTCGACCTGGACCTGGTCGAGGTTGCGCCGATGGCGCGCCCGCCGGTGTGCAAGCTCATGGACTTCGGCAAGTTCAAGTACGAGAGCGCACTGAAGGCGCGCGAAGCGCGGCGTAACCAGCAGCAGACCGTCATCAAGGAGATGAAGCTCCGGCCGAAGATCGACCCGCACGACTACGAGACCAAGAAGGGTCACGTGGTGCGGTTCCTCAAGGCCGGCGACAAGGTCAAGGTGACGATCATGTTCCGCGGTCGGGAGCAGAGCCGCCCGGAGCTGGGTTACCGGCTCCTGCGCCGGCTCGAGTCCGAGATCACGGACCTGGGATACGTCGAGGCCGCGCCGAAGCAGGACGGTCGAAACATGATCATGGTTCTCGCTCCGCACCGGGCCGTCAAGGCCTCCGCGGTCGCCGCCACGGCGTCCCGCGGTGGACCGCGCGACCGAGCTGCGGAAGAGTCGGCCGCCCCGGCGACCGACGGGACCCCGGCGGCCGGCGAGACCGCAGCAGCCGGTGACACCGGCACGACCGCTGACACCAGCGGCCAGTAACAGGGGAGAGGCGTTCCACATGCCGAAGATGAAGAGCCACACGGGTATGGGCAAGCGGGTCAAGGTGACCGGCAAGGGCAAGATCGTCGCCGAGCAGGCCGGCAAGCGCCACCTGCTGGAGGGCAAGTCGTCCACCCGCACCCGTCGGCTTACCGGCACCGTCGAGGTCGCCAAGGCCGACACCAAGCGCATCAAGAAGATGCTCGGCCGCTGACGCGCGCCACCTGAACCGAAGAAGGAGTTGAGATGGCACGCGTCAAGCGGGCTGTGAACGCCCAGAAGAAGCGTCGTACCCTGCTGGAGACCGCGAGTGGCTACCGCGGTCAGCGCTCCCGGCTCTACCGCAAGGCCAAGGAGCAGGTGCTGCACTCGATGCAGTACGCCTACCGGGACCGTCGCGACCGCAAGGGCGACTTCCGGCAGCTCTGGATCCAGCGGATCAACGCCGGCGCCCGGGCCAACGGCCTGACCTACAACCGGCTGATCCAGGGCATGCGCCTGGCCGGCATCGAGGTCGACCGCAAGATCCTGGCCGACATGGCCGTCAACGACGCCGCCGCGTTCGCGGCGATCGTCGAGCTGGCCCGCGCCGCCGTGGCGGCCGAGGGCACCGGTGGCGCCGCGGCCCAGGCCGCCTGACCCACCCGTACGGCAGATCGAGGCGTCTCCCATGCAGTCACCGTCGCAGGGGAGACGCCTCGACGCCGTCTCCGGCCCGTTCACCCCGCGTACCCCGAGGGTCGCGGCGGCCCGCCGGCTGCACCGCCGCCGCGACCGCGAGCAGACCGGCCGGTTCCTGGCCGAGGGGCCGCAGGCGGTCCGGGAGGCGCTGGCCCGCCCCGGCACGGTGGTCGAGCTGTTCGGCACCCCGGCGACGCTGGACCGGTACGTCGACCTGGCCGCCGCCGCGGCCCGCACCGACGTGCCGGTCTCCGAGGTCACCGACGACGCACTGGCCGCGCTCACCGAGACCGTGACCCCGCAGGGCCTGGTGGCGGTCTGCCAGCACCTCGACGTACCCCTGGACCAGGCCGTGGCGCGCGGGCCGCACCTGGTCGCCGTGCTCGCCGGGATTCGTGACCCGGGCAACGCCGGCACCGTGCTGCGCACCGCCGACGCGGCCGGCGCGGGCGTGGTGGTGTTCGCCGGGGAAGCCGTCGACCCCTACAACGGCAAGTGTGTACGCGCCTCCGCCGGCAGCCTGTTCCACGTCGACGTGGTGCGCGCCGCCGACCCGCTCGCGGCCGTCGAGGCGCTGCGGGCCGCCGGCCTGGCGATCCTCGCCACCACCGGGTACGGCGACAGCGACCTGGACGACCTCGCCGACGCCGGCCGGCTGGACACGCCCACCGCCTGGCTGTTCGGCTCGGAGGCACACGGCCTGCCCGACGAGCTGACCGCCGCCGCCGACGCGCGGGTCCGGGTGCCGCTGCACGGGCGAGCCGAGAGCCTGAACCTGGCTGCGGCGGCGGCCGTCTGCCTGTATTCTTCCGCCAGAGCACTGCGTGGCCCCCGGGGCGCGCGGAACACGGCCACGAACGACACAGCAGGGGAGTCCACCTCGTCATGAACGCGTCACGGCGTTCGTTTAGCCAGCCCGCCGGTGTCGGCGGGCGGCGGGCCTGACCCTTCCCCCTGCACGACTCCCACCGGCGGGCTGCGGCGAAGCCGCGCGTCCGTAGACTCGCCTAGCCGCCCGCGAGGGCCGGCGCCGCCGTGAGGGAGTGCCCGTTCACCATGAGCTACCGCAACGATCCGTACGACCCGAAGCAGGTCGCCCTGCTCGACCCGGGCGCCCTGGCCGGGGCCGTGGCCGACGCCGAGAAGGCGTTCGCCGACGCCGCCGACCCGGACGCGTTGACCGCGCTGCGTTCCGCGCACCTGGGCGACCGGTCCCCGGTGTCCCTGGCCCGCCGGGAGATCGGCGCGTTGCCGCCGGCCGCGAAGTCCGACGCCGGCAAGCGGGTCAACGAGGCCCGCCGCGCCATCGAGGCGGCGTACGCCGCCCGGCAGGAGATCCTGGACCGGGAACGGGCGCAGCGGGTGCTGGTCGAGGAGCGGGTCGACGTGACCCTGCCGTACGACCGCCGCCCGCGTGGGGCCCGCCACCCGCTGAGCGTGCTGACGGAGCAGATCAGTGACCTGTTCATCGGCATGGGCTACGAGGTGGCCGAGGGCCCCGAGGTCGAGTTGGAGTGGACGAACTTCGACGCGCTCAACATTCCGGCCGACCACCCGGCGCGCGGGCTGATGGACACGTTCCACGTCGCACCCGAGGGGTCCGGCCTCGTTCTCCGCACGCACACGTCGCCGGTGCAGGCGCGCACCATGCTCAGCCGCAAGCCGCCGATCTACGTGGTGGTGCCGGGCCGCGTCTACCGCACCGACGAGATGGACGCCACCCACGCGCCCGTCTTCCACCAGGTGGAGGGCCTGGTGGTGGACCGGGGCATCACCATGGCGCACCTGCGCGGCACGCTGGACCACTTCGCCCGGGCCATGTTCGGCGAGGGCGCGAAGACCCGCTGGCGGCCGCACTACTTCCCGTTCACCGAGCCGTCGGCGGAGTTCGACGTGTGGTTCCCGGAGCACCGGGACGGGCCGCGGTGGGTCGAGTGGGGCGGCTGCGGCATGGTCAACCCGCGGGTGCTGCGCGCCTGCGGCATCGACCCGGAGGTCTACTCCGGATTCGCGTTCGGCATGGGCATCGACCGGACCGTGATGTTCCGGCACGGCGTCAGTGACATGCGGGACATGGCCGAGGGCGACGTGCGGTTCACCCGCGCGTTCGGCGCCTGAGCTACGGGAACGGTGGTTTAACAGTCATGCGAGTTTCTGTCAGTTGGCTGCGGGAGTACGTGGACCTGCCGGCCGACCTGCCCACCGGCGACCTGGAGCAGGCGCTGGTCGACCTCGGCATCGAGGTGGAGTCGATCGTGGACCTGCGGGAGACGGTCACCGGTCCACTCGTCGTCGGTGAGGTTCTGGAGATCGAGGAGTTGACCGGCTTCAAGAAGCCGATCCGTTTCTGCCGGGTGGACGTCGGCGCCGCGAACGGCACCGGTGAGCCGCAGGAGATCGTCTGCGGGGCGCGTAACTTCGCCGTGGGCGACCGGGTCGTGGTGATCCTCCCCGGCGGGGTGCTGCCCGGCGGCTTCGCCATCGGTGCGCGCAAGACGTACGGGCGCAACTCCCACGGCATGATCTGTTCGGCGAAGGAGTTGGGTCTGGGCGACGACCACTCGGGCATCATCGTGCTGCCCGGCGACGTCGGGGCCCGGCCGGGTGACGACGCCCGGCCGGTCGTCGGCCTGGACGACGTCGTGGTCGAGATGGAGATCACCCCGGACCGCGGGTACGCGCTCAGCGTCCGCGGTATCGCCCGGGAGCTGTCGCACGCCCTCGGGGTGCCGTTCCGCGACCCGGCCGACGTGCCCGCGCCCGGTGCGACCGCCGAGCCGGCGTACCCGGTGGAGGTCCGCGACCCGGTGGGCTGCGACCGGTTCGCGGCGCGGATGGTGCGCGGCGTCGACCCGGGCGTGCCGACGCCGGAGTGGATGCGGCGGAGGCTGACCGCGGCCGGGGTGCGCAGCATCTCGCTGCCGGTCGACATCACCAACTATCTGATGCTTGAACTCGGCCAGCCGATGCACGCCTTCGACGCCGACCGGATCGCCGGGACGCTCGTGGTGCGGCGCGCCGAGCCGGGGGAGAAGCTGACCACGCTGGACGGGGTGAGCCGTGCCCTGGCCGTCGAGGACCTGGTCATCTGCGACGACACCGGCCCGGTCTCGCTGGCCGCGGTGATGGGCGGCGAGACCAGCGAGGTGCTGGCGACCACCACGAACGTGCTCTTCGAGGCGGCGCACTGGGACCCGGCGACGGTCGGTCGCACCGCCCGCCGGCACAAGTTGTTCAGCGAGGCCGCCAAGCGGTGGGAGCGGGGGGTCGACCCGGCGCTGCCGCTCGTCGCGCTGGAGCGGGCGGTCCGGCTGCTCACCGAGCTGGCCGGCGGCACGGCCGGCGCGGAGGTGCTCGACATCGACCACGTGCGCCCGCGTACGCCGGTGACGCTGCCGGTGGACCTGCCGTCGCGGCGCATCGGGGTGTCCTATCCGCCGCAGCGCGTGGTGGAGCTGCTGGAGCAGGTCGGTTGCGCGGTGACGCGGGGCGTCGACCGGCTCGGCGAGGACCCGGGCGCGGTCGGCACGGCCGCCGGTGCGGTGGAGGCGCTGAGTGTGACGCCGCCGAGCTGGCGGCCCGACCTGACCGACCCGGCCGACCTGGTGGAGGAGGTGGTGCGTCTCGACGGCTACGACCGGGTGCCGTCGGTGCTGCCCACCGCGCCGGCCGGCCGGGGCCTGACCTGGCAGCAGCGGCGCCGCCGGACGGTGGCCCGCTCGCTCGCCGAGCGCGGCTACGTCGAGGTGCTGGCTCCGCCGTTCGTGGCGCCGGAGACGGCCGATCAGCTCGGCCTGCCGGCCGACGACCCGCGCCGGCCCGCGGTGCGGCTGGCCAACCCGCTGTCTGAGGAGGAGCCGCTGCTGCGTACCACGCTGCTCGGCCCGCTGCTCGGCATCGTCAAGCGCAACGTCGGGCGGGGCCAGCGGGACGTGGCGGTCTACGAGATCGGCGCGGTCTTCCATCCGCGTCCGGGTGCCGGTGCCCCGCCGGCGATGGGCGTGGACCGGCGGCCCACCGACGAGGAGTTCGCCGCCGCCGACGCGGTGGTGCCGGCGCAGCCGCGGCACGTGGCGGTGGCGCTCACCGGGGACATCGAACCGGCCGGCTGGTGGGGTGCGGGTCGGGCGGCCGGCTGGGCGGATGCCGTCGAGGCCGGCCGGGCGGTGCTCGACGCCGCCGGCATCCCCGCCGACCGGGTGCGCGTGCGGGCCGGGCAGCGGGCGCCGTGGCACCCGGGGCGCTGCGCCGAGCTGCTGGTGGACGACGTGGTCGTCGGCCACGCGGGTGAGCTGCATCCGGCCGTGGTGGCGACGCTGGAGCTGCCCCGGCGCACCAGCGCCATGGAACTCGACCTGGACGCGCTGCCCGCTGCTCCGGCGGCGGTCGGCCCGACCATCTCCACCTTCCCGCCGGCCCTGATCGACGTGGCGTTGGTGGTGGACGCCTCGGTCCCGGCGGCCGAGGTGCGGGCCGCGCTGGTCGAGGGCGCGGGCGCGTTGCTGGAGGACGTGCGGTTGTTCGACGTGTACACCTCGGAGCAGCTCGGTGCGGGGCGCAAGTCGCTGGCGTACAAGCTGACGTTCCGGGCGCCGGACCGGACCCTGGCGGGTGAGGAGGCGGTGGCCGCGCGGGACGCGGCGGTCGCCCGGGCCGCGGAATGCGTCGGCGCGACCCTGCGGGGGGCCTGACCGGCCCGGTGACCCGAGGTGGTGGGCGACCGGTCGCCGGCTCGCGGCGCCGGTCGCCCACCATCATCGCGGTCAGATCCAGCCGCGTAGAGCCGCTTCCACACCGGCCTGAAAGCGGCTCTCGGCGTCGAGGCGCTTCATGAGGTCGGCGACCGTCCGGCGCACGGTGCGTTCGGACAGGCCGAGCTGGCGGCCGATCGCCTCGTCGGTGCGCCCGTGGCGCAGCAGCCGCAGGATGGCGCTCGCCTGCCTGGTCAGCCCTTCGACGTTGCCGGCCCACCGGGACAGCGGGACGCTCTTCTCCCACAACAGGTCGAACAACAGGCAGAGCGCGGACACCAGGCGGACGCTGCGGATTTCCACGGCCCCCCGCCCGACGTGCGATTCGATCGGCAGGAGAGCGATTCTGCGATCCACAAGCGTCATCCGCACCGGGGCCCCCGGCAGGACCCGGCTCTCCTCCCCGTATTCGGCCATGTCCTGGGCATAGGCGCAGGAGGCGGGGTCCTGAAGAACGGTCTCCTGGTAGATGTGCCGGATGGTCACCCCGCGAGCCAGCGCCATCCGGCTCAGCGCTCCGCCGCTGTCCCTGATCTGCGGTGGAATTGTCGGGCCGCCGGTCAGCATCAGGACGCTCTCGGCGGCGGTGCGGGCGTGCTCGGAGAGCCGGTCCTGCAGCTCGTCGACCCCGTTCAGTCGGACGATCTCCTCCCGTTCGTGGTGGCCCTCCCGGCGGCGGGCCAGGACCGAGGCGCGGGTCGCCTGGATCCGGGCCTGCTCGGCGACCGTCCGCTGCTCCGCCTGGTCGAGCAGGACGAGCAGGCCGAGCTGCGGGTTCACCGCGCGGAGGCTGCCCGGACGGTTCGACGAGGGCAGGATCATCGCGTGGTCGGCCAGCGCGGTGAGGGCGTCGTGGACCGCTGTCTCCGGCATGTCGAGGCCGGTGACGAGGTCGTCGACGTCCCACGTCGGGTTGTCCACCATGGCCCAGTAGACGGCCTCGTCGGTGGCTGACAGCCCTGCCCTCTCGAGCACTTTGCCTCCCCCGGTATTCGATGATCACACTAATGGCCGCGAGGCCGCAGGATGGATAACAGGTTGATATACCTGGCATTAACGTCAGTGATGACAGCCAATTGGACAGGTGCCTCTACGAGGCCAAACTGAGAATGCCTGGTTAATGCGCCGGAGTGCGCGGCGGAACCGGCCACGGCCGGTTCCGCCGGTGTTCGGGGACGTGACGGGACCCGGTGTCAGGGACCACCCTCGTGGCAACACCCGCGACCGGCGGGCGATGCGGAAGGGGCGGCGATGCGGACACGCCGACGATGGGCGACGCCGAGGCGCGAACCCGGACGGCCCGGCTCAGCGGAGGCTTGCCGTGCTGCTCACCCGGCTCGCGCTGCGGCCGCCGGACGATGACCGTGGCCTGTCCGCGGGCGAACTGACGGACCTGCTGTGGCTCAACGCCACCGCGGCTGACGGCATCCGCCACATCCATGCCCGCTCGATCGCCGGGCGGCTGGCCGTCGCGGTCTTCACCGTCGCCTCCGAACAGGCGATCTCCGACTACATCGTGCAGCGCGTCTGCGAACGCGCGATCCGCAGCGTACCGGCGCTGCGCGGCTGGACGGTCACCTGACGGGTGCTCGTCGGACGAACACCGAGGGGAGCACCGTGGAGTCACATGTGGCGAGCCTGCCCGCCCGGCGCGACCCGGAGCCGGCGGCGTCCACGCCGGCCGTCGCGTTCCGCGTCCTCGGCCCGCTGACCCTGACCACGGACGCCGACGCGCTGGTGCTGCCGCCGTCGAAGGTGACCTGCCTGCTGGCGGCGCTGCTGTTGCACCCGGACGAGGTGGTGTCCGTCGCCACGCTGCAGCAGGCGATCTGGGGCGACGACCCGCCCGTCTCGGCCCGGGCCGCTTTGCAGACCTGCGCGCTGCGGCTGCGTCAGCTGTTCCAGCGGCACGGGCTGACCTCGAACGTGGTCCGGACCGTGCCCGGCGGCTACCAGATCACCGCCGGTCCGCAGACCGTCGACCTGATGCGATTCCGTGAGCTGGCCGGTCGGACCCACGCCGAGGCGGACCCGGAGACGGAGCTGGCGACGCTGGAGGAGGCGCTCGCCCTGTGGAGCGAGCCGATGCTGGCCAACGTGCCGTCGGAGGCGCTGCACCGCGACGTGGTGCCCCGGGTGAGCGAGGAACGCGTCCGGGTCATCGAACGGCTCTGCGACCTCAAGATCGGATTGGGTCGTGACCGGTCGGTGCTGGTGGACCTGTGGACCGCGACCCGCGTCTATCCGGCCAACGAGCGCTTCGCCGCGAGACTCGTCGAGGTGCTGTACCGCACCGGCCGGCAGGCCGACGCGCTCACCGAGCTGCGCCGGGTCAAGGAGCACCTCGACAACGAACTGGGCGTCGGCCCGGGGGCGGGACTGCGCCAGTTGGAGCTGACCATCCTGCGCGGCGAGACGCCGACGCCGGCGGTCGCGGCGCCCCGACCCGCGCCGCCGGCATCCGTCCGCCCGCCCACCACCGACGCCGGCTTCGTCGGCCGGGCGGCGCTGTGCCGCGCCGTCGCCGACCGGCTGCGCGGAGGAACCCGCATTGTGGTGCTCAGCGGACTGCCGGGCGTCGGCAAGACCGCCCTGGCCCAGCACGTCGCCGGCCTCGTCGCCGAGGACTTCCCCGGCGGCGTGTGGCCGGTGGAGCCGGACGCCGCCGACCCCGCGACCCAGGCCACCTCCGCCGACGGCCGCCGCCTGCTGCTGGCCGACGACGTCGCCGACGCGTCGCTGGCCCGGGGGTTGCCGACGCTGCTGGGGCCGGACGACGTGCTGCTGGTGACCAGCCGGCCGAGCCTGTCCGCCCTGGTCGCCCGGCTCGGCGGTTGGCTGCACCGGGTCGAACCGCTGAACCGCCAGGAGGCCCTGGACCTGCTCGGCGTGGCCCTGGGGGCGGACCGGGTGCGGGCCGAGTCACCGGCCGCGGCCGAACTCGCCGCGCTCTGCGAGCACCTGCCGCTGGCGCTGCGGATCGCCGCCACCCGTGTCCTGCTGCGCGCCCGGATGACCCTCGACGAGGCCGTCGCGTGGCTGGGCGTCGACCCCGTCGGACGACTGAGCCTGCCCGGCGACCCGGAGATGTCCCTGGCCGGCCGGCTCGACGAGGCGCTGGTCCGGGTCGGCGACGTGCTCGCCGACGCCTTCCTCCGGCTCTCCGCCGCGGCGCCGGGGACGATCACCGTCCCCGACGCGGCCGGGCTGCTCGGCGTCGACCGGGCCCGCGCCCGCGAGCTGCTCGACGACCTCGTCGACCAGAGCCTGATGGAAGAGGCCGCGGACCAGTATCGGATCCGTGGCCTACTGCGGCGGCACGCGCACGGCGTGGCCGGCCGACGACCGAACCCCGATGGAATGAAGAAGGGAACCCTCGGATGAGCACTGCCTACGAGACGGTGGCTCAGACCCGGCCGCGGATGCGACACGACGTGCTGTTCACACGCACCGAGGACGGAGTGCTGTTCCACAACGCCAGCAGCGGTTTCCGGCTGTCCTCCGGCACCGCCTACCGATTGGCGGCACTGCTCGTGCCGCACCTCAACGGGCGCAACCGGATCGCCGACATCTGCCGACCGCTGCCGGCCGCCCAGCGCGACATGATCGGCGAACTGGTCGACGCGCTCTACGCGCGTGACTTCGCTCGGGACGTGCCGGTCGAGGAGGACCCGGAGACGGTCCTCGACCCCGCCGTGACCGCCGCGTTCGCCGCCCAGATCGCCTACGTCGACCACTACGCCGACCGGCCGGCGCACCGCTTCGCCGCCTTCCGCGACACCCGGGTGGCGGTGCTCGGCGACGGCCCCGTCGCCCGGGCCTGCGCCACCGCGCTGCTCCGCAACGGCGCCGCCGGGGTGACCGTGACGGCCGCGGTCGCGCCGGGCCTCGCCGACGAGTTGGCCGCGCTGACCGAGGCGGGATGCCCGGCCACGGTCGACGAGTTGCCCGACGGCGACGCCGACTGGGCCGACCTGGACGCGGGCCTCGTCGTGGTGGCGGCCGGTGACGGCGCACCCCGCGACGCGCTGCGGCTGCTCGCGGCAGGCATTCCGGACGGCCGGCTGCTCCTGCCGGCCTGGGTCTGCGGCGAGCGGATGCTCGTCGGTCCGGTGCAGGGAGCCGGGCGCCGGGGGTGCTGGTGCTGCGCGATGAACCGGCTGACCGCCAACGACGACACCGCCGCGGCCGCCGCGGTGTGGCGGGTCGCCGCCCTGCCCGCCGGGACCGCGCCCGCCGCCGCCGGGCCGGACGGCCCGCTGGCCGCGATGATCGGCAACCTGCTGGCGTACGAGGTCTTCCGGCTCACCACCGGCGCGCTACCCGCGGAGACCGACGGCGCGGTGATCGTCCAGCACCTGGCCTCGCTCGACGTGCTGACCGAGCCGCTGCTCACCCACCCGCGGTGCGCGTTCTGCCCGGCGGAGTCCCCGGAGCCGGCCGCGGCGGACCTCGCGCTGGACGAGCCGGCCGTCGGCTCCGCTGACGAGTCGGCGCGGGCCGAGGCGGCCGTGGCACGGCTCGCCGCCCACCAACCACTGCTCCAGCCGCACCTGGGTGTGTTCCGCCGCTACGACGACGAACGCTGGGACCAGACCCCGATCAAGATCGGCGCGGTCGAGCTCACCGATCCCGGGGGTCGCCGCCGCACCGTGCACGCGTTCGACGTACACCACGTCGCCGCGGCCCGGCTGCGGGCGCTGCGCGTCGCCGCGGTGACCGTCACCGGCCAGGCGGCCGTGCTCCGGCCGCCGGCCGCCGACGCGCCACGGCTCGACGCCACCCGGCTCGGCCTCGGCTCCGGCTGGGGTGAGCCCTGCGCGGGCGGCTGGGCGGCGGCCCGCTCGCTGTTCACCGGCGCGGCGGTGGCGGTGCCGGCCGCGGTGCTGGAACCGTTCGGGGCGGCCAACCGCGCCCGCGGCGCGGAGCCGACCCGGGCCGGCACGGGCGCCGGCGGTGACCTCGCCGAGGCGGTGCGGTCCGGGCTGGCCTCGGCGCTGGCCTACCGCGCGGTGCGTGCGGTCGTCGAGGGCCGGTCCGCCGCGCGGCAGGTACGCCTGGACACCCGCGGAGCCGATCCGGAACTGGTCTTCCTGACCAAGTCGGCGGCGAACCTCGGGATCACGGTGGAACTGCTCGACCTCACCGGCGCCCCGGAGGCAGGGCTGAGCGTGCTGCTGGCCCGCCACCTCGACCCGACCGACGGCCGGTGGCGGTACGCCGTGGCGGGCGACCCGGTCCACACGGTCGCCGCCGTGGCGGCGCTGCGCGACGTGCTGGGCCAGGCGGCGCTGCGCGCGCAGGAGCCGGCGGTCACGCCGGACACCGGTGACGCGCTGCTGGACGAGTTCGACGCGGGCACGCTGGCGGTGGCGGACACGACGCCGGCCGCCGACACCGCTCTGAGCTGGTCGCAGCTGCGGGAGCGGCTGCGCGGGCGGGGAGACGACGTCCTGGTGGCGTCGGTGGGCGGCGCGGACCTGGCCGCCGGCGGCCTGGTCGCGGTCAAGGTGCTGCTGACCAGGCAGGAGGGCCGGTGAGTCACGTCGCCGCGACCGACGAGCTGGTCTGCGCCGGGCTGGCCCGGCTGCTGGCCGAGCGCGGCTGCGCCGCCGAGGTGGTCGCCCTGGGCGTACGGGACGAGCTGACCGCGCCGGCCCGCCCGGCCCACGGGCCCCGGGTGCTGGTTTACGGGCACGTGGTCCTGCTCGGCCCGGCGACGCCGTCGGGTGCCTGCGCGACCTGCCTGGCCCGGCGCTGGCAGGCGGTGCGGCACCGCGACCTGCGGGACGCGGTCGAGTTGGGCGGCGACACGCGGGCGGCCGGCCCGTGGCCGTACGCGATCGCGCTCGTCGCGGACTTCCTGGCCGCGCTGATCGCGGCCCACCACGGCGGTGCCCCGGCGCGGGGCGCCACGGCCGCGGTGCTCCAGGTCGACCTGCAGACCCTGCGGGTGCGCCGGGTCCCGTTGGTGGCGGACCCGCAGTGCCCGGCCTGCGGCGGCACCGTCGCGGACGCGCGCGACCTCGCCCCGATCGAGCTGACGCCCACCGCCAAGAGCGACCCGGCCGGTTTCCGGGGACGGAACCTCGACGACTACCCGCTGGACGTGGAGGCCTTCGCCAACCCGGTGTGCGGGGCGCTCGGCTCGACCCTGTGGCAGGACCTGACCTCGCTGTCCACCGCGCCGGCGATCGGCTCGTTCACCCTGCGCAGCGGTCCCTACCTGCGCGAGACGCTCTACGGTGGACACGCCGACGGCTACCGGCGCAGCGCCCGCATCGCGGTGCTGGAGGGACTGGAACGCGCCGCCGGGCTGCGTCCGCGGCGCAAGCGCACGGTGGTCACCGCGAGCCTGCGGGAGCTGGGCGACGACGCCCTCGACCCGCGCGAGTGCGGCGTCTACGCCGACGACTTCTACCGGGCCAACCCGTACGTGCACCGGTTCGCACCGGACCGGCCGATCACCTGGGTCTGGGGCTGGTCGCTGCGCGACCGGCGGGCGGTGCTGGTTCCCGAGGTCCTGGTCTACTACCACGCCGCCGGCGTCGAGGAACGCTTCGTCCAGGAGACCTCGAACGGGTGCGCGTCGGGCGGCTCGCTCGTGGAGGCGGTCTACCACGGCCTGATGGAGGCGATCGAACGCGACGCGTTCCTGCTGGCCTGGTACGGCGCACGGGCCCTGCCGGAGATCGACCCGGCCACCATCGACCGGCGGCAGACCCGGCTGATGATCGACCGGCTGGCCATGTACGGCTACCGGGCCCGGTTCTTCGACGCCCGGATGACCTTCGACATCCCGGTGGTGACCGCGGTCGCCGTGCGCGAGGACGGCGGCCTCGGAGCCCTCGCGTTCGGCGGCGGCGCGAGCCTCGACCCGCAGGCCGCCGTCACCGCGGCGTTGTGCGAGATCGCCACCGACTCGGTGATGGTGCGGCTGCGCGCCGGCGCCGACGAACCACGGCTGCGGACCATGGTCACCGACTTCTCCCAGGTGCGTGGCCTGCACGACCACCCGCTGCTGTACGGGCTGCCGGAGATGCGGCAGCACGCCGCGTTCCTGCTGGACAGCGGCCGTCCGCCGGCCGCGATGGCCGACCTGTACGGGCCGGGTCGTCCCGCCCCGCCGGTCTGCGCCGACCTGCGGGACGACCTGGAGTACTGCCTCAAGGCGGTCACCGGGCACGGGTTCGACGTTATCGCCGTCGACCAGACCACCCCCGAGCAGCACGAGGTGGGACTGGCCACGGCGAGCGTGCTGGTGCCCGGCCTGCTGCCCATCGACTTCGGCTGGATGCGCCAGCGCGCGCCCCACGCGCCCCGGCTGCGTACCGCCTTCCGTACCGCCGGGCTCCTCGACCGTGACCTGCGCGACGACGAGATCCACTCCGTTCCCCACCCGTTCCCGTGAGGTGCGCCATGACGTCCGAACCCGCCGGCTACGCCCACGCGTACGCCACGGCGATCCTGCGCCGCGGCCGGGAGCCGATGCCCCCGGTCGACTTCACCCCCAACTGGGCGGACGCGCCCCGCCGGGGCAAGTACTACCCGGCCGCGCCGGCCTTCGCGCTGCCGGAACCACCGTCGGCGGATGCCCCGCTCGACACCGCGCTGCGCCCGGACGCCGACGCCGACGAGCCGTTCACCACGCGCCTGCTCGCCGGCATGCTGCGCGACTCCTACGGGCTGCTCGGCCGGCGGCTGGGCGTACAGGCCAACACCGACCTGGCCGCGCTTCCCTCGTACGCGCACGCCAACTGGCACCGGGGCACCGCCTCGGGCGGCGGTCTCTACCCGTGCAGTGTCTACTGGGTCGCCGGGCCGGGGGCGGGGGTCGTCCCCGGCGTCTACTACTACGCCCATGCCCGGCAGGCCATGCAGCGGCTGCTGGCCGGGGACGTCACCGATCGGCTCGACGCGGCGGTCGGTCGACCGGAGCCGGCCTCCCAGTTCCTGGTGATCGGCGTCAAGTTCTGGCAGAACGCGTTCAAGTACAACAACTTCTCCTACCACGCGGTGTCGATGGACGTGGGCACCCTGTTGCAGACCTGGCGGTTGTGGGCCGGTGGCCAGGGCCGGCGGATCCGGCCGGTCCTCTGGTTCGACCAGGCCGCCGTCGCCGACCTGCTCGGTCTGGATCCCGACGCCGAGGCGCTCTTCGCCGTCGTGCCGCTCACCTGGGCGGACCAGGACCGTGCCGACCGGGTCGACAGGGTGCCGACGGGGCCGGTCCGGGTCCGGCACGCCGACCGGGAACGCTCCGGCACCCGGCTCGACTTCGACCTGCTGCGGCGGATCAACCGCAGCACCGCCGCGGCGGTGCGGCGACCACCGGTCGGCGCGCTCGCCGACGCCGGCGCGCATCCGGCACCCACCCGCGCCGGGCACGTCGCGCTGCCGGCGGCCGCGCCCATGGACATGCCGGTCGGCGCGGCCCTGGCCGGTCGGCGCAGCAGCTTCGGCCGGTTCCTGGCCAGCCGGCCGATCTCCGCCGGGCAACTCGCCGCGCTGCTGACCGCGACCGCCGCCACCACGGTGCCCAGTGAGATCGACGGCCCCGCGGACCGGCCGCTGGCCAAGCTCTACGCGTTCGTCAACCACGTCGACGGCGTGCCCGCCGGCGGCTACGAGTACGACCCGGACACCCACGGGCTGATCCCGGCCTCCGCCGGGCCGCCCGGCAGGTTCCTGCAACGCAACTACTTCCTGGCCAACTACAACCTGGAGCAGGCCGCGGTCGTCCTGGTGCCCACCGTCCGCACCCACGCGGTGCTCGACGCCACCGGCGACCGTGGCTACAACCTGGTGAACGCCACCGTCGGGGCGATCTCGCAGACCTTCTACACCGTGGCCGCCGCGCTGCGCCTCGGCGCCGGGGTGGCGCTGGGCTTCGACAGCGTCTCCTACGTGGAGGAACTGGCGCTCGCGGACACCGGCGAGTTCCCGTTGCTGATCATGTTGGCCGGGCACGACCGTCCGGGTGTCGGCGACTACCGCTACGAGCTGTCATGACGGCGACCGTGCCGGCGTCGGACGTACGGCCGTCCACCGCGACCCCCGACTGGCGCACCGGCGACTGGTTCACCGCCCGGATCGCCGGCCTGCCGCTGTCCACCGTCGACGGGCTGCGCTGTCCCCGCGCGACCGACTGGGCCGAGGAGGTGCTCGCGCTGCGCGGCCGGCTCGCCGACGACGGCGCCCGGGTCGGCGACCAGTTGCACGAGCTGATCAGGGGCAACGAGGACGAGGAGGCCCGGCGGCGGCTGCTGGCCCTGCGTCGGCAGGTCCACAACAACGTGCTGCCCGCCGACCCGGGGCCGGCCCTCGCCGTGGTCGAGTGCATCCACCCCGGGTCCGCGCCGGACCTGCGGCGGTGGTTGGCCGGCCGGGAGCGGCTGGCCCGGCTGGAGGACGAGGGCGCCGCCGTGTTCGCCGCCGACGTCGCCCTGTCCCGCCGGCGACTGTGGGAGCTGGCCGACGAGCCGCGGCTGCGCGGCGGGCTCCAGCTCGCCTCGCCCACCCTCGACCAGCAGCTCGCCACCGGCGCCCCGCCGGATCCGGCCCGCCCGGCGAACAAGCGCACCCGCCGCGTCGAACGCTCACTGCTGTCCTACCTCTACCGCACCGCCTGCAAGACCAGCCCGTTCAGCACCTTCACCGGGGTGGCGCTCGGCCGGTTCGACGACGACGCCGAGGGTCTCGGGGTGGCCGTCGGGCAGCGGTGGCAGCGGCACGTCCGACTCAACGTCGTACTGGTCAGCCGGATCGCCGACCTGATCAGCGCCGATCCGGTGCGGCGCGGCGACCTGCCGGTGGCACTGAGCCCCGGCTGGCGGCGCGACGCCGAGCGGATCCGCTACGTGCGGCACTGGGTGACCGCCGGTGACGACAGCGTCGCGGTCAGCTTCGACGCGGTCCGGGACGGGCTGTTCTTCCTGCGCCGCAGCGGGGTCCTCGACGAGCTGACCGCGTTGCTGCAGCGACGCGGCACGATCCGCGGGGCCGAACTGGTGGACCGGTTGTGCGAGCGGACCGGCGCGGACCGGGCCGACGGGCAGGCGTACCTGTCCACCCTGCTGGCCCTGGGCATGCTGCGCCTGGTCGGCCTGGACGTCGACGTGCACCGCCCCGACCCGGTCCGGGCGCTGGCCGGCGCGTTGTCCGGCCTGGACCGCCCGTGGGCGGCGCGGACCGCCGCCCACCTCACCGCGATCGCCGCTCTGGTGGACTCCTACCGGGACGGGGACCTGGTCCGGCGCCGGCAGGTGACGCAGGACCTGCGGGCGGCGGTGCGGGCGACCATGGCGGACCTCGGCGAACCGGACCCGCCGCTGCCGCAGACGTTGCTCTACGAGGACAGCCGGGTCGACGGGGGGCCGTTGCCGGTGAGCGCCCCCGCCTGGCGGCGGCTGGTCGGCGGTGGGCTGGACGCGGTGGAACGGGTGCTGCCCGCGTTCGACCAGAACCTGCCGCACCGAATCATGTTCCACGGCTTCTTCCTGGCCCGGTTCGGCGTCGGCGGCCGGTGCGACGACCTGCTGCGTCTGGTGGAGGACTTCCACGACGACCTCTACGACCAGTACGCCTCCTACGTGGCCGGCCGCCGGTCGTTCGCCGAGGACGGCAGCTACACGCCGGAGGAGAACTGGCTGGGCCGACCCGAGATGACCGCGCTGGACGCGGCCCGGCAGGCCTTCGCCGACCGGATGCGCCGCCTGGTGGAGGCGGACCCGGAGCGCACCGAGCTCACGCTTCCGGACGCGGTGCTCGACGAGGTGGGCGACCTGCTCGGCGCCGCCGCCGGCGGGTTCCGCCCGCAGGGGCACTTCGCGCAGGTGGCGTGGCGGGACCCGGAGCCACTGCTGGTGCTCAACCAGTCCTTCGGCGGGCTGTCCTTCCCGTTCAGCCGGTTCACCCACTGTTTCGCCGGGGACACGCCGAGCCTGGCCGAGCGGCTGCGCGCGCAGGCCCGGTCCGTCGCCCCGCCGGGTGCGGTCTTCGCCGAGCTGACCGGCGGGGCGGCCACCACGAACCTCAACCTGCACGACCGACTCACCGACCACGTCATCGTCTGCCCCGGCGAGACCAGCGACGTCGAGGCGGATCGGCAGCTCACCCTCGACGACCTGCACCTGGTGCACGACCCCGACACCGACCGGGTGGTGCTGCGTTCCACCCGCCTCGACCGCGAGGTGATCCCGGTCTACCTCGGCTACCTGGTGCCGATGGCGCTGCCGCAGATCCCGCGTACCCTGCTGCTGCTCTCGCCCGCGTCGATGGTGCGGCTGGACCCGTGGCGGGGCGTGCCCGCCGGCCCCGCGGTCGACGGCGTGACGACCCGGCCGCGACTGCGTGCCGGCAACGTGGTGCTCAGCCGCCGTAGTTGGTCGGCGCGGGCCGCCGACCTGCCGCGCACCGACGACCCGAGCGCCGACGCCGAGGCCTTCCTGCGCTGGCGGCGGTGGCGCGCCGGGCACGACCTGCCGACCCGGGTCTTCGCCACCGTCCACCCCGCCCGGTCGGCCCGGGCCGGCGGCAACCCGAAACCGCAGTACGTCGACTTCGACAGTCCGCTGTCGCTGCAGGCGCTGCGGGCCTCGCTCGACGCCCCCGACGACCGGGTGGTGCTGCGCGAGATGCTGCCGGCCGCCGACGAGTTGACGGCCCGCGGTGAGCACGGCGGCCACGTCTGTGAGCTGGCCGTGGAGACCTTCCGCACCGACCCTGGGAGGACCCGATGACCGTGTCGGCCGCCGCGCCCACCGACCCCCGCGGGGAATGGCTGGCGCTGCACGTGTTCTACGCCGCCAACCCGCAGCCGCTGCTCGTGGATTGCGTGGCGCCACTGATCCGCGAGCTCACCGACAAGGACCTGCTCGCCGGGCACTTCTTCATCAACTACTGGCTGGAGGGGCCGCACGTGCGGCTGCGCCTGCGGCCCCGTACCCCGTCGGACGAGCCGGCGGTGCGGGCGCTGGCCGAGGCGGCGATCCGCCGGTTCCTGGCCACCCGCCCCGCCCTGTACGCGATGGGCACCGGCTATCTGCGCGAGCTCTACGACATCCTGTTCGCCCTGGAGTTCCCGGCCGGTCGGCCGGCGGAGCTGGTCGACGGGAACGGCCAGATGCTGCTGCAACCCAACAACTCGATCAGCTACCGGCCCTACGAGCCGGAGTACGGCAAGTACGGCGGGCCGGACGGCATCGAGGTCGCCGAGTGGCACTTCGCGCACTCCAGCGACATCGTGCTGCGGTCCCTCGCGTCGATGAACCTGCACCTGCGTCCGGTGCTGCTGGGCACCGCCGCCCAGTTGATGACGGTGCTGGCCGGGACGTTCCTGCCGGACCGGGCGGAACTTGTCGACTTCCTCGACCGCTACCACCACTTCTGGCACCGGGCGTTCGCCGGCACCGAGCTGATCGGGGCCGAGGAGTACCGCCGGATGTACGACGGGGTGGCACCGGAGCTGGGGCCGCGGGTCGAACGGATCCTCACCCTGGTGGCGGCCGGGGACCTCCAGCGGCTGCCCGGTTTCCTGCGCGGGTGGGCCGAGCACGCCGGGGAGCTTCGGGAGCGGGTGCTCGGACTGGCCGCGTCCGGCCGGCTGACCCTGCGGTCCTGGGACGGTGGCGGGGAGCGGGTCGTCACCGACCCGGCTGAGGCGCTGGCCGCGCTGCTCTCGCCGTACCTGCACATGACGAACAACCGGCTGCACGCCACCATCCGCGACGAGGCCTACCTGTCCTACCTGCTCGCCCGCGTACTGCGCGAGCCGGCGGTGGCGGCGTGACCGGCCCGACGCTGCTCGGCAAGCGTCCCCGCCTCCGCGACGATCTGCTGTTCTCCCGCCCCCTGAGCCGTGGCCCGGCCACCGTCCACCTGGTCAAGGACCGCCGCAGCGGCCGGGCGTTCGAGCTGTCGGCCAAGGAGCGCTTCCTGGTGGGCCGGCTCGACGGGGTCCGTTCCCTGGCGGAGGTCGGCGAGGAGTACGCGGCCGCGTACGGCCGCCGGCTCGGCGACGACCACTGGGTGCGGCTGCTGTGGCTGCTGCACGAGCGGGGTCTGCTGGTCGGCGGGCCGGGCGAGCCGGAGGTGGTCCCGGCGGTGCGTCACGGCCGGGTCGACAGGTGGGCGCTGCGGCTGCGACGGCTGCTGGGCCCGGCGTCGGTCGCCGGGTGGGGCCTGCTGATGGCGGCGCTGGTGGCGGCCGTCGCCTGGTACGCCGGCCCGCTGTGGCAGGCGGCCCGCCCGGCGTTCACGGATCCGCTCAGCCTGCTGCTGCTCGGGCTGCTCGCCTGGGCGGGTGCGGCCATGCACGAGTTCGCCCACGCGTTGACGGCCGTCCGGCTGGGCGCCACCGTCACGCGGATCAACCTGGTCACGCTCACCTGCCGGATCGAGGACTACGCCTTCCTGGCGAGGCGGCGGGACCAGGTGGTGATCGCCGCCGCCGGGGGAGCGGCCAACGGGGTGGTGATGCTCGTCGTCGGCGCGGTGCTCGCCGTCCTGCCGGGTGCCTTCGCCGACCACCTGTTCAGCGCCTACGTGCTGGTCGCCGCCGCGCAGACCGTGGTCAACTTCGTGCCGCTCCCGCCGTTGGACGGCTACAAGATGGTCAGTCATGTCCTGGACACGCTGGACCTCGCGCCGGAGAGCCGCCGCTACCTCTGGGCCGTCCTCGGCCGGTTGCCCCGCCGCGGCCGGGTCCGCTACCCGCGGCGGGCCGCCGTACGCCTCGGTCTGTACGGCCTGTGGTGGCTGTTCGCCGTCGTGGCGGTGGCCGCCTGTGTGGTCTACATCGTCGGCGCGCTACTGGAGTCCACACTGGGCGTGCTCGGTCATGTCCTGCCCGCCGCGGTCGTCGGTCTGACGCTCGCCGGTTGGCTGGCACGGCCCCGGCGTGCCCGCCCCGCGGGTCGGTCCTCCGGGCCGCACCCGCAGAACCTCGAAGCCCACCAGCGAAAGGCGTGACCATGTCAGCCACCGACGATCCAGCAATCGTGCTGGACTCCGTGAGCAAGTCGTACGGCGAGGTGAGAGCGGTGGACGACGTCTCCGTCTCGATCGGCCGGGGCGAGTTCTTCGGCATGCTCGGCCCCAATGGCGCGGGCAAGACGACTCTGATCGAGATGATCGAGGGCCTGCGGACCCCGGACCGCGGCGCCGTGCGGGTGCTCGGCATGTCGCCGACGCCGCGCAACCTCGATCTGCTGCCGATGATCGGGGTGCAGACCCAACGGTCGGCGTTCTTCACCCGGTTGACCGCCCGGGAGCACCTGGTGACCGTCGCCGCGCTCTACGGCCTGCCCGCCTCCGCCGCGGACCGGACGTTGAAGCTGGTCGGGTTGGCCGGTTCGGCCGACATCCGGGTCACCAACGTCTCCGGTGGGCAGCGCCAGCGCCTCGCCATCGCCTCGGCGATCGTGCACGACCCCCAGGTGATCTTCCTGGACGAGCCGACCGCCGCTCTGGACCCGCAGGCCCGTCGTGACCTCGGGCAACTGCTGCGGGAGCTGAAGGCGGCCGGCAAGACCATCGTCTACACCACCCACCACCTGGACGAGGCGCAGGGGCTGTGCGACCGGGTCGCGATCCTCGCCGCCGGGCGCATCCTGGCCCTGGACAGCCCTCGGGAGCTGATCGCGCGGTCCGGCGTCGGCACCCGTCTCGTCGTGCCCGCCGGCCGGCTCAGCGCGGAGCAGGCCGGCCGGATCGACGGCGTCGACGGGATCGACGTCGAGGACGGCGCGGTCGTCCTGCGTACCAACCACGCGGCCCGGGTGCTGGCCGCACTCGGCGCCGAGGGCGGTCTCGACGAGGTGGAGACCCGCCCGGCCACCCTGGAAGACGTCTACCTGCAACTGATGGGAGCGCCGCAGGCATGAGCGCATACACCGCACTGGCCCGGGCCAGCTACAAGGCGAGCGTCCGGGACGCCACGACGCTGTTCTTCACGTTCGCGTTCCCGCTGGTCTTCCTGGTCATCTTCGGATTGATCTTCGGCAACCAGGAGGTCGCCGAGACCGGCCACGGATACATCGACTTCATCGCGCCGGGTGTGCTGTCGTGGGGCCTGGCCAGCGCCGCGCTGTTCGGGGTGGCGTTCACGCTGATGCAGTGGCGCAACGACGACCTGCTGCGCATCATCCGGCTCTCGCCGACGAGCATCTGGTCAGTGGTCGGCTCCCGCTACGCGGTCGCGCTCGCCATCGGCGTCGCACAGAGCCTGCTCTTCGTCGGCATCGCGATGCTGCCGTTCCTCGGCATGCGTCCGGACGGGAAGTGGCCGCTGTTCCTGCCGATGATGCTGCTGGCGGTGACCACGTTCCTGGCGTTGGGCCTGATCGTCGGCTCGCGCGCGGACACCGCCGAGGCGGTGGCCGCGATCGCCAACTGCATCGTGGTGCCGATGGCCTTCCTGTCCGGGTCGTTCTATCCCCTGGAGCTGATGCCCGGGTGGTTGCAGGGCATCTCCCGGGCGCTGCCGCTGCGTTACGTCAACGACGGCATGGCGTACGCCTTCACCGGGTTCGGCACCATGACCGACTACCTGGTGGCGTGCGGTGCGCTCGTCGCCTTCGCGGTCGTGTTCGCGGTCGTCGGCGTGCGTACCTTCCGGTGGAGCCACAGCTCGTGACCGGGCCCGCGGCGGCGGCGCCCCCGGTCCCGCTGTCCGCCGCCGCGGCCCGGCTCGACGAGCACCTGCGCCGGCGGTGGGCGGCGCGGCCGGTGGGCCCGCCGCCCCGGGTGGCCACCCTGGGTGCCGTGGACGCGCTGGCCGGGGCGGCGCCGCACCGCCGGCACGCCTCCGTGCACCTGAGCGCGGACGCGGTGCTTGTCGGTCCGGTCGCCGGCGCCCTGCCGGGGGCCGCCTGCGGGCACTGTCTGGCCATCAGGTGGCAGCGGCTGCGTGGTCGCAGCGAACGCGACGCGCTGGAGACCGGTGACCGGACGACCGCGGTCGGGCCGTGGCCCAGGCTGACCGCCTACCAGCTCGACGCGGTGTGGGAGCTGTACCGGGCGGTGTACGCGACGCCGGCCCGGCCCGCGCCGCCGACCTGGGACGACCCCAGCCGGCGGCTCGCCCGGGTCAGCCGCCTGGAGCTGGACACGCTGCGGGTACGTACCCACCCGGTGCTGGCGGAGCCGCGCTGCCCGGCGTGCGCGACGGCGCGCCCCGACTCGCCGGCCGAGGTGCCGCGGCTCGACCGGGCGGCGCCGAAGCCGGCCGTGGACGCCTACCGGCTGCGCTCCCCGGGGGACTACCCGCTGCCCCGGGCCGCACTGGTCAACCCGGTCTGCGGGGCGCTCGGGGCGGGTACCCGGCTCACCATCACCTCGCCGACCACCGCCCCGGTCACCGGCAGCGTCTTCATCCGGGGCTACGGCGGGCTGCTCGACGTCTCCTGGAGCGGCCAGTCCACCGGTTACGACGCCAGCCACGAGCTGGCGTACCTGGAGGGTCTGGAGCGGCACGCGGGCACCCACCGGCGGCGCAACCTCACCCCGGTCGTCGCCGCGTACGCGGACGTCGCGGAGCACGCGCTGCACCCGGACGAGTGCGGCAGCTATCCGGACGAGGTGTACGAGCGCGACCCGATCCTGCGCCGCTTCCAGGCCGACCGGCCGATCCCCTGGGTGTGGGGTCGGGACCTGCACAGCGGCCGACCGGTGCTGGTGCCCCGGCGGCTCTGTTTCTACAGTTCCCCGGCGGCCGACGACACGTTCGTGCTCTCGTCCTCCAGCGGCTGCGCCACCGGCAGCTGCCTGGCCGAGGCCGCGCTGTTCGGGTTGCTGGAGCTGATCGAGCGGGACGCCTTCCTGCTCGGCTGGTACGGCAACCTGACGCTGCCGAGGATCGACCTGGCGAGCTGTTCGCCGGCGGTGCGGGCGATGGCCGACCGGGCCGAGTTGCAGGGCTACGCGCTGCACGCCTTCGACAACCGGGTCGACCTCGACGTGCCGGTGGTGACCAGCCTGGCGGTCCGCCACGACGGCGGGCCCGGGCTGCTCTCCTTCGCGGCCGCCGCGCACGTCGACCCGGAGCAGGCGGTGGCCGGCGCGGTCGCCGAGGCGCTCACCTACATCCCGCACCAGCCGGCGACGGTGCGCAGCCGGCGGGGAGAACTGGAACGGATGGCCGACGACTACGGCCTGGTCCGTCGGCTGCCGGACCACTCGGCACTGTTCGGTCTGCCCCGGATGGCCCGGCACGCCGCGACCTACCTGCACGACGCGGTGGCGCGGGACGTCGCGCAGGTCTTCGCCGACCACCGCGGGGTCGGCGCCCGGGACCTTCTCGACGACCTGGGCCGGGTCCTGGACGTCCTGCGCCGGCGGGGTCACCGGGCGATCCTGGTCGACCAGACGAGCCCGGAGCAGGAGGCGGTGGGGCTGCGGTCGGTGTGCGTGGTGGTGCCCGGTCTGCTGCCGATCGACTTCGGTTGGCTGCGTCAGCGGGCGTTGCACCTGCCGCGCCTGCGTACCGCCCCGCACGCGGCGGGGCTGGCCGGTGCCGTGCTCACCGACGACGACCTGCGTCGCGTTCCCCACCCGTTCCCCTGAGCCGGCCGTCGCGCCGACGGTCGGACACGCGCGCGGCGGGGGGCCCCCCGGGGGGGGGGGGCCCCCCGCGGGCACCGGGGGGGGCTGGGC
>NZ_JBNCKZ010000003.1:0-30175 GCF_049841795.1 Micromonospora sp. DT31 | reverse complement strand
CGTGCGTGGCGGGCCCCCCCGGTGCCCCTCCGCCCGCCGTGGCGCGGAGGGTGGGACCCGCGCGCGGGGGGCCGCCCCGGTGGCGGGGGGGCCCGCCGTGGTGACCGGTCCGGTCAGGCCGTGCAGCTGGTGGTCGAGGTGGTGCTGCTGCAGGTCGAGGTGGTGCCCGACGAGGAGCAGGAGGCCAGGATGGCCTCGGAGGCGTCGGCGTAGTCGGAGATCGCGAAGGTCTCGGACTCCAGTTCGAGGATCTCCTCGGCGAGGGCGTTGAGGTCGGTCTCGGGCGCCATGTTGACTCCAAACGGTCGTGTCCGGCCGGTTCCTCCGGCCCTGGGACAAGCAGACCGCACGACGCTCACCGATCGCCGTCGTCCGGACCCCCAGACCGCTGTCACCCGGTGTGAGCGGTGTGACAGCGGACTGCGGTTGGCTCACCGCATGGTGTCACCCGGCCCGCTCGCCACCTCCCGCGTACCGAGCCCGGCTCCCGAGGCGGATGTCCTGGCCCGGGCCGGCTCGCTCTACCGCGACCTGCACGCCCACCCGGAGCTGTCCGGGATGGAGGAACGGACCGCGGCCCGGTTCGCGGCCGCGCTGCGCGAGGTGGGTTGCGTGGTCACCACGGGCGTCGGCGGGCACGGCGTCGTCGGCGTCCTGGCCAACGGTGTCGGGCCCGTGGTGATGCTCCGCGCGGAACTCGACGCGCTGCCGGTGGCGGAACGGACCGGGCTGCCGTACGCGAGCACGGCCGAGGCCGTCGACGGCCAGGGGCGCCGGGTGCCGGTGATGCACGCCTGCGGGCACGATCTGCACCTGGCCGTCGCGGTGGGTGCCGCGGCCCGTCTGGGCCGGGTCCGGGACCGGTGGCGGGGGACGCTGCTGGTGCTCGGGCAGCCGGCCGAGGAGACGCTGACCGGCGCGGCGGCGCTGATCGCGGACGGGCTGCACGAGCGGTTCGGCCGGCCCGACCTCCTGCTGGCGCAGCACGCCGCGCCGCTGCCCGCGGGCATGGTCGCGCACGGGGCCGGTCCGATGACGGCCGGCTGCGTCACCCTGGAGGTGACCGTGGCCGGGCGTGGTGGGCACGCCGCCACCCCGCACCTGTGTGTCGATCCGGTGGTGCTCGCCGCCACCATCGTCGTGCAGTTGCAGAGCATCGTGGCCCGGCAGGTGGGGCCGGCCGAGCAGGTGACCCTGACGGTGGGTGCGTTGCGGGCGGGCGACCACCCGGGGGTGATCCCGCAGGAGGCGACGTTGGGCGTGACGATCCGGGCGTTGTCCGAGCGGGCGCTCGACGATGTACGGGACCGGGTGATCCGGACGGTGCGGGGCTGCTGCGAGGCCGCGGGGAGTCCGGCGGAGCCGGTGCTGCGGGTGGTGTCGCGGACCCCGGCCTACCGGAGCGATCCGGAGGTGGGCGCGCGGTTGCGTACCGCTCACGAGGAAACGTTCGGCGCCGAGCGGGTGGCCTGGTGGCCGCCGTCGCTGGCGGCCGAGGACTTCCCGCTGCTGGCCGCCGGTGGGATCCCCAGCGGTTACTGGATGCTCGGTGTCGTCGGCCCGCGCCAGTGGCGGGCGGCGCCTGGTGGCAGTGCCGCCGAGAAGCTCGCCGGCCTGCCGGCGAACCACAGCCCGTCCTTCGCGCCGCACGCGGGGTTGGCGCTGCCGGCGGGGGTCGCGGCGCTCGCGGCCGGTGCGCTCACCGTCCTGGCGCCGCGGTGACGGACCGAAGTATCATGCACTGCACCGTATGAACTTGCATTCGCGTCGCGCCCGCTGGTAATCTTTCCGCATATTCATGCGGAGGGCAGTATGGGCATTCGAGTAGCGGTGGCCGGGGCGAGCGGATACGCCGGCGGCGAGCTGCTGCGCCTGCTCGCCGGCCACCCCGAGTTCGCGCTGACCACGGCCACCGCGCACAGCCAGGCCGGCCGGCCCGTCGCCGCCGTACACCCGCAGCTCGCCGGCCTGGACCTGGTGTTCGCCGCGACCGACCCGGCCACCCTGGCCGACGCGGACCTGGTCTTCCTGGCCCTGCCGCACGGCCAGTCCGCCGCGCTCGCCGCGGCGCTGCCCGGCACCGTGCGCGTGGTCGACCTGGGCGCGGACCACCGGCTGCATGACGCCGACGCCTGGGCCCGCTACTACGGCGGGGCGCACGCCGGCGCGTGGACCTACGGGCTGCCCGAACTGCCCGGCCGGCGGGCCGAGATCGCCGCGGCCCACCGGGTCGCCAACACCGGGTGCTACGCCGTGGCCACCACGCTGGCGCTCGCGCCGCTGATCGCGGCCGGCGCGGTACGCCCCGACGACGTGGTGGTCGTCGCCGCCTCCGGCACCTCCGGCGCGGGCCGGGCCGCCAAGGCCCACCTGCTGGGCAGCGAGGTGATGGGCGACCTGTCGCCCTACAAGGTCGGCGCGCACCAGCACGTGCCGGAGATCAAGCAGGCCAGCGGCGCCACCGGCCTCAGCCTCACCCCGCTGCTCGCGCCGATGCCCCGGGGCATCCTGGCGACAGTCACCGCCGTGCCGACCGGCACCGTCGATCCCCGCGCGGTGCTGGCGCAGGCGTACGCCGACGCGCCCTTCGTGCACCTGCTGCCCGAGGGGCGGTGGCCGCACACCGCGGCCACCGCCGGTTCGAACTCCGCCCACCTCCAGGTGACCGTGGACGTCGACACCGGGCGGGTGATCGTGGTCAGCGCGATCGACAACCTGGGCAAGGGCGCGGCCGGCCAGGCCGTGCAGAACGCCAACCTGATGGTGGGTCTGCCCGAGACCACCGGACTGTCCGTCTTCGGAGTCGCCCCATGACTGTCACCACCCCCCGCGGTTTCCGTGCCGCAGGCGTCGCCGCCGGCCTGAAGAGTTCCGGCGCGGGCGACGTCGCGCTCGTGGTCAACGACGGCCCGGACGCCGGCGTAGCAGGCGTGTTCACCGCCAACCGGGTCAAGGCCGCCCCGGTGCTCTGGACCCAGCAGGTCGTGCAGGGCGGCGTGGTCCGGGCCGTGGTGCTCAACTCCGGTGGCGCGAACGCGTGCACCGGAGCGGCCGGCTTCCAGGACACCCACGCCACCGCCGAACACACCGCCGCCGCGGTCACCGCCGGCAACGCCCGGCTCATCGTCGGCGCCGGTGAGGTCGCGGTCTGCTCGACCGGCCTGATCGGCGAGCGGCTGCCGATGGACAAGCTGCTGCCCGGCGTCCGCGACGCGGTGCGCCGCCTGTCCCGCGACGGTGGCCCGGCGGCGGCCGAGGCGATCATGACCACGGACACCCGGCCCAAGACCACTGTGGTCGCCGGCAGCGGCTGGACCGTAGGCGGGATGGCCAAGGGCGCCGGGATGCTCGCCCCGGCCATGGCCACCATGCTCTGCGTGCTCACCACCGACGCGGTGGCCGGGCCGGACGCCCTGGACGCGGCGTTGCGGGCCGCCACCCGGGTCACGTTCGACCGGGTCGACTCCGACGGGTGCATGTCCACGAACGACACCGTGCTGCTGCTGGCCAGCGGGGCCAGCGGCATCGAGCCCACCGCCGCCGAACTGACCGCCGCGGTCACCGCCGCCTGCCACGACCTGGCCCAGCAGTTGCTGGCCGACGCGGAGGGCGCCACCAAGCAGATCACCATCGACGTGGTCGGCGCGGCGAGCGAGGACGACGCCGTCCAGGTGGGCCGGGCGGTGGCCCGCAACAACCTGGTGAAGACCGCGCTGTTCGGCAACGACCCGAACTGGGGTCGGATCCTCGCCGCGGTCGGCACCACCGCCGCCGCGTTCGAGCCGGACGGCGTGGACGTCGCGGTCAACGGCATCTGGGTGTGCCGGGGCGGCGCCGCCGCCGAGGACCGCGCGAAGGTGGACCTCACCGGCCGCGACGTCACCATCCGGATCGACCTGCACGCCGGTGGCGCCGCCGCCACGATCTGGACCAACGACCTGTCGCACGCCTACGTCCACGAGAACTCGGCGTACTCCACGTGAGCGCGCCGCTCAACGCCGACCTCGCCCGGGCCCAGGCCAAGGCCGCCACGCTCGTCGAGGCGCTGCCCTGGCTGGCCCGTCTCTCCGGCGCCACCGTCGTGGTCAAGTACGGCGGCAACGCCATGGTCGACCCCGAACTCCAGCGGGCGTTCGCCGCGGACATGGTCTTCCTGCGGTACGCCGGCCTGAAGCCGGTCGTCGTGCACGGCGGCGGGCCGCAGATCTCCGCCATGCTCGGCCGGTTGGGCATCGCCAGCGAGTTCCGGGGCGGCCTACGGGTGACCACGCCGGAGGCGATGGACGTGGTCCGGATGGTCCTGGTCGGGCAGGTCGGCCGGGAACTGGTCGGATTGGTCAACGCGCACGGCCCGTACGCGGTCGGGCTCTCCGGCGAGGACGCCGGCCTGTTCACCGCGGTCCGCCGCCCCGCCTACGTGGACGGGACCGCGGTGGACGTGGGGCAGGTGGGCGACGTGGAGTCGGTGAACGCCTCGGCGGTCACCGACCTGATCGCGGCCGGCCGCATCCCGGTCATCTCCACCGTCGCGCCGGACGTCGACGGGGTGCTGCACAACCTCAACGCCGACACCGCCGCCGCCGCGCTCGCCGTCGCGTTGGGGGCGCGCAAGCTCGTCGTCCTCACCGACGTGCCCGGCCTGTACGCCGACTGGCCGGACACGGCCAGCCTGATCAGCGAGATCACCGCCGACGAGCTGGCGGAGCTGCTGCCGTCGCTGGAGTCGGGCATGGTCCCGAAGATGGAGGCGTGCCTGCGCGCGGTGCGCGGGGGAGTGCCCGCCGCGCACGTCGTCGACGGCCGGGTCGCCCACTCCACGCTGCTGGAAGTGTTCACGTCGGAGGGATTCGGAACGATGGTCGTGAACACGAGGAGCGCTCCCGCGCGCCCCGCGGTCGCGAACGGGAAGGGCACGGTCGACTCATGAGCACGCTGGTGCGGCGCTGGGGCGCGGCCATGATGGACAACTACGGCACCCCGCCGCTGGCGCTGGTGTCCGGCTCCGGCGCCGTCGTGGTCGACGAGGCCGGCCGGGAGTACGTGGACCTGATCGGCGGCATCGCCGTCAACGCCCTCGGCCACGCCCACCCAGCCGTGGTGGCCGCCGTCAGCAAACAGGTCGCCACGCTCGGGCACGTGTCGAACCTGTTCGTCGCCGAACCTCCGGTGGCCCTGGCCGAGCTGCTGCTGGCCCTGGCCGGCCGGCCCGGTCGGCTCTTCTTCGCCAACTCCGGCGCGGAGGCCAACGAGGCCGCGTTCAAGCTCTCCCGGCTCACCGGCCGACGGCACGTGGTGGCCACCCGGGGCGGTTTCCACGGGCGGACCATGGGCGCGTTGGCGCTGACCGGCCAGCCGGCCAAGGCCGATCCGTTCCGCCCGCTGCCCGGCGACGTCACCCACGTGCCGTTCGGCGACGTCGACGCCCTGGCCGACGCGGTCACCGACGAGACCGCCATGCTCATCGTCGAGCCGATCCAGGGCGAGAACGGCGTGATCGTGCCGCCGCCCGGTTACCTCGCGGCGGCCCGCCGGATCACCGCCGCGCACGGCGCGCTGCTGGTCCTCGACGAGGTGCAGACCGGTGTCGGACGTACCGGGCACTGGTTCGCCCACCAGGCGGATGGCGTGGAACCGGACGTGATCACCCTCGCCAAGGGTCTCGGCGGCGGCCTGCCGCTGGGTGCCTGCCTGGCCTTCGGCCCGGCTGCCGACCTGCTCACCCCCGGCTCGCACGGCACCACGTTCGGCGGCAACCCGGTCAGCTGCGCCGCCGCGCTCGCGGTGATCTCCACGATCGCCCACGAGGGCCTGCTCGACCACGTCAAGCGCGTCGGCGAGCGGCTGCGGCGCGGCGTCGAGGCGTTCGGCCACCCGCTGGTGCGCGACGTGCGCGGGGCCGGCCTGCTGCTCGGCGTCGTGCTCTCGGCGCCGGTGTCCGGCGCGGTCACCGACGCGCTGCGCGCGGCGGGTTTCCTGGTCAACCCGGTACAGCCCGACGTGGTCCGGCTCACCCCGCCGCTGATCCTCACCGCGGCGCAGGCCGACGCCTTCCTCGCCGCACTGCCCGCCGCGCTGGACGCGGCCACCACCCCGACGGAGGCACCCGCATGATCCGCCACTTCCTGCGCGACGACGACCTCACCCCGGCCGAGCAGGCCGCCGTGCTCGACCTCGCCGCCCGGATGAAGACCGACCGGTACGCCCACCAGCCACTGATCGGGCCGAAGTCGGTGGCGGTGCTGTTCGACAAGCAGAGCCTGCGGACCCGGATCTCGTTCGACGTCGGCATCGCCGAGCTGGGTGGGCACCCGCTCGTGGTGGACACCCAGGTCACCCACTTCGGCCGGGGCGAGACGCTTGCCGACGCCGGTCGGGTGCTGTCCCGCTACGTCGCCGCGATCGTGCTGCGCACCCACGGTGACGACCGGATCGCCGAGGTCGCCGCGCACGCCGACGTGCCGGTGGTCAACGCGCTCACCGACACCTACCACCCCTGCCAGTTGCTGGCCGATCTGCTCACCGTGCGGGAACGCTTCGGCACCACCGCCGGGCGGATCCTCACCTACCTGGGCGACGCGGCGAACAACATGGCCCACTCGTACCTGCTGGCCGGCGCGACCGCCGGCATGCACGTGCGGGTCGCCGGCCCGGCGGGGTTCCAGCCGGACCCGGAGATCGTGGCCCGGGCGGAGAAGATCGCCACCGGCACCGGCGGTTCGGTCGAGGTGTTCACCGACCCGGTCGCGGCGGTACGCGGCGCGCACGTGGTCGCCACCGACACGTGGACGTCGATGGGGCAGGAGGACGACGGGCTGGACCGGGTGACGCCGCTGCGGCCGTACCAGGTCGACGACGCGCTGCTCGGGCACGCCGCCGACGACGTGATCGTGCTGCACTGCCTGCCCGCCCACCGCGGCGAGGAGATCACCGACGAGGTGCTCGACGGGCCGCGCAGCGCGGTGTTCGACCAGGCGGAGAATCGCCTGCACGCCCAGAAGGCGCTGCTGACGTTTCTCCTGGAGGCATCCACCCCATGACCAGCCCGCTGACCCGCGCCGCGCGGCACGCCCGCATCGTCGAACTGATCCGCGACACGCCCATCCACTCGCAGACCGAGCTGGCCGACCTGCTCGCCGGGGACGGCATCCAGGTCACCCAGGCCACGCTGTCCCGCGACCTCAAGGAGCTGGGGGCGGTCACCGCGCGCGGCGGCGACGGGCGGGGCGTCTATCTGATCCCGGAGGACGGGCACCGGCCGCTGCGTGACGCGGAGGGTGCGCCGGCCCGGCTCGTGCGGCTGCTGCGCGAGCTGCTCAACGGGGTCGACTCCAGCGGCAACATCGCGGTGCTGCGCACCCCGCCTGGGGCGGCCCAGTATCTGGCCAGCGCGTTGGACCGGGCGGGCCTGTCCGAGATCGTCGGCACCATCGCCGGCGACGACACGATCCTGGTCGTGGCCCGCGAGACCGACGGCGGTGCCGCGCTGGGGGAGCGGCTCGCCGCGTGGGCGCGTCGGGACGACAACGTCGAAGGGGGCACGTCGTGACCGGGTGGATCGGCGTGGTGCGGGGTCGACCCGGCCGGACGAGCGGGCAACGGGACGCCCGGATGGGAGGGGCCTGACCGTGGACACCACAATGGGTGGGGTGGACGACAAGAGCCTGACCGAGAACAGCGCCGCCGCCAACCGGACGAGCCTCTGGGGAGGCCGGTTCGCCGGTGGTCCCGCCGAGGCCCTGGCGCGGCTGTCGGTGAGCGTCCAGTTCGACTGGCGTCTCGCCCCGTACGACATCGCCGGTTCCCGGGCGCACGCCCGGGTCCTCGCCGGCGCCGGGCTGCTCGACCCGGAGGAACTGGGCCGGATGCTGGCCGCGCTGGACGACCTGGAGGCCGCGTGCGCCTCCGGGGCGTTCCGCCCGAGCGTGGACGACGAGGACGTGCACACCGCGCTGGAGCGCGGCCTGCTGGAGCGGCTGGGCAGCCTCGGCGGCAAGTTGCGCGCCGGCCGCTCCCGCAACGACCAGGTCGCCACCGACCTGCGGCTCTACCTGCGTGACCACGCCCGCGGGGTGGCCGCCCGGCTGGTCGAGCTGGCCGATGCGCTCGTCGAGCAGGCGGAGCGGCACGTGGACACCGCCGCCCCGGGCATGACCCACCTGCAGCACGCCCAGCCGGTGACGTTCGGGCACTGGCTGCTCGCCCACGTCCAGCCGTTGCTGCGCGACCTGGAGCGGCTGCGCGACTGGGACGAGCGGACCGCGATCAGCCCGCTGGGCGCGGGCGCGCTGGCCGGCTCGGGCCTGCCGCTGGACCCGATGGCGGTGGCCAAGGAGCTGGGGTTCCGCACCTCGTTCGCCAACTCGATGGACGCGGTCGCCGACCGGGACTTCGTGGCCGAGTTCCTGTTCGTCACCGCGATGACCGGCGTGCACCTGTCCCGCCTCGGCGAGGAGGTGGTGCTCTGGACGTCGCAGGAGTTCGGCTGGGTCGAGCTGGACGACTCCTTCGCCACCGGCTCGTCGATCATGCCGCAGAAGAAGAACGCGGACATCGCCGAGCTGGCCCGGGGCAAGTCCGGTCGGCTGGTGGGCGGCCTGGTGAGTGTGCTCACCATGCTCAAGGGCCTGCCGATGACCTACGACCGGGACATGCAGGAGGACAAGGAGCCGGCGTTCGACGCGGTCGACACGCTGGAGCTGCTGCTGCCCGCGCTGGCCGGGATGATCTCCACCATGACGGTGCGGGTGGACCGGCTGGTGGCCAGCGCCCCGTCGGGCTTCTCGCTCGCCACCGAGGTCGCCGACTGGCTGGTGCGGCGCAACGTGCCGTTCCGTGACGCGCACGAGATCACCGGGAAGCTGGTGGCGCTCTGCGCGGCCCGGGACTGCGCGCTGGACGAGGTGTCCGACGCCGACCTGGCCGCGGTGAGCGAGCACCTGGACCCGTCGGTGCGCGACGTGCTGTCGGTCCGGTCGGCGCTTGCGGCCCGGATCACCCCCGGCTCCACCGGCCCCGGGCCGGTCGCCGACCAGCTCGCCGCCGCGGCGGAGAAGCTGGCCGGCTGGCGGCGATGGGCGGCCGAGTCGGTCGTACCCCGCTGATCGGCGGGTCCCGCGCGGTGGCCCGGCCGCCGCGCGGGGCTCAGGCCGGGGGCCGCTCGCGTCGGGGCAGCTTGGCGACCACCGCGTCGTACGACCCGTCGACGGCATCGACGAGGTCGTCGTCCGGGATGCCGCCGGCCAGGCGCAGCGTGTTCCACCCCGACCGGCCGATGTAGGGGGAGGGGCGGGCGTCGCCGGGGAAGCGGTGCAGCCACTCGTCGGCCACCTCGCGGGACGGCCCGCACTTGACCCCGACCCGGGCCTCACCCGCCGGGGAGCCGAGGAACGCGAAGATCCGGCCGCCCACCTTCACCACCTCGTCACCCTCCCACGGCCGGTCCAGCCAGGCTCCCGGCTTGGCCAGGCAGTAGGCGAGCATCTCATCGCGCCTCATCGCGTCCTCCCGTGCCGTCGTCGGGGCACAGCGTCGCGGACCGCTGTGCCAGTCCGCCCGCGCCTGATCGGTCGCCGGTGGCTGGTCAGTCGCCGGTGCCGGTGCGCACGGTGAGCCGCTCGTAGCGCTGCCGGGCCGCCTGTGCGCTGCCCAGACCCAGTCCGAAGGCGATCGTCTGCCAGGTCATGCCCCGACCGCGGGCGGCCTGCAACAGCCCGGCCTCCAGCGCGTCGACCTCGGCGCGCACGTGCGGGATCAGGGTCAGTGCGGCCATCAGGTCGGCCTGGTCGACCGCCTCCTCGCCCTCGTCCAGCTCGGCGCCCCCGGCGAGCGCCATCACCAGGGTGGCCGCCTCGTAGGCGTCGGGCACGTCGGGATGGGCGTAGCGGCGGCGGCGCGAGTCCGTGCCGGCGTGCCGCTCGGCGATCCGCAGCAGCGCCGCATAGTTGCGGTGTGTCCGGGCCTGGGCAGCATCCGGGGCGGTGAACGGGTCGTTGTCCACGGTGACCATGTCGTCCATCCCACACCCGAGAACGGATTGTTGTCAACACCTAGTTGAAAGCCGTTCGCGCGGTACGTCGCACCCCTGCGAGGAAGACGCGTGGGCGGGGACCTCCGTTTGCCGGGCGGAGCGGATGCGTGTAGTCGACCAGCCGAGCGGTCAGCGCGACGCGGGGCGGCGGCGCGGGCTGTGCCGCCGGTAGAGGCTGACGCTCGGCTCGTCGACCAACCAGAAGCGCCAGGGCAGGTCGTGTGCCGCCGCCACGCCGACCCGCGGCCCGGCGACGATCCGGGCCGGGTCGACCGGATCGGCCGGTGGGGCCAACCGCAGCGGCCCGCTGCCGTCCACCGCGCAGGTGCCGTTGGCCTCCCGCCCGAGCCCCAGCGCGGTGACCAGTCGGGCCGGCCCCCGGGCCAGGTCCCGGTCCGCCGCGCGGGGGCGACGCTCGCGGGCGAGCCCGACACCGTCGACCACCTCGCCGGCGCGCAGCAGGACGGCCGCGGCCTCGCCGTCGCGGCCGCACACGATGTTCGCGCACCAGTGCATGCCGAACACGAAGTACACGTACACGTGTCCCGCGGGCCCGAACATGACCTGGTTGCGTGGGGTGGGGCCGCGGTGGGCGTGCGAAGCCGGGTCCTCGCCGGTGCCCGCGTACGCCTCGACCTCGGTCAGCCGTACGGTGACGCCGTGGGCCGACACGGTCCAGCCGAGCAGGGTCCGCGCGGTGACCGCGACCTCCGCGGCCGGCGCCCGGAGCCAGGGGTACGTCATCGCGGCAAGGGTAGTGGACGGGTGTCGGGTGACGCGGGCCACGACGCCGCGGCGGGGCAGCGGAATAGTTGACTCGTCAAATATGTTGTGGGGAGCGATCACGGGCCGACCGGCCCGGACCCCACGCGAGGAGCGGTCATGCAGTTCGGAGTCTTCACCGTCGGTGACGTCACGGTCGACCCGACCACCGGGCGGGCGCCGTCCGAGCGTGAGCGGATCAAGGCCATGACCGCCATCGCGGTCAAGGCCGAGGAGGTCGGCCTGGACGTGTTCGCCACCGGCGAGCACCACAACCCGCCGTTCGTGCCGTCGTCGCCGACCACCATGCTCGGCTGGATCGCCGCCCGCACCGAACGGCTGCTGCTGTCCACCGCCACCACGCTGATCACCACCAACGACCCGGTGAAGATCGCCGAGGACTACGCGATGCTCCAGCACCTGGCCGACGGCCGGGTGGACCTGATGCTCGGTCGCGGCAACACCGGCCCGGTCTACCCCTGGTTCGGGCAGGACATCCGCAACGGCATCCCCCTGGCCATCGAGAACTACGACCTGCTGCACCGGTTGTGGCGCGAGGAGGTGGTCGACTGGACGGGCCGGTTCCGTACGCCGCTTCAGTCGTTCACCTCGACCCCGCGCCCGCTCGACGGCGTGCCCCCGTTCGTCTGGCACGGCTCGATCCGCAGCCCGGAGATCGCCGAGCAGGCCGCGTACTACGGCGACGGCTTCTTCGCCAACCACATCTTCTGGCCCAAGGAGCACACCCAGCGGATGGTCGGCCTCTACCGGCAGCGCTACGCGCACTACGGCCACGGCACGCCCGAACAGGCCGTCGTGGGCCTCGGCGGGCAGGTCTTCATGCGCCGCAACTCCCAGGACGCGGTCCGCGAGTTCCGCCCGTACTTCGACAACGCCCCGGTCTACGGGCACGGCCCGTCGCTGGAGGAGTTCAGCCGCGAGACGCCGCTGACCGTGGGCAGCCCGCAGGAGGTCATCGACCGGACGCTGGGCTTCCGCGAGTACGTGGGGGACTACCAGCGGCAGCTGTTCCTGGTCGACCACGCCGGGCTGCCGCTGAAGACGGTGCTGGAGCAGCTCGACCTGCTCGGCGAGGAGGTCGTCCCGGTGCTGCGCAAGGAGTTCGACTCGATGCGCCCGGCGCACGTGCCCGACGCACCCACCCACGCCGCCCGCCGCGCCGCCGCGACGGCCGCCGGGGAGCAGCGGTGACCGCCCGCACCCTGGCCGTCGTCTCGGCCGGGCTCGGTCAGCCGTCGTCCACCCGCCTGCTCGCCGACCAGCTCGCCGCGGCCGCCCGCGACGAGCTGACCGGTCGCGGCGCGACCGTGCGGCTACGCACGGTGGAGCTGCGCGAGCACGCCCACGACGTGGTGAACCACCTGCTCACCGGGTTCCCGTCGGCCGCCCTGCGCGAGACGCTGGACGCCGTCACGACGGCCGACGCGGTGATCGCCGTGACGCCGATCTTCAACGCGTCGTACAACGGGCTGTTCAAGTCGTTCTTCGACGTGGTCGACCGGGACGCGCTGGCCGGCCGGCCGGTGCTGCTCGGGGCGACCGGCGGCACCGCCCGGCACTCGCTCGCGCTGGAGCACGCGGTCCGGCCGATGTTCACGTACCTGCGCGCGGTGACCCTGCCCACGGCGGTGTTCGCCGCGCCGGAGGACTGGGCCGGCGACGGCGGGGACAGCGCCCTGCGGGCCCGGGTCCGCAGGGCCGCGGCCGAGCTGGCCGAGCAGGTGCACCGCCGGCCCCCGGCGACCGGCCCGGCCGACCCGTTCGCCCTCACCACCGACTTCGCCGACCTGCTCGCCGGCCGCGACCCGGCCTGAGGGGGCTCAGTCGCCCTCGGGCCGGTGGGCCACCAGCACCGGGCAGTGCGCGTGCTGCACCACGGCCTGGCTGACCGAGCCGAGCAGCAGCCCGACGAAACCGCCCCGGCCCCGGGAACCGACCACCACGAGCGACGCCGTTCCGCTCGCCTGCAGCAGCGCGGCCTCCGGGGAGGCGGCGACCACGGCCCGCTCGGTGACCCGCAGACCCGGATGCGCGGCGCGGACCCGCTCGGCCGCCGCCGCCAGCAACCCGGCCGACTCCGCCTGCTCCGCGGTGGACGCCTCCGCCGCCACCTCCGGCGCGACCGCGCCGCGCTCCGGCGACCGCACGTGCGTCAGCACCAGCTCGGCGTCGCGCCGGGCCGCCTCGTCCGCGGCCAGCTCGACGGCGTAGCCGGCGGACCCGGAGCCGTCCACCCCGACCAGCACCGGCCCGCCCATCGGAATCGGCTGCTCCGGCGGCCGGACGACAAGCACCGGGCAGTGCCCGTGCTGGGCGAGCTGCCCGCTCACCGAACCGACGAGCAGCCCGGCGAACCCGCCCACCCCGCGGCTGCCCACCACCACCAGCTCGGCGCGGCGGGACTCCTCGACCATCGTCGCGCCCGGCCCACCGGCCACCTGCCGCACCTGCACCCGCAGGCCCGGATACCTGTCGGCCAGGTCGGCGGCCACCGACTCCAGCATCTTCTCCGACTCCGCGGTGGGCGCCGGCACCCCGAGGTCGTACGGGTTGAGCGGCACCCCGTAGCCCATCGGATGCAGGTAGCCGTGCACCAGCACCAGCGGCCGGGACCGCGCGACGGCAGTCGCGGCGGCCAGGTCGGCGGCGGCCAGGCTGGACGGCGAGCCGTCCACCCCCGCCACGACGGGTCGGTTCATCGGGTGTTTCCCTCCGGTCGGCTCAGGCCATTGTGTCGGTCCGGCCCCGGGCCGGGCCCGCGAACCGGGTCAGCCGGCCCGGTCCCGGCGGTGCCGGACGATGGCCAGCGGGCTGTGGCAGTGGTGCAGCACGGCGTGGCTGACCGAACCGAGCAGCAACCCGCCGAGGCTACCGCGCCCGTGCGCGCCCACCACTGTCAACTGCGCCCCGACGGACTCCTCGACCAGCACGCGGGCCGGGGTGGTGGCGGCGACCAGCTTCGGGCGCACCGTCACCTCCGGGTAGCGCTCGGCCCACCCGGCGACCGCCTCCGCGAGCACCCGCTCCTCGTCGGCGCGCACCTGCTGCGGGTCGTACGCCAGCGGCAGGACGTCGCCGAACGCCTCCCGGAACGTCACCGGCTGCGGGTAGAGCCAGGTGTGCACCACGACCAGTTCGGCGTCGCGCGTCGCGGCCTCGGCGAACGCGAACCCGACGGCCTCGTCGGACACCGCCGAACCGTCCACCCCGACCACCACCGGGCCGGCGGCGCGGGCCTCGCCCCGGGCCACGAGCACCGGGCAGTCGACCCGGGCGGAGAGCTGCACCGCCGCGGAGCCGACCAGCAGCTCGGCGAAGCCGCCCAGGCCACGGTGGCCCAGCACCAGCAGCGCCGCGTCGTGGCTCTCCCGCAGCAGCACCGCCACCGGTCCGCCCTCGACGACGACGCCTGTCACCGTGAGGTCGGCGTCGACCTTGCGGGCCTCGTCCACCGCCTCCTGGACCAGCTTGTCGGCCTCCTGCCGCAGGTCGCCGTCGGGCCACACCGGGACGACCGGGCCGAGCGGCGTACCGAGGGGCGGCCACAGGAACGCGTTCACCACCCGCAGCGGCCGGTGCCGCAGCACCGCCTCCCGCGCGGCCAGTCGCACCGCGTCCAGCGCGGACGGGGAGCCGTCCACGCCCACCACGACCGGGGCACCGGTTCTGTCGGTCATCACGTCCTCCTCGGGTCACCCCCAGCCTGCCGCGGCCGGCCCGGCGCGGGCAGAGGCGATCCGCCCGACCTGCCCGGGACCATCGGCCCTGCCGGCCGGCACCGGTACGCGGCGTGGCGGCACTAGGATCGGGACATGCCGACGCTACGGACCTCCCGCCGCCCCGCCCGGCTCAGCGCCCTGACCGCGACCGCGGCACGAGCCGTCGGCGCGCAGGCGACCGGGGCGCAGGCCACCGGCGCGGGCGCGTCCGGGGCGCGGGCCCTGGGTGCGCTGGCGCTCGGTGCCGCCGCCCTGGGCGCCCTGGCGATCGGCTCGCTCGTGATCGGCCGGCTCGCCGTGCGCCGCGCGGTGATCCGCGAGCTGCGCATCGGCCGGCTGGAGGTGGACGAGTTGGTCGTCCGCCACCGCACCGACGCCGGCTGACCCGGCCGCGCCACCGCGCTCAGGTGACGGTCAACCCGCGGGCCGCGAACTGGTCGCGCACCCGGGCCAGCAACTGCGCGCCGGGCGGCTCGGTGTCCGCCAGCGGGAACGTCAGGCCCAGCTCGGCGTACTTGTGCGCGCCGAGCCGGTGGAACGGCAACACCTCGACCCGCTGCACGGTCTCCAGCCCGGCGGCCACGTCGGCCACCCGCTCCACCTCGGCGGCGGCGTCGGTCAGGCCCGGCACCAGCACGTAGCGGATCCAGATCGGCATGCCCCGGTCGGCCAGCCGCCGGGCGAACCGCAGCGTCGGGGCGAGCCGGCCGGTGCCGGTGACCCGGCGGTACGTCTGCGGGTCGCCCGCCTTGACGTCCAGCAGCACCAGGTCGGTGGCGTCCAGCAGCGCGTCGTCCGCCCGGACGCCGAGGAAGCCCGAGGTGTCCAGCGCGGTGTGCAGGCCCAGGTCGTGGCAGCGCCGCAACAGCTCCCCGGTGAACGCCGGTTGCAGCAGCGGCTCCCCGCCGCTGACCGTGACACCGCCGCCGGCCATCCGGATGAACCGCCGGTACCGGGTGGCCAGGGTGACCATCTCGTCCACCGTGCGCCGCCGGCCGCTGCGGCCGTACCAGGTGTCCGGGCTGTGGCAGTAGCGGCAGCGCAGCGGGCAGCCGGCCAGGAAGACCACGAACCGGGTGCCCGGCCCGTCCACCCCCACCGACGTGTCCCAGGAGTGCACCGACCCGCTGACCGCCTCGCCGTCGCGGCCCGGCGCCGCCGCGGTCACCTGCGGCGGCGTGGGCGGGCGGCCGGTCACAGCGACCCGTGGAAGGTCCGGGACACCACGTCGCGCTGCTGCTCCGGCGTGAGCCGGACGAAGTTCACCGCGTACCCGGAGACCCGGACGGTGAGCTGCGGGTACCGCTGCGGGTGCGCCATCGCGTCGAGCAGCGTGGCCCGGTCCAGCACGTTGACGTTCAGGTGGAACCCACCGGAGTCGGTGTAGCCGTCGAGCACCCCGGCCAGGTTGGTGATCCGCTCGGCGCGGGTGTGGCCCAGCCCGTCCGGCGTGACCGTGCCGGTGAGCGAGATGCCGTCGCGGGCCGCGTGGTACGGCAGCTTCGCCACCGACAGCGCGGACGCGACCAGGCCGTGGGTGTCCCGACCGTTCATCGGGTTCGCCCCCGGGGCGAACGGCTCGCCGGCCCGCCGCCCGTCCGGGGTGTTGCCGGTGTGCTTGCCGTACACCACGTTCGAGGTGATGGTGAGCACCGACATGGTCAGCTCGGCGTCGCGGTAGGTGTGCTGCCGGCGCAGCTTCTCCGCGAACGTCTCCACCAGCCACACCGCGATCTCGTCGGCCCGGTCGTCGTCGTTGCCGTAGGTCGGGAACTCGCCCTCGACCGCGTAGTCGACCGCCAGGCCGGTGTCGTCACGCAGCACCTTCACCCGGCCGTACCTGATGGCGGACAGGCTGTCCACGGCGACGGACAGGCCGGCGATGCCGGTGGCCATGAACCGGCGCACCGGGTGGTCGTGCAGCGCCATCTCCAGCCGCTCGTAGGCGTACCTGTCGTGCTGGTGGTGGATCACGTTCAGCGCGTCCACGTACGTCTGCGCCAGCCAGTCCAGCGTCCGGTCGTACGCGGCGAGCACCTCGTCGTAGTCGAGGGACTCACCGCCGACCGGGGCGGCGGGCGGGGCGACCTGCGCGCCGGACACCTCGTCCCGGCCGCCGTTGATCGCGTACAGCAACGCCTTGGCCAGGTTCGCCCGGGCGCCGAAGAACTGCATGTCCCGACCCACCCGCATGGCCGACACGCAGCAGGCGATGGCGGTGTCGTCGTCGTACGCGGGGCGGATCAGCTCGTCGTTCTCGTACTGGATGGCGCTGGTGTCCAGCGAGACCTGGGCGCAGAACCGCTTGAACCCCTCGGGCAGGCGCGGCGACCAGAGCACGGTCAGGTTCGGCTCGGGGGCCGGGCCGAGGTTGTACAGCGTCTGCAGGTAGCGGAACGTGGTGCGGGTGACCAGCGGCCGGCCGTCCTCGGCCATCCCGCCGAGGGACTCGGTCACCCAGGTCGGGTCGCCGGAGAAGAGCTGGTCGTACTCGGGGGTGCGCAGGAACCTGATGATCCGCAGTTTGATCACGAAGTCGTCGACGAGTTCCTGGGCGCCGCTCTCGTCCAGCCGGCCCTCGGCGATGTCCCGCCGCAGGTAGACGTCGACGAACCCGGCGGTGCGGCCCAGCGACATGGCGGCGCCGTTCTGCTCCTTGGTGGCGGCCAGGTAGGCGAAGTAGAGCCACTGGACGGCCTGCGCGCCGGTGGCGGCCGGACCGGAGATGTCGAAGCCGTAGGCGGCGGCCATCTCCTTGAGCTCGCCGAGCGCCCGGATCTGCTCGGCCAGCTCCTCCCGGTCGCGGATCACGTCGTCGGTGCTGCGCCGCTCGTCGAGCGCCGCCTTGAGCGCGTGGCGGTCCTCGACCAGCCGGTCCACCCCGTACAGCGCCACCCGGCGGTAGTCGCCGATGATCCGGCCCCGCCCGTACGCGTCGGGCAGCCCGGTGATGACGTGCGAGCGCCGCGCGGCCAGCACGTTCGACGGGTACGCGTCGAAGACCGCGTCGTTGTGCGTGCGGCGGTAGCGGGTGAAGATCTCGTGCACCCGCGGGTCGGGTTCGCGCCCGTACGCCCGCAGCGCGGTCTCCACCATCCGCAGCCCACCGGCCGGCATGATCGCCCGGCGTAGCGGCGCGTCGGTCTGCAGGCCGACGATCAGCTCCCGCTCCCGGTCGATGTAGCCGGGGGCGTGCGCGGTGATGCCCGCCGGGGTGGCCGCGTCCACGTCGTACACGCCGCGCCGCCGCTCCTCGGGGAACATCTCCCGCAGCCGGTCCCACACCGCCAGCGTGCGGGGCGTCGGCCCGGTGAGGAACGCCGCGTCCCCGGTGTACGGCTCGTGGTTGTGGCGGACGAAGTCCGCGACGTCGATGCTCTCCTGCCAGTGGCCGGGCCGGAATCCGCGCCAGGGGGCCAGGGGCTCGGTGACGTTCATGGCAGTTCCTCTCCGGAGCATCGCGGCTCACCCCCAGCGTGGTCCACCCGGGGGCGGCCGGGCAGAGGCGCAGGACCGCCGTGGTCCGGGACCAACGGCCCTCTCCGCGCCGGCCCGGACGGCGGTACGGCCGCCGGCTGCGCGCCGGTGGCCGTACCGCAGGGGTCGGTCAGCGTTCCACGACCAGGCGGTGGTTGAGGACGGCGGTCATGACGCTGCCCTCCTAACGGGCGTCGGACGTGTCGGTGCCGGCCCGCACCGCGGCGCGGCCGGCGGCCAGCCGCGCCACCGGCACCCGGTACGGGGAGCAGGAGACGTAGTCGAGCCCGGCGGCGGCGAGGAACTCGATCGAGTCGGGGTCGCCGCCGTGCTCACCGCAGACGCCGACGGTCAGCTCCGGCCGGGCCGCGCGGCCCTCGTCGACCGCGAGCCGGACCAGCCGCCCCACCCCGGTGGCGTCGAGGCTCTCGAACGGCGAAACCGGGAAGATCCCCCGGGCCAGGTACGTGGAGAAGAACGCCCCCTCCACGTCGTCCCGGGAGAACGCCCAGGTCATCTGGGTCAGGTCGTTGGTGCCGAAGGAGAAGAAGTGCGCCTCGGCGGCGATCTCCCCGGCGGTCAGCGCGGCCCGCGGCGTCTCGATCATCGTGCCGATCGGGATCTCCGGGGTGTCCGGCACCTCGGCCAGCACCCGCCGCGCCTCGTCCGCCACGGCGGCGAGTTCCCGCACGTCCCCGACCAGCGGCACCATGATCTCCGGGCGCGGGTCGCCGCCGGCCCGGCTCCGCTGCGCGGCGGCCTCGGCGAGGGCCCGCACCTGCATGGCGAACAGGCCCGGCACCACCAGTCCGAGCCGTACGCCGCGCAGCCCCAGCATCGGGTTGGTCTCGTGCATCCGGCGCACCGCGGCCAGCAGTGTGGCGTCGCGGCCCGGGTCCTTCCCGAGCGCGTCGGCCCGGGCCACCCGGGCGGTCAGCTCGGCCAGCGGGGGCAGGAACTCGTGCAGCGGCGGGTCGAGCAGCCGGACGGTGACCGGCCGCCCGTCCATCGCGGCGAGCAGCCCGACGAAGTCGGCCCGTTGCAGCGGCAGCAGCGCGTCCAGCGCCGCGGCGACCTCCGCCGGCCCGTCGGCCAGGATGAGGCGCTCGACCAGTTCCCGACGCTCACCGAGGAACATGTGCTCGGTGCGGCACAACCCGATGCCGGCGGCACCGAGGCGACGGGCCCGGCGGGCGTCCTGGGGGGTGTCGGCGTTGGCGCGTACGCCGAGGGTCCGTACCGAGTCGGCGTGCCCGAGCAGCCGGTGCACGGCGGCGGTCAGCGGGTCGGCCTCGGGACGGAGGTCACCGTCCAGGTAACGGGCCACCGGGGACGGCTGCACCGGCACCTCACCGAGCCAGATGCGTCCGCTGGTCCCGTCGATCGAGATCAGCTCGCCGGCCCGCACCACCCGCTCACCCACGGTGAACTCGCCGCGTTCGACGTCGATGTGCAGCGCGTCGGCCCCGCACACGCAGGTGCGGCCCATGCCCCGGGCCACCACGGCGGCGTGCGACGTCTTCCCGCCGCGGGAGGTGAGCACCCCGGCCGCGGCGATCATGCCGGGCAGGTCGTCCGGGTTGGTCTCCGGGCGGACCAGGATCACCGGTCCGGTCGCCGCCGCGGCGGCCGCGGAGTCGAAGACCACCCGTCCGACCGCCGCGCCGGGGGAGGCGCCGACGCCGACGGCGAGTGGCTCGGGCGCGGCGGCGGTGTCGAAGGCGGGGAACATGAGGTGGGCGAGCTGCGCGCCGGTGACCCGGGTCAGCGCCTCGTCGGCGGTGATCAACCCTTCCTCGGCCAGTTGCGCGGCGATCACGAACGCGGCCGCCGGGGTGCGCTTGCCGACCCGGGTCTGCAACATCCACAGCCTGCCGCGTTCGATGGTGAACTCGACGTCGCACAGGTCGCGGTAGTGCCGCTCCAGCGTCGCCATGATCTCCCGCAGCCGCCGGAAGCTCGTCGGGTCCAGCTCGGCCAGGTCGGTCAGCGGCACCGTGTTGCGGATGCCCGCCACCACGTCCTCGCCCTGCGCGTCGGTCAGGTAGTCGCCGTACACGCCGGGCACGCCGGTGGCCGGGTCGCGGGTGAACGCCACGCCGGTGCCGGAGTCCGGGCCGAGGTTGCCGAACACCATCGCCATCACGTTGACCGCGGTGCCCAGGCCGTCCGGGATCCGTTCCTGCCGCCGGTAGATCCGGGCCCGCTCCGAGTGCCAGGACTCGAACACCGCCCGCACCGCCGAGAACAGCTGCTCGTGCGGGGCCTGCGGGAAGTCGTGCCCGACGTGCCGGGCGAAGATCTTCCGGTACGCGTCGACCAGGTCACGCAACTGCCCGGCGCTCGGCCCGCCCGGTCCGGCGGTGGCCCGTACGGCGGCCAGCTCGTGCTCGAACTCCTCGGTCGGGATGCCGTGCACGGTGTGCCCGAACATCTGGATCAGCCGGCGGTACGAGTCCCAGGCGAAGCGTTCGTCGCCGGTGCGGGCGGCCAGCCCGACCACCGTGGTGTCGTTGAGCCCGATGTCCAGGATCGTCTCCATCATCCCCGGCATCGAGTACCGCCCGCCGGAGCGCACCGCCAGCAGCAGCGGGTCGCGCGGGTCGCCGAGCCACCGGTCCAGCCGCGCCTCGACCTCCCGCAGGTGTGCGTTGATCTCTTCGAACAGGCCGACCGGTGGCGCACCGGTGGCCAGGTGGACCCGGCAGGCGTCGGTGGTGACGGTGAACCCGGGGGGCACCGGCAACCCGAGCCGGGTCATCTCGGCCAGGTTGGCGCCCTTGCCGCCGAGCAGGTCGGCGCGGCTGCGGTCACCTTCGATGAAGTCGTAGACGTACTTCGACATGATCCGGCCTCCTCGACTGCGTGCTTCCACCTCCTTGGTAGACCGCTGGCCGGTCGGCGCGGCAGGGCCGGACGGGGCCCGGGCCGGGCCGATGGTCCCGTGCTGCTGTCGGTGGGTATCGTCGCCGGCCATGACCACTGAGGTGCGGCTCCGTCCGGTACGCGACGACGACCTGCCGATGTTCTTCGCGCACGAGCAGGACCCGCAGGCCAACTGGATGGCGGCGTTCGGCCCGAAGGACCCGTCGGACCGGGCGGCCTTCGACGCGCACTGGGCGCGGATCCGCGCCGACGAGCGCATCGTCAACCGCACGGTCACCGCCGACGGCGAGGTGGTCGGGCACGTGGCGGCGTTCCCGGTCGACGAGCGGACCGAGGTCAGCTACTGGATCGACCCGGGGCGCTGGGGGCGCGGCTACGCCACCGCCGGGCTCGCCGCGCTGCTGCGGGAGCTGCCGCAGCGGCCGGTGCACGCCCGCGCCGCGAAGGACAACGCGGCGTCCCTGGCGGTGCTGCGCAAGTGCGGCTTCGTCGTGGTCGGCGAGGACGCCGGGTACGCTCCGGGCCGCGGCACCGAGGCCGAGGAGTACGTGCTGGAGCTGCCCGCCGAGGAGGCTGACCAGGGCGGTCGTTAGTCTCCCCGGGTGAACTGGCTGGAATTTCTCGGCTGGGCCGGCTCCGCGCTGCTGGTCTGGTCGCTGCTGCAGACGCGGATTCTGCGGCTGCGCGCGCTCAACCTGCTCGGCTGCCTGGTCCTGATCGGTTACAACGCCGCCGTGCAGGTGTGGCCGATGGTGGGTTTGAACGTCGTGCTCACCGTGATCAACCTCTGGTATCTGCGCAAGCTGCTGGCTACCCGCCACGACGAGCAGACCTATCAGGTGGTGGAGGTGGGCACCGGTGACGCGTTCCTGGCGCACACGTTGCGGGTGCACGCGGCCGACATCGCCCGGTTCAATCCGGCGTTCCGCTGGGACCCGGCCGCCGCGGACGGCTCCGCGTTCCTGGTGGTCCGCGCCGACGAGGTGGTCGGCGTGATGCTCTCGCACGCTGAGCCGGGCGGGGTGGCGCAGATCGACCTGGACTACGTCACCCCCCCGTTCCGCGACTTCACCCCGGGCGAGTTCGTCTACCGGCGCAGCCGGCTGTTCACCGACCGGGGTTTCCGCCGGGTGGTCAGCCCGCCGGGCATGGTCGCCCCCTACTACCACCGGCTCGGCTTCCGCCCGGAGTCGGACCGGTACGTGCTGGACCTGCCCGTGCCGGCCTGAGCCGGTCAGTCCCGGGGCCGGCCGAACCAGCGGGTGAGCGCGGCGGTCAGTCCGTCCCGGTCCGGGGTGGCGACGCCGGAGGCCCAGGCCACGTAGCAGTCCGGGCGCAGCAGGAGCGCGGTCGACGTGGTGCCCTCCAGCGGGCCGGTGACCAGGTCGACCCGGTCGCCCCACGGCCGGACCGCCGTGGTCAGGGTGCCGGTGGCGTCGAGCAGCAGCGGGCGCGCGTCGCGGGTCAGTTCGGCCAGCCGTACCGCTGTGGCGTCGCGGCGCACCACCAGGTCCGGTGCCCAGGAGCCGACCGGCGGTTGGCCCGGTCCGAGGTCGTAGCGCAGGTCGGCGCCGGCCATCAGGGCGGCGACCCGGGCGGCGGTGGCCGGGTCGGCGAGCAACTCCGCGAGCAGCTCGCGCAGCGCGGTGATCTCGTTGCCGGGCGCGATGAGGGCGGACTGGGCCTGGGCGGACATGGTGACCCGATGGGCGGCCGGGCGGCGCTCGGCCTCGTAGGAGTCGAGCAGCCCGTCCGGGGCCCAGCCGTGCAGCCGCGCGGCCAGCTTCCAGCCGAGGTTCACCGCGTCCTGCAGGCCCAGGTTCAGCCCTGGGCCGCCGATCGCGGAGTGCACGTGGGCGGCGTCGCCGAGCAGCAGCACCCGTCCGGCGCGGTAACGCTCGGCGATGCGGGTGTTGCCGCCGGCCAGGCGGCGCAGCAGGTGCGGCCCGTCCCCGGCGGGCGGGCCGAGCGGCACGTCGGCACCGAGCACCCGGGCGACGCTGGCGCGCATCTCGGCGAGCGTCAGCGGGCCATCCGGTTCCGCCCGGTCGGGCCACTCGGTGGTGCTGACGACCGGTTGCCGGTCGGGGAACGGGGCCCAGACGATCAGACCGTGCCCGGTGCGGGTGTGGCGGAACGGCGGGACGACCCCGTACCCGGGCACCGCCAGGCCGCCGCGGGCCGGGTCGATCAGCTCGGGCGGCACGCTGACCTGGGCGGTACGCGAGACCGACCGGTCCGTGGTCACGCCGGGGAAGCCGATCCCGGCCAGTTTCCGGACGGTGCTGTGCCCGCCGTCCGCGCCGACCAGGTACCGGCAGTCGAGGGTGGTGCCGTCGGCGAACCCGACCCGCACCGCGTCGGCCCGCTGCCGCATCCCGGTCACCTGGCATCCGCGGCGTATCCGTACGTCCAGCTCGGCCGCCCGGTCGGCCAACACCCGCTCGACGCGCCGCTGCGGCACCGGCAGTCCGTACAGGGGGTTGTCCGGGACGTCCCGCAGGTCCAGGTGAAGCGCGCCGAAGACGAACTCCGGTGCGGGCCGCGGCGGTGCGGCGTCGCCACTGAGGCGCTCGTGCAGGCCGCGCCGGTCGAGCATCCGGACCACCTGGCCGACCAGCCCGTTGGCCCGGTTCTCGGTGGTCGGCTCGGTCAGCCGGTCGCACACCACGGCTCGGATCCCGGCGAGCGCGAGCTCGCAGGCGAGCATGAGGCCGTTCGGTCCGGCGCCGACCACAAGGACATCGATCATGGCAAGATCCTTTCGAGGGTACGGCGAGGCGGCCGACGGCACGACGGCCGGTCGGTCGGGGGCGGGTCGGGTCGGGTCAGGTCGGCGGTGGCAGGCCCGCGGCGAGTTGGGCCAGTGCGTCGCAGAGCAGCCGCGGAACCGGCTCCGGCCGCTGCGCGCGCAGGAAGTGTCGGGTCGCCGCGTCGACGGCCGCACCGACGGCCGCCGCCACCAGGTGCGGGTAGAGGTCGTGGTCGACGTCGGTGCCGGTGCGCTCCGCGACGGCCCGGGCCAGGTCGGCCTCGGCGACGGCGCCGGCCCGCAGCATCTCGCCCTGCAACGCCGGTTCGGCGAGCATCACCCGCACGCCGGCGACCCATTCGTCGTGGGCGCCCGGCGGCGACTGCCGGACCTCGGGTCCGGGCTCGAACTGGGCAAGGACGGCAGCCTCGATCGCGGCCCAGAGCGGCTCGCCGGTCGGCCGTCCGCGCAGGGTGCCCGCCACCCGGCGGCTGCGGTCCAGGTGCCGGGCCGCGATCGCCTCGGCCTTGCTGGAGAAGTAGTTGTTGAAGGTGCGCGGGGACACCCCGGCGGCCTGTGCGATGTCCTCGACCCGCACGTTGTCGAAGCCGTGTGCCACGGTCAGCCGGATGGCCGCCCAACTGAGCGCCGCCCTGGTCTCGGCCTTCTTGCGCTCCCGCAGCCCACTCACCTGTCAACCGTAGCAAAAGATGCGTGCCACGAAAACATGCGTGGCGCGCAAACTTCGTGCGCCGGTGCGATCCGGTCAGGATTCGGCGACCGCCCTCCGGGGCACAAAGGGGTCCACGCCGCCCGGGCCTGCCGGCCGGCGAGTCGGCCATTGCCGACCCGGATTCGGCCGAGGGAGAAACCGCTCGTGCAGAGCTACTGGAGCCAACTGGCCCTGGTCGGGGTACTGGTGATCGTCAACGCGGTCTTCGCCGGCAGCGAGATGGCGCTGGTGTCGCTGCGGGACAGCCAACTGCAACGGCTGGAGCGCAGCAGCCGCGGCGGACGGACACTGGCCCGCCTCGCCAAGGACCCGAACCGGTTCCTGGCCACCATCCAGATCGGCATCACCCTCGCCGGGTTCCTCGCCTCCGCCGCCGCCGCGGTGTCGCTGGCCCGACCGCTCGTGCCCCTGCTCAGCGCGTTCGGCGACGCCGCCGGAACGGTCGCCATTGTCGCGGTCACGCTGGTGCTCACCTTCGTCACGCTGGTCTTCGGCGAGCTGGCCCCGAAGCGGATCGCCATGCAGTCGGCCGAACGGTGGGCGCTGCTGGTGGCCCGACCGCTCGACCTGCTGGCCACCTTCACCCGGCCGGCGGTCTGGGCGCTGGGCGCCACCACCGACCTGGTGGTCCGCCTGTTCGGCCTGAACCCGAAGCACGAACCGGACGAGATCGGCCCGGACGAACTGCGCGACATCGTGGCCGGCAACCACGGCTTCACCAAGGAACAGCGCACCATCATCGCGGGAGCGGTGGAGATCGCCGACCGGCAGTTGCGGGCTGTCCTCGTACCCCGGTTGCAGGTCTTCACGCTCGACAGCGGCACCACCGCGGAGGCCGCCCGGCTGGTCCTGGCCGCCACCGGCCACTCCCGGGCCCCGGTGGTCCGCCACGGCGGCCTGGACGACGCGGCCGGCGTCATCCACCTGCGGGACCTCGTCGGCGTCCCGGACGACCGGCCGGTCGACGACATCGCCCGCCCGCCGATGCTGCTGCCCGACTCGCTGTCGGTGGTCGACGCGCTGCGCCAGTTCAAGGCCGAACGCCAGCACATCGCCCTGGTCGTGGACGAGCGCGGCGCGGTGGACGGCATCGTGACGCTCGAGGACATCCTGGAGGAGATCGTCGGCGAGATCTACGACGAGACCGACCGGGACCTGCGGGCGGTCCGCACCGAGCCCGACGGCACCCTGGTGCTGCCCGGCACGTTCCCGGTGCACGACCTCACCGACCTCGGGGTGGAGCTGCCGAACCGGCCCGCCGGCGACTACACCACCATCGCCGGGCTGGTCCTGACCTGCCTCGGCCACATCCCGACGGTGCCGGGGGAGCAGGTCACCGTCGACGGCTGGGACCTGGCGGTGGCCGGCGTCGACCAGCGGGCCATCACCGAGGTGCACATCCGCCGCCGCGCCGGCGGCGACCCGGCCGAGGGCGACGACCGCACGGACGGCGTCGAGACGTCACCGGCCCCGGAACTCGACGAGGTACGCCGCTGACGCTCAGCGCCGGTCCGCCGGGCGCCCGAACGGGAAACCGGGCACCGGCGGATGCAGCTGCACCACGTCGACCGGCACCTGGTGGGTGCGGCGTCCGGCCAGCCGGGCCACCTCCCGCAGCAGCCACGGCCCGGAGGGGTGTCGCTCCGGCCCGATCAGCCGGCTCGTCACCCGCGTCCACCAGTGCCGGGCGACGATCACGTCGGTGACCCGCAGCCGGTCCGGCGGCCAGCCACCGCGCACCACCACGTCCACCACCCGGCCCAGCCGCCGCCCGTGCAGGTCGAACGCGGTCCGACCGAGCAGCTCACCCGCTCGCACGGCTGGCACCCGGAATCCGGTCGATCAGGTGCCGGCGCAGCCACGACTCCGACGGCGACGGCGGCAGGTCCGCCGCCCGGCAGCGCAGCCGCACCACCGCGTCCACCCGGGCCACCTGGGCCAGCGGCACACGCCGCGGCAGCCCTGGCGGGTCGTCGGTGAACCGGTCGGCCACCGCCACCAGCAGCCGCCCCGCCCGGCCGCCGATCCGCCGCCCGAGCGCCGCCGGACCGGTGAGCAGGCAGTCCACGTACGGGAAGCCCTCGTCGTCGACCGCGAACGCGATGTCGTCGACCCGCCCGACGAGTCGCCCCTCGACGTCGACGATCTGCCGGTCGAGCAGCGTCTTGGCCAGCTGGACCCTCATCGCCCCGCCCCCGTCACGATCGCCAGCGGGACCGCCGCCATCGACGCGGCGACGATGAGCACCAGGAACACCGCCCCGAGCAGGTTCGCCCACCGTCCGTTGACCCGGTCGCCGAGATAGCCGCGGTCGTTGGCCACCACCAGGATCGGCAGGTACGTCAGCGGCAGCACCACCGCGCTCAGCACCAGCATGTACTCGGTCAACCGCACCGGGTCCACGGTCGTCATCAGCATCACCACACCGAGCAGCAACCCGACCAGCAGGACGGTGTGGAAACGGGCCGCCTCCCGGGGACGGACCCGCTTGCCCCACTGCCAACCGAAGTACTGCGCCGCCGCGTAGGCCGCCGACAGCCCGGTCTCCAACGCCGCCCCGAACGTCACCGCGAAGAACGCCAGCACGGCGGCCGCCAGGCCGGCGCCGCCCAGCGCGGTCCCCACCGGACGCGCCACCTCCTCCAGCGTGCCCAGCGGGGCCCCGGCCGGGTGGTAGGCCACCGTCGCCACGGCGATCAGCGACAACGCCAGGAACCCGCCGACCGGGAAACCGATGAGCACGTTCGAGCGGGCGTGCGCCAGGTCGGCCGCGCTCCACCGTTCCTCCACCCCACCGGAGGAGAAGAAGAACACCTCGTACGGGCTGACCGTGGAGGCGAACAACGCCACCGCCACGAACCAGTACAGCGACCAGCCGTGACCGGACGTGCCGATCTGCCAGGCCCCCTGGCCGAGCGCCGGCCAGTCGGTCGGCAACGCCACCAGCGCGACCGTGAAGACCAGCAGCGCCAGCCCGGCCAGGCCGAAGACCCGTTCCATCAGCTCGAACCGCATCCGCCACAGCACCAGCCACACCGCCAGCGCGGCCAGCGGCACCCAGAACAGGTGACTCACCCCGGTGGCCAGCCGCATCGCCAGCGCCACCCCGCCCAGCTCCGCCGCCAGGGTGACCACCGTGACCAGCCACGACGCCACCAGGTTGAGCAGCGCCACCCGCGGCCCGAGCCGCTCCCGGACCAGGTCGAACACCGCACGTCCGCTCACCGCCGCGATCCGGCCGGCCATCTCCGCGTACGCGCAGATGCCCACCACCCCGACCAGCAGCACCCACGCGTGGGCCATGCCGAACAGCGCGCCGGACTGGCTGGCCGCCACCAGATCGCCGATGTCGACGAAACCGCCGACGGCCGACAGCACGCCGAGCGTGGCGGCGAACAGCTTTCTCACGTCGGGCCGGACACGGACGAGCTCACCGAGGCGACGATATCGGCGTCAACGCCCCTGTCCGGGGCGAATCGGGTACTCCGGGCTCAGGCGGCGGTGAGGTTCTGCAGGCGCACCTGCCCGCGCGCGACCAGCCGGTCGTCGCCGTCAGTGATCTCCACCAGCCACAACTGCTGGCTGCGGCCCCGGTGCACCGGCGTACCGACCGCGGTCAGCTCGCCCTCGCGCACCGCGCGCAGGAAGTCGGTCTGGTTCGACACCCCGACCACCTGGCCCTTGTCGCCCATCCAGAGCGCGCCGCCGATGCTCGCCGCGGTCTCCACCACCGAGCAGTAGACCCCCCCGTGCTGGATCCCGTACGGCTGGTGCAGCTCGGGGCGCACCTTCCACCGGATCACCACCCGGTCGCCGCTCACCTCGTCGAACGTCAGCCCCAACAGGGCCACGAAGCCCCCGGTCAGGTTCGGCATCTCCACCGCGGTTCCTCCTCGCGTTCGACGGCGCCGCCAGCCTAGTCGGCCCGTCCTCGGCAAACCGGGTACGGCCCGGGCCCGGGCATGGGGGAGAATCGGTGACCGTGACCGACAGCAACCTCCCGCAGGGGCGGGACTCCCTGACCGAAGACCTGCTGTGGCGGGGCCTGATCCAGGACTCGACCGGCCTCGACGAGCTGCGTGAGCTGCTCGACGGCGGGAGCACCACCTTCTATGTGGGCTTCGACCCGACCGCGGCCAGCCTGCACATCGGCAACCTGATGCAGGTCGTGATGGCGCGCCGGCTCCAACTCGCCGGGCACCGGCCCCTGCTGCTGGTCGGCGGCGCCACCGGTCAGATCGGCGACCCGAAGGAGAGCGCCGAGCGGACGCTGAACCCGCCCGAGGTCATCGCCGGCTGGGTCCAGCGCATCCGGGACCAGCTCTCGCCGTTCGTCACGTACACCGGTCAGAACGCGGCCCAACTGGTCAACAACCTGGACTGGACCGGCCAGATGTCGGTGGTGGAGTTCCTGCGCGACGTCGGCAAGCACTTCCCGATCAACAAGATGCTGGCCCGGGAGGTGGTGAAGGCCCGGCTGGAGACCGGCATCAGCTACACCGAGTTCAGCTACCAACTGCTCCAGGCCAACGACTACTTCGAGCTGCACCGGCGGCACGGCTGCCGGCTCCAGTTCGGCGGCTCCGACCAGTGGGGCAACATCACCGCCGGCGTGGACTACGTCCGGCGGCGGGGTGCCGGGCCGGTGGAGGCGTTCACCACGCCGCTGGTGACCAAGTCCGACGGCACCAAGTTCGGCAAAAGCGAGACCGGCACGATCTGGCTCGACCCGCAGATGACCAGCCCGTACGCGTTCTACCAGTTCTGGGTCAACGCCGACGACCGGGACGTGAGCCGCTACCTGCGCTACTTCAGCTTCCGCTCCCGGGAGGAGCTGGAGGAACTGGAGAAGGCCACCGCGGAGCGACCGCAGGCGCGGTCGGCCCAGCGGGCGCTCGCCGAGGAGCTGACCACGCTGGTGCACGGCGAGCAGGAGACGGCCCAGGCGGTGGCGGCCAGCCAGGCGCTCTTCGGTCGTGGCTCGCTCGACGAGCTGGCGCCGCAGACCCTGCGCGCGGCACTCACCGAGGCCGGCCTGACCCGCCTGGCGGAGCTGCCGGACGTCGCCGGTCTGCTCAAGGAGTCGGGTCTGGTGCCGAGCATGAAGGAGGCCCGCCGGGTGATCGCCGAGGGCGGCGCCTACGTCAACAACGTCCGCGTCACCGCCGCGGACGCGACGGTCGCGGCGGAGGACCTGCTGCACGGTCGCTACCTCGTCCTGCGTCGGGGAAAGCGCTCGTTCGCGGGCGTTGAGCTGGACGGATAGCAGGCGGTCGACGATGTGACGGGGGACGCGCCCGGCGGATTTGACGATCAATCCGTCGGGCGCGTAACTTTCTCTCTGCCAGCGCGGAACGGACGAACAGGGCGAAAGACCTGGGCGGACGGGCGCGGGAATGACCACCAGGACCGGATGGGTGACCATCGGGGCCTGGACCGGGCGGTGCCCCGAATCAGCCGGCAGGCGGATTTGGTGGGGCGCAACCGACCGGGTAAGGTTATCGGCCGGCAGGGAAACGGACGACCCGGCGAGCGATCGCGGACGGCCGTCCTGCCGAAATCCTCGGAATCGTCCGGCGAGAGTCGGGCGAATCGGGGCGCCCGGCAAAAGGGTGATCCGCGTTATACCGGCAGACGCCGATTTGACGAGGCAGAACCCGCCGGGTAACGTAGTAGGAGTGCCCGGCGCGGGAGCGGTGGGTGTAGGGAATGCCCCAGGTGGGGGTTCTGCGGTGCAGGGCTTCTGGTTGGTGTGTGGTTGTTCTTTGAGAACTCAACAGGGTGCTTGTAAAGCCAGT
>NZ_JBNCKZ010000002.1:393552-536128 GCF_049841795.1 Micromonospora sp. DT31 | reverse complement strand
GGGGGGGGGGGGGGGGTGGGGGGGGGGGGGGGGGGGGGGGGGGGGGGGGGTGGGGGTGGGGGGGGGCGGCGACGCGCGGGGGGGTGCCCCCCCCCCCCCGTCGGTGTCGGCCGCAGCCGATGGTGGAGCCACTACGGCATAGCCGAATCGGGATCCCCCGTGGGAGGCGGTGCCCAGCCGGGGGAATCGATAGCCCCACATGATCTTCGATGGTGTGCGCGGTGTGTGGTCTCCAGCGGATGCCAACCGGGGTGAATCGGTGCCAACGCGGGTCACCGTGGCCGGCCGCCGGTCGCCAACCGGGGTTCGTGTGCCCGGTATGTGCTCCTGGGCTGCGACAACGGCGGTCCGGGGAACGCGGGTGGACGTGGGCCACTCCCTGCCACCCCAAGTGAACCCGCAGGTCGCTAGACTAGGCGCTCGCGCCCCCGTAGCTCAGGGGATAGAGCATCGGTTTCCTAACCGGACGCTCCGCCCGTATTCATAGGCCGACGACCTGCGGTTTTCCATTTTCTGTCTGCGCGTGCCGGTCGCTTCGCGGCCTTGCTGCGATCGCCTGCTGAAGATCAACACACCACCCCTTCGGCCCTCGGCGGCCCTGACCGGCTGGGGAGCGACCTGCGGGCGAGGTCAGTCTGCTGTTGGGGCGGGAGCCTGCCACAGGGTGCTGACCGGCATGGCGCGGAGTCTGTCGCCGAACGGCAGCGTGGAGGTTCCGGTATAGAGGACGATGCCGGCGACGAAGTCATTACCGAGGCGCTCGGCGAGCCGGCGTAGCCCGCGGAAGTCGTCGGGTCCGACGGTGGTGGCTGCTTTGACTTCGATCCCGACCACCTGACCGGTTCTGTTCTCCAGCACCGCGTCGACTTCGTACCTGCTCTGGTCGCGGTAGTGGGACAGGTCGACGAACTGCTCGGACCAGGTGAGTTGCCGGGACAGCTCGGACAGGACAAATGATTCGAGCAGCGGGCCGAACGGTGCGCCCGGCCGGAGCAGTGCCCGGGCGTCGGTCGCGATCTCGTTGGCGGCGATGCCCGAGTCGACGAAGATCAGTTTCGACGCGGCGGTGGTGCGGGTGCCCAGGTTGCGGGACCAGCCGGGGATCCGTTTGATCAGGAAGATCTCTTCCAGGGCTTGGAGGTAGCGGGCGATAGTCGGCCGGCTGAGCCCGAGTGCGGATTCGAGGGAGTTGGCGGCGATGATGGTCGCGGATCGGGCCGCGAGCAGGCGTACCAGTTTGCGTAGCTCGCCCTTGTGCTGGATGTCGGACAGTTGGCGGACGTCGCGGTCGATGAGCGCCTGGACGTAGGCGTCGAGGAATCGTTGGCGGCGGCGTGGGTCGGTGCGGGTGGTGGCCTCGGGTAGGCCGCCGCGTACGATTCGGGCCGCGTAGTCGGCGCGGGTCACGTCCGACTCGTGTCGCAGGTTCGGGCCGAGTGCGAAGACGGCGTCGATGAATCCGTCCGGCGCTGCGTCGAGTTCGCCTTGGGAGAACGGCCAGAGTTCGATGGTTTCCATCCGGCCTGGCAGCGCGTCCGGGGCAGCCACCATGCCGAAGAGGCGAGACGAGCCGGTGAGCAGGTACCGGCCGGGACGGGGATCCTCGTCGACGGCAGCCTTGATGGCCAGCAGAAGTTCCGGGGCGCGCTGGATCTCGTCGATGACCAGGAGTTGGGAGGAGTCCACGAACCCGACGGGATCGGTGACCGCCGCCGCCCGGTCCTGAGCCCGATCAAGATCGCGGCGTTCGGCTAGACGATCGCCGGCAACGAGGCGGACCAGGGTGCTCTTGCCTGATTGGCGTGCTCCGTTGATCAAGACGACGCGGGTGTCCGCCAGGGCAGCATTGACCTGCACGGCGGCGCGGCGGGGGATTAGGTGCGGTGTGGGCACGGCGTCATCATAACGGCCGCATTTTCGATCTGCGAGCACCTCGGCTTTCGATTTGCGGCCCAAGGTGCGTTCGGTACGCGGTCACTTGATGTTCGATCTGCGGGCCACGCGAGCGAGGCGTTCGTGGAAGGGGTCCACCGCTACGCCGCGTCGCTGCGGGTCGCGGCGAGTTCGGGAAAGGCCTCTTCCCAGCGTTGCCTGAGCTGGGGTGGCAGCCAGAGGGTGGGCCAGAGTCGCCGGAGGACATCGGCATCGAGCCAGGTGTGCAGATCCTCGACCGTGCTGGCTTCGGTGAGTACCACCTTGTACAGGCTGGCCAGGCGCGCAGGCCGGTCAAGGTCGTAGCCGGCGTGCCCGGACCAGTCGAGGTGACGCGGAAGCGTCACCCAACCTTCGGTCGGGCCCTGCAGTTGCGCAAGGGTTTCGGCCACCACGTAGGGCTTCCGGTCACCGTAGGGCCGGTAGTCAGCCGGCGGCTGGGGTGGTGTCCGGCGCCGGCTGAGGTTGGTCGCCCGCCGGACTTCCGGTCGTAGCGCCTGACGGATCGTCTCCCGGCTGTATCCGGTGACCCGCTGCAGATCCACCGGCCGCCACCCGGCGGCGTGGAACGCCCGCAGCTGCTCGTCCCGCTCGGTCAACGCCTGCGCCCGCGTCGCCTCGTACCGGGAGACAACCGCATGTAGCTCATCCTCGGAGAACCGGCCCATGCCAGCGAGCCTACTGCGCTAGGCCAAGCACGCTTGGTGTTTCCCCGTGGAGGGTCGATGCTCTCAGCGTGGGCCGCCCGGCCCGACCAAGCCCGTTTCGTAGGCGACGATGACAAGTTGTGCCCGATCACGTACAGCCAGCTTGGTCAGCAACCGCCCGACGTGCGTCTTCACGGTGGCCGGGCTGAGATGGAGATGCTCGGCCAACTCCGCGTTGGACAGGCCCCGGCCGATCAGTGTGAGTACTTCCCGTTCCCGTTCGGTGACCCCCGTCAGCCGTCGTGGCAGTGGCCGGGCCGGCTCGGGCCGACGCGCGAACTCGTCGATCAGCCGGCGGGTCACCGTCGGCGCGAGCAGGCCTTCGCCGGCGGCCACCACCCGGATGCCGGCCAGCAGTTCCGCGGGTGGGGTGTCCTTGAGTAGGAACCCGCTGGCTCCGGCGCGCAGTGCTCCGTAGACGTACTCGTCCAGGTCGAATGTGGTCAGGATGACGACGCGGGTGCCGGCGGTGGCGGGGTCTCCGCAGATGCGTCGGGTCGCCTCGATGCCGTCCATTTCTGGCATCCGCACGTCCATCAGCACCACGTCCGGGCGGTGCTCGGCGGCCAGCGTAACGGCTTCCACGCCGGTGCCCGCCTCACCGACTGTGGTGAAGTCCGGGGTCGAGTCGACCAGCAGCCGGAAGCTGCCGCGCAGCAGTGCCTGGTCGTCGACGATCAGCACCCGAATCACGTGGTCACCCGGTAGGGCAGGCTGGCGGTCACCGTGTAGCCGCCGCCGCCGGCGTGCGGCCCGGCGCGGAACTCGCCCCCGTGCAACGTCACCCGTTCCCGCATGCCGATCAGCCCGTGTCCCTCCCCGCCGATCAGGACCGGACGGCGGCCGTCGTCGGTCACCTCGATCCTGACCTCGCGATGCGTGACGGTCACCGTTGCTCTGCAGGTGGCGGGTGCCGCGTGCTTCACCACGTTGGTCACCGCCTCTTGCATGATCCGGTAGACCGCCAGGCCCACCGACTCCGGCACCGCTGCGGCTGGTTCCTCCTGCCGTACGTCGAGCCGTACGTCGACACCGGCGATCGCCGCCTGTTGGGCCAGCGCGGGCAGCTCGTCCAGCCCGGGCGTCGGGGCGTAGGGGGTGTCCTCGCGCAGTGCGCCGAGCACCCGGCGTACGTCGGTCAGTGCGTTGCGGCCGGTCTCCTCGATCACCCGCAGGGCGGCCTCCGCCTCGCCGGGATCGGTCCCGGCGACGTGATTGGCGACGGCCGCCTTCACGACGATGAGGCTCAGCGTGTGCGCGACGACATCGTGCAGCTCCCGGGCCACCCGTAACCGCTCCTCGGCGGCGGTCCGGCGGACCAGGTGCTCGCCCTCACGGGCGGCGACGGCACGCCGCTCGCGGACCAGCCAACCGATCAACCAGGCGGGCGCGATCATGACGGTGGCGTAGACGACCCCGCCGGTTCGCGACCAGAGGTCGCTCTCGGTCAGCACCAGGGCGACGCTCACCAGAGCGAGACAACCGGCGGCACATAGCAGTGACCGACGCGTTTGCGTCGACACGGCCACCGTGTAGAAGGACAGGCCGATGGCGAGCCCGGGCGCGGCGGCGGCATAGTTGGGAATCACGCCGGTGATCAGGGCGACGGTGGCCACGGAGCTGATCACGACGGCGACGATGATCGGCCAACGTCGCCGTACGGCCAACGGCAGCCCGAGGGCGAACCCGACGAGCACCGACACCCAGAGCGGTTCGCGCACACCACCGTGCAGCGGCGATTCCAGTGCTGCGTACGGGCCGAGCAGACCGCCGACCGCCACGGCGAGCACGGCGTCCACGGTGGCCAGTTCCGCCGGCCGCAGCTGCCGGGTCAGCAGGAGGGCGGTCACCTGGCGAAGCGTATCGGGGGGCTGGTCCGGCCGCGTCCACCTGCGGGTGGTCATCCTCGGGTACGACGTCCAGGCTCGTCCCGGACCCGGGCTCCGCCCGGGGGAGGGCCAGAAGGTGCCCGCGCCGGCACGACGCGCAGTACCTGCCGGAGCCGGCACCCTGACGGTCATGACCACACAGACGGTGACCATGACAGGGCTGCGCGCGGTGTACGGCACCGGAGCCCGCCGGGTGACGGCGCTCGACGGCGTGACGACCAGCTTCGCCAGCGGCACATTCACGGCGGTGATGGGCCCGTCGGGCTCGGGGAAGTCCACCCTGCTGCACTGCGCGGCCGGGTTGGACAGGCCGGCCGAGGGGACCGTCACGATCGACGGCAGGCGCCTCGACGACCTGGGCGAGGACGAGCTGACCCGGTTGCGCCGCGATCGGATCGGCTTCGTGTTCCAGGCGCTCAACCTGGTGTCCACGCTGACCGCGGCGCAGAACGTCGAGTTGCCGTTGCGCCTGGCCGGGCGCCGTCCCCCGGCCCGGGACGTCACTGCCGCGCTCGACGCCGTGGGACTGGCCGACCGGGCCGGGCACCGGCCGAGCGAACTGTCCGGTGGCGAACAGCAACGCGTCGCCGTGGCCCGAGCGTTGATCACCCGTCCCGCGGTCGTCTTCGCCGACGAACCGACCGGGGCACTGGACAGTGCGGCGTCCCAGCAGATCCTCCGGCTGCTGCGCGCACTCGTCGACGACCACCGACAGACCGTCGTGATGGTGACCCACGATCCCACCGCCGCCGCGTACGCCGATCGGGTCCTCCTGCTCGCCGACGGCCGCATCGTGGACGAGTTGGCCGGCGGGATCACTGCCGCGGTCGTCGCCGCGCGGATCGCCGAGCGGGAGACCGCCCCGGCGGAGAGCGCCGTGGAGTCGTCGTGGTGAGCATCCGGCGGTCGGCCGGTGCCTTCGTGGCCGTTGCCGTCGGCGTCACACTGGTCGCGGTGACCACCCTGCTGCTGGCCTCCGGCCGCCCACAGGTGCCCGACCGGCTGGCGTACGCGGCAGTCGTGGTGCAGAGCCCTGAGGCCGGCGCGCCGGCCGACGCGTTCGCGCCGACCCGGCCCTGGTCCGCCGCCAGGACGGCGGACCTCACCGGCCGGCTGGCCGAGGTGCCGGGCGTCACGGCGGCGGTGCCGGACCGGACCTTCTACGCCCAGGCGCTCGTCGACGGCCGGCCCCCGGCCACCGATGCGCAGCGGGAGGAGACTCACCAGGGCCACGGCTGGTCCAGCACCCGGCTGGGAGGACTCCGTCTCACGGCGGGCGCGCCGCCCCGGCGCACCGGTGAGGTAGTCGTCGACCGAACACTCGGGCTGCCTCCCGGCGGGCCGGTCACCCTGCTCACGGCGGCGGGCCCGCAGCCGTACACCGTCACCGGTCTGGTCGATGCGCCCGGCGTCTACGTCGCGGACGAGGTTGCCGCCGCGCTCGCGCCCGGCGTCCGGGCCATCGGCCTCCTGGTCGCTCCGGGTGCCGATCCCGGGGAGGTCGCCGAGGCGGCGCGGAGTGTCGTCGGCGGCGACGGACGGGCACTGACCGGCGACGGACGTAGTGCGTTGGAGCCTCGAAATGACGCCCGCACCCGCTGGATCGGCATGCAGGTGCTCACCGCCACGGCGGCTCTCGCGGGTTTCGTCACGGTCTTCGTGGTCGCCTCCACCTTCGCGTTCACCGTCGCGCAGCGCCGCCGTGAGCTGGGCCTTCTACGCGCCGTCGGGGCCACCCCCCGTCAGGTCCGCCGCATGGTCCACGCCGAGGCGCTCGTCGTCGGCGCCACGGCCGGACTCACCGGCCTCCTGGCCGGCGCCGCGCTCGCCCCGGTGTTGGGCGCGCTGCTCGTCGACGTCGGCTTCGAGCCGGCGACCTTCCAGCTCCGGTACGAACCCTGGCCGGTCGCGGTGTCGATCGTCGCCGGTCCGATGATCGCGCTGCTGGCCGTCTGGTCGGCGTCGCGCCGAGCGGCACGCGTACGCCCGCTGGAGGCGTTGCGCGAGGCGGCGGTGGAACAGCGGCCGATCGGGCGGCTGCGGATCGCCACCGGGGTGCTCCTCGTCGCGGCGGGGCTCGCCCTCAGCCTTGGCACGGCGACCGCCGACCAGGCCCGCGACGCTGCCACGTTCGCCCTCTACGCGGTGATGGCCCTGGTGGCCGGCGCCACCGTGCTGGCCCCGGCGGCCGTCGGCCCAGTGGTGCGGCTGCTGCGGTCGCCGGTGCGTCGACCGGGTGGTGCGATCGGGATGCTGGTCCGAGCCGGGGCGTTGACCGCGACCCGGCGGACGGCGTCGATCGCCGCCCCGGTGCTGCTCACGGTCGCGTTCGCGGTGCTGGTCTCCGGGATGGTGCGCACCACCACGGCCGCCTACGCGGCGAGCCGGGCCGACAACGTGAACGCCGGCTGGGTCGTCGTGCCCGACCGCGCACCGGGCCTGTCGGACCAGGTCGTCGCGGCGGTCGGGGGGACCGCCCTGCTGCCGACGACGGTCTTCGAGAGCGACCCGGACTTGTCGTCGGCGAACCAGCCGTTGACCGCGCTCGGCGTGGACCCTGCGGGCTTCGCCGCCGCGAACAGGGCGCTCGCCGTGGTTGCCGGCTCACTGGACGACCTGAGCGGGAGTGACACGGTGGTCCTTCCCGCCTCGGCGAACCGGCAGCCGTCCGAGCCGTACGCGTTGGCCTTCGCCGATGGGGAGGTGGTGTCGCTGCGCGTCGTCGCGGTCGTCACCGACGACTCGATCCCCGGCGACCTGCTACTGCCCCGGTCCGTGGTGCGGGCGCACGACCCCTCGGCGCTCACCTCCGCGGTGTACGTCCAGAACCGGGTCGACCCTCCGGCCGGAGCGCGGATCGTCGACGTGGCCGGGTGGGCGGCCGAGGCGGACCGCGCTGAGGACCGCCTCGTCTGGCTGTTCACGCTGCTGCTGATAGGTGTCTCGGCAGGCTACGGGGCGGTCGCGGTGGCAAACACGCTGCTGATGGCCGCCGCCGGCAGGGTGGCCGACCTGCGGCTGATCCGGCTGGCCGGAGCGACCCGCAGGCAGGTCATCTGGCTGGTCACGGCCGAGTCCGCCCTGGTGGTGCTGATCGGCGCTCTGCTCGGCGGGGCTGTCGCGATCGTCGGTCTGCTGAGCGTCCGTGCCGGCCTCGCCGCGCAGGCCGGCGTACCGGTCGACCTGGTGGTGCCGTGGTCGGTGGTCGGCTCGGTGGTGGGGCTCTGCCTGCTGCTGGCGGTGCTGGCGAGCGCGTTGCCGACCTGGCGGTCACTGCGTCACCGTCCCGCGCGGTCCCCCGTCGGCATCATGGGGTGAACCCGTGCCACCGCCCTCCCATCTGGGCGGTCGCGCCGCCACCGCTCACCGACGCGATCCATGCACCGAAATTCGCTCTCTCAGTCACCGTGCTCCTTCCCCCGCTCGACGGGGGTCTGATGCCCGCGGGCCGCACACCAAGTCCGAGATGCCGGCGGCAGGTGCGGCAGACTGGCGCCGCCGCGTCCGCAGGGCGAAGAGTGGGTATGGCTGCGTGTGTTTCGCCGTGATCGCTTGGCTCACGGTAGGAGATGCCACCCGCCGCTTCACCGTCTGCGAGATTCGGTAGACCGCTGATGGAGACCCGCGACCTGCGTTCGCATCGTTAGAAGATGCCGGCAAACCCGACCCCAGACGAGGCACATTCGAGCAAACCGACCGACGAGACCGCCCTCCTCACCGTCATGGCCGAGGTGTCGACACACGGCCGTCCGGTCTGCTGGGCGGTCGACGTCACCACCGGCCTGTCCGCCCTATTGCTGACCCTGCTGTGGCGGCGCCAGGTCCAGGTCCGCTACGTCTCCGGCACCGTCGCGTTCCACATGGCCGCTGCGTTCGCCGGGGAGAACAAGACCGACGCCCGCGACGCGGTCGTGATCGCACAGACCATCCGCATGCGCCCCGACATCCCCATCCTGGAACCCTCCGACCGGCTCATTGCCGAGCTGACCGTGCTGACCGGGTACCGCGCCGACCTCGTCGGGCAGCGTGTCGCCACCCTGTTCCGGTTGCAGGAACTACTCACCGGGATCAGCCCTGCCCTGGAGCGAGCGGTGGACCTCAACCGCAAAGCCCCGATGATGGTGCTGGCCTGCTGGCAGACCCCGGCCGCGATCCGCCACGCCGGCGTCGACCGGATCACCGCCCTACTCCGGCGCGGGCACGTCAAGAACGCCGTCCAGGTCGCCGAGGCGATGGTCGCTGCCGCCCGGCAGCAGACCGTCACCCTGCCCGGCCAGCGTGCCGCCGCCGTGGTCGTCGGGCAGATGGCCACCGAGATCCTCGCCCTCGAACAACGCATCGCCGCCGTCGACGACCTCATCGCCGACCACCTCGACCAGCACCCCCTCGCACCGATCATCGAAAGCATGCCCGGCATGGGGCCCCTGCTCACCGCGGAACTACTGGTGCACACCGCCGGCATGACCGAGTACGACAGCCCCGCCAAACTCGCCGCCCGCGCCGGCCTGGCACCTGTCTCTCGCGACTCCGGAACGGTTTCCGGCAACCATCGGCAGCCTCGCCGCTACCACCGCAGGTTGCGGCACATTCTGTGGATGGCCGCGTTCACCGCCGCCCGCGAATGCCCCACCTCCCGCGCCTACTACGAGAAGAAGCGCGCCGAAGGCAAGAACCACCGGCAAGCCATCCTCGCCCTCGCCCGGCGACGCGTCGACGTTCTCTGGGCACTCATCCGCGACCGTAAGGCATTCGCTCGACCGGCACCGGTGATCCGCGCGGCAGCTTGAAACAGACGGCTCCCCGCCGGCGCGAGCCCATCGCGCCGGCCGATCCACCCTGCCCGTCAAGATCAACCGGAGTCACATGGAGACTCCGGGTGTGCTCCTGGGCTGCGACAACAGCGGTCCGGGGATCATGGGTGAACGCGGGCCACTCCCTGCCACCCCAGGTGAACCCCCAGGTCGCTAGACTAGGCCCTCGCGCCCCCGTAGCTCAGGGGATAGAGCATCGGTTTCCTAAACCGTGTGTCGCAGGTTCGAATCCTGCCGGGGGCACCAGGTCAGAGCCTTGACCGGCAAGAAGTTGCCGCAACATGGATGTGCATCTATGTATATTTCCACTGTCCCCCGACCTCCCCCGGATAACACGTGTGGGCGATCGGGTTTCGGCGAACCCTGTTCGGGTGTCGGCGGGCGGCGCGGGTAATGGTGGCGAAACTCAGGCTCGCTTCGTTCAGCGGAGTCGCCGACAGCCGGCCGGCGGTTTGGGGCCTTCGGTCGGCGCGGGCAGTCGGCCGCGCATGCGCCTACCGCCTCGACCGAGCCGATGTGCGTGGTGATGGCGTGGATGGCCTCGTGGGTGACGGCGTCGACCGCTGACCGGTGTCGTGATCGGCTGGGACGGGATGCCGAGTAGGGGGTTCCGCCGTCACCCTACGAGGGCGCTGGGATTCGACCGATCGATGATGCGTCGACGAGCCGGATGGCCGCCCAACCTGCCTTGGTGCCCTTCGCCTTCGGGGCTCGGTAGGCTGTGCCTCTTTCCGAAGTGGTGCGTTGGAGGTGCGGTGCAACCCTCAAACGAGTCGGACCGTGCTCGCGCTCCCCACCTTCGGACCGGAGTGAAAGTTCGTCGCACGCGGGCTGGGATGCACTTTCTTGATGTGGCCAGTGGGTTCAACGGATGCCGGGCCAAACCCACAATGGACGAAAGCTACCGAACCTCCCTCTGACAGCAACGGCGCCAGACGGGTCGAGACCACGGAGGACCGGCGAGCACGTAGAACCAGGGCTACCAGTCGACGCCGGACCGCACTGGACAGCCTCGCCGAGGCTACGGATCAGAAGGTCGTCAACTCTAGTCAGTGTTGTGCAAGGCTTGTAGAGGGCTATGAGCTGGGCATCGGCTGGCCACGTCGGATTCGGTTGACTCGTAAGGTTGGCTTCGGCGGGGGCCATTTCCGGGTCGCGGTGACGTCGTTCGGTGGGCAGGGCCCCGGCAAAGTCGTGACGGTGTCCGACTTGAGAGGTCTGCAGTAGAAGCGCCGCGCTTCGTAGCAACAAGACGGGCATGACCGGTTCAGAAGATCATCAAGGTTCCTACGCCACGATGATCTATCCGAAGTGAGTCATGCCCGCACTGCCATCATCGCTGATCACGTCTCTGTCTCACGCACCGGCTCTGACCGTGCCCGAGACTGCCGGTGGGCTGCCCGCGGCGCTGGCCGGGCTGCCGGATCCTCGGGCCCGGCGAGGTGTTCGGCATCGACTACCGGTCGTGGTCGCCGCCGCGGTGTGTGCCGTGGTGGCCGGCTACCGCTCGTACGCCGCGATCGCGGAATGGGTTGCCGACGTCCCGGACGAGACGGCGCAGGCGTTGGGTATCGCTGCGGATCGGCGACCGTCCGAAGCGATGATCCGCCGACTGCTGCAGGCCCTGGATCCCCAGCTGTTGACCGCGGCCATCGGCGTCTGGCTCGAAGGGCGGGTCACGGCCGGCGTCCCGACCGGTCGGCGGGCAGGCACGGCCCGTCCACGGCATGTCGTGCAAGGACAGGGCCTGGCTGCCGGTGCAGCAGCCAGGGGGCGGCAACCCGACGTCCGCCGGTCCTGTCGATCATGCCGGAGGCCGCGGGTCGGTGAGCGTGGGAAGGACTCCGGTGATGTCCAGGACCTCGCGCACCATGTGCCGGGGGTTGACGATCCGGTAGGTGACGCCTCGCTGGGTGGCGGTGTTGTGTCCGGCCACCAGCGCGGCGATGCCGGTGGAGTCTAGGAACTGCACCGCGTCGAGGTAAACGATCAACTCCCGCAGACCTTCGGCGGCCAGGGCGTTGGCGATCAGTTCGCGGAGCCCGTCGCTGGTGGACATCTCCACCTCCCCGGTAACCGCCAGGCGGGTGATTCCGGGCCCTGCGGGTGGGTGGTGACCGTGAACGGTGTCCTCATGGCGGCCTCTCATCGGCCGCGTCGGCGGCTGCGGTCGCGGCAGTGCCGGGTGCGGTTGCCGAACTCCGGTGGTGGACGGGACGGGCCGAGCAGCGCGGTGAGCGTAACTAATACTGGATACCCCGGCATGCTTAAGCACTCAGTCGTGGCGTTACGGGCAGGGGCTCCGCGCACGGTCGAGAGCCAGTGCCACGGTTGCGGGTACTCGCCGTGCTCGCTGTACCGACCTTCTGATCTCGTGTGGCCTCTGCCGGTGGAACTGGCCGAGAAGTGGAGCTCCTCGACGCTGTCGTGCTTCGGGTTATGCGTGGAAGGCTGCAAGCCGAGCTTGAGGAGCGCTACGCGCTCCAGAACAACTACTGGTGGTGAGTTCCACCGGCGCCGGGGTGGTGCCAGGCCGCTGGGCGAGGAAGCCGTAGGCGAGGGTGGGCCGGTACTGCATACGCTTGAGCCGGTTCTTCGCGACGCGGAGTAGGTCTTTGACGACAGGTCAGAACCTCCCGCTCCGGCTCCAACCGACGAGACCAAGCACATTCAGCACGGCGAACGACGTCAGGTCCGGAGCGGCGAAGCCGACTCCGTCGGACGGCCCATCAGGCACCTCGCCCTCTACTGCGGTTCCACCGGCCGGACAGAGCCCGAGGCACGAGGTGCCACGTCTTCGGCGAGCATGGCGTAGAGGGCGGCACGGTGCGCCCGGTAGGCGCGACCACCCTGGCGGGTCATCGTGTACGTCGTGGCCGAGCCCGGCCCACGCCCGCGCTTGTGGGCCTTGACGTAGCCGGCCGACTCCAATACCGACATCTGCCTGGACAGGTCCGAGTCGGTCAGGCCGAGCTGCTCTTTGAGGAACTGGAACGTGGCGTACTCGGTGTTCGCCAGCACGGCCATCGCAATCAGCCGCTTGGGTGCGTGGATGACCGGGTCGAGGTCGCCCAGGTTCATGCCAACCGCTCCCGCACGACAGCCGCCGCGCGCTCGTAGCGGGCCTGGTACAGCGACAGCCCCGCAGTCACCAGCGCGAACGCGGCGGCAGAAGCTGCCATGAGCCCGGCCCACCACCACACGCACGCCACCAGGCCAGCGACCACCACGGCGCCGACGGCGTAGCGCTGGAACTCCCGTCGGATCTCCGGCGGAGGTGTGCCGCGACCGGGCATCGGCAGAGCGCCGTACCGCCGGGTCAGCCACCCCAGGAAGGCGCCCATGCCGGCAGAAAGCGCCATCATCGTGACGACGAAGGCGAGCCCGTTCTCGCGCCAGAACGCGAACGCCCCCACGTAAGCGGCGAACCACGCGCCGAAGAACGGCGGCACCCACCACGGCGACGGTGGCATCCCGATGTAGGGCGCGGCCTCGGCGCGCTGCATCTCGCGGATGCGCTCGGACAGGCCAAAAGAACTTTCCATGACGACAAGCATAGGAGTAGTTTCCACTTTCGCAAGTTTTAAGCCCAGGCCGTACGCCCGGAGGTCAGCTTTGGGGTGAGGTCAGGGTGGTGCCAGGCCGCTGGTGGCGAGGAAGCCGATGGCGAGGGTGGACCGGTACTGCATCCGCTTGAGTCGGTTCTTCGCGACCCGGAGCAGGTCGTCGATGTCGCCGAGGGCGAGGTTGGCCATGCTGCGCTTGAGGCTGGACCACATGTTCTCGACGGGGTTGAGCTCGGGCGCGTAGCCCGGGAGTTGGTAGACGTGCAGCCACGGCCGGCCGGCGATCAGGGCACGCATCTTGGCCGACTTGTGCGCGGGCAGGCCATCCCATACCAGCGCGATCGGCGCGCCGAGGTGCTGGTGGACGGCGTCGAGCAGGTCGGCGAAGTGGTCCTCGCCGAAGCCTTTCCGGCCGATCAGGGTCCGGACCCGAGCGAGGGTCCAGCGCTGGTCGTCGTCCCAGCCAGCAGCGGCCGGGCCTTGTTCCAGCCTGTCAATCAGTTTCTGCACCTGCGCCTCGGACAGCAGTGGGTCGGGTCCGGGCGCTCCACGAGAGGCCAGGGCCTGCTCACCACCGGCCTTCCAGGCCCGCCGCCAGGCGTACGCCGACTTCGGTGAAATCTCCAGTTCGGCGGCTACCTGCGGTACGCTCACTCCGGCGTCGAACATCCGGGCCGCGTGCAGGCGTACCAATTCGCGGCGGGCGCGTTGCTGCGGGCCGACCCCGCCGCCGTCCCCGTATCGCATGCCCAAACTAGACAGCACACCCGAACGCGCAGGAATCACCCAGAACGGCGATGGGGGCATCAGAGTGACCTCGACTCCAGAAGGTCAGTAGGCCTGGCGTTCGAGCCGACTGCGACGCCGGAGAGGACGGCCGCCGCTTGGACCGCTGAAGCGCCTACGTCGTGTGCGCCGGCGTGATGGCGAAGCCGGCTAGCCAGATCGGTGACCTCCCAGACGCGCAGCGTTGCGGGCGACTGGTGCCCGGAAGGGGCACCTGCTGGGGGCCGTAGGACATGCTGGCGGGGTCAAGGTGCCCCCGTTTACCCCCCGAAAACTCCTGCGGAGCGGTGACTATCGACGACAAACGTTGATCGCTGCGGGGCGGCGTTTGGGCAGCTCAGCGCCAAGATTTGCCAACCGATGACAAGCTACCGATCGTGACGGTCGGTAACAGAAGGTTAGGGGTTCGAGTCCCTTCGGGCACATGAAATCAAAAGGGATCTGAACTGCCAAAATGTCAGTCAGGCCCCCTCGCTTATCCGCCCTCTGTGGTCAGGTGGGCGCAGTCATGAAGGCCGCCTCGGGTTGGGGTCTCGCGTTCGGCTTCGCCCCCGAGCATGCGCAGGGCGATTACCTGGGGCTTCGACCTGCACGTGATCACCCAGAAACATCATCGGCCCGGCCGCGCTCTCCGGCCTGGTCATAGCCTTCGACTTCCGGGCTGGGCATCGCCGTCGCCGCGCTGGTCGCGTCGGCCCTCATCATCGCGGCCGCACACCGCAGTCAGGTCACCTCACCCGCGAGACGGCCCCGGCGACCACGCCGTAGGGGACCCGACCGTGGTTTCTGATGACCCGTCGGATGCCGTTCGGGTGACCTCTCCCTGCGACGCTGCCAGGCATGCGAACAGTCGTCGATGCGATTACGGATCAGGCCGACGGCAGCGGCACGTTGACCTTGCTGAACAGCGCCGCCGACGTGGTCGACGGGCTGCCCTGGCCGGCGGTACACGATCGGGCCCGCCGGATGTCGACGGTTCTGGCGGAGCGCGGCCTCGGACCCGGCTGCCGGGTGGGGTTGATCGGCGACACCAGCGTCGACCTGGTGGCCGCGTTGCAGGCCATCTGGCTGACCGGTGGCGCTGTCAACCTGATGCCGCCGTACGCGCGGGGCGGGCCGTCGGCGTACGCCGAATACCTGCTCGCGGTGCTCGCCGACGCTCAGCTCGACCTGGTCGTCGTCGACGGGCTCGTCACCGCGGCATCGGTGATGTCGGCTGTGACCGACGTGGTCACGTTGGCCGAGTTGGCGGACAGGGCGGGGAACTCGGCGCCGGCCACGCCGCACCGGCCGGAGCAATCGGACCTGGCGCTGCTGCAGTACACCAGCGGCTCGACCCGGATACCGCGCGGTGTGCCGGTGACCCACGGCCACCTCGTCGCGAACATCGAGGCGATCAAGGTCGCGATCGACCACGACGCCGGGCACCCGGACCCGATGTTCAGCTGGTTGCCGCTGTACCACGACATGGGGCTGATCGCGTTCCTGGCGATGCCGATGTCGTGCGGGTGCCCCCTCGTGCTGCAGCCGCCGACGGCGTTTGCGCAGAGGCCCGGCAGTTGGCTCGACGCGCTGTCCCGCTACCGGGTCACCATGTCCGGGGGGCCCAATTTCGCGTATGCGCTGATGACCCGGCTGTTGCGGGCGGGCGGCGGCGACCTGGATCTGAGCGGCGTGCGGTGCCTGGTCAGCGGTGGTGAACCGATCGACGCGGCGATGATGGTCCGTTTCGCCGCTGCGGCTGCACCGTTCGGCCTGGACCCGTCGGTGCTGACCCCCGCGTACGGGCTGGCAGAGGCGACGCTGGCCGCTACGGTCTCCCCGGTGCGGCGCGGCGTCCTGGTGGATCTGGTCGACCAGACGGTGCTGGAGACCGCGGGACGCGCGGAGCCGGGTAACCGGCCGCTGGTCCGGGTCGGGCGGCCGGTTCGGGACACGGCTGTGCGCGTCGTCGACCAGGCCACCGGCGACCTTGTCGCCGAACGGATCGTCGGCCAGGTCCAGGTACGCGGCCCGTCGGTCGTCGGGCACTACTGGGGCGAGACCCGGCCTCCGGCCGGCAGTTGGCTGCCGACCGGCGACCTGGGCTACCTCACCGGCGGCGAACTGGTGATCTGCGGCCGGGAGAAGGACGTGCTGTTCGCCGCCGGCCGCAATGTGTTCCCGCAGGACATAGAGGTGGTCGCGGCCGAGGTCGCCGGTGTGCGTCCAGGCGGCGCGGTCGCGTTCGGCCTACCGGACCCGCGCGGCGACCGGCTCGTCGTGGCGATCGAGGCACGTGCCGGTGACGCCGATCGGCTGCGCCGCGAGGTGGCCGCCGCCGTTCTTGACGAGGTGGGTCTCGCGCCCACCCACGTGGCCGTCGTCCCCTACGGGGGGCTGCCGAAAACCTCGTCCGGCAAGCTGCGCCGCGCCGAGGCGCGCCGCCGCTACGTGGCCGGTGACCTGACCCAGGAAGCCATTCGCACCCAGGAGATGGAGAACCAATGACCGTCGTCGACGAGCACACCCGTCCGCATGAGGCACCCGACGGGTCACGTCGCGAGCGCGGCCGTCGCGAGCTTGCGCAGGTGCTGGAGTACGAGCCCACCGACCTGCCCGACGCCGCGCATCTGCGCGACGACCTGAACCTGGACAGCCTGGCGATGATGACGTTGCTGACTTGGCTGGAGAGTCGCGGCGTGGTGGCTACCGGCCAACGCGCCCGGCCGGCGACGGTCGGCGACGTGCTCAACCTGCTCAACCGCAGCGCGCCGGACCTGTCGGTCCGGGTCACCGACGGTGTGTTCGGCTCGCTCCGCGCGACCGACATCAGTGTCGTGCCGGTCGCGGACGGTCCCGCAACCGAGGCCGCTTCGCCACTCGCGCCCGTCCTGGGCAACGCCGAGTTGCGGCTGACCCCGGTCGAGCCGGACGACACTCGTTTCCTGTACACCCTCGCGTCCCATCCGGACACCTGCTACCGGTGGCGGTACCGGGGTGCACCGCCGTCGATCGACCGTTTCATGGCGGACCTGTGGTCACAGGTGCTTGTCCAGTTCGTCGTCCGGCGGGCCGAGGATGGCGAGCCCGTCGGCCACCTCGTCGCGTACGGGGCGGACCTTGGGCAGGGCTACGCGTACCTCGGTGCGGTGTTCCGCCCGCCGTACTCGGGGACGGGACTCGGTGCGCAGGCCACCATGATGTTCGTCCGGTACATGTTCCACACCCATGCGCTGCGCAAGCTGTATGTGGAAGTGCCCGGTTTCAACTGGCCGCAGGTGTGCAGCGGCGAGGGCCGGCTGTTCGAGGTCGAGGGCATCATGCGTGACCATGAGTTCTACGCCGGTCGGCACTGGGACCGGTATCTCTGCGCCATCTACCCGAAGAACTGAGGTCGTCTTAACACTCGCCCAGTCCGGCGGGCGTAAGCTTTCGTCGATGAACGTGGATATCGACGGATGCACATTCCGGGTGCTCGGGCCGGTCCAGGTGACCGCGCCCGGGCACCCGGTGGTGTTTTCGCGTCGCCAACAGCTGGAGCTGCTCGCGTTCCTGCTGCTGCATGTCGAGCACGTGGTCACCGTCGCGCAACTCGTCGACGCGATGTGGGGCGAGGCTGTGCCCCGCACCGCGAACAGCCAGATCAAGAACATGCTCTCCGCGCTCCGCGGCGCACTGGCCGGCGGCACCGGGGACGGCAGGGCCGCCACACTGGCCGCAGTGGAGCGTCAACCGGCAGGGTACCGACTACGGATCACGTCCGGTCACCTGGATCTTGCCGTGTTCAACGCACTCGTCACCGAGGCGCGGGCGGCCCAGTCGCCCGAGGTGACGGCCGGGCTCCTGCGTCGGGCGATGGGCGTGTGGCAGGGCACGCACGCGCTGGCCGGCGTGCGCGCCGCATTCGCCGACGCCGCACGCGTGCGCCTGGAAGAGCAGCGCACCACCGCCCGTGAGGCCCTCTTCCATGCGGAACTGCGCGTGGGCAACCACGCGGCGATCATCGCCGAACTGACCCACGCGGTCGCCGACAACCCCGACCGGGAGAAGCTCGTCGCCCAGCTCATGCTGGCCCTGTACCGCAACGGCCGCGCTGGCGACGCACTGGCCGTGTACCGGCGCGCCCGACACACGCTCGTCGAGGAGCACGGGCTCGAACCGAGCGCCTCGTTGCGTGAGTTGGAACGGCTGATCCTGGTCAGCGACCCGACCCTCGATCCGCCAGCCGCTACTCCGATCGACGTGATTCGGGCACCAGAGGCACACCCCCGACCGCAGGACGAGCCGGTCGACGGCGGGACCTCAGATCCGACCGACGACGCGCAGACCGGGAGGGGCTGGCTGCCCGCCGGCAGGCCGCCACATCGACAAGGCCCGCCCGCACAGCTCCCGGTGCCGGCCCAGTTGCCGGTGGACGTGCGCGGGTTCGCCGGCCGCGACGTCCAACTGGCCCAGCTCAACCGCGCGCTGGAAGGCGTCGAGGGAAGGCCGACCACAGCGGTGATCTGCCTGTTGATGGGGTCGGCCGGGGTCGGCAAGACCGCGCTCGCTGTCCACTGGGCCCACCGGATCCGTGAGCGTTTCCCCGACGGCCAGCTGTATCTGAACCTGCGCGGTTTCGACCCGAGCCGACCGCCGATGCGGCCGGAGGAAGCGTTGCGCGGATTCCTCGACGCGTTCGGCGTGGCGCCGGAGCGCGTCCCGCCCGGTGTCGACGGGCAGGCGGCGCTGTACCGCAGCCTCGTGGCCGGCCGGCGGCTGCTCGTCGTTCTCGACAACGCGGTCGACGCCGATCAGGTTCGCCCTCTGCTGCCTGGCACGCTCGGTTGCCTGGCGATCGTGACAAGCCGCAACCGGCTGAGCGGTCTCGTCGCCACCGAGGGGGCCCACCCCGTGACCTTCGGCGTTCTCTCTGCCACCGAGGCGCGGGAACTGCTGGTCGGCCGGCTGGGGCCGGACCGGGTATCGGCGGAGGCCGCCGCGGCCGAACGAATCGGGCGTCAGTGCGCCCGCCTGCCGCTGGCGCTGGCACTGGTCGCCGCGCGAGCCGCTATCCACCCGACCTTCCCGCTGGCAACGCTGTCCGAAGAGCTGTCGGAGGCCCGCGGCGTCCTCGACGGGCGGCTCGACGTTGCCGGCGGCGAGGAGGTGCGCACGGCGTTCTCGTGGTCCTATCGGCGACTCAGCGCATCGGCCGCCCGCATGTTCCGGCTCCTCGGCCTGCATCCGGGGCCCGAGATCGCGCCACCATCGGCGGCCAGCCTCGCGGGCTGTCCCGTCACCGACGCCCGCGCCGCGCTGGCCGAACTCGCCGGTGCTCACCTGATCGACGAGGTGGCCCCGGTCCGGTACGGGCTGCACGACCTTCTCCGGGCGTACGCCGGGGAACTCGCCCACACGGTCGACTCCGACGACGAGCGGCGGGACGCCACCCGGCGCGTGCTCGACCACTACCTGCACTCCGGGTACGCAGCGGCGCTGCTGCTCTACCCGCACCGGTATCCGCTGTCGCTCGACCCGCCGGCACCGGCAGTGACCCTGGTCGCCCTGACCGGGCACCAGGCGGCCAGGTTGTGGTTCGAAACCGAACTGGCTGTGCTCGTCGCCGCGGTCCACCACGCCACCGACGCCGCGCTCGGCACGCACACGTGGCAGCTGGCGTCCACAATCGCGACATATCTCGATCGCTGCGGACAGTGGCACGAGTGGGTCGCCACCCAGCGCACCGCACTGACCGTCACCGAACGCTTCGCCGACCGGGTCGGGCAGGCGCACGCCCACGGCAGCCTCGGCCTAGCCCTCATCCGGCTCGGCCGCGTGGACGAGGCCGAGCATCACCTGCGACGGGCCTTCGCGCTCCTCGGCGAGCTGAACGACCGTACCGGCCAGGCGTACGCGCACCTGCGGATGGCGGTTCTGCGCGGTATGCAGAACCGCCCGGAGGACTCCGCGCACCACGCCGAGCAGGCGCTCGCGCTGTACCGCGAGGTGCACCACAAGGCGGGGCAGGCGCAGGCGTTGAACAGTCTCGGCTGGTACCAGTCGCAGCTCGGCCGCCACTGGGACGCGATCGCCACCTGCCAGCAGGCGGTGGCGCTGCACCGTGAACTCGGCGACCGGCAGGGCGTGGCGCACACGTTGGACAGCCTCGGGTACGCCCATCACCACGTGGGTCACTATCCCCAGGCCGTCGCCTATTACCGTCAGTCGATCGATGTGCTGCGTGAGGTCAACGACCGGTACTACGAGGCGACCGCGCTGATCCACCTCGGCGACGCCGAGCGCGCCGCCGGCGACGAGGACCGCGCCCGCGAGGCATGGGCGCAGGCGCTGGTGATCCTCGACGACCTCGACCACCCCGACGCCGCCGCCCTCCGGATGACGCTCGACACCTGACACCAGCTGTATGACATCGGCGTATATCACCGTTTTATGACACCCACGCGTGTTCGCCGCATGTCCTCGCGCGTGCGTTCTGGTTGTTCGTCGACGCCATCGTGATGGCAATTCCTTCGACGAAAGGACGACGATGAAACGTAGAACCACCACCGGGCGGCCGAAGAACCGGTCGCGGCTGCGGACCGCCGTCGCCGTAGCCGTCATCAGCGGCGTCGGCGGCGCTGCCGGTTTCGCTCCGTTGGCCGCCGCGGCGCCACCCACCCCGACTTTCGGACCTGGTATCGACGGCTATCAGCCGTACGTCGGTCAGGGCAGTTGCAACCCCACACCCAAGCCGGGCGTCGTGGAGTTCCACGACATGGTCCTCGCCGCGTACCCGGGCACGGGCGACTCCGGCATCAGCCGTGACTGCGGCACCGGCGGACAGAGCGAGCACAAGGAAGGGCGGGCCTGGGACTGGGGGGTGTCGGCGGCGACGCAGCGGCCCGTCGCCGACGACCTGTTGAACTGGCTCCTCGCCACGGACCGCCACGGCAACGCCCACGCGCTGGCTCGCCGGCTCGGGATCATGTACATCATCTGGGACGCCCGGATCTGGAAGGCGTACGAAGCGGGCGCCGGCTGGCAGCCGTACAGTTGCTCTGATGTGACCTCCTGCCACCAGGATCACGTCCACTTCAGCTTCGGCTGGCCGGGCGCCAACAAGCAGACGTCGTGGTGGACCGGCCAGCAGCCGCCGGCGCCGGTGTATGGGAGGTCGACGGTCGGTTGGTACCGGTCGTCGGATGCGTCGTTCCATCTGACGAACGCGCACAGCGGGGGAGCGTCGGCGTACGCGTATGTTCTGGGTTCGTCGGGCATGATTCCGTTGACCGGGGACTGGGACGGTAACGGCACCACCACCAGCGGCTGGTACCGGCCGTCCGATGGGTCGTTCCATCTCCGCAACAGCCATGGCAATGGCCCGTCGGACTACGCCTTCGTCTACGGTCCGCCCAACATGGTGCCGATCACCGGTGACTGGAACGGCGATGGAAAGACCACCGTGGGCTGGTATCGGGGTAGTGACGCTTCGTATCACCTCACCAACGGTTCGAACGGCGGGGAGACCCACTACGCCTTTGTCTTCGGTCCGCCCAACATGACCCCGATCACCGGTGACTGGAACGCCGATGGAAAGACCACCGTGGGCTGGTACCGCGGTAGTGACGCCTCGTATCACCTCACCAACGGTTCGAACGGCGGGGAGACCCACCACGCCTTCGTCTTCGGCCCGCCCAACATGACCCCCGTCACCGGCGACTGGAACAACGCGTAGAACACCCAGCGGCGCTTTGTGGTGCCATCGTGCAGCGCCACAAAGCGTCCGGGGTCTGTCTCGCTAATAGATCTCGTCCAGGGGCCGGTGCGACCAGTCGGTCATCTCCTCGATCACCGTGTCGGTGATCCGAGAGATCGTCTCCTTCGACACCGAAGCCCCATAGATCTCGGCGAAGTGCGCGCTGATCTCCCCGGTCGTCAAGCCCTTGGCATACAGCGACAACACGACCTCGTCGGCCCCCGACAACCGACGCTGCCGCTTACGGACGATCTGCGGGGCGAACGTGCCCGCCCGACGCCCGCACCGGAGTGCGGGAACGGCGTGCGGGGCGGCGGGAGCGGGCGCGGCTGCGCGTCGAGGCACGACGCCGGGAAACGGATCGGCGGTTGGCCGAGCAGCGCCTTCGGATAGCCCGGCACCTGCACGACAGTGTGGCTCACGCGATGGCGACGACAAACGTGCAGGCGGGGATGGCGGGCCAGGTGATCGACAGCCGGCCGGAGTTGGCGCGGGAGGCGTTGGAGGTGGTCCGGGCGTCAGCGCGACAGTGCTCGACGAGCTGAACGCGATGGTCGGGTGCTGCGTTCCGGCTACGAGGACGCGCCGTTCCGGCCGGCGCCGGGTCTGTCGGATCTGCCCGAGCTGGTGTGGTCCGCCCGGCAGTCCGGCACTGCGGTGCGGTTGGTTGGACCTCACCGTGCCACCCGGGCGGGTGTCAGGGCCGGCGCTGTTCCGCCGGGGAAGGAGGTGAGGGCACTGGTTAGGCTTACTGATCATGGTTGCACCTCCTGCCGCACCTGCCCCGAACGCGACGGTGATATCCACGGGCCGGCGCCGCGCCCGTACCGGGTTGCCCCTCGCCCTGCTTTCCGTCCTGGCCGGGATCGGCGGTCTCGTCGCGGCGGTGGCGACCGTGAACGGGAGCCACCGGCCGGGGTCATTCGCGGCGGGGCTCTTCGGGGCCGGCGTTCTTACCGCACTCGGCCTGCTGGGGGTCGTGCTCCTCGTGGTGTTCTGGCGGCAGCGCCGGACGACGGTCCTCATCGACGGCACGGGGGTGTGGGTGGACAACAGAGCCGGGCGGAATGTCGTCCCGTGGCGCACCCTCGCCGGTGTCGGACTGTTCCGCAGCCATGGAAACAAGATCGCTTTCTCCTCCCTGGAGCTGTACCCGACAGGCCCCATCGACCGGGACGACCCGGTGCTGTGGTCGCTGGTGCGCGAGGAGGAGCCGTTCCGCCCAGGGCTGCCCCATCTGCGTTACCGGCTCCGGATCGAGACCGCCGACGTGGCCGTGGCGGTGGGCGCGGTCCGCCACTACGCGCCGCACCTCTGGCTGGGGGAGGCCTGGCGTCCGGGCCGCCACATCGGACGGCCCGACCGCGTCGGGCACCGCGAGCGCACCCGGGGTCGGTAGCCGGCGTACGTGGAGCGTCACGGTGGCGGACGGTCGTCCGTGGGTGGGCCGGTCGGTGGGGGGGCGTGGAACATCTCCGGCTCGAGCCGCGCCGGGCCGCGCTACTGGTCGCCGGGGTGGTCCCGCGTCCGGTCGGAGTCCGGACGCGGGACCGTCGTGTCAGCGGATCAGTGCCCCTACCAGGGTTCCGACGCAGGCGACGATCGCGGCGATGATCGGACTGAGCGTCTTGATGTACGCCAGGATGATCTGGTGCCGCTCGGTCGGGTCGGCGTCGGCTCCGTGCTCGTCCTCTGGTGGTGTCTCGAAGTCTGACCCGTGAGGGATTACAGTCAACGTGACTCCTTCCGTTACGGCGGTCGAGTCGAATGCGGCGTCCGGTGGCAGCCGGGCGCCGCACCCTTGTGGGGCGACGCTGTGCCGTTCGACCGTTCGAGCATCCCCCCGGCGAGCTGGTAGCACAAGAGTCGGCTTTTCACTGTCGGGTAGCTGACAAGAAGATGCATCACATTAAGAAAATTTCGGCCGCACCTCTTGCTAAATGCAATTTTCCGTGAAGCAGCTCAACGGAAGGTAACTACCCCGCAACAGGCAGTAGGGGTAGCTCGGTCTTCAGTGGTGATGGCTCAGCGGCCGGTCGTCTACGAGACGCGGGAGCCGGTGGGGCGGTCACCATCATGGCGGTGAGCCCGCCACGCGTTCGAAAGTAATTGTCATCCGGCGGGCATCGACGGGCGGCGATCCTGTCAACGAACCCGCTCGGGTGGTGTTCGCGGCCTCTCGGGTCGGCGCCAGGGCGCGTCGGTACGCTGCTAGCTTTGGCCGGCCCGCGACGACATGAGGTATTCGTGAACGATCTTCGAGTGGTGGCGTTCGATCTCGACGACACCCTGGCGATTTCCAAGTCCCAGATCGATCGTCGGATGGCGGAGTTGCTCGGCCACCTGCTCACCGAGGTGGACGTGCTGATCATTTCCGGTGGCCGGTTCGAGCAGTTCCAGTCGCAGGTGCTCGCCCACCTGGAGTTGACCCAGGAGCAGCGCGAGCGGCTGCACCTGATGCCGACCTGCGGCACCCGCTACTACCGCTGGTCCGACGGCGACTGGCGGCAGGTCTACGCGGAGGACCTGAGCGAGGCCGACAAGGCTCGGGTCGTCGCGGCGCTCACCGAGTCGGCGCAGGCGCTGGGCCTGTGGGAGGCGAAGACCTGGGGCGACATCATCGAGGACCGGGGTAGCCAGATCACGTTCTCCGCGCTGGGGCAGTCGGCGCCGCCGGCCGAGAAGTACGGCTGGGACCCGGACGGCGACAAGAAGAAGCGGCTGCGTGACGCGGTCGCGGCGAAGGTGCCCGACCTGGAGGTGCGGGGCGGCGGCTCGACCTCCATCGACGTCACCCGCAAGGGTGTGGACAAGGCGTACGGCATGCGCAAGCTGCTGGAACACCTGGACCTGAAGATCGACAACGTGCTCTTCGTGGGTGACCGCCTCGACGTGGGCGGCAACGACTACCCGGTCAAGGCGATGGGCATCCGTTGCGTCGCGGTCACCCGGTGGGAGGAGACCGCCGACTACGTGCAGAACCTGGTCGACGACCTGGTGGAGCAGCGCGCCGAGCGCGCCTGACCGGGCAAGGCCCGCCGGTTGCGATGCCGGCGGGCTCTGGCGGGATCGACGGTGATGAGGTAGGAACAGCCGGGAGAGCGCTCTCCCGTCCCGCCCCACCACCGAACAGGCAGGCAGATGCGATCACCCGACCCCTCCCGCCGCCGTTTCCTCACCCTGACCGCCTCCGCGGCCTCGCTCACCGCCCTCGGCCTCCCCGCCGCCGCCGTCGCGTCGCCGGCCGCCACCGCGTCCCCGGCGAACCGACCCGACCGCGAGCCGGACTTCGGTCCGAACGTCTTCGTGTACGACCCGAGCACGCCGGTCGACGAGATCCAGTCCACGCTGGACCGCCTCTTCGCCGCCCAGGAACGCAACGAGATGGGCTTCGACAGGTACGCGGTGCTGTTCAAGCCCGGCCGCTACCAGGTCGACGCCCGGCTCGGCTACTACACGACGGTGGCCGGCCTCGGCGCGCACCCGGACGACGTGGAGATCCGCGGTGCGGTCCGGGTGATCGGGCAACCCGACCCGAACTCCCCGGCCGGCATCTCCGCGCTCACCAACTTCTGGCGTTCCGCCGAGAACCTGGCGATCACCCCGACCGACTGGTCGAACCAGTGGGCCGTCTCCCAGGCGTCCCCGATGCGCCGGGTGCACGTCAAGGGCGTGCTGTGGCTGGAGCCCGGCAACGGCGGCTACTCCAGCGGCGGCTACATCGCCGACTCCAGGGTGGACGGCATCACCATCAACGGCTCTCAGCAGCAGTGGCTCACCCGGGACAGCGAACTCGGTGGCGACTGGACCAACGGGGTGTGGAACCAGGTCTTCTCCGGTGTGGTCGGGGCACCCGCGCAGGGCTTCCCCGACCCGCCGTACACCACGCTGCCGACCAGCCCGGTGACCCGGGAGAAGCCGTACCTGTTCGTGGACGACCGGGGCGGCTGGCGGGTCGCCGTACCCCGTCTGCGCCGCGACACCGCCGGCACCACCTGGGCCACCGGCGGCGTGCCGGTGCCCTCCCTGCCGCTGTCCGCGTTCTTCCTGGCCCGGCCCACCGACTCGGCGAAGCGGATCAACGCCGAACTCGCCCGCGGCCGGCACCTGCTGCTCACCCCCGGCGTCTACCACCTGGACCGGGCCCTGCGGGTACGCCGCCCGGGCACCGTCGTGCTCGGCCTCGGCATGCCCAGCCTGGTGCCGGACCGCGGCGACGCGGCTCTGCGGATCGAGGACGTCGACGGGGTCCGGATCGCCGGGGTGTTGGTGGACGCCGGGCCGGTCGAGTCGCCGGTGCTCGTCGAGGTCGGCGCGCGGCACTGCCACCGCTCGCACGCGAGCAACCCGATCTCGCTCCAGGACGTCTTCTTCCGCATCGGCGGCCCGTACGCCGGGCGGGCGGCGACCAGCCTGGTGGTGAACAGCCGGCACACGCTCATCGACAACATCTGGGCCTGGCGGGGCGACCACGGCCGGCCGGGCACGATCGGCTGGACGGTGAACACCGCGGCCACCGGCGTGGTGGTCAACGGCGACGACGTGACCGCGTACGGGCTGTTCGTCGAGCACTACCAGCGCTGGCAGACGATCTGGAACGGCGAGCGGGGCCGGACCGTGTTCTACCAGAGCGAGTTGCCCTACGACCCGCCGAGTCAGGCGGCGTGGCGCAGCCCCACCGGCGACGGCTGGGCGTCCTACAAGGTCGCCGCGCACGTCCGCACGCACGAGGCGTGGGGGCTCGGCGTGTACTCGTACTTCAACCAGGGCGTGGACATCCGCTGCGACCGGGCGATCGAGGCGCCGCGCCGGGCCGGGGTGCGGTTCCACGACGCGATAACGGTGTTCCTGGACGGCAGTGGCGGGATCGAGCGCACCGTCAACGAGGTCGGCACCCCGGTCGTCGGCTCGTACGGCACCAGCCCGGTGGTCAGCTACCCGTGACCCCGGGGGCGGGCGGCCCGGCCGGCGCAGACCGGTCGGGCCGCGCCGCTCAGGCGGCGAGCTGATCGACCCGGGAGAGCACCTGGTCGATCAGGCCGTACTCGCGGGCCTCCTCGGCGGTGAACCACCGGTCCCGGTCCCAGTCGCGTTGGATCTCCTCCAGCGTGCGCCCGCTGTGCCGGGCGATCAGTTCCTGCATCGTCCGCTTCACGTGCAGCATGTTCTCGGCCTGGATGGTGATGTCGGCGGCCGTGCCGCCCATCCCGCCGGAGGGCTGGTGCATCAGGATCCGCGTGTGCGGCAGCGCGAACCGCTTGCCGGCCGCCCCGGCGCAGAGCAGGAACTGGCCCATCGAGCCGGCCATCCCGAGCGCCAGCGTCGCCACGTCGTTCTTGACGTAGCGCATGGTGTCGTAGACGGCCATGCCGGCGCTGACCGAGCCGCCCGGCGAGTTGATGTAGAGGAAGATGTCCCGCTCCGGGTCCTCGGCCGCGAGGAGCAGGATCTGCGCGCAGATCTGGTTCGCCGACGCCTCGGTGACCTCGGTGCCGAGGAAGACGATCCGTTCCCGGAGCAGCCGCTCGAAGACCCGGTCGTCGAAGGCCGGCTGCCTGTCGTCGAGCATCCAGATGGCACCCATCGCCGCCCACCTCCGTAATGCCGGTGGGCGGGGGGACCCGCCCGGTCGCCCGGCGATCTCCAGCGTCCGCCGGGCGCACGGTGCGGGCCAGGCTTTCTGCCCGGGGCAGATCCGCCCTGGGCAGAAGCTATGCGGCGACCGGGCGCCGCCGGCCGGCGCGGGCACGCCGCCGAGCCACCGTGACGGAGGTACGCGGGCGGGGGCGGACGGCCGGCGCGGGGGGAGTCAGCCAGATCCGGATGCCGCCACCGAACCCGACGGGCGTGGCGGCGTCGAGGGGCGGCCCCACCGGTGCCGGCCCGGGGCGCTCGGGGCGCAGCGCGCCGCCGAGCAGCGGCGTGCCGGTGCCCGGCCGGCGGGTGACGTGCCGCCGCAGCGGGCCGGCGGGGTGGCCGGACACCTGCGGCCGGAACGGGCCGGCCGGCCGGCGGGTGACGTGCAGCCGGGGCGGACCGAGGTGCAGGTGCGGGCCGGTGCGCGCGGCCGGGACCCGGTCGAGCCGGGCCAGCGACACCCCGGGGGCGACAGGCGTGGGCCGCTCCCGACGCAGCTCGTCGCGCGCCTCCTCGAGCAGGTCGGCGAGGTGGATGCCGAGGGCCCGGCAGATCGCGGCGAGCACCTCGGAGGACGCCTCCTTGCGGCCGCGTTCGACCTCGGAGAGGTAGGGCAGGGAGACGCCGGCCGCCAGGGCCACCTCACGCAGGGTGCGGCCCTGGCGCTGGCGGATCCGCCGGAGCACCCCGCCGATCACCCGTCGCAGCAACGACATGCCGGCCTCCTCGCGGTCGCCGTCGGGGAACCTCACCATCATGCCCCGTCCGGCCCCCGGAAGCGGCCCTCGAGCGGGTTCGATCGCCACCCGGCGGGCCGGCGCCCCGCGTACCGGCTATCTTGTGGGCGTGCAGGCGACGGCGGCGGAGCGGGACCGACGGTGATCCATTTTCCCGCGCAACGGCGAGGGCCGCTGAGCGCGCTGAGTCTGCGGCTGCTCGCCGCGCTCGGCCTGGTCCTGGCCACGGTCGCCGTGGTGTGGCTGGACCGCGACGGCTACCGGGACGTCAACGAGGACGGGCTCACCCTCCTCGACTGCTTCTACTACGTGGTGGTGTCGCTGTCCACCACCGGGTACGGCGACATCACCCCGGCCAGCCCCTCCGCCCGGCTGATCAACGTCCTGCTCATCACCCCCGCCCGGGTGATCTTCCTGATCATCCTGGTCGGCACCACCCTGGAAGTCCTGACCGAGCAGTACCGCACCGGCCGTCGCCTGTCGCGGTGGAGGAGAAGCGTGAAGGACCACGTCATCATCTGCGGCTACGGCACCAAGGGCCGCAGCGCGGTCTCCGCGCTGCTGGAGAACGGGACGGACAAGTCGAAGATCGTGGTGGTGGAGCGGAGCGGACCGGCGCTGCGCCAGGCCACCTCGAACGGCCTGGTGACGATCGAGGGTTCGGCGACCCGTTCCTCGGTGCTGGAGGAGGCGCACGTCCGTACCGCCAAGTCGGTGATCATCGCGACCGACAGCGACGACGCGTCGGTGCTTGTGGCGTTGACCGTCCGGCAGCTCACCGCCGGTCAGGTGCGGATCATCGCGGCGGTGCGGGAGGCGGAGAACGCGCCGCTGCTCAAGCAGAGCGGCGCGCACCACGTGATCGTCTCGTCGGCGACCGCCGGCCGGTTGCTCGGCCTCTCCACCTCGGCCCCGCCGCTGATCGACGTGGTCGAGGATCTGCTCACACCCGGTCAGGGCATGGCGCTGGCCATGCGGTCGGCCGAGCGCGCCGAGGTGGGCCGTTCGCCCCGCGAGCTGGAGTCGCTCGTCATCGCGCTGGTCCGCCGGGGCAAGGTGGTCACGTTGAACGACCGTGCCGCCGCGACGATCGAGACCGGTGACATGCTCGTGCACGTCCGCGACGACCGGCCGCAGGCCACCAGCGCGGTCTGAGCCTCGCGGGCCGGGCCGGGCCGCGGCGCAGGTCAGCAGGCGTCCGGCAGGTCCGTGGCGGCCTCGGTGCAGGTCGACGGCTGGCCCTGGCTGGCCCGGCGCAGCAGGTCGTAGAGCAGGTCCCGTTCGTCGGGCGCCAACGCGCCGAGCACCTCGTCCTCCGCCTCGGCGAGCGCGCACTCGGCCTCGCGCAGCCGGTTCGCGCCGGCGTCGGTGAGGCTGACCACGTGCCGGCGGCGGTCCCGCGGGGAGCGGCGGCGTTCCACCAGACCATCCGCCTCCAGGTCGTTGAGCAGTCCGACCACGTTGGTGCCGTCGAGCTGCAGCGTGCCGGCCAGCCCTTGCTGGCTGATGCCGTCCGCGTCGCGGAGCACGGTCAGCGCCACCAGGTGCCGGGGGCGAAGCCCCAGCGGGGCGAGCACCGTCTCCGAGCGCAGCCGCATAAGCCGGGCCAGGTGTTGCAGCAGTGGCCCGGAGCGACGCTCCGACTCCTCGACGGGGGTGGCGGACATGTGACCCAGTTTACGCGGACCGCCGGAGCATTAATCTGATATAAATAGTTGGTCCTACACGAATGATCTGCGAAGGAGTGATGGTCCATGGCTCATCTGCTGCATGTCGACTCCAGCATCACCGGGGAGCGGTCGATCAGCCGACGGCTCACCGCGCGCGCGGCCGCCGCCTGGCGGGCCGCCCACCCCGACGGCACCGTCACCTACCGCGACCTGGGGCAGAGCCCGCTGCCGCACCTGGACACCGCGACCGGGCTCGCGCGCGCCGTGCCGCCGGATCAGCACACCCCCGAGCAGCAGGCGTCCTGGCGACTGACCCAGGAGGTGGTGGCCGAGGTGAAGCGGGCCGACACGGTCCTGCTCGGCCTGCCGCTCTACAACTACGGTCCGCCCAGCAGCGTGAAGTCCTGGGTCGACCACCTGATCGCCCCCGGCATCGCGTACGACCCGGCGACCGGCGCCGGGCAGCTCGGCGGACGCCAGTTCGTCGTCCTGGTCAGCCGCGGCGGCGGGTACGGCGTGGGCACCCCGAAGCAGGGCTGGGACCACGCCGAGCCGTGGCTGCCGCACGGCCTGTCCCTGACCGGGCTCGAACCGCGGTTCATCTGCGCCGAGCTGACCCTGGCGCCGGTCAACCCGGCGATGGCCGAGCTGATCCCGCTGTTCGAGCAGAGCCTCGCCGCGGCCGAACGCGCCGTCGACGAGCTGTGGGTGCCGGCACCGGTGGCCGCCTGACCGGCGCATAGAACGAGGCGGGCCGCTCCGGTCAGGGAGCGGCCCGCCTCTCGCGTACGGCTGATCAGCGGCGGCTCAGAGGATCGTCCAGGTGTCGCCGCTGCCGAGCAGCGCGGCGAGCTGCTGGTCCGGGGTCTGGTCCACGCCGGCCCGGGCCGTGGCGACCTGCTCCTGCACCACGCTGTCGTAGGACGGGCGACCCACCGACCGGAACACCCCGATCGGCGTGTTGCGCAGATCCAGGCCGGGCAGCCGGGACAGCGCGAAGGCGTACGCCGGATCGGCCACCGTCGCGTCGTGCACCACGATGTCCCCGGCCGGGGTCGCCCCGGTCTCCCGCACCTCCAGCCCGAACCCGCCCGGCGGGTGGACGACGCAGAACTGCCCGTCCTTGCCGAACGTGATCGGCTGCCCGTGCTCCAACCGGATCAGGAAGTCGTCCCGGGTCGTCGGCTCCTTCAACGGTTCGAACGCGCCGTCGTTGAAGATGTTGCAGTTCTGGTAGATCTCCACGAACGCGGAGCCCTGGTGCTCGGCGGCGGCCCGCAGCACCGACTGCAGGTGCTTACGGTCCGAGTCGATGGTCCGGGCCACGAACGTGGCCTCCGCGCCGAGCGCCAGCGACAGCGGGTTGAACGGGGCGTCCGCCGAGCCGGCCGGGGTCGACTTGGTGATCTTGCCGACCTCCGAGGTCGGCGAGTACTGCCCCTTGGTCAGCCCGTAGATCCGGTTGTTGAACAGCAGGATCTTCAGGTTCACGTTGCGTCGCAGCGCGTGGATCAGGTGGTTGCCGCCGATGGAGAGCGCGTCGCCGTCACCGGTGACCACCCACACCGACAGGTCCGGCCGGGACACCGACAGGCCGGTGGCGATCGCCGGGGCGCGACCGTGGATCGAGTGCATCCCGTACGTGTTCATGTAGTACGGGAAGCGCGACGAGCAGCCGATGCCCGAGACGAAGACGATGTTCTCCCGGGGGATGTTCAGCTCCGGCATGAACCCCTGCACGGCGGCCAGGATGGCGTAGTCGCCGCAACCGGGGCACCAGCGCACCTCCTGGTCGGACTTGAAGTCCTTGGCGGTGAGCTTGAGGGTGACGGGCTCAGACATTCTTCAGGACCTCTTCCAGCATCGTCTCCAGCTCGGCGGCCGTGAACGGCAGGCCGCGGACCTGGTTGTAGCCGATCGCGTCGACCAGGTACCGCGCCCGGATCACGTGTGCGAGCTGACCGAGGTTCATCTCCGGTACGACCACCCGGTCGTAGCGGCCCAGCACCTCGCCGAGGTTGGCCGGCATCGGCGCCAGGTGCCGCAGGTGCGCCTGGGCCACCGCGAGCCCGCGCTGGCGCAGCCCACGGCAGGCGGCGCCGATCGGCCCGTACGTCGAGCCCCAACCCAGCACCAGCACCCGGGCGTCACCGCCCGGATCCTCCACCTCGACGTCCGGCACCGGGATCGTCTCGATCCGGGCCGCCCGCGTCCGCACCATGAAGTCGTGGTTGGCCGGGTCGTAGGAGATGTCGCCGGTCTTGTCGGCCTTCTCCAGGCCGCCGATCCGGTGCTCCAGGCCGGGCGTGCCCGGCACCGCCCACGGGCGGGCCAGCGTCTGCGGGTCACGCAGGTACGGCAGGAACGTGGTGCCGTCGTCCCCGTTGGGCCGGGTGGCGAACTCGACCCGCAGGTCGGGCAGCGACTCGACGTCCGGCAGCAGCCACGGCTCGGAGCCGTTGGCCACGTAGTTGTCGGAGAGCAGGATCACCGGGGTGCGGTAGGTCAGCGCGATCCGGGCCGCCTCCAGTGCGGCGTGGAAGCAGTCCGCCGGGGACTTCGGCGCGATCACCGCGACCGGGGCCTCGCCGTGCCGGCCGTACAGGGCCATGTTCAGGTCGGCCTGCTCGGTCTTGGTGGGCATGCCGGTGGACGGCCCGGCCCGCTGCACGTCGACGATGACCAGCGGCAGCTCCAGCGCCACCGCGAGGGAGATCGTCTCGCTCTTCAGCGCCACGCCCGGCCCACTCGTGGTGGTGACACCGAGCGAACCGCCGTACGAGGCGCCCAGCGCCGCGCCGACCGCGGCGATCTCGTCCTCGGCCTGCATGGTGACCACGCCGAACTTCTTGTGCTTGCTCAGCTCGTGCAGGATGTCCGACGCCGGGGTGATCGGGTATGCCCCCAGGAACACCGGCAGCCCGGAACGCACCCCGGCGGCCACCAGACCCAGCGACAGCGCCGCGTTGCCGGTGATGTTGCGGTAGGTGCCGGGCAGCATCCTGGCCGGCTTCACCTCGTAGCGCACCGAGAAGTCCTCGGTGGTCTCGCCGAAGTTCCAGCCCGCCCGGAACGCCGCCACGTTCGCCGCGACCAGCTCGGGGCGCTTGGCGAACTTGCGCTCCAGGAACCGCAGGGTCGACTCGTACGGGCGGGAGTACATCCAGCTCAGCAGCCCGAGCGCGAACATGTTCTTGGCCCGCTCGGCGTCCTTCTTGGACACGGCGTGCTCGGCCAGCGCGCCGACCGTCATCGAGGTGAGCGCCACCGGGTGCACCGCGTAGCCGGCCAGGGTGTCGTCGTCGAGCGGGCTCGTCGCGTAGCCGACCTTGGCCAGGTTGCGCCGGGTGAACTCGTCGGTGTTGACGATGATGTCCGCCCCGCGCGGCAGGTCGGCCAGGTTGGCCTTCAGCGCGGCCGGGTTCATCGCCACCAGCACGTTGGGCGCGTCACCCGGGGTGAGGATGTCGTAGTCGGCGAAGTGCACCTGGAAGCTCGACACGCCCGGCAGGGTGCCGGCAGGGGCGCGGATCTCGGCGGGAAAGTTGGGCAGCGTGGAGATGTCGTTGCCCAGTTGCGCCGTCTCCGAGGTGAACCGGTCGCCGGTGAGTTGCATGCCGTCGCCGGAGTCCCCGGCGAACCGGATGACCACCCGTTCCAGTTGACGGATCTGCTTGGTCACACCCGCACCTCGATTCGCTGAGCGCCGTCACCCCTCGCCGGTCCGGCCCGCTCCGTTTCTCACATCAGAGCCTACGTCGCCCGCTTAGGGCGACCTTGGTCGAGGTCCGCCGTGTGGGACCGGATCGAGCAGTCGTATGCCCCGATTTGCAGGGTTTAGTACCTCGACCGTAACCCAGATCACTATATATTCATGATCACCTGTCGGTGGCCGGACGGTCCGGCAGCGTGATGTCGCTGCGGCGGCGCAGCGAGCGGGTCGCCAACGCCAGCGCGAGCACGACCAGGAGCCCGGACACGGCGATCAGCGCGATCGCGAACCCCCGGGTCGAGGTGTCGTCCTTCGGCGTGCCGCCCGCGGCCAGCACCCCCTGCGAGCCGGTCGGCATCGGCGCCCCCTGCGGCGGCGTGGCGTCCGCCGCCGCCGCGCTGATCCGGAAACTCATCTGGACCTGCCGGTCCCGCCCGCTGCGCGGGTCCAGCCGGCCGATCACCGCGCCGGACAGTGGTGCCCGCCGCTGCGCCTCCGCCGAGGCGACAAGCGTCAGCCGCAGGGTGGCGACCCGGCCGGCCGGCAGGACACCCAGCTCGCACCGGGTCCGGTCGGGGGAGACGGCGGCGCAGCCGCCCGTGGGGCCGCCGGCGGTCACCCCGGCCGGCAGCAGCACCTCCACCCGGCCGGTGGCGTCCACCTCGCCGGTGTTGCCCAGCCGCACGGTAAGCGTGCTGGGCGCGCCGCTGATGTCGAAGAGCACCTCGTCGGCGCGCAGCGAGATGCCGGGCACCGGCGGTCCGGCGGGGAAGAGCACCGCGAACCCCTCGTCGTCGTACGCCTCACCGGGGATCCCGGGTGCGACCGCGCTGACCCGTACCGAACCGGCCAACGGCATGGTCCGCCACGCGTCCCCGGCGACCCGGAGCTGCAGGACCGCACTGAACCGAGCCCCCGGCGGGGCGTCCCACCCGGCGCAGCGGTGGTCCACCCCGCCGGCCGCGACGCAGCCCGGCGTGCCCGCGTCGGTCAGCCCGGGCGGCAACGTGTAGCCGAGGCTGATCCGCTCCGCCCGTTCGCCGGTGTTCGTCACGGTCACCCGCAGCGTGGTCACCGTGCTGTCCGCGTTCCAGTAGGACGGGGTGAGCACCACGTCGTCGGTCTGCACCCGTACCCCCAGCTGCCCGCTGCCCGGTGGCCGTGAGGGCTGGGCCGGCGGTGCGGCCGGCGGCGGAGGCGGCGGCGGGGCGGGCGCGGTGGTGGCCGGCGCGGTGGTGATCGGCGCGGGGTCGGCCGGCGCGGTGGTGGCCGGCGGTGGGGGCGGCGTGGTCGCCGCGGGTTCGGTCGGCGGGGGTGGGGCCTCGGTGGGCGGTGGGTCCGAGGGAGTGACCGTCGGCTCCTCGGTGGGCGGCGGCTCGGTCGGGTCGCCCTCGATGCCTCCGCCCGGGTCGACCGGCTCGACGGCCCGCACCACACCGTTCGGCGCGGCGCCGGCCCACGTCGGCGGCGTCACCGCACCCACCGCCGCGACCATCACCGCCGCGAACCCGACGAGGGTACGGCGGACCGTGGCGCGCCGGACGGGACGAACGCGAGGGCGAGGCATTTGTCCTCCGGGACGTTTCATGAGGGTCTCATTATTCGGTCTTGCTTGCCGCCCAGCACTAGTCCGGCCAGGAAACGAATCCGTAACGTGTTCGGGACGGCCGGGCGGGACCGGTACGCTCCGGGCGTGAGCGGATACCTGGGGTCGTACGCCACGCTCGGTCTGCTGCTGCTCGCCGCCGTGCTCTTCTTCGTGACGGCGTTCTCGGCCAATCGGGTGTTACGTCCCGCCCGGCCGGCCGAGCCCTGGGGCAAGCGGACCAGCTACGAGTGCGGTCTCGACCCGGTCGGCGGCGACTGGGCCCAGATGCAGATCCGCTACTACGTCTACGCCTACCTCTACGTGCTCTTCGCGGTCGAGGCGGTGTTCCTGTTCCCCTGGGCGCTGGTCTTCGACCGCCCCGGCTTCGGCGCCACCACGGTGGCCGAGATGGGGGTGTTCGTGGCGATCGTCGCGCTCGGCATCCTCTACGCCTGGCGGCGCGGCGTGCTGCGCTGGACCTGACCTGACCTGACCTGACCTGACCTGACCTGACCTGACCTGACCTGACCTGACCTGACCTGACCTGACCTGACCTGTCAGGCCAGGCCGCGCCGGCCCACCGCCGGCGGCCGGTCCCCCCGGATCGACGCGACCATGTCCAGCACCCGGCGGGTCTGACGGACCTGGTGGGCGCGGAACACCCGGGCGCCGAGCCACGCCGACACCGCGGTGGCGGCCAGCGTCCCCTCCAGCCGCTCGGGCACCGGCAGGTCGAGCGTCTCGCCGATGAAGTCCTTGTTCGACAGCGCCACCAGCAGCGGCCAACCGGTGCCGGTCAGCTCGGCCAACCGCCGGGTGATCTCCAGCGAGTGCCGGGTGTTCTTGCCGAAGTCGTGCGCTGGGTCGATCAGGATGCCGTCCCGGCGTACGCCCAGCCCGACCGCGCGTTCGGCGAGCCCGGTGACGGTGGTGAGCACGTCGGCCACCACGTCGTCGAAGGCCGCCCGGTGCGGGCGGGTACGCGGGGCGAGCCCGCCGGCGTGCGAGCACACCAGCCCGGCACCTGTGGTCGCGGCGACCCGGGCCAGTGCCGGGTCCGCCCCCGACCAGGTGTCGTTGAGCAGGTCGGCGCCGGCGCCGATGGCCTCCACCGCCACCTCGGCCCGCCAGGTGTCGATGGAGATGACCACGTCGGGAAACGCGGCCCGGACCGCGGCGATGGTGTCCACCGTGCGCCGGATCTCCTCGGCCACGTCCACCTCGTCGCCCGGGCCCGCCTTCACCCCGCCGATGTCGATGATCTCCGCGCCCTCGGTGACCGCGCGTTCCACCGCTCGCAGCGCGCTGTCCTGGGCGAAGGTGGAGCCGCGGTCGAAGAACGAGTCGGGGGTGCGGTTGACGATCGCCATCACCACCAGCTCACCGGGGGCGAAGGTCCGCCCGCCCAGCCGCAACGCCCCGGTCATGCCGCCTCCTCGTCGCCCGGCCCACGCCGGCCGGTTCGACGCTATCCGGTCATCCCCGTGCCGCCGCCCGGGGGCGGTGGCACACGGCCGGGGAGGATGCCGCGAATCCCGACCGGACCCGTCGGAGGGCTCGCCCGATCCGGGCGGGCATGCCACGATCTCTGCATGGGTGAGGTCTTGCTCCTCTTGGTCGTCGCGCTGACCGTCGCGGCTGTGGTGTTCGGGGTGACGGTGCTGGTTTCCGGAAAGGACCCGGGCCTCGCGCCGGTCGAGCCGGACGGGCAGGCCGTGCCTCTGCCGGGCGGCCGCCCGCTCGACGAGTCGGACGTGGCCCGCACCCGTTTCGACACGGCGCTGCGCGGCTACCGGATGGCCCAGGTCGACGCCGCGCTGCGCCGGGCGGCCTACGACATCGGCTACAAGTCGGAGCTGATCGGCGTGCTGGAGGCGGAGAACGCGGCCCTGCGCGAGGGGCGGATCGAGGACGCCGACGCGCTGCGCCAGGCCCGCGCGGAGGCCGCCGCCGCGGTGCGGCCGGAGACCGACACGCCGTCGGCGAACGAACCGGTCGTAATCGACCTGTCGGCGGAGACCGACCGGGTGGAGACCGACCGGGTGGAGGCGGACCGGGCGGAGGCGGACCGGGCGGAGGCGGGCGTGGCAGAGGCGGGCGTGGCAGAGGCCCCCGCGGCCGCCGCCACCGAGGACACCACCGCCCCGGCGAACGACCTCGCCGGCGGGGGTGACGACCGGGAGCGCGGGTCGGTGGTCCGCTCGGAGTCGGCGTGACCGGCCCGGACCGGCCCGGGGACTTCGCCGAGGCGGCGCGACGCGGTGCCGCCGAGGTCACCGCCACCGTGCTGGTGAACGCGCCGGCCGACCGGGTGTTCGCCGCGCTGACCGCGTGGGAGCGGCAGTCGGACTGGATCCCGTTGACGACGGTGCGGGTGGTCGAGGGCGACGGCGGCGAGGGCAGCCTCGTCGAGGCCGTCACCACGCTCGGGCCGGCGGTGCTCCGGGACGAGATGCGGGTGGTCCGGGTCGACGCCCCGTACGAGGTCGGGGTGGTGCACTGCGGCAAGCTGCTGCGCGGTCCCGGCGTGCTGCGCTGCACCCCGATGGGCCCCGACCGCACCCAGGTGGTCTGGCACGAGTGGTTCCACCTGCCGGGCGGGCCGGCCGGCCGGGTGGCCTGGCCGGTGCTCTGGCCCGGCTCGAAGTTCAGCCTGACCCAGGCGTTGAAGAAGTTCGCCCGACTGGTCGAGCAGGGCCGCCTGCCCTGAGCGGAGCGGTCCGGCTGTCGGTGGGCTGACCTACCGTGTACGTCGTGACTGACCTGGTGACCGGCGCCGACGGGCTGTCCCGTTGCGCCTGGGGGGCGAGCACCCCGGACTACGCCGTCTACCACGACCGCGAGTGGGGCCGGCCGCTGCGCGGCGACGACGCGCTCTACGAACGGCTCACCCTGGAGGCGTTCCAGTCCGGCCTGTCCTGGCTGACCATCCTGCGCAAGCGGCAGGCGTTCCGGCTGGCCTTCGACGGCTTCCGGATCGACGCGGTGGCCCGCTACGGCGAGGCCGACGTGGCCCGGCTGATGGCCGACGCCGGGATCGTCCGCAACCGGGCCAAGATCGAGGCGGCCGTCGCCAACGCCCGGGCCGCGCTGGACCTGCCCGACGGCCTCTCCGCGCTGCTCTGGTCCTACGCGCCCGCACCCCGGGCGGCGCGCCCCCGGTCCTTCGCCGAGGTGCCGGCGACCACCCCGGAGTCGACCGCGATGGCCAAGGCGCTCAAGAAGCGGGGTTTCCGGTTCGTCGGCCCCACCACCGCCTACGCCCTGATGCAGGCCACCGGCATGGTCGACGACCACCTCGCCGACTGCCACGTGAGCGGTGACCGGGCCGGGGTGTGACCGACCGCCCCGGCCCGGCGTGATGGGATTGGGACATGACCGACATCGAGCCGCGTACGAGCGGGACGACCGACGGTGACACCGCGACCGGCGCGTGGGCGGTGCTGCTGCCCGCCGAGCGTTTCGAGGCCGAGCGACTGGTGCACCACGACGTGCTGGAGCTGACCGGGCTGCCGCGGGCGTCCCGCCCCCAGCCGGGTGACCGGGTGGCGGTGCTTGTCGACGAGCCGCTGCGGCTGGTCGCCCTCGGGCGGGTCGCGTCGGCTGACGCCGGGGCCCGGGAGGACCCGGACGACCCGCTGTCCGACCCGGCCGTCGGGGCGCTCGTGGTGACGTACACCCGGCGGGTGCTCGACGAGCCGGTGCCGGTGGACGGCCCGGTCCTCGACGGGCCGGTCGTGGCGCTGGACGCCGCCCGCTGGCGGTCCCTGGCCGACCGGCTGGGCCCGCCGCCGACCCGCAGCACCTGGCTGGTCAGCCTGGATCTGCCGATCGAGGCGACCTCACGGGCCGAGGCGGTGCGGATCTTCTGGTCCTACGTGCAGGAGCTGGGGCCGCGGGAGTTGCCGGCGTTCGTCTCACCCTACGGCGACGAGCTGGCCATGCAGGCGTTCGTGCTCGGGGTCGAGGCCAACCAGGACCCGGAGGAGGACGACTGACGGCCGGGCAGCGCCCGGTCAGCGGCCCTCGAAGACCGGCTTCTGCTTGTTGACGAACGCCCGGGTGGCGGCCCGGTGGTCAGCGGTGGCCCCACAGATCGTCTGCGCCTGCGCCTCGGCGGCGAGCGCGTCGGCGAGCGTGCCGGCGTCGGCGATGGAGAGCTGCCGCTTGATCGCCCCGTACGCGACGGTCGGTCCGGCGGCGAGCCGGGCGGCCAGTTCCTGCGCCGCCGGGAGGACCTGCTCGTCGTCGTCCACCAGCCGGGTGAGCAGACCCAGCCGGCAGGCGTCGTCGGCGCCGACCGGCTCGGCGAGCATCAGCAGCTCGACCGCCTTGGCGTGGCCGACCAGGCGGGGCAGCGTCCAGGAGGCGCCGGTGTCGGCGGCGAGCCCCACCCCGGCGAACGCCATCAGGAACCGGGTCTTCGGGCCGCCGATGCGGAAGTCGGCCAGGAACGCCAGCGAGGCGCCGGCCCCGGCGGCCATCCCGCGTACGGCGGCGACCACCGGCTTGGGCAGGTTCGCCAGCCGGGCGGCGATCGGGTTGTAGTGGGCCCGGACAGTGCCCAGCGGGTCGGCGCCCACCGAGTCCAGCGTCTGCACGTGCTCACGCAGGTCCTGCCCGGCGCTGAACGCGCCACCGGCACCGGCCAGCACGACCGCCCGGCAGGACCGGTCGGTCTCCAGCTCGGCCAGGACGTCCCGGAGCGCCTCCTTGAGCGCCACGTCGAGCGCGTTCATCGCCGTCGGGCGGTTCAGGGTCAGGGTGACGACGGCGTCGGTGCGGTCGACGAGCAGCGGCTCGGTCACGTTCTAACGACCCTTCTGTCGGGCGAGGCGGTGGCTGGCGTCGAGGCACTGCTCGACGTACCGGTCGGCGGCCGGCCGGAGCCGGGTCGCGTGCCGGTCGAAGAAACTGGCCGCGCTGGTGCCCGGCCAGCGCTCGGGCAGCAGCGCCGGCGGCAACTGCGGGTCCCGGAACAGGAAGGTACGCCACGCGTGCACCAGCCGGAACCGGGCCGCGTACGCCTCCTCGTCGCTGCTGCGCACGGTGACCCCGGACAGCAGCGGCTTCTGCTCGGCGACGAAGCGCTCGTACGCCCGGCCGATCTCGGTCAGGTCCCAGGCCCGGCGTACCACGCCCATGGCGCCGGGTGTGCCGGCGGCGTGCGCGGCGGTGAACCGCTCGAAGCGCACGCCCGCCTCGTCGAGCAGCAGGTCGACGTCCTCGCCGGGGCGGGTCGCGACCCAGGTGCAGTCGTCGAGCGTGCCGTAGCCGAGGAAGCTGAGATTGGCGGCGAGCCGCTGCCGGTCCCGCCGGGAGGCGGGCGCGGTGAGCACCAGGAGATCGAACCTTCCGTCCCAACTGTGCCGTCCGGTCCGGTAGATCCGGGACGCTGCCTCGTCGAGTCGACGGCCCGCCTTCGGCGTGATCGAATATCCCGGCCCGGAGGAGAGACGCAGCGGTTCCAGCCAGCCCTGGCGGACCATGCGGGAGACCGCGGTGCGTACCGCCGGTGGCGCGATCCCGAGCGGGGCGAGCAGCTTGACCAGGGCGGCCACCGGTGCGCGGCCACCTCGGGCGCGGAGGTGGTCGCCGTACAGGTCGAAGAGTGCCGACCGTGCCTGCATGACCGCACATTGTGACAGGCCTACCCAAGATAAGCTAGATGCTGTTACATCAATGCTGCCTCGGTTTGGGTCCGGCGGTGTTCATCAGGGAAAATCGTTGCCGAGCCTCCGCGATAATTGCGGCAGGCGTGGCGAAGTGGCTGTGGGGCAACCCACCGACCCTGGCGTAGGTCTGAGGGGAGACAACATGGCGGCGATGAAGCCGCGGACGGGCGACGGTCCGCTGGAAGTCACCAAGGAGGGCCGGGGCATCGTCATGCGGGTCCCGCTGGAGGGTGGTGGCCGGCTCGTCGTCGAGATGACTCCCGACGAGGCCACCGCGCTTGGTGACGCGCTCAAGGCGGCCGCCGGCTGATTCGAGGAGTCCGCCCGCGCGACATCCGTCGTGCGGGCGGTTCGTCCTACCCTGAGCCACCGGCATGGCCGGTGGCTCAGGGCCTTTCTCGACCGCTGAGCGGCGAAAAGTCCCGCTCGATGCAGTTTCGGAGGTACTGTCCAGCGTGCTGGCCATTCGTCTGGTGCGTGGGTCCTCGGAGCCCGCGGCCCTTGTCCTGCCCGTTCGTCCCGGAGGGCCGGATGCCCCGGCCGAACTGGCCCCGACCGCGGTCGCGCCGGACGACGACGTCCGGGCCGAGGCGACCGCCGTGCTGGCCGCGTCCCGGCTCACCGGTACCGCTGGGGAACTGCGCGAACACCTCCGCCCCGGCGGCCGCCCGGCCCGGCTCTGGTTGCTCGGCGTCGGGGACGGCGGCGAGCGCGACTGGCGTACCGCAGGTGGGGCGCTGGCCCGTGCCGGGCGAGATGAGACACAGATCACAATCGCGTTGTCCGGGGAGGCGACCGCGGCGCTACGCGGACTGGCCGAAGGGCTGCTGCTCGGCGCGTACCGCTTCCGCCTCACCGAGGCCGGCGAACGACCCGCCCTGGCCGAGGCGCAGATCCTGACCGCCGACCCGGACGCGCTCGCCGGCACGCTCGCCACCGCCCGGACCACCGCCGAGATGACCATGCTGGCCCGGGACCTGACGAACATGCCGGCGTCGACCAAGAACCCGCGGTGGCTCGCCGACCAGGTGGCGCAGGCCGCGTCCGGCCGGGCCGACCTGCACCTGCGGGTCCGGGAGCCGCAGGAGCTGGCCGCCGAGGGCTTCGGCGGTCTCCTGGCCGTCGGCGGCGGCTCGGCCCAGGGGCCGCGCCTGGTCGAGCTGGACTGGCGGCCGGCCGGCGCGCGCACCCACGTGGTGCTGGTCGGCAAGGGCATCACCTTCGACACCGGCGGCATCTCGATCAAGCCGGTGCCGGCCATGAAGCTCATGCGCAAGGACATGGGTGGGGCCGCCGCCGTCCTCGCCGCTACGCTCGGCGCCGCCGAGTTGCGCCTGCCGGTACGGGTCACCACGCTGGCCCCGCTTGCCGAGAACGCGGTCAGCGGCTCGGCCTTCCGCCCCGGCGACATCATCCGGCACTACGGCGGGCTGACCAGCGAGAGCACCAACACCGACGCCGAGGGGCGGCTGGTGCTCGCCGACGCGCTGGCGTACGCCGTCCGCGAACTGAAGCCGGACCTGCTCGTCGACCTGGCGACCCTGACCGGCGCCAACGCGGTTGCCCTGGGCAAGCGGCACGCCGCGCTCTACAGCGAGAACGACACGCTGGCCGACGACCTGCTCGACGCGATCAGCGCGGCCGGTGAACGGGCCTGGCGGCTGCCGCTGGCCGACGACTACCTGGAATATCTGGGCAGCGACATCGCCGACCTGCACAGCTCCCCGGCTCGGGGCGCCGGGTCGGTGGTGGCCGCGCTGTTCCTGCGGGAGTTCACCGGCGACCTGCGGGACCGGTGGGCGCACCTGGACATGTCCGCCCCGTCCTGGTCCGACGACACGAACGGCGAACTGGTCAAGGGCGCCACCGGCTGGGGCGTACGCGGGTTGCTGCGGTGGCTGGCGACGCTCGGCTGAGCGGGTCAGCTCTTCACGGCGGCGAGCAGCCCGTGGCCGACCGGCAGCAGCGCGGGCACCCAGTTCTCCGACTCGCGGATCGCCTTTATCGTCTCCCGGACCGTGACCGTCTCGACGTCCCGTGCCGCCGGGTCACCGATCCGGCCGGCGGCCAGGGCGCCGTTGAGCGCGAGCACACCGCCGGGCCGCAGCAGCCGCAGCGCCGCGTCCACGTACGCGGCGTAGCCGGTCGCCGCCGCGTCCACGAAGACCAGGTCGTAGACGCCGTCCGCGAGCCGGGGCAGCACGTCGAGGGCCCGCCCGGTGATGATCCGGGTACGCCCCGACGGGAAACCCGCCTCCTGGAACAGGCGCCGGGCGATGCGCTGGTATTCGACCTCCACGTCGATCGTGGTAAGCACGCCGTCCGGGCGCATCCCGCGCAGCAGCCAGACGCCGCTGACCCCGGTGCCGGTGCCGATCTCCACCACCGCACGGGCGTTGCCGGCGGCGGCGAGCAGCCGCAGCGCGGAACCCGAGCCGGGCGTCACCGCTTCCACGCCCACCTCGTGGGCGAGGGCGCGGGCCGTGCGCAGCACGAGATCCTCGGTGACGTACGACTCGGCGAACTGCAGCGCCTGGGCCGTCGAGCTGCCGTGACCGGCGACCGTGGCGATGGGACACCTCCGGGGGGCGGGGTGGTGCGAGGGGCGGTGTGCACTGTGAGCGTAGATGCGGGCCGGTACCGGCGCAGCCGCGAGCCCGCCGTCGGGCGATCACGGACGACAACCCCTGACTCCATTCGCGGCATCCGTGTAATCCTGGATGTGTCCCGCGCGTCACCCTCGTCCGGCTCCGCCGGTCTTCGGCGCGGGGCCAGCGGCACGGAGTGGGAGGCACCGACGTGACGGACGGCTGGGACTGGCGCCGGCCCGGCGGCTCGCCGGCAGCGGCAGGCGGGCCAGGGCCCGAGGGGCCGCTGCGGGGCACCCCGGATCAGACGGCCTCGCCGTGGTGGTCCGACGCGCTCGCCGACCCGTGGCGGGACCCGTACGCCCCCACGGCGGTGGTGGTCCCGGCCGCCCCGCAGGCCGGGACGAGTGAGCCGGAACCGGTGACGGACCCGGATGCGCCGACCCGGCCGGGGATGCGACAGGTGGTGCTGATCTCACTGGTCACCGCGCTGTTGGCCGGCTCGCTGGGCAGCGCCCTGACGTACGCGCTGCTGCGTGGCGGGGACGTGCCGACGCTGGGTGCGCAGGCCGGGCAGGCCCCGGCGCTGACCCAGCGCAAGCCCGAGTCGCTTGCCGGGGTCGCCGAGCGGGTCCTGCCCAGCGTGGTCACCATCCGGGTGGCCAGCCTCGGCGGCACAAGCGAGGGCTCCGGGTTCGTGGTCAGTACCGAGGGGCACATCGTCACCAACGACCACGTGGTCGCCGACGGCCCCGGCAAGGCCACCGTCGTGTTCAACGACGGCAGCACCGCCGCGGCCACCGTCGTCGGGCAGGACCCGGAGTCGGACCTTGCGGTGATCAAGGTCTCCCGCACCGGACTGACCCCGGTGCAGTTCGGCGACTCCGACACACTGGCCGTCGGCGACCCGGTGCTCGCCGTCGGCTCGCCGTTGTCGCTGGCCAACACCGTGACCGCCGGCATCGTCAGCGCGCTGGACCGGACGATGCGGGCCGGTGAGCCGGGCGGCCCGATCCGCTACTACGCGGCGATCCAGACCGACGCGGCGGTCAACCACGGCAACTCCGGCGGCCCGCTCGTGGACGGGGCCGGTCGGGTGGTCGGGGTGAACTCGACGATCAAGTCGCTGGTGGCCGACGGGCAGGAGGCCGGCAACATCGGTCTGGCCTTCGCCATCCCGATCAACCAGGCGAAGCGGATCGCCGAGGAGATCATCGGCACCGGCAAGGCCCGGCGTACGGTGATCGGCGCCCAGGTGGGCGGCACGGGCGCGACCGGCGGCGGGGTCCGTCTCAACGCGGTCGAGCCGGCCGGTCCGGCGGCGGCCGCCGGGTTGCGCACCGGCGACGTGGTGCTGCGGCTGGACCGCCATCCGATGACCGACCCGACCGATCTGGTGGCCCTGGTGCGCAAGTACGCGCCCGGCTCGGTGGTGACGGTGGAGTATCGGCGTGGGTCGGCCCGGCAGAACGCGTCGGTGACACTGGCCGCGGATGCGAAGTGAGGGCCCCGTACCCCTCCCGGAGGGTCACCTCACGTGCGTAGTCTTGCCCTGTCACGGATGAGGAGGCCGCGGTGTTCGAGAACCTGAACTGGTGGGAGATCGGCGCCCTGCTGCTCCTCGCCCTGTTGATCTTCGGGGACCGGCTCCCCAACGTGATCAACGACGGCCTTCGGATGGTCCGCAACCTGCGCAACATGGCGCGGAACGCGACCGGCGACCTGAGCCGCGAGCTGGGCACCGACATCCAGCTGGAGGACCTGCACCCCAAGGCGTTCATCCGTAAGCACCTGCTCAGCGAGGAGGACGAGCAGGCGCTCCGCAAGCCGCTGCAGAGCATGTACGACAACCTGCGCTCGGACGTCACAGGCGTGCACGACGAGCTGAAGGACGTCGCCAAGGCCGCCGATCTGCGTACCCCCGCGTCCCGCCCCGCCGTGGCCACCCCCGCCGCCCCGACCGCGCCGTCCCCGCGCCCGTCCTACGACGACGCCACCTGACGCCCGCCGCGGGTCTCCGGGATCTCGCCGTCGATGCTGACTGAATCTGACGGCACGGCACGCCGTTTCCGGCGGCCGTCAACCTCATGATCGACCCTGGAACAGGGACCGCCCCCGCCCGCGGGGCGGGCAGGGGCGGTGGGGGTCAGCGGCCGGCGGGCTTCAGGCCGAGGGGCTTGCCGAGCAGGGACTCGCGGCGCACGGCGAGGCGGTCGGCGACCTGGAACAGCGCCTTCGCGGCCGGGGCGTCCGGGTCGGTCAGCACGATCGGCTGACCGGCGTCGCCGCCCTCGCGGACCCGGGTGTCGAGCGGGATCTGCCCCAGCACCGGCACCTGCGCGCCGATGGTGCGGGTCAACGACTCGGCCACCGCCGCGCCGCCGCCGGCCCCGAAGACCTCCATCCGGGAGCCGTCCGGCATCTCCAGCCAGGACATGTTCTCGATCACACCGACCACCCGCTGGTGGGTCTGCAGGGCGATGGCGCCGGCCCGCTCGGCCACCTCGGAGGCGGCCGCCTGCGGCGTGGTGACCACCAGGATCTCCGCGTTCGGCAGCAACTGGGCCACCGAGATCGCGATGTCCCCGGTGCCCGGCGGCAGGTCGAGCAGGAGGACGTCCAGGTCACCCCAGTAGACGTCGGCGAGGAACTGTTGCAGCGCCCGGTGCAGCATCGGGCCGCGCCACACCACCGCCGCGTTGCCGGGGGTGAACATGCCGATCGAGATCACCTTCACGCCGTGCGACTGCGGCGGCATGATCATGTCTTCGACGCGGGTCGGCGCGCCGTCCGCGCCGAGCATCCGGGGCACCGAGTGGCCGTAGATGTCGGCGTCGACCACACCGACGGACATGCCCCGGGCGGCCAGCGCGGCGGCCAGGTTGACCGTGACGCTGGACTTGCCGACGCCGCCCTTGCCGCTGGCGACCGCGTAGACGCGGGTCCGGGAGCCGGGCTGGGCGAACGGGATCACCGGCTCGGCGGTGCCGCCGCCGCGCAGCTTCGACTGCAACTCCTGGCGCTGCTCCGGGCTCATCACCCCGAAGATGATCTCGACTCGGCTCACCCCGGGCACCGCGCCGACGGCGGCGGTGATGTCGTTGCGCAGCTTGTCCTTCAGCGGGCAGCCGGCCACGGTGAGCAGCAGCTCCACCCGGACCACGCCGTCGTCGTCGCGCTCGGCGGAGCGGACCATGCCGAGTTCGGTGATCGGCCGGCGGATCTCCGGGTCGTTGACGGTGGCCAGGGCGGCCTGGATCGCGTCGGAGACGGTGCTGACGGGTGCTGACATGCCCGCAATGCTACGTCGCGGGTGATCGGCCACCGCCGTTGGCGGGGGCGGTGTGAGCGAATCGATGAGGTGGATCGCCGACGGTCACCTGTCGTGGTGGCCGTCGCGGGCGTAGTCCCCGTCGAGGTCGTCCCGCGGCTCGTCCAGCGGCTCACCGCGGGCCGGGTGCCGCGTAGCGCGCTCCTGGTGCCGCCGCTCGCGTCTGCGCCGCCGCTCGGCCGCCTCGTCCAGCTCCTCGCCCAGCCGGGTCAGTTCCGACCGGAGGAAGTCCCGGGTCGCCACCTCACCCATCGCGATCCGCAGCGCCGCGATCTCCCGGGCCAGGTATTCCGTGTCGGCCTTCTGCATGGTCGCCCGGCGCCGGTCCTCCTCCATCCCGATCCGGTCGCGGTCGGCCTGTCGGTTCTGCGCGAGCAGGATCAGCGGCGCCGCGTACGACGCCTGCAGGGAGAGGATCAGGGTCAGGAACGTGAACGTGTACGGGTCGAAGCGCATGGTCACCGGGGCGAGCGTGTTCCACAGGAACCAGGCGATCAGGAGCAGGGTCATGTAGACGAGGAATGCCGCCGTGCCCATGCCCCGGGCGATGCCCTCGGCCCAGCGGCCGAACGTCTCCGCGTCGATCTTGGGTAGGCGCAGTCCTCGGGGGGCGCGCGGCTGGTCCAGCCGGTCGCCGCGTCGCTGGTCACTCATCGTCGCCGTCCAGGGTCCCGTCGTCGGTGGCGGGCGGGGAGGCGGCGTCCCGGTCCCGCCAGTCCCGCGGCAGGGAATGATCAAGCACGTCGTCCACGGTCACCGCGCCGACAAGTCGGTTGTTCCGGTCCACCACCGGCATGCTGACCATGTCGTACGTGGCCATCCGGCGGGTGATCTCCGGCAGCGGGGTCGACGTGTGCAGCGGGTCGATGTCGTTGACCACGATGCCGCCGAGCAGGTCGGCCGGCGGTTCGCGGAGCAGCCGCTGGAAGTGGGCCATGCCCAGGTAGCGGCCGGTCGGCGTGGTCAGCGGCGCCCGGGCCACGAAGACCTGGGCGGCCACCGCGGGGGAGATCTGCTCCTCCCGGATGCGGGCCAGCGCCTCGGCCACCGTGGCGTCCGGTGGCAGGATCACCGGCTCCGAGGTCATCACGCTGCCGGCGGTTCCGGAGGCGTAGCGCAACAACTGGCGTACCGGGTCGGCCTCGTCCGGCTCCATCAGGTCGAGCAGCACGTCCTGCTCGGGCGGGGGCAACTCGTTGAGCAGGTCGGCGGCGTCGTCCGGCTCCATCTCCTCCAGCACGTCGGCGGCCCGCTGCCGGTCCAACGCGGCCAGGATCTCCACCTGGTCGCGCTCGGGCAGCTCGCTGAGCACGTCGGCCAGGCGTTCGTCGTCGAGCGCCGCGGCCATCTCGTTGCGTCGAGTGTCCGGCAGGTCCTGCAACGCGTTGGCCAGGTCGGCCGGGCGCATGTCCTCCAGCACGGCGAGCAGGTTCGCGGTCCCCCGGTTGTCGCCGACGACGCCGAGCCCGCGGACCCGGTCCCAGTCCACCTGGTGCAGGTGACCGCGGCGGGTGAGCCGGCCGGTCTGCTCGCGGACGGCGACCCGGGACAGCGACCACTCGCCGCTGCGGCTGGACTCCATGGCCACGTCCACCACCGAGCCGGACTGGCCGGTGTCGAGCTGGACCCGGCGGTCGAGCAGCTCCTGGAGCACCAGCAACTCGTTCGGCCGTTTCTCGAAGCGGCGCAGGTTGAGGGTGCCGCTTCCGAGGACGACGGCGTCCGGGTCGATGGAGGTGATCCGGTTGATGGACAGGAAGATGCGCCGGCGCATCGGCATCTCGGCGACCAGCCCCACGACCTCCGGCGGTCGCTGGGTCGGACGCATCCGGGCCACCGCGTCGCGGACCCGGCCGACCTGGTCGCCGTTCGGGTCGAAGACGGCGACTCCGGCGAGTCGAGCGATGTAGACCCGGTTCGACGTGCTCACGGGCACCAGCCTAAGGGCCTAGTCTCTAACAACATGTCGACCTTGGGCTACGAGATCGTGGACGTCTTCACGGACCGCCCGTTCGCCGGCAACCCGCTGGCCGTGGTGTTCGGCGCCGAAGGGCTCGCCACCGAGCAGATGCAGGCGCTCGCGCGGGAGTTCAACCTGTCCGAGACGGTCTTCGTGCTGCCGCCCACGCAGGTGGGGGCGACCTACCGGGCCCGGATCTTCACCCCGGTCGAGGAACTGCCGTTCGCCGGGCACCCGAGTGTCGGCGCCGCGGTGACGGCGAGCGGTCGTGGCGTCTTCGGCGTGGGCCGGGTCACCCAGGAGTGTGGCGTCGGGGTGCTGCCGATCGAGGTGAGCGCCACCGGCGCGACGCTCACCGGGGGCTCGCCGACGCTCGGGCCGGAACTGGATCCGGAGCCGCTGCTGGCGATGGTCGGCCTGACCGCGCCCGACCACGCCGGTCCGCCGCCGCGGGTCGCCGGCTGTGGTCTGGAGTTCCCATTCCTTCCGGTACGCCCGGACGCGGTGGCCCGGGCACGGTTGAACACGGCGGCGGCGCAGCGGTACGGCGTGGAGCACGTCAGCCTCTTCTCCTGGGAGCCCGACTCGCAAACCGCACACGCCCGGGTCTTCGTGCCGGGGCACGGTGTGCCGGAGGACCCGGCGACCGGGTCGGCCGCCCTCGGGCTGGGTGTCTGGTTGGTCGCCAGCGGCCTGCTGCCCGGCGAGGGATGCGCGGCGTACACGGTCCGGCAGGGCATCGAGATCAGCCGCCCCTCGACGCTGGCCTGCACGGTGACCGCCGGCGGTGGCCTGGCCGTCGGCGCGACCGTGTCCGGCCAGGTGATGCCGGTGGCCCGGGGCGAGATCGCCGTGCCGCCCTTCATCGGCTGACCCGCCCCGCCGCCCAACCCGGGCGGTGTGGTGGGCAGCCGGGCGCGATGGGGGAGGATGGCGGGGTGAGCGACGAGGTGGACGAACGGGTGACCCCGCCACTCGTGGACGAGGCGGTGAAGAAGGCCGCGGTCTGCTGGGTGCGCATCGGCGACGGCCCGGCGTACGCGCTGTGGTGCCTGCCGCTGGACGGCGCGCTGCTGGTGGTGACCGGCCCCGGCGAGCAGGCCGCGCCCGGGCTGGCCGACAGCGACACGGCCGAGGTGACGCTGCGCGGCGACCACGGCGGGCGGATCGTCACCTGGTCGGCGCGGGTGACCCGGTTGCGTCCGGGCACCGAGGAGTGGGACACCGTCGCGCCGCTGGTCGCGACGAAGCGGCTGAACGCCTCCGGCACCGCGGCCGATCTGGTGGCGCGCTGGGCGGCCGAGGGGTGCGTGCTCAGCCGGCTCGCCCCGGCGGGCGCAACGGTCACCGGCGCCGACCTGCCCGCCGACTCGTTGGCCGAGCAGCCCCGGCCGTCCCCGGCGGTCCGGGCCGTCCGCAGGCCGTTCCGGCTGCACCGGGTACGCCGCCGCTGATCCGGCTCACCATCGGGCTCAGCCGGCGCCGCCGGCTCACCATCGGGCTCAGCCGGCGCGGGTGATCGTGTGAGGATTGCTTCCCGTGCCGACCGCCGCGTACCGCCCGCCCCCCGACACGTTGACGCTCGGCGCGCTCGCCCTCGCCGTCGCCGCCGTGTCGTCCTCGGCGCCGCTGGTGGCGTTCGCCGCCGCCCCGGCACTGGCGATCGCGCTCTGGCGCAACGTGCTGTCGGTCGCGGTGCTCGGCCCGGTCGCGGTGACCCGTCGGCGGGCCGAACTGCGTGCGCTCACCGTCGGGTCGGGCCGGCGGGAAGGGCTGTACTGCGTACTGTCTGGGGTGGCCCTGGCCGCCCACTTCGCCACCTGGATGCCGAGCGCGCAGCTCACCTCGGTCGCGGCGGCGACCGCGCTGGGCGCGACGCAGCCGGTGTGGCAGGGGCTGATCGCCCGCGGACAGGGGCGGCGGCTGCCGGGGGTGATGTGGGCCGGCATCGCGGTGGCGGTGCTCGGCGCGGCGCTGGCCACCGGCGCCGACGTCGCGGTCTCCGGGCGCGCGTTCGCCGGTGACCTGCTGGCCGTGGTCGGCGGCATGTTCGCGGCCGTCTACACCGCGTTCGGCGAGCGGGCCCGGGCCAGCATCAGCACCACCACCTACACCACCGTCTGCTACGGCGTCTGCGCGGTGATCCTGCTGGCGGTCTGCCTGCTCGGCGGGGTGCGCCTGCACGGCTACGACGGCGGGACCTGGCTGGCCATCCTCGGCCTGGTGGCCGGGGCCCAACTGCTCGGTCACTCGATGTTCAACTACGCCCTGCACCGGATTTCCGCGACCACGGTCAGCGTGCTGATCCTGCTGGAGGCGCCCGGCGCGGCCCTGATCGGCTGGGTGTGGCTCGGTCAACTGCCCCGGCCACTGGCGCTGCCCGGCCTGGCACTGCTGCTTGTCGGTGTCGCCGTGGTGGTCCTCGGCGGCGCGCGGGCCGGTCGCCGCACCGCGCCGGCCGCCACGCCCGCCGACCCGACCCCGCTCGGTGACTGAGCCTCGGGTGGGCGCGCCCGGTCGGGCCGGCTGATCCGGTCGACCGAAGTCCCACCGTTCCGGCCACCGGGCGGTCCGGGTTGCGCGAAAGTGCTGAGGGTGGAGGCGGACGGGGACGACGCGGCGCCGCCCGGCGCCGCCGTCACACCCTCGGCCGAGTTCCCAACGCTCGGCGACGCGGACCGGGCGGCCCTCGGCCGCATCGGCGACCACTGGCGCGCCCCCCGCCACCCGGGGGACCTGCCGGTCGACCCGACGCTCGGGCGGCGCGACAACCAGCCGCGGCCCACCCAGCTCGGCCGGCTGGCGCCGATCGACATGTTCACCGTCGCCGAGGCGGACGAACTGGTCGCCGGTGGGGCGGCGGCCCAGCCGGACAGCCGGGCCGGCCGGGCGGTCGCCCGGGCCCGGCGGGCGCTTGTCGGCCCGCCCCTGACCAGCAGCTCCGTGGCCGACGAGCGGATGCGCAAGTTGGTCGCCCTGCCGGTGCTCTCCTCGGACCTGCTCAGTTCCGTGGCGTACGGGCCGGAGGCGATGCTCGCGGTGCTCGTGCTGGCCGGCAGTGCCGCGCTCGGCCTGGCGCTGCCCCTGGCCGCCCTGCTGGCGGTGCTGATGGTCGCGGTCGGGGTGTCCTACCGGCAGACCATCCCGGCCTACCCGCACGGCGCCGGCTCCTACATCGTCGCCGGGGACAACCTGGGGCGTACGGCGGGACTGGCCGCCGCGGCCGGACTGATCCTCGACTACGTGCTGACCGTGTCGGTGTCGGTGGCCGCCGGCGTGCACGCGGTCACCTCGGCGCTGCCCGCGCTCACCCGGTGGGCGGTACCGCTCGGCGTGCTGGTGATCGTCGTGCTGCTCGCCGGCAACCTGCGCGGCGTACGCGCCGCCGGAAACCTCTTCGTGCTGCCCACGTACGCGTTCCTGGTGGCGCTGTCCGTGGTGCTCGCGGTCGGTTACGCGAAGGCCGCGGCGCGGGGTTTCGCGCCGGTGCCGCCGCCGGCGGTGCCGGCCGCCGAAGGGCTGGGTCTGTTGCTCGTGCTGCGCGCGTTCTCCTCCGGCGCGGTGTCGATGACCGGCATCGAGGCGGTGTCCAACGCGGTGCCCGCGTTCCGTCCGACCGAGTGGCGCAACGCCCGGACCACGCTCGGCTGGATGGTCGCCATGCTCGTCACGCTCTTCGCCGGTCTGGTCGGGCTGATCCACCTCGACGGCCTGGCTCCCCGGGCGGACCAGACGTTGCTGTCGCAGCTCGGCCGGGTGACCTTCCCCACCGGGCCGGGGTACGCGATCCTGCAGGCCACCACCGCGCTGATCCTGCTGCTGGCCGCGAACACCGCGTTCAACGGCTTCCCCCGCCTGTTGTTCTTCATGGCCCGCGACGGCCACGCGCCGCGTCGCTTCCTGCACATGGGCGACCGGCTGGCGTTCAGCAACGGGCTGGTCGCGCTCGCGGTCGTCGCCGCGGTGGTCCTCGTCGCCTTCGGCGGGCACACCGAGAGCCTGATCCCGCTGTACGCGGTAGGCGTGTTCCTCGCGTTCACGCTGTCCCAGAGCGGGATGGTGGCGCACTGGTGGCGGCGGCGGGGAGGTGGTTGGCGTCGCCGGCTCGCGGTCAACGCGGTCGGTGCGACGCTGTCCGGGCTGGTGCTGGTGACCGCGGCGGTCGCCAAGTTCACCGAGGGGGCCTGGGTGGTGGTGCTCGCGGTGCCGCTGCTGGTGCTGCTGTTCCGCCGGATCCACCGGCACTACGCCACGCTTGCCCGCGCGCTCGCGCTGCACCCGCCGCCGCCCGCACCGCCCGTCGAGGGCGAGGAACTGCCCCAGCAGGTACGTCACCTGGTGGTGGTGCCGGTGGCCCGGCTGAACCGGGCCTCGCTGCGTGCCCTGGCGTACGCGACGTCACTCGGGCAGCCGACGCTGGCCGTGCACATCGCCCCGGAGGAGGCGGAGGCGGACCGGTTCCGGGACCAGTGGCGGGCGTGGGGCGACCACCTGCGACTGGAGACGATCGTGTCGCCGTACCGCGCGGTGATCGGGCCGCTCGCGCACTACCTGGCGGCGTTGCGCGCCGCGAGCCCGGACCTGACGCTCACCGTGATCGTGCCGGAGGTGGTGTTGCGCCGACGCCGGTACCGGCTGCTGCACAGCCGCGCCGAGCAGCGGCTGCGGGCCGCGTTGCGGGCCCTGCCCGGCGTCGTGGTCACAAGCGTCCCGGTGCACGTGCCACGGTGACGTTCACAGGTAGCCGGCGAAGTGGTCGGCGACGAGCGCGGCGGTCGCCTCGGCGTCCAGGCCGCCGTCCACCTCGATCACGCGTATCCCCAGTGCCCGCGCGGCGGTGACCGCGTCGGCGGCGACCAGTTCGTCGCGCGCGATGCGATTGCGCCAGGCCCGCTCCGGGTCGCTCACCCCGCGATGCCGGGCCGTCGCCCGAGGCAGGCGTGCCAGCTGGTACGCGCGGAACTGCGGCGTCGGCACCAGCACCACCATCTGCCGGGTCGACTCGACGACCGGGGCGACGAGTTCGGGACGCAGCCCCCAGCCTTCGGCGATCACCCGACGGCCGCTGACCAGGGCGCTCAGGTCGTCCAGCACCCATTCGAAGCGGCGCGCGAACCCGGCGAGGGTCTCGGCCGCCATCCCGCCCGGGTCGGTCCTGACCCAGGTCGCCTCCGCATCGGGGCCCTCGGGTGGGTCACCCCGGCGGACCCGGTCGGCGATCCGCCGGTCGTCGTGTCCGCGTGCGTCGTGGCGGTCGTAGAGATAGGCGGTCAGCTCGTACCGCAGCGCCAACGTGACCGCGAGCGTGGTCTTGCCGGCCCACTGCGCGCCGCCGATCCAGAGGGCCCGGCGGGCGGTTGCCAGGGCATCGAAGTCCATGCCCCGACCCTGCGCCCCGCCACCTCCAAGATCAAGTCTTGTTCTTCGTAGCCCCTCGTGATGAAGTGAGGGAGGAGGGACGCATCACACGTCGTGGACCTCCAGCACCCGGGTGGTGGGGGCGGTGTCGCCCAGCCCGGTCCGCAGCGCGGCCCGCTCCGGGTCGGCCAGGAACGCGTCGAGCCCGGCGCGGGCGGCGAAGCGGATGACGTGCACCTCGGTCTCGCCGTCCCCGGTGCGCAGCCGCCGTTCCAGCCGCCCGCCGTGCCGGTCGAGCAGCGCCAGCACGGCATCCTCGTAGCGCCGCCCGGCCGGCGCGTCGGCGCTCAGATCGACAAGCGCGACCAGCAGAACCTCGTTACCCGTCGTCATGGTGACGAGTATCCAGGCCCGGACCGACGACTCAGGCGTCCAGCCCGACCGCCTTCGCGCTCGCCGTCCAGAGGTGGGCGGCGAGCCCCGGGTGGGCCGCCTTGGGGCGGGGCCGGTGCGGCTTGCGGTCGGCGTAGTAACCACCGTTCGTCAGCCGGGACGGGTCCTGGCAGGCGAGCCAGACAAGCGTCTCGGCGCCCTTCTCCGGGCTGCGGAACGGCAGCAGCCGCATGCCGAGGGCCACGATGCGGCTCTCGTTGCCGAACCGGGTGCGCACCACACCCGGGTGGAACGCGTGCGCGGGCATCTCCGGCCAGCGCCGGGCCGCCTCGGCGGTGAACAGGATGTTCGCCTGTTTGCTGGTGCCGTACGCCTGGAACGGCCGATAGCGGCGCAGCGTCGCGTTGAGATCGTCCGGGTCCAGCACGCCGCTGCGGTGGGCGTCGGAGCCGGTGACCACCATCCGGCCGACCCGGTCCCGCAGCAGGTTGCTGAGCAGGAACGGGGACAGGTGGTTGGCCTGCATGCTCAGCTCGAAGCCGTCGACCGTGGTGATCGGTTCGAGCACGATCGCGCCGGCGTTGTTGGCCAGCACGTCGATCCGGTCGTAGCGTTCGCGCAGCCGTTCGGCGAGCCCGCGTACGTCGTCGAGCACCGCGAAGTCGGCCCGGAACAACTCCGGCTGTTCGCCGCAGGTCTCCCGGACCCGCTCGCCGGCGGCGCGCAGGCGGGCCGGGTCGCGGCCGACCAGCACCACCTGGTCGCCGCGGCGCGCCAACTCCTCGGCAGCGGCCAGGCCGATGCCGGAGCTCGCCCCGGTCAGCACCACGATCCGACGCTCAGTGAGATCTTCCACAGGTCCATTCACCCCGGTCACGGCACGAGGTTACCGTGGCGTCACCACGCCCTTGGGATCGTTAAGTTCTCGACATTCACCGCTGCGCCGGCACCCGCGCCGGACGCATGGAAGGAGCGCATCCATGACCGCTGTCGGTCGCCCCCGTCGGTCCTGCCTGGCGGTGCCCGGCTCCAGCGTCAAGATGCTCGGCAAGGCCCAGGGCCTCCCGGCGGACCAGGTCTTCCTCGACCTGGAGGACGCGGTCGCCCCGCTGGCCAAGCCGGACGCGCGCAAGAACATCGTGGCCACCCTCAACGAGGGGGACTGGACCGGCAAGACCCGGGTGGTCCGGGTGAACGACCTGACCACGCCGTGGACCTACCGGGACGTCATCGAGGTGGTCGAGGGCGCCGGGGCGAACCTGGACTGCATCATGCTGCCGAAGGTGCAGAACGCCGAGCAGGTGCACTGGCTGGACCTGCTGCTCACCCAGATCGAGAAGACGCTCGGCCTGGAGGTGGGCCGGATCGGCATCGAGGCGCAGATCGAGAACGCGGCCGGCCTGGTGAACGTGGACGCCATCGCGGGCGCGTCACCCCGGGTGGAGACGATCATCTTCGGCCCGGCCGACTTCATGGCCTCGATCAACATGAAGTCGTTGGTGGTCGGCGCGCTGATCCCGGACTACCCGGGCGACCCCTACCACTACATCCTGATGCGCATCCTGATGGCCGCCCGGATGCACGACAAGCAGGCCATCGACGGCCCGTTCCTGCAGATCCGCGACGTCGACGGGTTCCGCGACGTGGCGAAGCGCTCGGCGGCGCTGGGCTTCGACGGCAAGTGGGTGCTGCACCCGGGTCAGATCGACGCGGCCAACGAGGTCTACTCGCCGGCGCAGGCTGACTACGACCACGCCGAGTTGATCCTCGACGCGTACGACTACTACACCTCGGAGGCGGGCGGGAAGCTCGGCGCGGTGATGCTCGGCGACGAGATGATCGACGAGGCGTCCCGCAAGATGGCGCTGGTGATCGCCGCGAAGGGACGGGCCGCCGGCATGTCGCGTACGTCCTCGTTCACCCCGCCGCAGCGGTGACCGCCGCACGCTGACGGCACCGGGTCGCCCCTGGACAGGGGCGGCCCGGTCGCGTCAGTAGGTGCTGCTGTCGCCGGAGTTGAGCGCGATGATGATGACCACGGCGTAGAGGATGATCCCGGCGACCATCAGGGCGGTCAGGATCCAGCCCACGACGATGGCGGCCGTCGTCATCCCCTCACCCTGCTCGCCGCTCTCCCGAATCTGCTTGCGGGCGACGTGGCCCATGATCGCGCCGATCGGCGCGGTGATGCAGGAGACGATCCCCATCAGCGACAGCACCAGCGCCACGATGGCGAGGGTGTTGGTGCGGTTCGCCGGCGGCGCGTAGCCCGGATAGCCCGAGTAGCCGGCCGGGCCCGGGTATCCGCCGGGGGCCGGGTATCCGCCCGGAGCCGGGTAGCCCGACGTCGCGTACGGGTCGCCGTCCGGCGAGGCGTACGGCGACTTCAGCCCCGCGCCCGTGTCGACCGGCTGATAGGGGTCGGCCGGCCGGTAGGGGTCGACCGGCCCCGGCTGGGCCGGCACGGGAGGGCTGCTCATCGGTGTCGTGGGGTCCGCCGGCGGGAGTCCGGCCACGGAGGGGTCCTGCCAGCCACCGGATGGTGGGGGATAGGTCATCTGATCATCTCCAGGTACGTGTTCCGGTCAGGGTAGCCATCCGTGGGCAAGAAGGGGGGTCCCGTACCGGGTGCCGCGTTGCCCGGGAGGTCCACAACCGGCAGGATCCTCGGCATGGCACTTGACGCGCGTGGGAGTCGGTCGCGACGGGACACCAGCCGGCCGGGGGCGGTGCGCCGCCCGCGCGGCGTCGACCCGACCGGCGACGCCGACCAGGAACGTGCGGCCGCGCTGCCGGAGCCGGCCACCATGCGGCTGGACGGCCGGGTCGCGTTGGTCACCGGCGCGGGCAGCGCCGACGGCATCGGGTACGCGACCGCGCGCCGGCTGTCCGACCTGGGCGCCCGGGTGGCGATCGTGTCGACCACCCGGCGGATCCACGACCGGGCGGGGGAGCTGGGAGTCACCGGATTCGTCGCGGACCTCACCGACGAGTCCGAGGTCGGTGCGCTCGCGGACGCGGTGTCCGAGCAACTCGGCGACGTCGAGGTGCTTGTCAACAATGCCGGCCTGGCGAGCCGGGCCAGCCCGGAGGTGCTGCGGCCGGTGGCGCAGCTGACCTACGACGAGTGGCGTGGCGAGATCGACCGCAACCTGAACACCGCGTTCCTGTGCAGCCGCGCGTTCATCGGCGGCATGGCCGAGCGGGGTTGGGGGCGGATCGTCAACCTGGCCGCCACGGCCGGGCCGGTCAACGCGCTGCCCACCGAGGCCGGTTACGCGGCGGCCAAGGCCGGTGTGGTCGGGCTGACCCGGGCGCTGGCCATGGAGATGATCGCCGACGGGGTGACGGTGAACGCGGTGGCGCCGGGCATCATCCACACCGCGGCCTCCACCCTGGCCGAGATCAAGCAGGGGCTGGGCACCCCCGTCGGGCGACCCGGCATGCCGGACGAGGTGGCCGCGGCGATCGCGTTCCTCTGCTCGCCGGCCGCCTCGTACATCACCGGGCAGATGCTTGTGGTCGACGGTGGCAACAGCGTGCGGGAGTCGCAGTTCCGTCAGTAGGTGCCGTTGTCCGAGTTCGCCCAGATGGACAGCCCGATCCAGCCGCAGCAGACGAGCAGGCCCAGCGCGGTGAAGACGTAGCTGAGCACCAGCCCCCAGGTGGCGAGCTGGGTACCCTCCTCGCCGGTCTGCCGGATCTGCCGCTTCGCCAGGTGGCCGCAGACGATGCCGGCGGGCGAGAAGACGAACGCGAACACCAGCGACAGGACGGCGAGCACGTTGGTGCCGCCTCGGGGCTGGGGACCCCCACCGGGCGGGCCGTACTGGCCGTAGGGCGGCTGCGGGGCGTACGGGGGCTGCTGGCCCCACTGTGGCTGTGGCTGTCCGTACGGCTGGCCGTAGGGTGGCGGCTCGTACGGCGACGGTGGTTGCTCGTCGGTCACGTCGGGCCTCCCGTTCCAGGTCAACGGCCCTTTCTCTTGCGGACGCTACCCGCAGCGGTGAACCTTTTCACAGCGGTTGTGTGGACCGGTCACCTTGGCGGGGCCGGCCCGGGGGCCGATACTGACCGAACGTTCAGTTACCCATGAGTAATGCGCCGACCCCGGAGGCTGAGATGGCTCGACTCGCCCAGACGCCCGGCCTGACCGACGTGCAGCGGTCGATCCTGGAAACCGTCCGGGAGTTCGCCGACAAGGAGATCATCCCGCACGCCCAGCGGCTGGAACACGCCGACGAGTACCCGACCCACATCCTCGACGGCATGCGCGAGATGGGGCTGTTCGGCCTCACCATCGACGAGGAGTTCGGCGGTCTCGGGGAGTCGCTGCTGACCTACGCGCTGGTGGTCGAGGAACTGTCCCGGGGCTGGATGTCGATCTCCGGCATCGTCAACACGCACTTCATCGTGGCGTACCTGATCTCCCAGCACGGCTCGGCCGACCAGAAGGCCCGCCTGCTGCCCCGGATGGCCACCGGCGAGGTGCGCGGCGCGTTCTCGATGTCGGAACCGGAGTGCGGCTCGGACGTCTCGGCGATCAAGTCGAAGGCGGTCCGCGACGGCGACAACTACGTGCTCAACGGCCAGAAGATGTGGCTGACCAACGGCGCGTACTCGTCGGTGGTGGCGACCCTGGTCAAGACCGACACCGGGGCCGACTCGGTCTACGGCAACATGAGCACCTTCCTGCTGGAGAAGGAGCCCGGCTTCGGCGAGACCGCGCCCGGCCTCACCATCCCCGGCAAGATCGACAAGATGGGTTACAAGGGCGTCGAGACCACCGAGATGGTGCTCGACGGCGTCACCGTGCCCGCCTCCGCCGTACTCGGCGGCGAGGAGAAGGTCGGCCGTGGCTTCTACCAGATGATGGACGGCATCGAGGTCGGCCGGGTCAACGTGGCCGCCCGCGCATGCGGCATCTCGATCCGCGCGTTCGAACTGGCCGTCGCCTACGCCCAGCAGCGTCACACCTTCGGTCAGCCGCTGGCCCGGCACCAGGCCATCGCGTTCAAGCTCGCCGAGATGGGCACCAAGATCGAGGCCGCGCACGCGCTCATGGTCAACGCCGCCCGGCTCAAGGACGCCGGCCAGCGCAACGACGTCGAGGCCGGCATGGCCAAGCTGCTCGCGTCCGAGTACTGCGCCGAGGTGGTCCAGGAGGCGTTCCGCATCCACGGCGGCTACGGCTACTCCAAGGAGTACGAGATCGAGCGCCTGATGCGCGAGGCGCCGTTCCTGCTGATCGGCGAGGGCACCTCGGAGATCCAGAAGACGATCATCTCCCGCGGCCTGCTCAAGGAGTACAAGCAGTAGGCGGGGACGGTCAGGCGCGCCGGGTCAGGCCGGCGGCGGCCCGCTCGACGATGAGGCACCGGTCCTCGACGTAGTCGATGCCGGCCTCCTCGGCGATCCGGCGCGCCTCGTCCGAGAAGATCCCGAGTTGCAACCACACCGCCGGGGCGCCGATCGCCACCGCCTGCCGCACCACGTCGACCGCGTCGGCCGCCGGGCGGAACACGTCGACCAGGTCGACCGGGTGTGGGATGTCGGCGAGCGTCGGGTATGCCTTCTCACCGAACAACTCGTCCACGGTCGGGTTGACCGGGATGATCCGCCAGCCGTGGCGCTGCATCTCCAGCGGCACCCGGTGGGCGGCCTTGCCCGGGTCGCGGGAGGCGCCCACGACGGCGATCACGGCGGAGTCGGCGAGGATCTGCTGGGCGGAGCGCATCGGCCGACTCTAGCGCCGCCGCTCAGTCCTCGCCGGTGAGCACGCCACGCAGCCGGGCATACTCCTCCCGGGTGCCGATCGCCGCCCGGTGTTCGGGGTGGGTCAGATAGTGCCGGATCGCCCCGACGATCACCCCGGGCGCGGCGTCCACCTCGCGTACCGCCACGGTCGTGCTGCCACGCCCCACGCCGCGACCGGCGCGGACCAGATCCGGTCGGGCGACGGGCAGTGAGATCGTCCGGTTGCCTGACCGCCAGCCGACCGGCCGTTGCGGGTCGAGGGCCGCCCAGGGGACGAACCACCGCTGTTCATGGCGGCCATGGGTGATCCCCTCCGAGGTCAGCGCGACCACCGGCACGCGGAACCAGCCGAGGGCGGTGAAGACGACCGCGAACGCGAGGAAGAACGCGGCGAGTCCCCAGTCCCAGCCGTTCCTCCCCGAGCCGGCGACGGTGACGATCGCGCGGTAGAGCACGAAGCCCGTCAGGATCGTCAGGAAGTTGACCGTCGCCCGTGGCGGGGCGAAGAAGGCCCGCTCGTGCTCGTCCACCCGCAGTTCGGCCGTGCTGGGCCGGCGGCGGAGGTCCCGCACCGCCGCCACCAGGAGGACGGCGAGCGGCACCAGGGTGACCAGCACCAGTGGCCCACCGGCCTCCTCCGCGCGCATGTCGACCACGGCGGCCAACCACCCGACGACGATCGCGACCGCCACCCCGATCCGCTGCCGATCCAGCGTTGCGCCGAGGGTCTCCCGCATGGCGGGCACGTTAGTCGATGCGCGCTACAGGAGCGAAAGTTGCTCGCTCGCCGGCGGGGCCGGGTGAGCGGCCGGCCGATGGTTGTCCCCCGCCTCGCCCCGGTGCAGCCCGTGTCGGCGCGCCGCCATCCGCACCCGCGCGGTGACCTCCCGCTGGTAGGCCTGCGGCGCGTACGCCCCGGCCTGGTAGAGCTGCCGGTAGCGGGGCACCAGGTGCGGGAACTCACGGCCCAGCCAGCGGGCATACCACTCCCGTGCGCCGGGCCGCAGGTGCAGCGGCAGCGGGGTGACGCTGGCCGCGCCGGAGGCGGCGATGGCCGCGACTGTGGCGTCGATCGACTCCTCGTCGTCGCTCAACCCGGGCAGGACCGGCGCCATCAGCACCCCCACCTCGAAGCCTGCGTCGGTGAGCCGGCGCACCGCGTCGAGGCGGCGGTGCGGGCTCGGCGTACCCGGTTCGGCCGTCCGCCAGAGCGCCTCGTCGACGAACCCCACCGAGTACGACAGGGCGACCCGGGTCACCTCGGCGGCCTGGCGGAGCAGCGGCAGGTCACGCAGCAACAGCGTGCCCTTGGTCAGGATGGAGAACGGGTTGGCGAAGTCGCGCAGTGCCTCGATGATCGGCGGCATCAGCCGGTAGCGCCCCTCGGCCCGCTGGTAGCAGTCCACGTTGGTGCCCATGGCGACGGGCTGGCCGCGCCAGCGCGGTGCGGCCAACTCCCGGCGTACCAGCTCGCCGGCATTGACCTTGACGACCACCTGGCGGTCGAAGTCGGCCCCCGCATCCAGGTCGAGGTAGGTGTGGGTGTTGCGGGCGAAGCAGTTGTGGCTGACCACGCCGTTGGCGATGAAGTCGCCGGTGCCGGTGGTGATGTCCCACAGCGGCAGTTCCAGGCCCAGATCCTCGATGCCTGTCACCTGGAGTCGAGCGCCGCACTTGAGCGCCATGCCCTCGATCGAGCGCCGGTCGGTGACGGCCGGGTCGGTGAGGTGGAAGAAGCGCAGACGCTCCGGCAGCCCGCCGGTCAGCCGGAGCTGCCGTGCCGGGCCGCCGGTGGCCGGGACGTCGAGCGCCCACCGGAAGTCGAAGCGGTCCAGGGCGGCCGACGCGCGGGCCCGGCCCTCGTCGTCCTGGACACTGATCCGGAACACGCCTCGATGGCAGGTGCCGGCGGCGTCGAACAACCCGGCGAGGTAGCCGAGCCGCCAGTCGTCCGTCGGCTCGTCCGGCAGCCGGGTCAACCCGACGACGGTCTCGGCGAGATCGTCCGGTGCGGCGGCGCTCTCCGCCCGTGTCGACCGGCCGGCGACGCCGACCGGCAGCGACCGGCCTCGGGCGGGGGACGATGTGGTCGCGCACAACGCGATCGGCGTCGACCGGCGCCCGGTCCGGCCGCCCGGCATCCGCTCGACGCCGACACCGGCGTCGGCCAGGAAGCGTTCGGCCCGGTCCAGGGACTGCGTCTCGGTGGTGGCCAGCCGGAACCGGACACCGGGTTGGTCGTCGGCGCGCTGGTCGCGGCGCCGGCCCGTGGCGTCCCGCCCGGCGGCGTCGTCGCGGACCACGGCGTGGAGGTAGCCCCGGCGGTAGTCGGCCGAGCGCTTCGGGGCGACCGCGAACCGCCCGGTGCCCAGCAGCCGGTTACGGGTGGTCAGGTGGGGACGCCGGCCACCGCCGCGCATGCCGCCGGTGACGTGCTTCCACCCGCGCTCGGTCAGGAGCCGGTGATCCGCGCTGGCGACCAGCGTGGTGCCGTCGGCCAGGGTGACCCGGTAGGCCCGCTTCACCGTGGACCACTTGTCGAGCACAGTGGTGACCACGTAGTGCCGGTAGGCACCGCGCCGGCGGGTGCCGTAGATCCGGTCGCCCGGCGCCAGCTCGCTGATCGGCCTGGTCCGGCCGTCCGCCATCAGGATCGGCGTGTCGCCGCCCAGGCAGTACACACACGCGTGGGAACAACCGCGGTAGGGGTTGACGGTCCACTCGAACGGCACCCGGGACTGGCCGGGCACCCGGTTGATGATCGACTTGGCCTGCACCTCGTAGAACGTCATGCCGGCGAAGTCGGGAGTGTCGAACGTGCGGGCGACGGCGCCGGGCAGCGCCAGCGGCAGGGGTGGAGCCGCCGGCGCCGCCCGATCGGGAGTCCCCTCGTCCGGGGGAGCGGAGAGGTTGTCCCAGCGCATGGGAGTTATTCGAACATGCGTACGAAAGAAGCGCAAGTGACGCGCCGGACACCGGTGACCACCGCACCCATCGGCGGGGCAGGATGAGGGCATGGATACGTCCACCTTCGTCTACGACGGCGACTGCGCCTTCTGCACCAGCTGCGCGCGGTTCGTCGAACGTCGTGTCCCCACCGGCGCCCGGGTGGTCCCGTGGCAGTTCGCCGACCTGGCGGCGCTGGGGCTGACCGAGGCCGAGTGCGAGGAGGCGGTCCAGTGGGTGGACGCCGACGGCTCCCGCGCCGCCGGACCGGACGCCGTCGCCCGCCTGCTGGGCGACAGCGGGCCGCTCTGGCGGCTCACGGGGGCCGGGCTGCGGCTGGCGCCGGTGCGCGCGGCCGCGTGGCCGGCGTACCGCTGGGTGGCCCGTAACCGGCACCGGATGCCCGGCGGCACGGCCGCGTGCGCGCTGCCCCAGGAGGCCCGGGATCGGCTGTACGGCTCGCCCGGTCGCACCGATCCGACCGCCTGACCCGTCCGCCGTCCCCGCGCCCTCGTCGCTCCCCGCGCCCGGCACCCGGTAGCGGCGACGTCAGGCGATCAGGCGTCGGCCGTCGGGGCGACCCTGGCGACCGGCCCGGCCGTGGCGGTCGATGCGCCCGGCTCTGGCGCCGCAGTGGCCGTCGCCACGGTGGACGCCACCGACGGCAGGGCTGGTGACGGGGAGGCGGGTGCCGGGGACGTCGGCGCCACCGCCCGGGACCGGCCGACCAGCCGCCGGACCAGCACCACCGGGCGGACCTTCTCCAGCGCCAGGAAGCTCGTCATCGCCACCAGGTGCGGTGCGAACGAGATGGTGATGGTCGCGATGGTCACCAGGTGGAACGAGTAGAAGAAGCCGACGGTGGCCGTACGCCAGCGCGCGGGCAGCACGAACACCAGCGGACTGAGCAACTCGAACGCCAGGATGCCGAACTGCGCCACGATCAGCAGGTGGGGCACCTGGGCGATCAGGTCGGCGAGGTCGGTCCCGCGTCGGATGATCGCCCGGGCCAGCACGGAGCCGGTCGCCCAGTCCAGGCCGCCGAAGCGGAACTTGGCCCAGGCGGCGAGGAAGTAGGTGCAGATGACCGCGATCTGGGTGACCCGCAGCGCCCAACCGCCCGCCTCGGTGCGGGTCGGGTCCCCGTGCCGGGCCCGCCCGGCGGTGGGCAGCACGGCCAGCGCGACCAGGAGCCCGAAGCGGTCGTGGTCGACCTTGCCGTAGCTCATCGCCACGACCATCCACTCGAAGTAGAGCGCGAAGACCGTCCAGCCCAGCAGGCGGGGCGCCCGGCCGGTCGCGGCGAGCAGCGCGGCGACCAGCAGCACCCAGAACACCGCCCCGACCAGGGCGGGGGTGGGGGTGGGCAGCGGCAGCAGCCGGCCGGCGAGCAGCGGCTGGTAGAGGTCGCCGGGCACGTCCACCCGGGTGCGCACCCAGGGCGTGACGACGACCAGGTCGGCGGCGACGAAGAGGTAGACGAGGGTGCGGAAGGCGGCGATCCGCCCGCGCGGGACCGCCTCGGTCAGCCAGCGCGTCATCCGGTGGTCTCCCAGCGGACGGCGGTCTCGTCGGTCCACTCCCCGGTCGGGCGTCCGCCCTCGATGCCGAACCAGCGGACCACGATGCGGATCTCCACGAGTGCCGGGGCGCCGGGGTGACGCTCGGCGTACGCCTCGGCCACGGTCCGCAGCAGGCTCGGGTCGGCGGCGTACCGGTGCTGCTGGCCCTCGATCTCGGCGCGGCGGATGCCGGTGGCGTCCTGGCCGAGCGGCACCACCGCGCCGGTGCGGTCGACGCCCTCGACGCGCGTGTCGGGGGCGGGCGCGTCCGGCGGGTCGGAGGTGGAGTACATCCGGAACGGCCCGAACGGGAAGTCGTCGTCGGTGCCGCGCGCGGTGCCCAGGAGAAGCAGCGCCAGGCCGAGCAGCGTGGCGCCCACTCGGACCGCGCGCCCGCGGGCGGTCAAGGTCTCCATCGTGTGGCGACGATAGCGGAGTGAAGCGGCCGAAAGTGTCCCTCAGTCGGCCATATCTGGCTGGCCGTCCCGGTGGTCGGCAGGCACGTCGACGCCGCCGGCCGGGACCCGTGCGGGCCCCGGCCGGCGGCGTCGGGAAGGGTGGGGTGACTCAGTGCTTGTGGCCGGCGAGCTTCTGGCGGACGTCGTCCATGTCCAGGGCCTCGACCTGCTCGATCAGGTTCTCGAGCGCCGACTCGGGAAGCGCGCCCGGCTGGGCGAAGACGATGACGCCGTCGCGGATCGCCATGATGGTCGGGATGGAGCTGATGTTGAACTTCGCGGCCAGTTCCTGCTGCGCCTCGGTGTCGACCTTGCCGAAGACGATCTCCGGGTGCGTCTGCGAGGACCGCTCGTAGACCGGGGCGAAGCGCTTGCACGGGCCGCACCAGTCCGCCCAGAAGTCCAGCAGGACGATGCCGTCGCGCCCGGTCACCTCGTCAAAGTTGGCCGTGGTCAGCTCAACCGTTGCCATTGCTCTCTCCGATCACCGCGGATTGTCGTACGTCCGGTGGAACCAGGATCAGTCCATCCGAATTCCCGGGCCGATGCGGACGAAACGCTGCGCGGCGGGACCGTGACCGTGAGCACATCGAAGTATGTCGGTGGGCAGGGGCGGTGCGGATCGCACATGCATGTCGCATTTGCGTGACGGGATGTGATGGGAGCGTTTCCAAGGAGATCGCGATCCAGTTGTCGCGTGAGTCAACTAATTCCGCCCTGACAAGCGGCTATCCGGCCTGCGGAGATCGCCTAGGAAGCTCACTCCAGTGACAGAGGGTAGTGTTACGAAAAGATAAATGTGACCTCGGTCTCTGTTCGTGAGGCGTTGTCGTACGGCAGAATTCCTCACATCAGAGCGTGGGCGGCGGGTGCCGGGGAGGGCCCCGCCGCTCATTGCGTCCGCCCCCGGGTGTGACGTCGGTGTGACATTTCCGCCGCGTGACCGCCCCGGCCCCGGCCTTAACAAGCGGTAAGGCATGCTGTGCCGAACTCCATCGCCGCCCGTCGGAGGGGACAAGATGCAGTTCGGCCGCTACTACGAGGAGTTCGAGGTCGGCGCGGTCTACCGGCACTGGCCGGGCAAGACGGTCACCGAGTACGACGACCACCTCTTCTGCCTGCTCACCATGAACCACCACCCGCTGCACATGGACGCGCACTACGCCGAGTCCGCCTCGCAGTTCAAGCGCAACGTGGTGGTCGGCAACTACATCTACTCGCTGCTGCTCGGCATGTCGGTGCCGGACGTCAGCGGCAAGGCGATCGCCAACCTGGAGGTCGAGTCACTGCGGCACGTCGCCCCGACGTTCCACGGCGACACCATCTACGGCGAGACGACGGTGCTGGACAAGCGGGAGTCGTCCTCCAAGCCCGACCGCGGGGTGGTGGCCGTCGAGACGCGGGGCTACAACCAGGACGGCACGCTGGTCTGCGTGTTCCGCCGCAAGGTCATGGTCCCGAAGAAGGAGTACGCGGCCGCGGCCGTGCCGGACGGCGTCGACCCGGAGCGTCCGAGCTTCCCCGAGCCGCGCTGACCCGCGCGTGCGCCCGGCCGGGCCCCGTGCCCGTTCCGCGGGGACGGGGCCCGGATCCCGTCCGGGGGCCTATGCTCGGGCTGGAGGTTCCCATGAGCCACTCCGTCGCCGGAGAGCCGCCCTCTGCCGGTCGCCGTGCCGCACCGCTGACCACCGCCGCCTACTCCGCGCCCGAGTGGGACCTGCTGATCGACCTGCCCGGTCGGGTCCTCGTCGCCGCCGCCTCCGCCGGCCCCGGACGTCCACCGCGCGGCGTCACCGCCGGCCTGGCCGGCTTGGACGCGGTGGCCGCCGGGCGGGTCTTCGACAGCGATCTGGTCCGGGCCGTCGTCGCCGCCATCTACGCCCGGCACGACGGGGTCGCCGAACGGGACGAGCGCCTCACCGACCTGGTCGACTTGCTGGCCGCCTGCCGGGCGGCGGTACGGGTGCTGGGCCGCCGCGCCGACCCGGCCGACTCGGCGGCGTACCGGCAGTGGGTGGAGTCGGTCGCCGCCCGGGTGTGCCGGGCCGGCGCGGTCACGCCGAGCCCCGCCGACCGACGCTTCCTCGAACGGCTGGGCGGCGCGCTCGACCTGCGCTGACGGGGCTGCCGGCCGGGCCGTACCCTCTGCAGACCGTGACCGACGACCAGCTCGACGTGGGTGTGGGGCCGTGGCCCGGCGACCCGCCGGACGACCCGCGTTACGACCCCGAGCTGCTTGCCGCCGGCGACCGGCGCAACGTGGTGGACCGTTACCGCTACTGGCGGCGGGAGGCGGTGGTGGCCGACCTGGACCGGCGTCGGCACGACTTCCACGTGGCGATCGAGAACTGGCAGCACGACTTCAACATCGGCACGGTGGTCCGCAACGCGAACGCCTTCCTGGCCGCGCAGGTGCACATCGTCGGGCGGCGCCGCTGGAACCGCCGGGGCGCCATGGTGACGGACCGCTACCAGCACGTCCGGCACCATCCGACGATCGAGGAGTTCGTCGCGTGGGCGGCCGGCGAGCGGCTGCCGGTGTTCGGGATCGACAACCTGCCCGGTTCCCTGCCGCTGGAGACCGGCGTCCTGCCGCGCCGCTGCGTGCTGCTGTTCGGCCAGGAGGGGCCAGGGCTGTCCCCGGTGGCCCGCGCGGCGTGCGACGCGCTCTTCTCGATCGCCCAGTACGGCTCGACCCGGTCCATCAACGCCGGTGTGGCCAGCGGCATCGCCATGCACGCCTGGATCCGCGCGCACGCCGGTCCGCCCCCGGGCTGAGCTCGTCCCGGGGGATGGAATTCCCGTGTTTGTTTCGCCCGGGTTGCTTGACGCCCCGCCGGTCGGCCGCGACGGTGAAGGCGTGACTGTCGCGGTGAGTTGCCCCAGATGCGCGGGGTCGGTGCGCGAGCCGGACCTGATGCACGGCGAACACCGGTGCCCGCGATGCGGGCCGGTGGCGCCCCTGCACGTGCCGGAGCACATCGGTGCCGAGATCATGGCGAGCGTGGTGGAGCGGGTGGCCGCCGACGCCGGCGCCCCGGGTCGCCCCGCGATGCCACTGTGGTGTCCGTGGCCGCTCCCACCCGGGTGGACGCTCACCGGCGTGGCCTGGGCGGGCGACGACAGGTCCGGCGTCCGGGCCACGCTCGTGGCGTGCGCCGGCCCGGCCCCGCTCGACGGTGGACCCGCCGACCTGATCTTTGTGGCCGAGGACCCCGGCGTCGGCCTCGGTTCCCGCTTCGCGGGACTGCCCGGCCCCGATCCCGGCCCTCAGGTCGAGGAGGCGCTCGCCGATCCCGGCCCTGGTCATCCCGAGCGGGTGCCGCACGCGAAGATCCGGGTGGGGGGTCATCCGACTCCACTGTGGCTCGTGCGGTCCGAAACGGATCGAAGCGCGTACGCCGGCGAGGCTCGGGGAATGTGGCTCCATGCGATAGCCTGGCCGGCGAGTGCGGGTCACCTCCTCGCGGAGGAGGTCGTGTTGCACGACCTCACCGAGTGGACACCACCCGAACTCGTGTACGGCGCACCATCTCCGTACCTGCACGGGCGGGCCTGACCGGGCCGCGTCGACAGGCACAGAGGGCGGACGCAGATATTCACGGTTAGAAACCATGCTGATACTCTGGGTGCCGCTGCGGTAAACGGACCCGGCTCCGCGAGAGGATGGCCCGCTATGGTCAAGAAGGTCCTCACCTGGGCCGGTATAGCATTCTTGATCTTCTTCGTCGCCTACCGACCCAACTCCGCCGCCGACGTCTTCAAGTCTCTCGGTGGCGGCATCATGGACATCGCTCAGGGGTTCGGCGACTTCTTCACCAGCCTGGTCGCCTAACCGCCCATGGGTAACCCAGCCGGTCCCCCCTTCGACCCGGACGACCCGGACCGGGCTCGCCGGGAGCACGACACCGAGCCGATCCCACGCATCGATCCAGATGACGGCGCGGGCGCCGGCTACGGCCCCGGTCCCGACGACGGGGCGTTCAACGGCACCGGCTACCCGGGCGAGGGTCGTGCCTGGACGCGCGCCCCCGAGGGCTACCCGGAGCAGTCGATCTCCGAGGAGGAGCTGGCCGGGCTGCGGGCCGACGCCAGCGGCATGACCCCGCGCCGGGTCCTGCCGTTGGAGGACGAGCCCAGTTCGATGGTCGCGCGCTATCTCTTCCCCACCGAGCGCTACCGGGGCGAGTGGAAGCGCCACTGGATCCACCTCACCACGCCGATCATCGTCGGCGTGGTGGCCACGTTCGTGCTCGGCTACCTCTCCGGATTCCTGGCCGGGCAGGACGTCGGCGCGCTGACCACGGTCGCGGTGCTGCTCTGGTTCGGCGTGATGGGCTGGGTAACCTGGCGGGTCGCCGACTGGTGGTACGACCGGTTCATCCTGACCAACAAGCGGGTGATGGTGGTCAACGGCATCATCACGCGGCAGGTCGCGATGATGCCGCTCACCCGGGTCACCGACATGAAGTACGAACAGAGCCCGAGCGGCCGGGCGTTCAACTACGGCACGTTCGTCCTGGAGTCGGCCGGTCAGGAACAGGCGCTCCGCGTGATCAAGAACCTTCCCAACCCGAACGAGCTCTACCTGCGCGTGGTCGAGGAGATGTACGAGCCGCAGGCCGTCGAGGCGCGGTTGGGCAAGGAGGCCGACGAGGCCAAGGCCGACGACGGCGCCTGAAAGTTTTCGTCCGAACATCGGATGAACCGCACACCTTTTGCCGTCGCCCCGGCGGGCCCGACCGTGACACGCTGCCATGCAGAACGGGGAGGTCGGCGTGGCGAGCAGGGATCCGCTGGAGGAGGAGTTCCGCGACTTCGTCGCGGCCCGGTCCGGTGCCCTGCTGCGGACCGCCTACCTGCTGGCCGGGGACTGGGCCACCGCCGAGGACCTGCTCCAGACCGCGCTGACCAAGACCTACCTGGCCTGGAAGCGGCTCGGCGGGATCGAGGCCGTCGAGCCGTACACCCGGCGGGTCCTGGTGAACACGTCCACCAGTTGGTGGCGGCGCCGCTGGCACGGCGAGCGCCCCACCGAGGTGCTGCCCGAACGCGCCGGCGCCGACGAGATCGAACAGCAGCTCGACCGCGACGCGCTCTGGCGGCACCTGCGGGAACTGCCGGCCCGACAGCGCGCGGTGCTGGTGCTCCGCTTCTACGAGGACATGTCGGAGGCGCAGACCGCGGCGCTGCTGGAGATCTCCCCGGGCACCGTCAAGAGCCAGACCTCCCGCGCGCTGAACACACTGCGTCGCCGGCTCGGCTCCGCGGCCGCCCTCGACCTGCCCACCGGCGACGCCGAGACGCCCCGCCCGGTGCGGTCGCGTACCCCCTCGACCCCGACCGGCCCGTCCGCGACGCCGGGGCGTGCCGGGCAGCGGGCCGCGCCGGGGGCGGGCATCCCCGCCGCGGGCCCGGCGGCGCGGATACCGAAGCCGGCCGTGCCGTCCACCGCACCGCCGCGCCCGGCCGTCCCGCTCACTGTGGAAACCCGATGAGCGGCATTCGGCCCGGCGCCGACAACCGGACCGGCGGCCCGGAGCGTCAAGTCCCTGTGGGCGAGGACGAGTTGGAGCGGGCGCTGCGGGAGACGATGACCCGCCAGGTCGCCACGTCCCGGCTCTTCGACTCCCGCCGGGCCGAAGCGGTGATGCGGCGGTCGCGGCGCGTGGGCCGGCGGCGTACGCTCACCGGCCTGGCCCTGGCCGGAGTCGCGACCGTGCTGGTCAGCACCGGAGTGGCCCAGATCAACATGGCAGACGGTGGCGTGGGCCCCCCGACGGTCGTGCTCGGCGACCCGCCCGGGCCCTCCGCGCCTGCCACCTCCAGCCCACCGGGGCCCTCGTTCGGGCCGATCCGGGCCGGACTCGACCTGATCATCGACGGCTGGCTGGCCGGCAGCGGGGGCGAGATGCGGGAACTGGCCGGCGTGAGTGGCATCGAACGGGCGCAACGCATCCACGACCGGGGCGGTTGGCTGCTCACCTCGGTGGACAGCACCGCCGGTCGTACCCTCTGGTGGGCGCCGGCCGGCGACGGCAAGCCGCAGGTCGTGCTCGCCGCCGCCGAGGCGGTCGCGATCTCCGCGGACGGTCGGCAGATCGCCTGGCGGGACGGGCCGCACGTGGTCGCCGCCGGGGTGGTGGCCGGGCAGGTCATCGCCCTCACCCGCACCCCCGCCCCGACCGGCGCCGTGCCGGTCGGCTTCGCCGGGGACGAGGTGCTGATCCAGCAACCCGACGACGGTGGGATGAGCGTCTGGAACCGCGCCCTCGACGGCGTACCGGGGCCGGTGAACCCGGACGTGCGTGCCGTCTACGGCATGCGGCCCGACGGCCGGCTGGTCGGCCTGGTCAGCTCCGGGCCGACCCGGCGATCCTGCGTGGCGCTCCTCGACCCGGCCGACGACCTCGCCGCGGTGCGCACCGGCTGCGGCCCGGAGCCGGCCGCCGACGGCCTGGGCGCGGTCTCGCCGGACGGCCGGTGGCTGCTGGTGAACGGCACGGCCGGGACCGCCCTGCTGGTGGACCTGGCCACCCTGGCCACCACCGCCATGTCCCACCCCGCCGGCCCGGTGCTGGCCGGCCCGGCGGCCTGGACCCGCGCCGGTACGGCACTGCACATCGACCCCGCCGGGAAGCTGCTCCGGGTCACACCCGAGCGGGTGCTGGCCGGTGAGCGGCCCACGCCGTGGTCGATCGAGGGGGCACCGCCGGGACGTCGGCCGGTGGTGGTGGCCGACGTCCCCGCCCCACCCGACGGGGCGTAGCGTCGGGCCGGTGAGCGCAGCCGCCCGCATCGACCTGCACACCCACTCCACCGCCAGTGACGGCACGTTGAGCCCGACCGACCTGGTCCGGGCCGCCGCCGACGCCGGACTTGACGTGGTGGCGCTCACCGACCACGACACCACAGCCGGCTGGGCGCCCGCGACGGCCGCCCTGCCACCCGGCCTCACCCTGATTCGGGGCGCCGAGATCTCCTGCCGCTGGTTCGGCGTCGAGCCGGCGATCCCGCTGCACCTGCTCGCGTACCTGTTCGACCCGGCCGAGCCGGAACTGGCCGCGGAACTGGCCCGGGTCCGGCAGGCCCGAACCGAGCGCGGCGAGCGGATCGTCCGACTGCTCCAGGCCGACGGCATCCCGGTGAGCTGGGCGGAGATCCTGACCGGCGCGGCTGGCGGCACCGTCGGTCGCCCGCACATCGCGCAGGCGCTGATCCGAGCCGGTCTGGTCGCCACCACCGCCGAGGCGTTCGGGCCGGACTGGCTGGGCGAGCGCTACCGGCTGCCCAAGGACGACATCGACGTGTTCCGCGCGGTGGCCCTGGTACGCGCCGCCGGCGGGGTGCCCGTGTTCGCCCACCCGAGGGCCAGCCGGCGCGGCCGGATCGTGCCCGACACGCTCGTCGCCGAGCTGGCGGCGGCCGGTCTGGCCGGCCTGGAAGCCGACCACGAGGACCACGACCCGGCCGAACGGGAGCATGTGCGGCGGCTCGCCGCCGAGCTGGGACTGCTGGTCACCGGCTCGTCCGACTTCCACGGCACGCACAAGACCGTGCGGCTCGGCGCGTTCACCACCGGACCCGAGGCGTACGAGCGGATCGTCGCGCAGGCCCGGGGGGTGACCCCGGTCGCTTCGGGCTGAAGCGCGCTGGCCGCACCGCTACCGTGTCCGCGTGGATCTCAAGCTCTTCGGCGAGGTCTTCGTGACCCTGCTGGTGATCGTCGACCCGCCCGGGATGATGCCCATCTTCCTCGCGCTCACCGGGCCGCTGCCCGCGCGCGACCGGAATCGGGCCGCCTGGCAGGCGGTGGCGCTGGCGCTCGGGGTCATCGTGATCTTCGCGGTGGCGGGGCAGACGATCCTGGCCTATCTGCACGTCGACCTGCCGGCGTTGCAGGCCGCCGGCGGTCTGCTGCTGATCCTGGTCGCGCTGGAGTTGCTGACCGGCAAGGCGGACGACCCGAGCCAGCAGGTCACCTCCAACATCGCGTTGGTGCCGCTGGGCACGCCGCTGCTGGCCGGACCGGGCGCGATCGTGGCCACCATGCTGTTCGTGCAGCAGGCCGGCAGCGCCGTGGACTACCTCGCCATCGCACTGGCCATCGTCGCGGTGATGGTCACCGTCTGGGTGGTGCTGCGCTTCTCCGGCGGCATCGTCAAGATCCTGCGGCCCGGCGGCATCGAGGTGCTGACCCGGATCGCCGGCCTGCTGCTGGCCGCCATCGCCGTGCAGCTCATCGCCGACGCGATCGCCGCGTTCGTGACCCAGTACCTCAACAACGCCTGAGTCGTCCGCCCGATGTCTCACCCAGGTGGCAGGATCTCAGGTGTGCGACGACCCCCCGCGGCCCGCCCCACCGGCGGCCGTGCTCCCCGACCCCGCGCCGAGCAGGCCGAGCAGCTCGGCTTCGAGGGCATGCCGGAACGCCTCTTCGTCTGCACCCCCAGCAAACTCGGCGCCTACGCCGACTGTCCCCGCCGCTACCGCTACGCCTACGTGGACCGGCCCGCGCCGCCGAAGGGTCCGCCGTGGGCGCACAACTCGCTCGGCGCCAGCGTGCACACCGCGCTGAAGAACTGGTATGCGTCGGCTCCCGACCGCCGCCGCCCGGAGGTGCTCGGCACCCTGCTCAAGGGCACCTGGGTCCGTGAGGGCTACCGCGACGACCAGCAGGAACGCGACGCCTTCCGGCGGGCGCTGACCTGGCTGGAGTCCTACGTCGCGGGGCTCGACCCGACCGACGAGCCGGTCGGCGTGGAACGGGTGGTGGCGGTGAAGACCGCCGTGCTCGCGTTCAACGGGCGCACCGACCGGATCGACTCCCGACCCGGCCCGGACGGGCGGCCCGAGCTGGTCATCGTCGACTACAAGACCGGCCGCACCGGGCTCGACGCCGACGACGCGCGCGGGTCGCAGGCGCTCGCGCTCTACGCGTACGCGGCCGAGCGGGTGTTCCGGCGGCCCTGCCGTCGGGTCGAACTGCACCACCTGCCCACCGGCACGATCGCCGCGCACGAGCACACCCCCGAGTCCCTGCAACGGCAGCTCACCCGCGCGGAGGACACCGCCCGCGACATCATGGCCGCCGAGCGGGCGGTGGCCGACGGCGGTGACCCCGACGACGCGTTCCCCGCCGAGCCGGGGCCGCGCTGCGGCTGGTGCGACTACCGACGCACCTGCCCCGCCGGTGCGCAGACACCTGGCAAGGAGCCCTGGTCGGCCGTCGAGCGTTTCGCCGAGCCGGCCACCGACACGAACTGATCCGCCGCGGCCAGGGGTCAGGCCGCCGTCAGGCGGGCGGCCCGCTCCTTCGCGGCCTGCTGAATCGGCCCCTCCCGATAACGGCGGGGCACCGCCGCCAGGGCCAGCCGTAGCGCCCGGACGCTCAGGTCCGCCGACAGGGCCGTGGTGGGCAACCCCAGCCCGCCGTAGAGCCGCAGCGCCCACGGCGGCATCAGGCCCAGGGCGGTGCCGGCGATCCCCAGGTACGCCCAGCGGGGCGGACCGAAGTTCAGCCCCACCTTCACCGGCAGGCTGAGCTTCCACGGAATCGGCGGGGCGGTCAGGAACAACGCGGTCTCGGCCGCCTCCCGGGTCATCCGCAACTGCGGGCGTACGTCCCGGTAGTAGGCCTCGATCTCGGCGGCGGTGCCCGGCACGTCGGCCGGGTCCAGCCCCACCAGGGCCGCCGAGCGGCGTTGCTCGGCGTAGTAGCCGTCCACCTCGTCGTCGGTCAGTGCCAACCCGGCCCGCCGTGCCGTGCTCACGAAGGACTCGACCTCGGCGACGTGCACCCAGCGCAGCAAATCCGGATCGTCGACCCGGAACTCCTCCCCGGTGGCCGGGTCGGTGGCCCGCATCCGGGCGTGCAGCCGGCGCAGCCGGTGACCGGCCGCCTCCGCCTCGGCGGTGGTGCCGTAGACCGTCGTCGTCACGTAGGTCGCCGTCCGCATCAGGCGGCCCCAGGCGTCCGTACGGTAGTTGCTGTTCTGCGCGACGCCGGCCATCGCGCGCGGGTGCAACGCCTGCAGGTAGAGCGAACGCAGGCCGGCGACGATCAGGATCGGCTCCTCGTGCACCTTCCACGTGACCGATCCCGGGCCGAACAGGCCGACATCCTCGGTGTCCATCGATCAAGAGTGCCACGTCGCAGGCCGTGCGCGTCCGGCCAGGGGCGCACTTCACAGGCGATCGGGGCCGTGGCGTGAACCGTGCCGCCGGGATCTGCGTGAGTCGAGGTACAGGGTCGCCTCGTAGGCTGGGCGACCTACCACCCACTCGCCGGAGGTGTCGGTGTTCAGGGAAATCAACGGTCTCCCAGGCCATGTGCTGGTCATTCACGCGGTGGTGGTGCTGGTGCCGCTGCTGGCGTTGTTCACCGTCGCGTACGGGGCCGTGCCCCGCTGGCGGCCCCGGCTGGACTGGGCGGTCGTGGCCCTCGCCGTGGTCACCCCGGTCGTCGCCTGGGTGGCGACGGAGTCCGGTGAGGAACTGGAGGAGGTGTTGCGTGGGCGGGGCTACCCGCCCGAGGGTCTCCAGAAGATCCGTGAGCACGCCGAGTACGGCGACATGCTGTTCTGGTACACCCTCGGGCTGGGCGTCGCCGCCCTCCTGCTGGTGCTGGCGACCAGCCGCCTCGCCCGCGCCCGCAATCTGCCCCGCTGGCTGTCGGTGGTGCTCACCGTCGTGGTTGCCGCGCTCGCGGTGGTCGCCCTCTGGTACGTCTACCTGACCGGCGACAGCGGCGCGAAGATGGTGTGGGACGGGGTCGTCTGACCGCTCGTCCGACACGGCTCAGAACAGCAGCCGCGAGCAGAGCAGGCAGGTGAGCAGCACCAGCACCACGCCGACGATCCCGCCGACGCCGTAGGTGAGCCGCTGGGCGCGCTGCTCCGCCTGGTCCATGGCGGCCATGTCCTGCGACGGAAGTTGCCGGGGCGGTGGCGGCTGCACGTGCACCGGCGGCCGCCAGCCCGGCGGGGGAGGGGTGCTCGGCGGAGGCCCCGGGTAGCCGCCCGCGGCCCGCCCGGGCGCGGCGGTCGTACCGGGCCATTCGCCGCCGACGGGGGCCAAGCCGCCGGCCGGCGCGTTCGGGTCCGGTCTGGCCCAGGGGCTCTCCGCGGCCCCGCCGCGCGACCACGCGCTGGTGGGCTCGGACGTGTTCTCCTCGGGCGTGCCGGTTCCGCTGCCGCGGCGGTCCGGCCCCTGCGGGGGTCGGCCGACCGCGGGGTCGGGGTCGGACCCCGGGTCGGGGCTGTCCGGACGTGTATCGCCGCCGGGCTGGTGCGGCGGGGACGGGTGGCCTGTCCTCGCCGCCTCGCTCGCGGGCGGGTCGGGCGCTCGGGGGTCGTCCGTGGTGGCCGGCTGTTCCGGGCGTTGCCAGGTCTGGTCGTCGGGGTTGCCACCGCTCGGCGTCGTCACGCCGTCCGACGCTACCAACGCGCCGGGCCGTCGGCCGCCCGACGCGGCGAGGCCGATGTCACCGGCGACGGTCGGGCCGTCCCGCCCGGCGGGTTTTCCGACCCGCCGCGGCGGGTCGAGCGGGTGGCTGTTCAGCGGTATCGTTGCTGCTCGTGACCGACACCGGCATCCGGGTCCCGCGCGGCGACGACGACCGCGTGGTCGATCTCAGCGAAGACTTCGTGGTGCTGCCCGAGCAGACCACCGACGACACCGACCGTGGCTGGGGTGAGCGCCCCGGCGGCAACGACGACTGGCTGCTCGCCGAGCGCCCGCCGCACTGGGACTGACAGGCGCCTCACCCGCGCACCACCACGGCGAAGCGGCTGCCCTCGGGCAGGCCGACCGCGCGTCGGGCCTGCTCCGGCGGCAGCGCCAGATAGAGCGCGGAGGAACCGTCGACCGCCCCGGCCGAGCCCACCACGTCGAGCACCAGCGCGCGCGTGGCGACCAGGGTCGGACCGTCGGACCCGCCGGCCGGCACGACCAGCAGATCCACCCGGGCGCCCGGACGCAACACGGCGAGGGCGGCCGGTTCGGCCAGCCGGACCGGGACACCGACCGAGCCGGCGGGCAACGCCACGGCTGTCGCGGACGGGCCGGCGGACGGGCCGGGGGCGGAGACCCGCGCCGGCCCGGGCGCGCAGTCGGACGGGCTCCGGAGCACCGCGGCGGCCGTGCCGAGCAGCACCGCGACAAGCGTCACCCGCAGCAGCGTCCGCCTCCGGGGCAGCCCACGCCAGCGGACCGGACGTAACGTCCCTTCACCATCGGCCACCGTCGCCCTCCCGCCCACCGGTTCGACCGTTCGACCAGCAGGCTAGGGCCGGCGTACCGCCCGCCGCCGCCCCACGACCCGGCCCTGTGGATAACCCGCGGATCAGGAAGGGCCGGACGCCGCCGGAGCCTTGCTCGCCGTCGACCCCGACGACGAGGACGACGAGGAACCGGACGACGAGGAACCGGACGACGACGAGGACGAACCGGACGACGGGGACGAGGAGTCCGACGACGGGGAGGACTCGGGCTTGGCGGGCTTGCCCGCCGCGCCGGCGCCGTTGTCGGCGCCCGACGAACGGGAGTCCGTGCGATAGAAGCCGGAGCCCTTGAACACGATGCCGACCGAGTTGAAGAGCTTGCGCAGCCGCCCCTCACACGCCGGGCACTCGGTCAGCGGGTCGTCCGAGAAGGACTGCACCGCCTCGAGTTGGTGACCGCACGCGGTGCAGGCGTACTGGTAGGTGGGCACGTTCTCCTCCGGATCTGGCACGGCCTGTCTGGCACTCGTGGTATTCGAGTGCCAATGGTGCGTCATGGCACCCGGGTTCGTCCAGCGGAAGCGCCCGGACCCACACCCGGCACCGCGACGAGCCCGCCGCCGGGGGTGATCACGCTGTGCACCGGGCGGTCGTGCGCCTGGGCGGGGACCACCTCGACCAGCTCGCCGTCGTGCAGCAGCGCCACGGTGGGCGCGGTGGCGGGGACCCGGGCAAGCGCCCGGTCGTACGAGCCGCCGCCACGGCCGAGCCGCACGCCCCGGCGGTCCACCGCCACCGCCGGCACCACGACCAGCGCCGCCCCGGCCACGGCGGCGCGACCCCGGGGCGGGGCGGTCGGCTCGCGCAGCCCCCGGCCGGCAGCGCGCAGCGACCCGCGGCCGGTGTAGGGGGCCCAGTCCAGGTCCAGGTCGTCGCGGAGCACCGGAAGCAGCAACTCGCCCTCGGGCGGCAACGCCGAGCGCAGCACCTCCGGCAGATCGTCCCCGCCGGGCTCCGAGGCGACCGGGACGTAGGCGGTGATCCGGGCCGGGCGCAGCCGGCGTACCAGCGTCACCAGCTCGGCCTGAACGGACGCCGCGGCTTCGGCGCGGCGCGGCGCGGACAGCGAGCGGCGGGCGGCGAGCAGCGCGACACGCAGATCCCGCTTCGCCCGGGTCGCTTCATCCGAAAATTCCGGCACGCAACACTCCTGACGCAACGCTTGTCCACCGGTCGCTCTGTGTCAGCATCGCACCAAGGGCGCGGAACTTCCGGGGGGAAGCTTGACGCTACGCGGGCGGTTGACGGCGGCCTTCCTCGCGGTGGTCCTCGGCCCCGTCCTGCTCAGCGCGTTCTTCGTCGGGGCCACCCTCAGCGCGGTCGAGCGCAGCCGGGCCACCGAACGGCTCGGCCTGGCGGCGGCCGGCGTGCGTACCTCCGTCGACGCCCTCTGCCAGCAACTGCGCGCGGCGGCCGACGCGGTGGCGCTGGTCGCCGACCCGACGGCCCGGCCCCGCGCGGCCGACCAGGTCGTCGACCGGGGGTTGGCCGCCGCGGTGCTGATCGCCGACGCCGGGGGCGCAACCCGCTACGCCACCGGCGGCGGGCCGGCCGGGCACTGGCAGGACTGCGCCGGCACCCCCGCCGGGCCGGTCGGTGCGCTCGCCGCCCAGGTCCGGCTGCGCGACGCGGCCGGCGTCGACCTGGGCGCGGTGGCCGCCGCGCAGCCCGTCGACCGGGCCTTCGTGGCGCGGCTCGCCGCGGTGACCGGCGTCGGGGTCACCCTCCTCGACGACCCCGGGCGGATCAGCCACACGACCGAGGACCAGGGGGTACGCGCAGCGGTGCTGGCGGCCGCCGGCAAGGCGGACGGGACGGGGGTGGCCGGGACCGGCGACGGCCGGTACGTGCGGCGGGTCGGGCCGTCCCCGGGCCAGCCGCTGCCGCTCGTGCTCTCGGTGCCCGGGGAACGCACACCGGGCCTGTACGGTGCGCTTGCCGCCGCGGTGGCGCTGGCCGCGCTGCTGGCCGTGCTGGTCGCCTGGCGGCTGGCCTGGGTGACCACCCGGCCGCTCGGTGAGCTGGCCGGCGCGGTGGACCGGGTGGCCCGGGGCGACCTGAGCGCCCGGGTGCCGGTGCGCAGCCGCGACGAGATCGGCCGGCTGGCCGGCGCCTTCAACCGGATGACCCGGGAGACCGACAGCTACGTGGCGGCGCTGACCAGCAGCCGGGACCAGCTCCGCAACCACCTCGCCGTGCTCGGCGACACCCTGGCCAGCACGCACGACCTGCAACGCATCCTGCGGGTGATCCTGGACAGCGCGATCGCCGCGACCGGCGCGCGGGCCGGCGCGGTGCTGCTGCTCGACGGCGACGACGTACTGGTCGGCCGGTGCGTCGAAGGGCTCGCCGGTCGGTGGCCGACAGGTGACCCGGCCGACCCGGCGACGCTGCGGGTGCCGCTCGGCGCCGGGGTGCTCGGCGCGGTGGCCGCCACCGGGGAGCCGCAGCGCGGCCGGTGGGCGCCACCCGACACACCGACCGGGGAGCCGCCCTGCGAGACGTACGTGGCGGTGCCGTTCGCCACCCCCGGCACGGTCGAGGCGCGCGGCCCGGACCGGCCCGGGCACCCGCCGCCCGACGACGATCCGCCCGGCCCGACGAGCGCGGCGCTGGGCGTACTGGTGCTCTACGACAGGTTGGGCGGGCACGAGTTCCACGACGACGACCTGGTCACACTGCGCACGTTCGCCGGCCACGCGGCGGTCGCCGTGGAGAACGTCCGGGTGCACGAGGAGGCACAGCGGCTCTCCCTGACCGACCCGTTGACCGGGCTGTGGAACTACCGCTACCTGCGTGAGTCGATCCGGCGGGAGGTGGAGCGGGCGAACCGGTTCGGCCGGATGCTCAGTGTCCTCGCGCTCGACCTGGACCGGTTCAAGAACGTCAACGACACGTGGGGGCACGCGGCCGGGGACGCGGTGCTCGTCGAGTTCGCCCGCCGGGTACGCGGGGTGATCCGCGAGGTGGACCTGGCGTTCCGGCAGGGTGGCGAGGAGTTCGTGGTGCTGCTGCCGGAGACCGACGCGCGGGGCGCCACGGTCGTCGCCGAGCGGCTCGGCGCGGTGGTGCGGGACCAGCCGGTGGCGGTCGACGGGCACGGCGGCGGGCCGATCCAGGTGCCGGTGACCGTCTCCATCGGCATCGCCGTCTACCCGGACCACGCGGCCGGCGGTCAGCAGGTGCTCGACGCGGCCGACGACGCGCTGTACGCGGCGAAGGCCGCCGGACGCGACGGCCACCGGCTGGCCCCGGCGCCCGATCCGGTTCCCGCCGAGGAGGTCCCGGTGGCGGCGGCCTCGGTCGGCCCACCCGACGGGCCGCCCCGGCCGGCCGGTCCCGTCGACCCGGCGGGTGCAGCCCAGGGCGGCGCGTCTTCCGGTCCTCACCCGCCGCGGCAGAGCCGTGGCCGATAGTCTCGCGGCATGTCGGAGCACTCAGCGAACCCCTCAGCGACCTCCGGTCGCTCCCGCGCGGTCAAGGCCGTCATCCCGGCCGCCGGCCTGGCCACCCGGTTCCTGCCGGCCACCAAAGCGGTTCCGAAGGAACTGCTGCCGGTCGTCGACCGGCCGGTGCTGCAGTACATCGTCGAGGAGGCCGCCCAGGCCGGCGTCAACGACGTGCTGCTGATCACCGGTCGGGGTAAGACCTCGATGGTGGACCACTTCGACCGCCGCCCGGACCTGGAGGAACGGCTCGCCAAGAAGCCGGAGCTGCTGGCCGAGGTCAAGCGCACCGAGGAACTGGCCGCGATCTACACGGTCCGCCAGCCGGAACAGCTCGGCCTCGGTCACGCCGTCGGGTACGCCGAGTCGCACGTCGGCGACGCGCCCTTCGCGGTGCTCCTCGGCGACGAGTTCGTCAAGCCGTCGGAGCCGCTGCTGCCGGCCATGCTGGAACTCCAGGCCCGCACCGGCGGCGTGGTGCTCGCGTTCTTCGAGGTCGACCCGGCCGAGACCAGCCGCTACGGCATCGCCTCGGTCGAGCCGGCCGGGCCGGAGTACACCGACATCGCCGAGGTCGTCACCGTCACCGGGATGGTGGAGAAGCCCAGCCCGGAGGACGCCCCCAGCAACCTCGCCGTGCTCGGCCGGTACGTCCTGCCCGGGAAGATCTTCGACGCGATCCGGCGCACCCGGCCGGGCAGCGGCGGGGAGATCCAGCTGACCGACGCGATGGAGCTGCTGCGGACCGAGGGGGTGCCGGTGCACGCCATCGTCTACCGGGGCACCCGCTACGACACCGGCATGCCGCTGGGCTACCTGCAGACCGTGGTGCAGATCGCCGCCGAGCGGGACGACGTGGGCGCCGAGTTCCGCAAGTGGCTGACCGAGTTCGTCAACAACGGCGACGAGACGGTCACCGCGGCGATCCTCAACGGCGTGCGTGACGCGTCCGGCGGTGCCGATACATGACCGCGACGGCCGACGCCGAGGCGGCCGCGAACGAGTTGACGCCGCTCGCCGACTACCTGGGCAGTGTGCTGCGCAGGTTACGCGCGCTGCCGCCACTCGACCTCGACCTGACCCAGGCGTACGGCAACGTGCTCGCCGAGGACGTGGTCGCCCCGCACTCGTACCCCGCCTTCGACCAGGCGGCGGTGGACGGGTACGCCGCGCGCTGGGAGGACATCTCCGGTGGGAGCCGGGGGCCGGGCTACGTCCCGGCCCCCTCCGGCATGCCCGGCGGGCGCACCATCCGGCTCAACGTGGTCGGTGACATGGGCGCGGCGAGCTGGCGGCCGGTGCGGCTCACCCCCGGCTCGTGTTTCTCGGTGGCGGCCGGCGCGCCGCTGCCGATCGGCGCCGACGTGGTCGTCCCGGTGGAGTGGACCGATCAGGGCATGGCCGCCGTGGAGATCTTCCGCGCCCCCAAACGCGGGTACGGCCTGCGCCGGGCCGGGGAGGAACTGGCCGCCGGCACGCTGCTCGCCCGCGCCGGCGCCTACGTGTCACCGGCCCTGGTCGCGGTGTTCGCCGCCACCGGCATCGGCCACGTGGTGGTGCGGCCCAGCCCGCGTGTGGTCATCGTGGCCACCGGCGACGAACTGGTCGACGTGGGCCGGGGCAGCCAGCCCGGCCAGGTGGTGGACGCCAACTCGCACGCGTTGACCGCGGCGGCGGCCGAGGCGGGCGCGCTCGCGTACCGGGTGGGGATCTGCGACGACGACCCGGAGGCGCTGCGCGGCCTGCTGGAGGACCAGACCCTGCGGGCCGACCTGATCCTCACCACCGGTGGCACCGGCACCGGCCCCGGCGACATGGTCCGCCGGATCCTGTCCCGCCGTGACGGCGGGCCGGCCGGTCCGGTCACCTTCACCGAGGTGGCCCTCTATCCGGGGACGTCCCTCGGATTCGGTACGGTCGGCGCCGAGGAGGTGCCGGTGGTGTGTCTTCCCGGCGAGCCCGGCTCGGCGCTGATCGGCTTCGAGGTGCTGGCCCGGCCCGCCATCCAACTGCTCGCCGGGGCCGAGCCGGTGTTCCGGCCGAGCGTCCGCGCGCACCTGTTGGAAACGGTGTCGTCGCCGGTGGGGCTGCGCGAGTTCCGGCCGGCGCACGTGGCCGAGCGGCGCGGCGGCGGGTACACGGTGCAGCCGCTGAACGGTGGCCCGTACACGCTGTCCGGTCTGTCCGACGCGAACGGCCTGCTGGTGCTCGGCGAGCGGGTGACCACCGCGGCGGCGGGGTCCACGGTGGATGTGCTCCTGCTGGACCGGCGCCGGTGAGCGCGAGGAGTGAGCTTGCGAGCCCCGCAGTCGCGATCGGAAGGCTGGCCCGGTGAGCGCGAGGAGTGAGCTTGCGAGCCCCGCAGTCGCGATCGGAGGGTCGGCTCGGTGATGTTCCGGCGGGCGCCGGGGTGGCCGGTGGTGCTGGTGGACGGTCCGGTGGTGCTGCGTCCCTACCGGCGTTCCGACGCGTCCGCCTGGTCGGAGATCCGCCGCGCGAACCGGCAGTGGCTCGCCCCGTGGGAGTCCCACATCCCGGGTGGTTGGCACGAGTCCAACTCGCCGGCCGCGTTCCGCCTGGTCCACGCCGACCAGCGCCGGTCCGCGCGTACCGGTGAGGGCATGCCGTTCGCGGTGTGCCTGCGGGAGCACGGCCAGGAACGGCTGGTCGGCCACCTCAACGTGGGCAGCATCGTGCGGCGGGCGTTCTGCTCCGCGTACGTGGGGTACTGGGTGGACTCCCGGGTGGCGGGTCGGGGTGTGATCCCGACCGCGGTGGCGCTCGCCGTGGACCACGCGTTCGGCCCCGGCGGTCTGCATCGGATCGAGGTGAACATCCGCCCGGAGAACACGCCGTCCCGGCGGGTGGTGGAGAAGCTCGGCTTCCGCGAGGAGGCCTACCACGTGCGCTACATGCACATCGACGGGGCGTGGCGCGACCACATCGGATATGCGATGACCGGCGAGGAAGTGGCCGCCGAGGGCGGGCTGCTGGCCAGGTGGCACCGCGTGCGTGACAACCGTCGCTGACGTCACCCTCCGGCGCGGCGCACGGTGAACAGGGTCGGCGGCCCGTAACCTCAAGTAACTGCAAGCTGCGGCAAGCGCTGCCCGCCCGCACGATGTGCGCCGTAAACGACGGTCGATAGAAGAAGTTGCGGCGGTGCGGCGCTCGCCTCGAACTTGGTGACGGGAGGGGTGAGGGTGCCCACGTCGGTGCTCCTCGCCGTCCTCGCCGCCGCCGGTCTGCTCGCCCTCGCTCCGGCGCTGGTCCGCCGGTACGACGCCACCGAGCGGCTGGTGGCGGAGCGGGCGCAGTCGACGGCGCGGGTGATTCAGCGCGAGCGTCGGCGTCGCACCGTGCCCGGCCGGCGCCCACTGTACCCGCCGCGCTCCCTCGTCGTTACCCTCAGTGAGAACGCCGATACGGGTGGTCTTGACCGGCCGGTGTCCGCGCCGCCCGTGCGGCGTCGTTCCGGGCGGCTCCGCCCGGTTTCCGCCATCCCGGCGCAGTCCCGCCGGCGGCACCCGCCCCATCGGCGCCACACCCCGGCGGTCTACCGCCGGCGTCGGGTGCTTGCCGCGTTGCTGCTGCTCAACCTGGTCGAGTTGGGCGGCGTGGTGCTCGTCGGCCCCGGGTTCTGGATCAGCGTGTCGGTGACCGGGGCGCTGCTGGTGGCGTACGTCGTGCACCTGCGGCAGCGGGCCCTGGCCGAGCGTCGGCGGCGGCGCGCGGACGCCCGCGAGGCGGCCTGGCTGGCCGCCCGACAGGCTGAGGTGCGCCGCGAGCAGGCCCGGCGCGCGGCGGCCCGGCGGGAGGTGCAGCGCCGGCTGGCCGCCCAGCGGGAGGCGGTTCGGCGTACCGCGATGGGCCTGGACCGCCCGGCGGACCTGCCGCCCGCGGCGAGCGGCGGCTCGGTCTCCTACCGGCGGTCGGGCGGCCTGCGCGGACGCCCCTACCAGTCCGGCCGGGGCGCCTGACCGCCGGCGCCGCCGTGCGGCGCTGCTCCGCAGCGGTGGGGCGGTTCGCGTCGTGAGGGCGCGACCTGTTAGCCTTGTCGCCGGCCCACCCGGTGAAAGCTGGGTGGGACCGACGCTGGTTCGCCAGCGGAGGGGCTGTGGCGCAGACCGGTAGCGCACCTCGTTCGCATCGAGGGGGTCAGGGGTTCAAATCCCCTCAGCTCCACCCAGTTGAAAGGCCGTTTCCCGTGGGGGGGAGACGGCCTTTTTCGATCCTTGTAGCAGCGGCGTACCGCAGCCGGTCCCGCCCCCTCCATGGCACGGTGGAGGCCCCGCCGGGCCGCCACCATGCCGATCACCCGCCGGCGTCAGTCGAACAGCCGGTCGAGCGCTTCCTGTTCGAGGTCGCGCCAACGCTGGGCGTCCTTCAGTGCCTTGGCGATCTCCTTCTCGTCGAGGTGGTGGGATCACCACCCCGTCGCTGCTGCCCACACCCGTCAGGTGTCGGCCAGGCCAGCCAGGCGCCCACCTGATCGATGACCTCGTTCCGCGCCGGGTCCTAGTCACCGGCCCGGTGGGCGGTGCCGCGAGGCTCCGCTTGGTCGCGGCGTAGCCCTCCCGGTCTTGTGGAATGCGAGCGCAGCCAGTCGCGGAAGAGCTTGTCCTGATCGGTTCGTGCTCCCGGCTCCCTGACCGCGCGCAGCCTACGCGGCACAGACGGGTGCACCGTTGGTACACGTAGTTGGGTATCGTGCTCGTCATGCCGCAGGACCGTCGGCCTGCACCGGCTCGCACTGGCCCGTTGGATCGACAACGTGATCTTGCGGGGGCTGCTGACGCCGCTGGCCACACTCGTCGTCGCTCCGGTGGTCGCCGGCGTCGTGGGGGTTGTCGCGCTGGTCGGGGGCGCCTTCGATCGGCCCCCGGCGTTCTGCGAGTCGGCCCTCGGCGACAACCGCTGCGAGGAGGTCACCCTCGGCATGGTGGGCGAGCATGTGCTCCTCGCCGCTGCGGTGTGGCTGTTGTTCTGGTTGGTGCCGTGGTGGCGCGGCCTACGCAATCTGCGGATCCTGTTGGCTGTCATCGTCTGCGCCGTGCTGGCGTCCGCGCCGATCCGCATGGCCAGCTGACCGCCGGGAACGGGCCGAGGCCGTCGCCGGACAGATGCGGGCTGGATGAGCAGAGCTCCATCAGCGCGCCGATGGCACCGGCCACGCCGAGCAGCGTTGGACGCCGCGCAGGCCGATTTATTCCGCGAGGCATTGCGATGAATGGCGGCCCCAGTCGCGCAACTGGGACCGCCAATCACTGGGAATAATTGTTCATGGAATCAAGGTGGCGTTAGCAGAGTTTCGTCGGGGAGAATTCCAGCTTGTTGATCCTGACCGGCAACGGGAGCCAGTTGTTCTCCCCGTTGCAGAACTTCTCCCGCCTGCCGTCGTAAGTGATGTAGCCCGACCAGGTGCCGGTCCAGAAGAAGCTCGCTTTCTTGTTCGGCGGATAGTAGGTGCCGGTGCAGTTGAACCTCGACACGGTGCCGTCGGTGTAGGTCAGCCTCGCTGCATGCTGAGGATCCTGGCAGCTCTGAATGGTCACCGCCTGAGCGGGGCTTGCGGCCACCACGACGCCGGCGGCGACAGTCGCGGCGACAAGCAACGTCGACTGCACCATTTCCCGCACGCGGGCAGACTTGCGCACATTCGCTCTCATTGTTGTCCTTCCCCCATTGGGCCGTCATTCGGCTTGCGACGAATATAGATCACTGGTTCCGCACACGCAACAGGCGGTGGCGTTAGAGGCGTTCGGCGACGGAGCAAAAGGCGTACGTGCCTCCATCGGCTACTTGTTCCGCCGGGCCGCGAATAGTCGAGGGCCTTCGATGCGACGTCCCTTGTTGGATGGAATGGTGCAACCAAACGGCCGTTAATGTGGCTTTCGCCGTCTTGGGAAGGGTGCACCCGCCTCGATGCATTCGCCGGAGTCGCCACCGCCCGGCTACGCGGACGGCTCGCCGCCGACCCAGACCATGTGCCGTCCGGCCGCAACAGCACCGCGGATGCGGTCGCGGCCACCCGAGTCGCCGCGGCCCGGTCCGGACCTTTCTGGGAGGCTGAGGGGATGGGACAGTCGGCATGGCCCGAGATTTCTGCGCTGGCGGCAGCAGCCCCGTATCCGGTGGAGGTGCTTCCGGTCGATCGCCGGCGGGCGGACGCCTGCCTGGAGGCCCTGGCGATCACCACCCGGTCGTGGCTCGGGGCGGTGGTCGCCAACAGCGGCGGGCTGGTGATCGACCACGGTTGGCTTCGGGTGCTCGGGGTGGGCACGATGGGCTTTCCGAGGTGGCTGCCGAGCTGACCGGGGGCGCTGATCGCCTGGTGATCGCGTTCGATGTGCTGGGTGGGCAGTTCGCGTGGCCGCAGGTGCAACCGGGCGCGCGGCCGACGCTTCACTACTTCGGCCCGGAGGACCTGGCTTGGCAGGATCTTGAACTCGGGTACGGCGACTGGCTGGAGGCGATGCTCGCCGGTGCCACGGCCCGGTTCTACGAGGACCTGCGGTGGCCGGGGTGGGAAGCCGAGGTGGCCGGTCTGGCTCTGGACAAGGGAATCAGTGTGTTTCCCCCGCGGACCAGGGAGGGCAGGGACCTCTCGGCCGTGTCCCGCAGGCCCATCCGGCTCTCGGAACTCGTCTCGGCTCACCAGGATGCGGCACGTCAGCTCGGTTTCCGCTGACGCGCCGGGTCGGCAGCCGACGACCGCTGCCTCGTCGGGCTGCCGAACCACCTGGCCAGCGCGCCCTCAAGCGACTGCTGATCGTCGCCCACCAGACCACGTGCCCGTCCGGCCGAAACAGCACCGCCGGTCGAGGTCCATGAGCTGCGCCAGCAACTGCCGTATCGCCTGGGGTCCGAGCTCGTTGGTGGCCAGCAGCATTCTGCGCGCGGGTGTTGGTCAGCACGTCGGCGGCGACCGGGCGCCGCTCGGTCTGGTAGGTGTCCAGTAGGTCGACCGGCGCCCACCCGTTGACGGCCGCCGCCAGCTTCCAGCCCAGGTTGAACGCGTCCTGGATGCCGAGGTTGAGGCTCTGCCCGCCCAGCGGTGGGTGGACGTGGGAGTGCCTGCCGCCCTGTTCCAGGAAGCGCTCCAGCAGCCCGTGCTGGTCCATCACCTCGATGCTGCGGACGTGCAGCCCGAGCGACCGCACGTACACTCGGCGTCCTTCTCCAGCACGAGCACGCCGACGCCCCGAAGGCGCAGTTTGCCCGCCGGCATCATGCCGTTCGGCCCACCGGCGACCACGATCACAGCGAACACACCCGCCCCCGTGTCGAACGTCAGGCGATCGTCCTCCTGGACGGCACGAACCCGCCGGACAGGGAGCGGATGCCCGCCACGAGTGCGGCGACGATCGGCCGCTTATCGAACCGACCATATCCCCCGTGGCGGAAGGCGCGTGCCTCGAAGAACAGGCGCGCGCGCAACTCGTCGACGTCGTCGCCGAGGTGGCCGGTCCGCTCCCACCGCTCGCGTACGGTCCGCGCGGTGGTGGCGAGCGCCTCGAAGCTGCCCTGCAACTCGTAACCGTTGTACGTGCCGGCGAAGCGGAAGAACTCAGTGCTGCCGGCACCGTCGTCCGGCACCTGTACCTGTTCCGCCATGGTCTGCTCCGGTGCTCAGAGGGTCGGGGCGGAGGGTCGAGACTGCAACCGCCGGGCAGGGTCAGGTCGCGCGACGCCCGCCGAGCTTGGCCAGCAGTACGAGGGCGCCACCGCCGATAACGAGACCGATGACGGCGAAGGCGAGCGTCTGGAGCAGCCAGTGGGCGCCGCTGAGCAGCGACGTGGCCAGCCATACGCAGAGCAGAGTGGTCGGCACCGTGAGGACCAGGGCCACCACGACGGCTGTCGTCCACTGCCCGGTCGTGGCCTCCGGGTAGGTGTTCCACCAGCTCTGCTTCGACCCCGTGGCCCGCTCCATGATGGACCGGTTACCCGTGTCGACGCGCCGGCAATCCGGTCAGCCTCGGCGGAACGTACGACGGTAGGCGTCCGGCGGCACGCCGACCGTGCGCTGGAAGTGCCGGCGCAGCGTCGTCGCCGTACCCATGCCGGACGCCTCGGCGACGGCGTCGATGCTGTCGTCGGTGTTCTCCAGCAGTTCCTGCGCGCGCCGGATGCGCTGCGTCGCCAGCCACTGCGACGGTGTGGCGCCGGTCGCGGCGGTGAAGTGGCGGACCAGGTTGCGGGTGCTCATGGTGGCCTGGCGGGCCAGGTCCGCGACGGTCAGCGGGCGGTCCAGCCGCGCCATCGCCCAGGGCAGCAGCGCGGCGAGCGGGTGGTCCTCGCGGGCCGGGACCGGCGTGGTGACGTACTGGGCCTGGCCGCCGGCCCGGTGCGGTGGCACGACCAGGCGGCGGGCGACCGCGTTGGCGACCGTGGAGCCGTGGTCGCGGCGGATCAGGTGCAGGCACAGGTCGATGGCGGCGGCCTTGCCGGCGGAGGCGAGCACGGTGCCGTTGTCCACGTAGAGCACGTCCGGGTCGACGTGGACGCGTGGGTAGCGGGCGGCGAGCGCGTCGGTGTGCGCCCAGTGCGTGGTGGCGCGCAGCCCGTCGAGGATGCCGGCGGCGGCGAGCACGAACGCGCCGGTGCAGAACGAGACCATCCGGGCGCCCGCGGCGTGGGCGGCGCGGACGGCGTCGACCAGGTCGGCCGGCGGCTCGGCGTCGGGGTTCTCGATCGCCGGGACGATCACCGTGTCGGCGCGGGCGAGGTGGTCCAGCCCCTGGTCGGGGGTGATCGTGAACCGGCCGACGCCGACCGGGCCCCGGCCGCAGACCACCAGGTCGTACCAGGGGTCGGCCAGCCCGGTCGGGTCGCGGACGAAGATCTCGCAGGCGGCGGCCAGCTCGAAGTGCAGCATCCCGTCGGTGGCGGCGAGCGCGATGGTGGCCATGTCCGAAACTGTACGGACGCTGGCGTTTGCGACACTGGCCCGGCCCGCACGACCCGGCGACGATCGTCTCAGTCGATCTTCGAGGGGGAGCAGCATGCGGGTGGCGGTGTTCGGGGCGTACGGGCACACCGGGCGGTTCGTGGTGGCGGAGCTGCGCGAGCGGGGGTACGAGCCGCTGCCGCTCGGGCGCGACGCGGGGAAACTGGCGGCTGCTTTCCCCGGGGTGGAGCGCCGGGTGGCGTCGGTCGACGATCCGGCGGCGCTGGACCGGGCGCTGGCCGGGGCGGCGGCGGTGGTCAACTGCGCCGGACCGTTCGCTTCGACCGCCGGACCGCTGATCGAGGCCGTGTTGCGGACGGGGATCCCCTACATCGACGTGGCGGCCGAGATCGAGGCGAACCGGGACACGTTCGCCCACTACGCCGACCGTGCGGAGGCCGCGGGAGTCGCGGTGGTGCCGGCCATGGCGTTCTTCGGCGGGCTCGGTGACCTGCTGGTCACCACCGCGATGGCTGACTGGACGGCGGCCGACGAGGCGCACGTCGCGTACGGGCTGAGCAGCTGGCACCCGACGGCCGGGACGGTCGCCTCCGGCGTCGTCTCGCGTGAGCGCCGCGACGGGCGGCGGCTCCGTTTCACCGACGGGCGCCTGGTGTACGCCGAGGGCGAGCTACCGCGGCTGGACTGGGAGTTCCCGGCACCGCTGGGTGTCCGGCCGGTGCTCGGCGAGTTCACCATGGCCGACGTGGTGACCGTGCCCAGTCACCTGGACATCCCGGAGGTGTGCACGTACATGACCGCGAACGCGGCGGGGGACCTGGCCGCCGGGAAAGCGCCGGCCGCGGCGGACGAGCGTGGCCGGTCCGCGCAGACGTTCACCGTCGACGTGGTGGTGCGCTCCGGCGACGTTCGGCGGCGCGTGGTCGCCCACGGGCAGGACATCTACGCGATCAGCGCGCCGCTGGCGGCGGAGGCGGTGCACCGCGTCCTGACCGGGCGGACCCGGGCGAGGGGTGTCGCTTCGGCCGGCCGGATGTTCGACGCGCCGGATTTCCTGCGCGCCCTATCGGGCCACCTCACCGTGCGGTCGCCGCAGGCGTGACGGCCGGGTGCCGGCGCGGTCTTTCATCCATGCCTGCCGATTGACAATGTTTGGAAGCCAAACTTATTCTCGCGCTGGGCGGGTGCGCGCCCCGCCTGCTCCGTCCACACGCGCACACCCCACCACGAAGGAACCCCCATGGTCGGTCTTCCCCGTACCGCGCACCGGGCCCGATTGCGGGTCGGCCTGGTCGCTGCCACCGCCGCGACACTCGTGGCCGGCACCGCACTGCTGGCGACGAACGCCCAGGCGGCGGCCGGCTGCCGCGTCACCTACACCACCGCCAGCCAGTGGGCCGGCGGCTTCACCGCGAACGTCGACGTGACGAACCTCGGCGACCCGGTCAACGGCTGGAGCCTGCGCTGGACGTTCCCATCCGGCCAGCGGGCCACCCAGGCGTGGAACGCCAACGTCACCTCCTCCGGTGCCGACGTCACCGCCACGAACGTCAGCTACAACGGCGCGATCGCCACCAACGGCAGCGTCTCGTTCGGCTTCAACGGCTCCTGGTCCGGGGTCAACACCGCGCCCACCGCGTTCACGCTCAACGGTGTGGCCTGCACCGGCGGCGTCGGCGGGACCACCCCGCCGCCGGGCACCACGCCACCGCCGACCACCCCGCTCCCGACCACCCCGCCGCCCACGACCCCGCCGCCGGCCGGCAACGCCATGGCCGCCGTCGCCGCCATGCAGCCCGGCTGGAACCTCGGCAACTCGTTCGACGCGGTAGGCGCGGACGAGACCGCGTGGGGCAACCCCCGGGTGACCCAGGCGCTGCTGGACAACGTCCGGGCGCAGGGCTTCAACAGCATCCGCATCCCGGTGACCTGGAGCAACCACCACGGTGGCGCACCCGGCTACACCATCGACGCGGCCTGGCTGAACCGGGTACGCGAGGTGGTCGGCTGGGCGCTCGCCGACGGCTTCTACGTGGTGATCAACATCCACCACGACTCGTGGCAGTGGATCAACACGATGCCCACCGACCGCACGACCGTGCTGAACCGCTACAACGCGCTCTGGACGCAGATCGCCGCCGCGTTCAGGGACACCTCCTCGAAGCTGGTCTTCGAGAGCGTCAACGAGCCGCAGTTCACCGGCAGCTCCGGCGACGCGCAGAACGCCACGCTGCTCAACGAGCTGAACACGTCGTTCCACCGCATCGTGCGCCAGTCCGGTGGCACCAACGCCACCCGGCTGCTCGTGCTGCCGACCCTGCACACCTCCGCCGAGCAGGCCCGGGTGGACGAGCTGGTCAGCACGTTCAACACGCTCAACGACCCCAACCTGGTCGCCACCGTCCACTTCTACGGATACTGGCCGTTCAGCGTGAACATCGCCGGCGGCACCCGCTTCGACGCCACCGTGCAGCAGGACCTGACCGACCAGTTCGACCGGGTCTACAACGCCTTCGTCACCCGCAACATCCCGGTGATCATCGGCGAGTACGGCCTGCTCGGCTTCGACAGACACACCGGCACCATCGAGCAGGGCGAGAAGCTCAAGTTCTTCGAGTTCCTCGGCCACTACGCGCGCAGCCGCAAACTCACCACCCAGCTCTGGGACAACGGCCAGCACCTGGACCGCACGTCCTTCGTGTGGAAGGACCCGGAGCTGTTCGCGCAGATCAGGTCGAGCTGGACCACCCGCTCCGGCACCGCGTCGAGCGACCAGGTGTACGTGCCGCGCACCGGCTCGATCACCGCCAAGACCCTGACGCTCAACCTGAACGGCACCACGTTCCAGGGTCTGCGTCAGGGCAGCACCGACCTGGTCGCCGGCACCGACTACACGGTCTCCGGCAGCACCCTGACGCTCACCGCGTCGGCGCTGACCCGGCTGGTCGGCTCCCGCGCGTACGGGGTGAACGCCAACCTCCAGGCGCGCTTCTCCACAGGCGTGCCCTGGCGGATCAGCATCATCACGTACGACCCGCCGGTGCTGTCCAACGCCACCGGCACCACGGCCGCCTTCACCCTGCCGGCGCAGTTCCGCGGCGACCAACTCGCCACCATGGAGGCGAAGTACGCCGACGGTAGCAACGCCGGGCCGCAGAACTGGACCTCGTTCAAGGAGTTCGACGTGACGTTCGCGCCGAACTACAGCGGCAACACGATCGCGCTGAAGCCGGAGTTCTTCGCCGAGGTCAACGACGGCCAGCGGGTCACCCTGACGTTCCACTTCTGGAGCGGCACGAAGCTGACCTACTACGTCACCAGGTCCGGCAGCGCCGTGACCGGCACGGTGAGCTGACCGCGACGGTACGGCCCGCGGCGGTGGTCGTCGAGACACCGCCGCGGGTCGCACCGGTTTCCCCGATGAGTTCCGGGGCCGGCGACGGTCGACAACAGCATGACCACGCACACTCTCCAGACGCCCGAGGTCGACCTCGTCTACGACGTTCACGCCCCACGGGCCACCGACGGCGGGCACCGTCCGCTGTTCATGATCGGCCAGCCGATGTGCGCCGACGGCTTCACCACGCTGGCCTCGTACTTCCCGGACCGGACCGTCATCACCTACGACCCGCGCGGGTTCGGTCGCAGCGCCCGACGGGACGGCCGGACCGACGCCGTGCCGCAGGTGCAGGCCGCCGACGTGCACGCGGTCATCGAAACCCTCGGCGCGGGCCCGGTCGACATGTTCGCCACCAGCGGCGGCGCGGTGACCGCACTCGCCCTGGTGACGGCGTACCCGGACGCGGTGGCCACCCTCGTGGCGCACGAGCCGCCGCTCGTCGCGCTGCTTCCCGACACCGAGGCCGCCACCCGGGCCACGGCCGTCTGCCAGGAGGCGTACCGCGAGAAGGGCTGGGGTGCCGGCATGGCGGCGTTCCTGGCCATGACGTCGTGGCGGGGTGAGTTCACCGACGACTACTTCGCCCGGCCGCTGCCGTACCCCGCCGCCTTCGGGCTGCCGGCCGAGGACGACGGCACCCGGGACGACCCGTTGCTCTCCGACCGGTCCGCGGCGGTCACCAGCTACCGGCCCGACGCCGAGGCGCTGCGTGCGGCGGGTACCCGGATCGTCGTGGCGGTGGGCGAGGAGTCGGCGGACACCTTCACCGGACGGACGTCGGTGGCCACGGCCGAGCTGCTCGGTGGGCGGCCCGTGGTCTTCCCGAGCCACCACGGCGGGTTCCTCGGCGAGGAAAGCGGCCACGCCGGCAAGCCGGAGGAGTTCGCCCACCGGCTGCGGGAGGTCCTCGACGATGCGGCGTGACGGGTTCAGGCGCGGCGCACGTCGGTGACCATGACCGGGTAGGGGCCGGCGGGTGTCTCCGCCCCCGCCTGGTCGGCGGGGACCACGTTGTCCATCCGCAGTCGCAGCGTCGCCGGGTCGGCGGTGTCGAGGGTGATCCGCCACCGCCAACCGCCGCCGTAGTCGGCGGACAGCTCGACCACCGGCACCCCGCCCGCCGTGCCGGTGAGCGTCATCGGCGTGGGCTGCTGGTGCCAGGAGTCGCCCCACCAGGCGACGAGGGAGCCCGGCTCGTCGCCGGCCGCGACCACCAGCAGACCGTCCTGCGGCCCGTCGTCCGGATGCGACCACGAGTAGGCCACGGTGGTCAGGTGGCCGCCGGCGGCGGACCCGACGGTCAGCGCGGCCGGCGCCTCGGCGAGCGGATCGGCGGGCATCAACCGGAAACCGCTGGTGCCGACCCACGAACCGGTTGCCTCATCGAGAACCATCACCGCAGGATAGGTGCCCCCTGCGACACCGCGCCGCACGCGCACCGCGTGGATCCCGGACGCGGCCGGGCTATGCCGGTGGCAGGGTGGCGGTCAGGTCGGCGGCGTGCCGCAGCGTGTCGGCCAGCCGGTCGCGTTCCTCGGCGGTCAGGTCGACGGCGTCCGCCCGGCGCAACAGCGCCCGCGCGGTCTCCGGATCGTCGAGCAGCAACGCCAGCTCCGCGCGGTACACGAGCGTTTCCACCAGGACGGCCGGGTCGGCGGCGGCGTCCGGCCGGGACAGCGCGCCGTCGAGGATGCGGACGGCCTGCCGGGGGTTGCCACGGGAGTCCGCCTGCACCACGGCGTTTCCCAGCGTACGGGCCAGCCCGCCCTCGCCGCCGTCGTCGGCGTCCGGTTCGGCGGCCCGGCCGACGAACCGGATCCAGTTGCCGCCGGGGTCGACGATGCTGAACCCGGAATGGCCGTCCTGGTTGCGGCGGGGCCGGGGCCGGGTCATCCGGGGCACCCCGGCGACGAGCACCTTTCCGTACGCGGCGCGCAGGCCCGCCGTGAACGCGCGGTGCAGGCCGACCAGGTCGTCCACCAGGACCAGGCAGGAGCCGTACGAGTCGGCCGGGTCGAAGTCGGGCATCCCGAAGAAGTGCAGGTGGAGATCCTCCCGGCGGAGCGCCAGGTAGGGGTTCGGGCGGGCCTGCCGATGCGTCACCGCGAAGCCGAGGGACTGGTAGAAGGGGGCCACGTCGTCAAGGGCGCGGCACGGCAGCAGCGGGATCGTCGTCTCGTTAGCCATCCCCCGAGCCTGGCGGCCGGCGACCGCTGATCGCACATGGAAACGGCCGAACGGCTGACGGGGAATGCCCGAAAAGGCGACGGAGACCGGTCCACGCTGGACCGGTCTCCGTCGTGTTCCTCAGCCCGGGGTCAGGGCTTCCACGACCCGGCGACGCGGAGTCGGTGCTGGTACTCGATGACGCCGTTCCGGTCCCGGACGTCGAAGGCGAGCTGACCGGTGCGCTTCGTGCCCGCCGGAAGGGAGGTGCCGGATTCGAACCGGTCGCCACAGCCGGCGAAGAAGCTGGACAGGGCGGGCGTCTCGGTGCTGTCCGAGCTCTGCCACCTGAAGTACAACGGGTTGATCGACGCACTGCCCTTGGTGACCTCGACCGTCACGTCGACGATCAGGTACATGCCCTTCCTCGGGGGCACACCGGCCTCGCTGCAGGCGGTGGTCCTGGTCTGGAAGTTGCTGACGGTGACCTCGACCTCGCCGTTGATGTCCTCGGCGGTGAGCTTGCTGCCGGCCGGCATGTTGAGGTACTTGCTGGGCGGGGCGGTCGCGGTGATCTCGTTGATCGCCTTCTGGCTCTCCTGCACACTGTTGTAGATACCGAAGACGAGACCGCCGCAGCAGAGCAGCATCACGACCAGCGCCACCACGCCGAGGGTGATGAAGAGGCCCTTGTTCGACTTCTTCGCCGGCGCCCCGAACGGCTGCGCCATCGGCGCGCCCGGCTGGTACGGCCCGCTCGGCGGCGGATAGCCGCCCGGCTGGTACGCCCCGCCCGGCTGGTAGGCCCCGCCCGGTGGGGGGTACGCGCCCGGCTGGGGATACGCGCCCGGCTGGGGGTACGCCCCGGGCTGGGGATACGCCCCACCCGGCTGCTCATAGCCGCCGGGCTGCGCGTACGGTCCGCCGGAGGTCGGCGGTGGCGGGTACGTCTCCGCGGACGGGTACTGCTCGGTCGGCGGCGGGGGGTACGGCGCGCCGGAGGTGGGCGGGGGCGCGTACGGACTGTCCGGCGCGGGCGCTTGCGTGGGGTCGGGATACGCCTGCGTCGAGGGGTCCTGCGGCTGCTGGTTCGGATCCTGTGACCCGAACGGGGGCTGGGGGTGACTCACCGTACTCCTTGGGCGCCGGCGGGGACTATCGGTCGCCAAGACCGTACAAAGTCGAGAACAGCAGCGCTGACCGGGCGTCACCGATTGAGCAGAACAGCGGCGGTGCGGACCAGGTCGTCGTCCACCGCGAACCGTCCGGTCAGCGAGGGCGGTGGATCGGCCACCGCCACGGCGACCGCGGCGGGAAGCAGGTCACGCACGTGCGGCGGTGGGTGACGGCAACACGCCGTGAACGTACCGTAACGCGGGGGCATGCCGCGGGGGCGAGGGTACGGTGCCATAGGCAGTGTCAATCATCGATGTATTGAGGCGGAAGGAGTGGCCGATGGCGCCTGGCGCGGAATTGTCGGGAGCGCGGGACGGCGAGCACGCCCCGACAACCCCCGACTGGACCTGCGACTCGTGCGGCGACAACTGGCCCTGCGCCACGAAGCGCCGCCACCTGCTGCACGAGTACCACGTGGACCGGGCGTCGTTGAGCGTGTATCTCGGCTCCTGCCTGGCCGTGGCCACGCAGGATCTGCGTTCCGTGCCGGTCACCGCGCTGCGGGACCGGTTCATCGGCTGGGTGCCGCGCGGCCCGCGCACGGCGTGAGCGTCGGCGCTCCCGGTGGCCGCCGCGTCGGGTTCACGACGGCCACCGGGAGGGTCCTCAGCGGCGTCGGGGCCGCCGGGTGAGGGCGAAGCCGACCACGCCGGCCACGGCGGCGAGCACTCCGCCCGCGATGGTCCACACCCACCGTGACCCGGCCTGGGGCAGCCAGCCGGTCAGGTCGGTCTGCTCCTCGGCCGCCGGCTCGGGCGTCGGCTCGGCAGCCAGCACCGTCCCGGCCCTGGTGTTCGGCACCAGCGGGGCGGCCAGCTCGCCGTCGTCGTCGGAGGCACCACCCTTGTCGGTCGCGCCGACAAGCAGCTCCACCTCGACCGGCAGGCCGAGGTCGGGCTCGGGCAGGTCGGTGACCGACAGCCGGACGTAGTAGGTGCCGGGCAGCGGATCACCCGACCACGGCTCGGCCCACGGCCGTACGCGCCGCAGCGTGCAATCGAGCGCGACGCTCGTCGCCGCGGTGTCCGCGACGGGCGTCTGCGCGCCGGCCGTGCACGCCTGCCGGCGGCGCAGGCCGTCGAAGACGTCGACGGCCCAGGTGGACGCGCCGGTGCGTCGCTTCGGGAAGGTGACCGTTGCGGTGACCTCGTGCACCTGCCCCGCGTCGGCACGGAACGACCAGTACAGGTGGTCGCCCGTCGACGCGTCCACTCGTACCGGCTGGCCGGCGCTGATGGTCGTGGCGGTGAGGAACGAGGTGCCGGCCTTGGTCACGGGGGTGGCGCCGGGCGACGGGCTGGGCGCGGCCAGGGCCACCGCCGGGGCGAGGGTGAGTCCGGCGGCGGTCACCGCCGCCGCGACTCGGATCTGCGTACGCATCAGTTCTCCCTCCAGGTGGCCACCCACCAGCGGGTGAGCAGCCCGCCGACCAGCCCGGTGAGCAGCCCGGCCAGCGTGAGCAGGAGCAGCAGCACCCAGCCACGACCGAGGTCCGGCCCGTCCGGGGCGGGGGAGGCGGCCACCACGTCCACGGTCAGCTCGACAGGCATCCCGGGTCGGACCTCGGTGCCGGGGCGGGCGGCGAACGAGTTGCTGACCACCAGGCAGACGGTCTGCGCGGCCTGCTGCCCGGTGGGGGTCGGCTCGGGACTCGCCTCGCCGTCGTCCCCGGCGGACCAGCGCAGCCCGGCGGAGATCACATCGGTGCGTCCGCTGCCGGCGTCGACGCCCCGGACCAGTTCCCGCCCGTCCGGCGCGGTGGCGCGCAGCAGCACGCCGTAGTCGGGGTTGACCGGCCGGTCCAGCGCGACGCTCACCGAGGCGCGCAGTTCCTGCCCGGGACGCACCGGCACCCGGTACCAGCGGTGCTCGGAGAACGCCTCCCGGTCGCTGTAGACGCCGGGGGCGAGCAGCGGGGCGCCCGCGCAGGCCGAGGTGCCGCCGACCACCGCCGGCGCGGCCGTGTACGTGTCCCGGGCGCGGTCGACGAGTTGCTTGATCCGACCGGTCAGCTCGTCGGCGCTCTGCGCCGCGGTGTAGGTGCCGCCGGTCGCGCCGGCGATGCAGAGCAACTGCCGGCGTACCTTCTCGTCAGGTGCCAGGCCGAGGGTGTCCACGACCAGGCGGGTGCCCTGGGCGGCGAGTTCGCGGGCCACCTGGCACGGGTCCGGCGGGGCGCAGGTGTCCTCGCCGTCGGTGATCAGCACGATCCGGCGGGCCGTGCTGCCGGTGCCCAGGTCCTGCGCGGCGGAGCGCAGCGCCAACCCGACCGGGGTGAAGCCGGTCGGGCGCAGCCCGGCCACGGCGGCCTTGGCCCGGGTGCGGTCCACCGTGCCGACCGGCACGATCTGCTGGGTGTCCAGGCAACCCTGCTTCTTGTCCTTGCCCCGGTAGGTGGCGCCGAGCACCCGGATGCCGAGCTGTGTCTCGTCGGGCAGGGCGTCGACCACCTCGTTGAACGCCTGCTGCGCGACGGAGATCCGGCTGCGGCCGTCGATGTCGCGGGCCCGCATCGAGCCGCTGACGTCGAGGACCAGTTCGACCTTCGGTGGCTCGGCGACGGGTTCGGTGGTCTCGTCGTCGGCTCCGGCGGGGTTCGGCCCGATCAGCGCGGTCGCCGCCAGCAGTCCGAGAAGGACGACTGTCGATCGTCTCTTGTTGATCACCGGGCGAAGTGTAGTGAGATCCACTTTGGATGATCGTTCGGGTGGGGGCGCGCGCGACCGACCTGCCGTGACGTCCGCCGTCGACGTGGTCGGATCCGGTGGGTTCCCGCCGGATGGCCCACCGTTATCTACCTGATGTAAACCATATGGCCGGTGGTGCAGTCGTCGGAAATCCGACTCAGTCCCACCCGTTGTGTGGTTGCCGGACTGTGGTTAAGCTCTGTCTTGCGCGCCCCGATCGCCCGCTTCCCCCGTGGCAGGCGATAGGGGCGCGCTCTTTCGTGCCCCGGTGCCCCCGCGCCCCGTGCCCCGGGCAGACCCGAGCGCTCGTCGCCATCGGATGTCGCCCCGGCGGGCACCGCCCGCCGGGGCGACACGCGTCAGATCCAGCGGCCGTCCAGCCACATCCGGGCCGACCAGTCCGCGTACGGCAGCACCTTGCCCACGAAGATCGGATAGAAGTAGGCGAAGCAGAGCGCCACCAGCATCATGTACGCGCCCGCGATGATCCCGCCGACAAGTCGACGGTCACTGCTCTGCTCCGGGGTCGGGGGTGGTGCCGTCCCCGTCACCGGTGCCGGGGTGACGATCGCGCCCAGCACGTAGACCACCGCCAGCACCAGGAACGGCACCGCCGGCGCGGCGTAGAACGAGAACATCGTCCGGCCGTCGAGGGCGAACCAGAACCAGGGCAGCAGACCGGCGGCCACGGTGAGCAGGATCGCGCCGGCCCGCCAGTCCCGCCGCGCCAGTCCGAGCCAGGCGGTCGCGGCGAGCGCCGGCAGGAACGACCACCAGAGCAGCGGGGTGCCGAGCAGCAGCACCTCGGAGGCGCAGCTCGCCGCTCCGCAGGCCCCGTCGCCGGCGTAGTGGAACGCCACCGGACGGCCGAGCAGCAGCCACTGCCAGGGCCAGGACTGGTATTTGTGCGGGTCGTCGAGCTGGGTGTGGAAGCCGTACGCGGCCTTGTGGTATTCCCACAGGTTGTTCAGCGCCCCGATGAACGGGGTGTCGCTCAGCTCCGGAACGTTCGGGTAGCGCTCGGCCAGGCGGTAGTAGCCGTCGTCGCCCAGCAGCCAGCCCGACCAGGTCGCGACGTACGTCACCAGGATCAGCGCGCCCGCCGCGAGCATCCAGGGCAACTCGTCGAGCACGGCGTCGCGCCACGGGCGCCGCACGCCGGCCGAACGCCGCACGCCGACCTCCCAGAGCAGCACCAGCAACGCGAACGCCGGCACGAAGTAGATCCCGCTCCACTTGACCGCGCAGGCGCAACCGAGCAGCACACCGGCCGCCAGGCGCCACCACGGCCAGTCCCGCCAGCCCGACGGCGGCCGACCGGCCCGGCCGGGGCGGGTCGGGTCCAGCCCGGACTCCAGCGCCCGCGCCCACCGCCGCCGCCGCGCGTCCCGGTCGAGCACCAGCGCGCCGAACGCGGCGAGCACGAACAGCAGCAGGAAGATGTCGAGGATGGCGGTGCGGGACAGCACGAGGTGGTAGCCGTCCAACGCGAGCAGCAGGCCCGCCGCGCAGCCGAGCACCGTGGAGCGGAACATCCGCCGACCGATGCGGACCAGCAGCAACACCGACAGCGTGCCGGCGACCGCCGCGCCGAAGCGCCAGCCGAACTCCGGCGCGGTCGTGGTCAGGTGCCCGGCCACCGTGATGCCGGAGTCGGCATCCTGGTAGCCGAAGGCCCACTCGCCGAGCCCGATCAGCCACTTGCCCAGCGGCGGGTGCACCACGTACGACGGGCCGTTGTCCTTGTAGTTCCACTCGACGCCGCGGTCGATCAGCCCGTACGCGTCCTTGGCGTAGTAGGTCTCGTCGAAGACCTTGCCGGGCGGCCGGCTGAGGCCGACGAAGCGCAGGATCGCGGCGATCGCCACCACCACGAAGGTGGCCGCCCACGCCTGCCCCTGACCGATGCGGTCGTCGACGGTGGCGAGCCGCCGCCGGACGGCGGCCGGGAGACCGCCCCCGCCGGCGTCGCCCGGGCCGTCCGCGGCGCGGTCGGAGGAGGAGTCCGCGTTGGCGCTCTGTGCTGTCGAGGCACTCGTCACCCGGCGATCGTAGGCTGCGAGAGGGGCCGGTGGCGTCCACCGTCTCCGAAATTGGTACGGCCGTCGATGAAGGAGCACGCACCGTGGGGGAAATGTCCGAGGTAGGGCGGCTTGTGCTGCTCGGTGCGCCGCTGGGTAACCCGGCCGACGCGTCCGCCCGGTTCCGCGAGGTGCTCGCCACCGCCGACGTGGTCGCCGCGGAGGACACCCGGCGGCTCACCCGTCTGGCCCGCGACCTGGACGTGACCGTGCCCGGCCGGATCGTCTCCTACTTCGAGGGCAACGAGGAACGGCGTACCCCGGAACTGGCCGACGTGCTCACCGCCGGCTACACGGTCGCGCTGGTCACCGACGGCGGCATGCCGAGCGTCTCCGACCCCGGCTACCGGCTGGTCCGGGCCGCCCTGGACGCCGGTGTCCCGGTCACCGCCGCGCCCGGGCCCAGCGCGGTCACCACCGCGCTGGCACTGTCCGGGCTGCCCTGCGACCGGTTCTGCTTCGAGGGCTTCCCGCCCCGCACCCCCGGCGCCCGGCGCTCCCGACTGCGCGCGCTGGCCGCCGAGGACCGGACGCTCGTGTTCTTCGAGGCGCCGCACCGCATCGCCGGGACGCTCGCCGACATGGCCGAGGCGTTCGGGGCGGACCGGCCCGCCGCCTTGTGCCGGGAGCTGACCAAGACCTACGAGGAAGTGGTCCACCGGCCGCTGGGCGACCTGGCCGCGTGGGCCGCCGACGGCGACCCCCGGGGCGAGATCACCCTGGTCGTGGCAGGTGCCCCGGCGGCGCCTGCGGTCCGGCCCGACGACGACACGCTGCGCGCGGCGGTGGCCGGGCGGGAGGCCGCCGGGCTGTCCCGGCGGGACGCGATCACCGAGGTCGCCACCGCGTACGGCCTGCGCCGCCGCGACGTCTACACGATCGTGCACAGCTGAAAGGAAGACACCTCACCAGGCGGCGGCCAGGAACCCCAGCGTGAGCAACAGGGGGCCGGCCAGGGCCAGGAGCACCGCCCGGCGGCGCTGCCGGTCGTCGGTCAGCCGGGTCGCGCCCGTCCACCTGGCGATCCCCGCGGCACAGCCGACCACCGCCGCGAGCCCGAGCATCCAGCGCAGGTGCCGGCCCGCGCCGGTGTCCGCGTACGCGGTGGCGCCGTCCGGGCCGGTCATCCGGGCGGGCAGCACGCTGCCGGTGACGGTGGAACCGGTGGGCACCCCGCTGACCCGTACCCCCTGAACCTGGAACCGGTCGCGGTCGGCCTGGAAGATCCCCCGGCACCGCTGGGTCAGGCCGTTCCCCACGCACTCGGTGATCATCACGGTGCCGCCGCTGGAGTGCCCCACCGCGAGCCAGAGCGGGCCCACGCTCACCCAGGCGAAGAACGTGGCGAGCAGGCTCAACGCCAGCAGCGCGGCGAGGCCGGCCGGCGGGTTCGGCGGGAGCGGCGGCCGGGGCGGCACCCGGCGCGCGGGCGGGCGGCGGTGCCGTCGCCGTGGCTCGTCGCGCAGCGGCGTGCCGTCCCAGTGCACCTCCTCGATCGGTGCCCAGTTGCCCGCCGAAACGGCCCCGCGCTGCCACCGTGGCTCGCGTACCGGCACCCGGCGGGGCACGGCGTCCACCGGGGCTCCGGTGGTCGGCTCCACCTCCACCTGCCGGTCGGTCGGGTCGAGGCGGGGCTGCGGGGCGACGCCCGGCCCGGCCGCCGACGCCGACCGCCGGGGGGTGGCCGACGGCCCGGACGCCGCAGGTCTGCTGGTCACGATGTTCATTTCACACCGGTATGCCGGAATCAACCGGCAGCCCTCTCCGCGTGTCGGCGACAAAACGCGGCGTCCGCCCTATTGGTTCGCGGGCCGCCCACGGCAATCACTAGGCTTGACGCTCATGAGTCACGTTCTCGCCGCGGTCGCCTGGCCCTACGCCAACGGTCCGCGCCACATCGGCCACGTCTCCGGCTTCGGCGTTCCCTCCGACGTCTTCGCCCGGTACATGCGGATGGCCGGTCACGACGTGCTCATGGTCTCCGGCACCGACGAGCACGGCACCCCGATCCAGGTGCAGGCCGACGCGGAGGGGGTCACCCCGCGCGAACTGGCCGACCGCTACAACCGGGTCATCGCCGAGGACCTGCGGGCGCTGGGCCTGTCCTACGACCTGTTCACCCGCACCACCACCGGCAACCACTACGCCGTGGTGCAGGAACTGTTCACCGGCCTGCACCGCAACGGCTACATCGTCGCGAAGGTCACCACCGGGGCGATCTCCCCGTCCACCGGCCGGACGCTGCCCGATCGCTACATCGAGGGCACCTGCCCGATCTGCGGCTACGACAGCGCGCGCGGCGACCAGTGCGACAACTGCGGCAACCAACTCGACCCGATCGACCTGATCGACCCCAAGTCGAAGATCAACGGCGAGACGCCGGAGTTCGTGGAGACCGAACACTTCTTCCTCGACCTGCCCGCCCTGGCCGACGCGCTGCGGCAGTGGATGGACACCCGGGACGGCTGGCGGCCCAACGTCCTGCGGTTCTCCCGCAACCTGCTCGACGACCTCCAGCCCCGGGCCATCACCCGCGACCTGGAGTGGGGGGTGCCGATCCCGCTCGACGACTGGCGCGACCGCCCGGACAAGCGGATCTACGTCTGGTTCGACGCGGTCATCGGCTACCTGTCCGCGTCCATCGAGTGGGCCCGCCGCACCGGCGACCCGCAGGCGTGGCGCAAGTGGTGGTCCGCCGACGCCGAAGGGAAGGACGCCCGCTCCTACTACTTCATGGGCAAGGACAACATCGTCTTCCACTCGGTGATCTGGCCGGCGCTGCTCAGCGGCTACTCCGGCGACGGCTCCCGCGACGGCGAGCCCGGCGAACTCGGCCGGCTCAACCTGCCCACCGAGGTCGTCTCCAGCGAATACCTCACCATGGAGGGGCGTAAGTTCTCCTCCTCCCGCAAGGTGGTCATCTACGTCCGGGACTTCCTCGAACGCTACGACGCCGACGCGCTGCGCTACTTCATCGCCGTGGCCGGCCCGGAGAGCAACGACACCGACTTCACCTGGGCGGAGTTCCTGCGCCGCAACAACGACGAACTGGTCGCCGGCTGGGGCAACCTGGTCAACCGCTGCGTGTCGATGGCGGCGAAGAACTTCGGCGCGATCCCGCCGGTCGACCCGGCCGGCCTCACCGACGCCGACCGCGCCCTGCTGGACACCGCGCAGGCCGGCTTCGGCGTGGTCGGCGACCTGATCGCCCGACACCGGCAGAAGCAGGCCATCGGCGAGGCCATGAAGGTCGTCGCCGAGGCCAACAAGTACCTCTCCGAGCAGGCACCCTGGAAGCTCAAGGGCGACGACGACAAGCCCCGGATGGGCACCATCCTGCACGTCGCGCTCCAGGTGGTGAGCGACGCCAACACGTTGCTCACCCCGTTCCTGCCGCACTCCGCCCAGAAGATCCACGAGCTGCTCGGCGGCACCGGCGTGCACGCGCCGATGCCTGTCGTCGAGGAGGTCGACGACCTCGACGGCGGCCCGGCCTACCCGGTGCTGACCGGCGACTACACGGTCGGCGCGCGCTGGGAGTCCGTACCCCTGGAAGCCGGCCGACCGCTCGCGGCGCCGAAGCCGGTGTTCCGCAAGCTCGACCCGTCCATCGTCGACGAGGAACTGGCCCGCCTGGCCGGCTGAGCACGGACGCGACCGCGGCCCGGGGGTGACACCCCCGGGCCGCGCGACGTCCGCCGGTCAGGCCGTGGCCATCCGCGGCGCGCCGATGAAGTCCAGCACCGTCCGGGTGACCTCGCCGGCGTGCGTCCACGGGACGCCGTGCGGGGCACCGGTCAACGTGACCAGCCGGGCGTCGGGCAGCATGTTCACCAACCGTTGGCCGGTCTTCGGGTACGGCAGCACGGCGTCCGCGGTGCCCTGGATGATCAGCACCGGTACGTCGATGTTCGGCAGGTCGCCCCGGAAGTCGGTCAACCAGGCGTCCACCGAGTCGTGGGTGCCCCTGGCGGACGCCTGCGTGCCGATCTGCCAGTGCGCGTGGTAGGCCTGGTCACTCACCGACCGTTCCCGCTTCCCGCCCGCGTCGAAGAACGCGTCGCAGAAGTCGGTCAGATAGGCGAACCGGTCCGCGAGGATGGCCTGCTTGAACCCGTCGAACAGGCTCTGCTCCACCCCCTCCGGGTTGTCCGGGGTCTGCAACAGGTACGGCGCCAACGGCGCGATCAACACCGCCCGGTCCACCCGGTCCGACCCGTACGCGCCCAGATAGCGGGTGACCTCCCCGGTGCCCATGGAGTGCCCGACCAGGATCGCGTTGCGCAGATCCAGCTCGCTGACCAGGACGTCCAGGTCGGCCGCGAACGTGTCGTAGTCGTACCCGGTGGCCGGCTGCGCCGAGTTGCCGAATCCACGCCTGTCGTACGTGATCACCCGGTACCCGGCGTCGAGCAGTGAACCGCTCACCTTCTCCCAGCTCGCCCCGTTGAACGGGAAGCCGTGGATCAGCACGATCGGCTGGCCGGAACCGTGATCCTCGTAGTAAAGGTCCACGGGTGCGGAGTTCTCCGTACCGACGGTCACAAAAGGCATGTCGGAAATTCCCCCTCGCGCGGGTTCTTCGGACGCACTCGCCTTCCCCACCTGCCGGCGGCTATTCGTGCCGCCGGTGGGGTGGCCGCCGGCCGGTGTGTGATGCTGGCCGCGATGACCGAGCAGACCGAAACCCGCAAGCAGCGCGCCGCCCGCCGGGCCGGGGAGTTCCCACCCGCCCCCGAACCGCTGACCGTGCCGGTGCTGGACAGCCACACCCACCTCGACATCACCGTCGGCGAGTTCGGTACGCCACCGGGCGGGGCGGCCGGCGACGACCCGGTGGCCGCCGCCATCGCGGTCGCCGCCCGGGTCGGCGTGGACCGGCTCGTCCAGGTCGGCGTGGACGTCGAGTCGTCCCGGTGGGGCGCCGACGTCGCCGACCGGTACGCCCCGGTGCTCGCGACCGTGGCGCTGCACCCCAACGAGGCGCCCCGGCTGGCCGACCTGGACGAGGCGCTGCGCGAGATCGAGACGCTCGCCGGCCGGGACCGGGTACGCGGCGTCGGCGAGACCGGGATGGACTTCTTCCGTACCGGGGAGGAGGGGCGGGCCACGCAGGAGGAGAGCTTCCGGGCGCACATCGCCATCGCCAAGCGACACGGCAAGGCGTTGGTCATCCACGACCGGGACGCCCATGCCGACGTGCTGCGCGTGCTCGACGACGAGGGCGCACCGCAGACCGTGGTGATGCACTGCTTCTCCGGCGACGCCGACTTCGCCCGCGAATGCGTCCGCCGCGGGTTCCTGCTCAGCTTCGCCGGCACGGTGACGTTCGGCAGCGCCACGGCGCTGCGCGAGGCCGCCCTCGTCACCCCGCCGGAGCAGATGCTCGTGGAGACCGACGCGCCCTACCTCACCCCGATGCCGCACCGGGGCCGGCCCAACGCGTCGTACCTGATTCCGCTGACGGTCCGTTTCCTCGCCGGGACCACCGGCACCGACCTGGACGCGTTGTGCGCCGCCCTGTCCACGAACGGTGAGCGCGCGTTCGGCCCGTGGCGTTAACAAGGGGCCCTTTCATATCGCGAGGCGTTAAGAAGGGGCCCTTCCTTACCTCGGGGCGGGGGCGCTTACGCTACGGGGCGTGACTGGACTCCTCGGCCCGGCGGAGATCCGGGAACTGGCCGCGCGTCTCGGCGTCACGCCGACCAAGAAGCTCGGCCAGAACTTCGTGCACGACCCGAACACCGTGCGCCGGATCGTCACCACGGCCGGGCTGACCCCGGACGACGTGGCGCTCGAGGTCGGTCCCGGCCTCGGCTCGCTCACCCTCGCCCTGCTCCCGGTCGCCGCGCACGTCCACGCGGTGGAACTCGACCCGGTGCTGGCCGCCGCGCTGCCGGCGACCGCCGCCCGCTTCGCCGGCCCGCACGCCGAGCGGCTCACCGTCCACCCGGCGGACGCGTTGCGGATCGCCGCCGCCGACCTGGGTGGCCCGGCGCCGACGGCGCTGGTGGCGAACCTGCCCTACAACGTGGCCGTGCCGGTGGTGCTGCACCTGCTCGCCGAGCTGCCCACGTTGCGGCACGGCCTGGTGATGGTGCAGAAGGAGGTCGCCGACCGGCTCGTCGCCGGCCCCGGCTCCAAGGTGTACGGCATCCCCTCGGTCAAGCTCGCCTGGTACGCCAGCTCCCGCGCCGCCGGGAAGGTGCCGCCGAACGTGTTCTGGCCGGTGCCGAACGTCGACTCGGGGCTGGTCGCGTTCACCCGGCGTGAGCCGCCCCGGCCGGACGTGCCCCGGCGGGCGGTCTTCGCGGTGGTCGACGCCGCGTTCGCCCAGCGCCGCAAGACGCTTCGCGCCGCCCTGGCGGGCTGGGCCGGCGGCGCGGACCGGGCCGCCGCCGCGCTCACCGCCGCCGGGGTGGATCCGGGGGCCCGGGGCGAGTCGCTCACCGTCGAGCAGTTCGCCGCCGTCGCCGCGTCGGCCCCGGACGGCCCCGCCGTCGAGCAGTAGGCTGGCGCCGTTGCCCGACCCGCCGAGGAGCTGACCGTGCAGAAGCCGTTCGACGACCGCCCGCGTTCCCGGGAGTTCACCCGGTGACCGAGGCCTGGCGACCGGAGGACGAGGACGGGCCGCGGCGGGGGACCAGCGGCCCGGTGAAGGTGCGGGTGCCCGCCAAGGTCAATCTGCACCTCGGGGTGGGTCCGCTGCGGGACGACGGCTACCACGAGCTGAACACCGTCTACCACGCGATCTCGGTCTACGACGAGCTGACCGCCCGGCGGGGCGACACCCTCACCCTCACCATGGAGGGCGAGGGCACCGGTGAGCTGGCGCTCGACGACTCGAACCTGGCGATGCGCGCCGCGCACGCGCTCGCCGGCTACGCGGGTGTCGCCCCGCACGCCCGGCTGCACCTGCGCAAGCAGATCCCGCTGGCCGGCGGGTTGGCCGGCGGCAGCGCCGACGCGGCCGCCGCGCTCGTCGCGTGCGACACGCTCTGGGGCACCGGGCTGTCCCGCGACGAGTTGGCCGGCATCGCCGCCGACCTCGGCTCCGACGTGCCGTTCCTCATCCACGGCGGCACCGCGCTGGGCACGGGCCGCGGTGAGGCGGTCAGCCCGGTGCTGGCCCGCCCCACCTCCTGGCACTGGGTGGTGGCGATCGCCGACGGCGGCCTGTCCACCCCGGCCGCCTACCGGGAGTTGGACCGGCTGCGCGACGCGGGGGCCGCCGGTCAACCGCTGGGCAGCACCGACGTGCTGCTCGCCGCGCTACGGCAGCGGGACCCGCGGGTGCTCGCCGCCGCGCTCGGCAACGACCTTCAGGACGCCGCGCTGGCTATGCGCCCGGCGCTGGCCGAGACCCTCAAGGCGGGCGAGGCAGCCGGTGCGCTCGCCGGCATCGTCTCCGGCTCCGGACCCACATGCGTCTTCCTCGCCGCCGGCGCCGCCGACGCCGGGCGGATCGCCGCCGAACTCGCCGCCGCGGGGGTGTGCCGGCAGGCGCGGGTCGCGCACGGCCCGGTGGCCGGCGCCCGCGTCGTCTGAGGACCCGTACCCTTGACTCAGGCGTCCCGGGCTCTCGGGGCGCCTGAGTCGTGAAAGGTGGGGCTGTGGCCAACATCGTCAACCTGGACCGGGTGTCCAAGGGGTACGGCGCCGCCGGGCCGCTGCTCACCGACGTCTCCCTCGGCCTCGACGACGCCGACCGGGTGGGTGTGGTCGGCCTCAACGGCGCCGGCAAGTCGACGCTGCTGCGGCTGCTCACCCGCACCGAGGAACCCGACGACGGCCGGGTCACCCACCGCCGCGACCTGCGGGTGGCGTGGCTGCCGCAGCGCCTCGACCTCGCCCCGGAGCTCACCGTGCGGGACGTGGTTCTCGGCACCGCGTGGCTCGGCGAGAGCATGGGCGCCGAGCACGAGTGGGCCGGCGACGCGGGTGTGCGCGCCATCCTCGACGGCCTCGGCATGCCCCACCTCGGCCTCGACACCCAGGTCGGCCCGATGTCCGGTGGGGAACGCCGCCGGGTCGCGCTCGCCGCGCTGCTGGTGCGCGACGCGGACCTGCTCGTCCTCGACGAGCCCACCAACCACCTCGACGTCGGCGGGGTCGACTGGCTGGCCCGGCACCTGGTCACCCGCAAGGGCGCGCTCGTGGTGGTCACCCACGACCGCTGGTTCCTCGACGCCGTCTGCACCGCCACCTGGGAGGTCGCCGACCAGACCGTCCGGGCGTACGAGGGCGGTTTCGCCGCGTGGACGTTGGCCCGTGTCGAGCGGCAACGGGTCGCCGCCGCCACCGAGGCCCGCCGGCAGAACCTGCTCCGCAAGGAGGTCGCCTGGCTGCGCCGGGGCCCGCCAGCCCGCACCTCCAAGCCCAAGTTCCGCATCGACGCGGCGAACGCGCTCATCGCCGACGTGCCGGAGCCCCGCGACACCATGTCGTTGCAGCGGCTCGCCACCGCCCGGCTCGGCAAGCAGGTGTACGACCTCGAACACGTCAGCCTGCACGCCGGTCCGAAGGAGATCCTGCGCGACACGACCTGGCAGGTGGGACCGGGCGACCGAGTGGCGATCCTCGGCCGCAACGGTGCCGGCAAGACCACCCTGCTGCGGATGCTCGCCGGGCTGTCCCACCCGGACGGCGGGCGCTTCGCCGCCGGGCAGACCGTACGGCCGGCGTTCCTGTCCCAGGAACTCGCCGAACTCCCCGGCCACCTGCGGGTGCTGGAGGCGGTCGAGGAGGTGGCCCGCCGGGTGCAGCTCGGTGACCGGGAGATCAGCGCCGCCCAGCTCGCCGAGGTTTTCGGCTTCGACGACCGGCGGCTCTGGACCCCGGTGAGCGACCTGTCCGGCGGTGAGCGCCGCCGCCTGCAGATGTTGCGGCTGCTCGCCACCGAGCCCAACGTGCTGCTGTTCGACGAGCCGACGAACGACCTGGACACCGACACCCTCGCCGCGCTGGAGGACCTGCTCGACTCGTGGCCCGGCACGATCGTGGTGGCCAGCCACGACCGTTACCTCATCGAGCGGGTCACCGACGTGGCGTTCGGCATGTTCGGCGACGGCCGGTTGGTGCACCTGCCCGGCGGCGTCGACGAATATCTGGCGCGGGCCGCCGCGGTCGACGGCCCGGCGCCCGCCGACCTCACCCCGACGGCGACGGGGGCGGCCCGCGAGGGCATGTCCGCCGCCGAGGTACGCACCGCGAAGAAGGAACTCAACAAGCTGGAACGGCAGATCGCCAAGCTGGAGCAGAAGGAGGCGGGCCTGCACGAGCAGCTCGCCGCGCACGCCACCGACTACTCCCGGGTCGCCGAGCTGGACGCCCAGCTCAAGGAGGTGCGGGCGGAGCGGGACCGCACCGAGGAGACCTGGCTGGGGCTGGCCGAGGAGTTGCCGGGCGGCTGACCTGCCCGCGGGGGTGGGGGGTGTGCGGCGTCACTGACCGGCGTACGGGACAATCACTCGCGGAACCCTCGTCCGAACGGTCTTTGGAGACGCAGAGATGGCCCACACCCCCGTCAACCACCCCGCGCGGCCGATCTACCGGGCGATCGGCGGGCTCGTTGGTCTGTACTTCGTCGTCTTCGGTGCGCTCGGCGTCATCGCCAGCGCCGGCAACGACTTCCTCGCGCAGGACGACACGAAGGTCCTCGGGCAGGGCACCAACATGGCCTTCTCGCTGGTGTCAGTGCTGGTGGGCGTGGTGATCCTGGTGGGCACCGCGATCGGCCGCAACCTGGACGTGGCGATCAACCAGTGGCTGGCCTACACGCTGATGGTGATCGGCCTGGCCGCGCTGGCGTTCATCCAGACCGAGGCGAACATCCTCAATTTCTCGATCATGACGGTCATCGTGGTGCTCACCCTGGCCCTGGTGCTCCTGATGGTCGGCATGTACAGCAAGGTCGGCTCCGACGACGAGCACGAGGCCTGGCAGAAGGCCCGCCTGGTGCTCTGAACCGATCCACCCGAAGGTCCGGCGCGCCCGCGCCGGACCTTCGGCGTTTCCCGGGACGGGGGCGCGCCCGCCGGGGGAGAATTGCCCCGAATCAGTCACATGGCTGGAGGGGTTCCATGGCGCACTTCCCGGTGAACCACCCCGCGCGACCGCTCTACCGGGTGCTGTCCGGTCTCATCGGCCTCTACATCCTGGTCTTCGGCGTCTTCGGCGTCGTCCAGACCTGGGGCGAGGGACTGTTCGGCCGGGAGAGCAACTGGGTGCTCGGTCTGCGCACCAACCTGGCCTTCTCGATCGTCTCGGTGATCTTCGGGGCGGTGCTGCTGATCGGCGCATCCCGGCGCAACAACCTCGGGCACTACATGAACCTCACCGCCGGCGTGGTCTTCCTGGTCACCGGCATCCTCATGATGTCGGTGCTGCAGACCTCGGCGAACTTCCTGAACTTCTCGATGTCCACGGTCATCGTGTCGCTGCTGTTCGGGCTGATCCTGCTCGCCACCGGTCTCTACGACAAGGTCGGTACGCCGGAGCACGCCGAGGAGGAGCGCCAGCGGCGCTACCACCCGATCGCCGAGGGCCACAGGTGAAACCGGCCCGACCGCTCAGTCCGACGTGATCGGCCCGGGCGTCATGTGCAGGTGCGACAACCCGTTCCAGGCCAGGTTCACCAGATGCGCCGCCACCGTCTCCTTGCGTGGCTGGCGGACCTCCAGCCACCACCGACCGGTCAGCGCCACCATGCCGACGAGCGCCTGGGAGTACAGCTCCGCCAACTTCGGGTCGTAGCCGCGGCTGGAGAACTCGGCGCCCAGGATGTGCTCCACCTGGTGCGCCACGTCGTTCATCACGCTGCTGAAGTTGCCCGTCGCGGACATCAGCGGTGACTCCCGGACCAGCACCCGGAACCCGCTGGTCTCTTCCTCGATGTAGGTGAGCAGCGTCAACGCGGCCTGCTCCAGCAACTCCCGCGGATGCCCCGCGGTCAACGCCGTGGTGATCCGGTCCAGCAGGGAACGGACCTCCCGGTCCACCACCACCGCGTAGAGCCCTTCCTTGCCGCCGAAGTGCTCGTAGACCACCGGCTTGGAGACCTTCGCCCGCGCTGCCACCTCCTCGATGGAGGTGGCGTCGAAGCCCCGCTCGGCGAAGATCTGCCGGGCGATCGCGATCAGCTGCTCACGGCGTTGCGTCGCGGACATCCGCACCCGGGAGGGCTTCGTCGGCGGTGCGGGCCGCCGGCGCGCGCGATCGTTGCCGGGAACGTCGGTCACCCGACCCATCCTGCCAGTTCCGGCGTCCGGCGGCGGACCGCCCGGTTGGCGGGCGCGGGCGCGGGCGCCGGATCCGATCCCTCCCGGAGTGGACGACACCCGCTAAGCTGTCAGCGTTCCTTCGGCCGTGGTGTAACTGGCAACACCCAAGATTTTGGTTCTTGTGTTTCAGGTTCGAATCCTGGCGGCCGAGCAATTTCCAGGTACAGGCACCCTTCTCGGGGTACCCGGCACCCTGCGCTCTGCTCTGGTTAGCATGACCGCGAGACTGTCGCCGTCCCGACGGGAGCCACGTCGTGCCCCAGCCCCACCTCCGCACCGTTGTCGTGCTCGCTGCCGGTGAGGGCAAGCGGATGAGGTCGTCCCTGCCCAAGGTGCTGCACCCGCTGCTCGGCCGGACGCTGCTCGGGCACGTCCTGGCCGCGGCCGAGCCGCTGGCCGCGGACCGCACCGTGGTGGTGGTCGGGCACGGCGCGGACCAGGTCCGGGCGCACCTGACCGAGGTCGCCCCGGGCGCCTCGCCGGTGCTCCAGGAGCGTCAGCTCGGCACCGGGCACGCGGTCCGTATCGCGTTGGACGCGCTGCCGGACACGGCCGGCACCGTCGTGGTGATCAACGGCGACGTGCCGCTGCTGCGCCCGCAGACCGTCGCGGCGTTCGTCGAGGCGCACGAGAGCGCCGGGGCGGCGGCGACCGTGCTGGCCGCCGAGGTGCCCGACCCGACCGGGCTGGGCCGGATCGTCCGGGACGTGCAGGGGCGGCTGGAGCAGATCGTCGAGGAACGCGACGCCACGCCCCAGCAGCGTGCGCTGCGGGAGATCAACGCCGGCATCTACGCGTTCGACCTGGCCCGGCTGCGGGAGGCGCTGGGCAAGCTCTCCACCGACAACGACCAGGGCGAGGAATACCTGACCGACGTCTTCGCGCTGCTGCGCGACGCGGGCGAGCCGGTGGCGGTGCACTGCGCCGCCGACCACGTGGAGACGCTGGGCTGCAACGACCGGGTCGAGCTGGCCGCGCTGCGCCGGCTGCTGCGCGACCGGGTCAACGAGGGCTGGATGCGGACCGGGGTGAGCATCCTCGACCCGCACACCACCTGGATCGACGTGACGGTGAGCGTGGGGCGGGACGCGGTGATCGACCAGAACACGCAGTTGCAGGGCGTGACCTCCGTCGGCGAGGGCGCACTCGTCGGCCCGGACACCACGCTCGTCGACACCGTGGTGGCCGAGGGGGCGAGCGTGGTGCGCAGCCACGCGGTGGGCGCCGAGGTGGGCCCGCAGGCCAGCGTCGGCCCGTACGCGTACCTGCGGCCGGGGTCGAGGCTGGCCCGCAAGGCGAAGGTCGGCACGTTCGTGGAGACCAAGAAGGCGTCGATCGGCGAGGGCTCGAAGGTGCCGCACCTGTCCTACGTGGGGGACGCGACGATCGGTGAGCACAGCAACATCGGTGCCGCGACGGTCTTCGTCAACTACGACGGGGTACGCAAGCACCACACCACCATCGGCAGTCACGCGCGTACCGGGGCGGACAACATGTTCGTCGCGCCGGTGCGGGTCGGCGACGGCGCGTACACCGCGGCCGGCTCGGTGATCGTCGCCGACGTGCCGCCGGGCGCGATGGCCGTGGCCCGGGGTCAGCAGCGCAACGTCGACGGCTGGGTGCTGCACAAGCGGGCCGGCACGGACGCCGCGGAGGCGGCGCGGCGGGCCGGCGAGGATGCGTCGGATTCCGGTGCCCCCGCAAGCGAAGGTGACTGAACCCACGGGGACCGCCGGGCAATGGGTGAGCCGGTGAACCCGGGGGATACTGCAACCGCACACTCCCCGGCCCCACCGCCGCCGGACACCACCGACAAACAGGAGCAGACGGGCCCATGGGCAGCATCGTCGCCGAAAACCGCAAGAGCCTGATGCTCTTCTCCGGGAGGGGTTTTCCGGAGCTGGCCAAGGAGATCGGTGAGGTGCTCGGCGTTGCGCCGACGCCGGCCGACGCGTACGACTTCGCCAACGGCGAGATCTTCGTACGGTTCAAGGATTCGGTACGTGGTTCGGACGCCTTCGTGGTGCAGTCCGTGACACACGGGGTGAACACCTGGGTCATGGAGACCCTGATCATGGTGGACGCCCTGAAGCGCGGCTCGGCCAAGCGGATCACCGTGGTGCTGCCGTTCTACCCCTACTCCCGCCAGGACAAGAAGCACCGGGGTCGGGAGCCGATCTCGGCGCGGCTCATCGCCGACCTGTTGAAGACCGCGGGCGCGAACCGGATCCTGACCGTCGACCTGCACACCGCGCAGATCCAGGGTTTCTTCGACGGCCCGGTGGACCACCTGTTCGCGATGGACGTGCTGGCCGAGTACGTGGAGCACAAGTACGCGGGCCGGCCGATGACCGTGGTGGCGCCGGACTCGGGCCGGGTGCGGGTGGCGGAGCGCTGGACGGACCGGCTGGGCGGCTGCCCGCTGGCGTTCATCCACAAGACCCGCGACCCGATGAAGCCGAACCAGGTGGTGGCGAACCGGGTGGTCGGTGAGGTCGAGGGCCGGGTGTGCCTGATCGTGGATGACATGATCGACACCGGCGGCACGATCGCCAAGGCGGCCGACATCCTCAAGGAGTCGGGCGCGGCGGAGATCGTGGTCGCGTCGACCCACGCGCTGTTGTCCGACCCGGCCACCGAGCGGTTGAAGAACAGCCCGATCAGCGAGGTCGTGGTGACGAACACGCTGCCCCTGCCGCCGGAGAAGCAGCTGGACAAGCTGACCGTGCTGTCGATCGCGCCGCTGCTGGCCCGGGCGATCCGGGAGGTCTTCGACGACGGTTCGGTGACCACCCTCTTCGGTGGCCTGAGCTGAGTGTTCCGGTCCGGCCGCCGGGTCGCTCCGGTGGCCGGGCCGACGCCGCGCGTCCGACGGGGCGGTTGGTGGGGACTGCCTGAGGGCCGGGAAACCGCTCGGGTAGACTGGTGCGGTTGCCACGGCGAGGGTGCCCGGCGGGCTGCTGAGAAGCACCGCACGGAGGCGCCGTCATCGACGCGGTGCTCCGGGCGGTCGTTCATGACCTTGAGCCCCAGCGAGCCCCTCGCCCAGCACCGCCAGACGACAAGCCGCCGCAGCGAAGCATCAGGAGTTTCCCCGTGTCCGAGGTAAAGATCAGCGCCGAGCCCCGTACCGAGTTCGGCAAGGGTGGTGCCCGTCGTACCCGCCGGGCCGGCATGGTGCCCGCCGTGCTGTACGGCCACGGCGAGAAGCCGCAGCACATCGCGCTGCCCGCGCGTGAGTTCGCCGCCGCGATCCGTAAGGGCGGCGCGAACCAGCTCTTCGCGATCGAGGTCAGCAACGGCGCCCAGGTGCTGGCGCTGCCGAAGGCGATCCAGCGTGACCCGATCAGGGACACCTTCGAGCACGTGGACCTGCTGCTGGTCCGCCGGGGCGAGAAGGTCACCGTCGAGGTTCCGGTGCAGCTCACCGGTGAGGCCGCGAGGGACACGCTGATCGTGCACGACCACGACACCCTGTCGGTGACCGCCGACGCGACCAAGGTGCCGGATCACCTGGAGGCGTCGATCGAGGGCGCCGAGGCGGGCACCCAGATCACCGCCGGTGACGTGGAGCTGCCGGCCGGCGTCGAGCTGGCCGTGGACACGGAGATGCAGGTCGCCTCGGTGACCGCCGCCCCGACCGCCGAGCAGCTCGAGGCCACGCTCCCCGAGGTCGAGGAGACCGCGGAGGAGGCCGAGGGCGGCGAGGAGGCCACCGAGGCTGCCGAGGGCGAGGGCGCCGCGGCCGAGGGCGAGCAGACCCCGGCCGAGGCGAAGACCGAGGCCTGACCGGTCCGCAGACTGTGCGACAGGCGTCCCCGCCGTGCCGGGGGCGCCTGTCGGCGTATCGGGACGGTTGGTCGGGCGGGCGAGCGGGAAGGGGCGTGCGGTGACGGACGAGGCGGGGCCGTGGCTGGTGGTCGGTCTGGGCAACCCCGGTCGGGAGTACGCGAACAACCGGCACAACGTCGGGTTCATGGTGGCCGACCTGTTGGCCGCCCGGCTGGGCGCGACGTTCGGCCGGCACCGGCGCGCGGTGGCCGAGGTCGCCGAGGGGCGGCTGGGGTTCGGCGGCCCGAAGCTGGTGCTGCTCAAGCCGCTCACCTACATGAACCTCTCCGGCGGCCCGGTGGCCGGGACGGCGCAGTTCCTCAAGATCCCGCCGACCCGGGTGATCGCGGTGCACGACGAACTGGACATCCCGTACGGGCAGGTGCGGGTGAAGTTCGGTGGTGGCGAGGGCGGCCACAACGGTCTGCGGTCGATGTCGAAGTCGTTGGGCACGAAGGACTACGCGCGGGTGCGGTTCGGTGTCGGCCGGCCGCCGGGCCGGCAGGACCCGGCGGACTTCGTGCTGTCGGACTTCTCCGCCGCCGAGCGCAAGGAGTTGGAGTTCCTGGTCGACCGCGCGGCCGACGTGGTGGAGTCGGTGGTCGTCAAGGGTGTGGAGCCGACGCAGAACCTGTACCACGGGGGTTGACGGCCGGTCCGGTGGCGGTCGGTAATCTGCGCCCGAGGCGACGTGGGCCGAGGTGGTGACGGGAGCGGAAGCATCATGGGCAGTCCTCCGATGATCGACGGCGGGTTCGCCCGCTGGCTGGCGTCGCGGGCCGGGCAGGCGTTGCTGGAATTGCGCGCCGAGATGGGGTTCGCCGACCCCGGCGCGCTCCGGTCGGCCGGGGACAAGATCTCGCACGACCTGATCCGTACCGAGTTGGCACGGTGGCGTCCGGCCGACGCGGTGCTCTCGGCGGAGGACGAGGGCTCGCGGCCGGCCCGGACGGCGGCGGCGGGCACCGGGGCGTCGTCCCGGCTGGGCGCGGACCGGGTGTGGATCGTCGACCCGTTGGACGGCTCCCGGGAGTACGCCGAGGAGGGTCGCTCGGACTGGGCGGTGCACGTGGCGCTCTGGTCGCGTCACACCCCTGCGCCGCACGGCCTGGTGGCGGGCGCGGTGGGGCTGCCCGCCCAGCACCGGGTGCTCGGCACGGACCACCCGCCGGCCTATCCGCCGATGACCGTGGAGGCGGCCACGCGGGGCGGCGCGCGGGTCATCCGGTTGGCCGCGAGCCGTAGCCGTCCGCCGGTTTTCCTGACCGACCTGGCAGCGGACGTCGGCGCTCATCTGGTTCCGATGGGATCTGCGGGCGCGAAGATCGCCGCCGTGGTCACCGGTGAGGTCGACGCGTACCTCCACGCCGGCGGTCAGTACGAGTGGGACTCGGCCGCTCCGGTCGCTGTGGCGACAGCCACCGGTCTGCACGCTTCCCGGATCGACGGTTCTGCGCTGAAATACAACGAGGCCGACCCGCGGCTACCGGATCTCCTTGTCTGCCGCAAGGATCTCGCCGGTCGGTTGCTTGCAGCGTTGCAGCGGCATGCCAGGTAGCCTGAGCGTTCTTCTTCACGACTCCGACCTGAAAGGTCTGGATTTCGATGTGCGGTTCCGAGCGGATCGAGTCCGTGTCATGACGTCCCCCGCCGCGTACCAGGTGTCGCACCTCGACGCCCTTGAGGCGGAGAGCATCTTCGTGATGCGCGAGGTCGTCGCCGAGATGGAGCGGCCGGTGCTGCTCTTCTCCGGCGGCAAGGACTCGATCGTGATGCTCCGGTTGGCCCAGAAGGCGTTCGCGCCGGCCAACATCCCCTTCCCGGTGATGCACGTGGACACCGGGCACAACTTCCCCGAGGTGCTCGACTACCGCGACCAGCGGGTCGCCGAGCTGGGCCTGCACCTCATCGTGGCGAGCGTGCCGGAGGCGCTGGCCAGTGGCATGGTGCGGGAGTCGGCCGACGGCATGCGCAACCGGATCCAGACGCCGGTGCTGCTCGACGCGGTGGAGAAGCACCGCTTCGACGCGCTGTTCGGCGGTGCCCGGCGGGACGAGGAGAAGGCGCGGGCCAAGGAGCGGGTGTTCAGCTTCCGCGACGAGTTCGGCCAGTGGGATCCGAAGAACCAGCGTCCGGAGCTGTGGGCGCTCTACAACGGCCGGCACCACCCGGGCGAGTCGATCCGGGTGTTCCCGCTGTCCAACTGGACCGAGCTGGACGTGTGGCACTACATCGCGCGGGAGCGGATCCCGTTGCCGTCGATCTACTACGCGCACGAGCGCGAGGTGATCGAGCGCGACGGCATGTTCTACGCGGTGAACGAGTTCTTCCGGGCCCGCGCCGGTGAGCAGCGGTTCAAGGCCCAGGTGCGCTACCGGACCGTGGGTGACGCCTCCTGCACCGCGGCGGTCCGCTCGGACGCCGACACGGTGGAGAAGGTGATCGAGGAAGTGGCCGCCACCCGGATCACCGAGCGTGGCGCGACCCGCGGTGACGACCGGGTCAGCGAGGCCGCCATGGAGGACCGCAAGCGAGAGGGCTACTTCTGATGAGCGTCGACACCGCGGCCGCCGACTACACGGTGCCCGAGGGGCGGCAGATGGATCTGCTGCGGTTCGCCACCGCGGGCAGCGTCGACGACGGCAAGTCGACCCTGATCGGCCGCCTGCTCTACGACACGAAGTCGCTGTTCACCGACCAGCTCGCCGCGGTCGAGGCGGTCAGCGCCGCCCGGGGCGACGAATACACCAACCTGGCGCTGCTCACCGACGGACTGCGCGCCGAGCGGGAGCAGGGCATCACCATCGACGTGGCGTACCGCTACTTCGCCACGCCGCGGCGCAAGTTCATCATCGCCGACACCCCGGGGCACACCCAGTACACCCGGAACATGGTCACCGGGGCCTCCACCGCCGACCTGGCGCTGATCCTGGTGGACGCGCGCAAGGGCCTGGTGGAGCAGTCCCGCCGGCACGCGTTCCTGTGTTCCCTGCTGCGGGTGCCGCACCTGGTCCTCTGCGTCAACAAGATGGACCTGGTGGACTGGTCGCAGGACGTGTTCGAGCGGATCGCCGACGAGTTCACCGCGTTCGCGGCGAAGCTCGACGCGCCGGACCTGACCGTGGTGCCGATCTCCGCGCTGCGCGGCGACAACATCGTCACCCGGTCGGAGAACATGCCGTGGTACGAGGGCCCGTCGTTGCTGCACCACCTGGAGCGGGTGCACATCGCCTCCGACCGCAACCTGGTGGACGTGCGGTTCCCGGTGCAGTACGTGATCCGCCCGCAGTCGACCACCGTCACCGACTACCGGGGTTACGCCGGTCAGGTGGCCTCCGGTGTGCTCAAGCCGGGTGACGAGGTGATGGTGCTCCCGTCGGGCTTCACCAGCCGGATCGCCGCGGTGGAGACCGCCGACGGCCCGGTGGACGAGGCGTTCCCGCCGATGTCGGTGACGGTCCGGCTGACCGACGAGATCGACATCTCCCGCGGGGACATGATCTGCCGGCCCAACAACGCCCCGGTGGCCGCGCAGGACATCGAGGCGATGGTGTGCTGGATGGACGAGAGCCGGCCGTTGCAGGTCGGCGGCAGGTACGCGATCAAGCACACCACCCGTTCGGCGCGGGCGATCGTGCGCGGCCTGCACTACCGGCTGGACATCAACTCGCTGCACCGGGACGAGACGGCGGGCGAGTTGAAGCTCAACGAGATCGGCCGGGTGCGGCTGCGGACCACCATTCCGCTGCTCGCCGACGAGTACCGGCGCAACCGCACCACGGGCGGCTTCGTGATCATCGACGAGGCCACCAACCGTACGGTCGGCGCCGGCATGATCGTCGAGGCCGGCTAGGTGTGGGGAAGGGGCCCTTCCCCACACCTCAGCGCAGGCGGGTGACGCCGCCGGCGGGCAGGACGGTCAGGGTGCCCGGGGCGGCGTAGCCGCGCTCGGCGTACGCGTCGGTGACGGCGGCCGCCACCACGTCGGCGGCGTCCGCGTCGACCAGGGCGAGCACGCAGCCGCCGAAACCGCCGCCGGTCATCCGCGCGCCGTACGCCCCGGCGGACAACGCCGCCTCGACCGCGATGTCGATCTCCGGCACGGTGATCTCGAAGTCGTCCCGCATGGAGGCGTGCGAGGCGGTCAGCAGCGGCCCGACGTCGCGGATCCGGTCGGCGCGCAGCAGTGTCACGGTGTCGAGCACCCGCTGGTTCTCGGTGACCACGTGCCGTACCCGGCGGCGGGTCTCGTCGTCGTCGAGGCGGGCCAGCGCCGCGTCGAGGTCGGCCACGGCGACGTCGCGCAGGGCGGTCACGCCGAGCGTCGCGGCGGCCTGCTCACAACTGCGCCGCCGGGCCGCGTACTCGCCGTCGGCGTGCCGGTGCGGGGCGCGGCTGTCGACCACCAGCACGGCCAGCCCGGCGCGGTCGAGGTCGAACGGGATCTGTTCGACGTCCTCGGTGCGGCAGTCGAGGAACAGGGCGTGGCCCTCCCGGCCCCGGATCACCGCGGACTGGTCCATGATGCCGGTGGGCGCGCCGACGTAGTCGTTCTCGGCGCGTTGGGCCAGTCGGGGCCACCGGCCGCGCGGCAGGTCGAGGCCGCCGAGGTCGACGAGGGCGGCGAGCACCGCCGATTCGATGGCGGCCGACGAGGAGAGCCCGGAGCCGACCGGAACGTCGGAGGCGACGGCGAGCCGCGCGCCGGGCACGTCGTGGCCGGCGGCGCGCAGTGCCCACACCACCCCGGCCACGTAGGCGGCCCAGCCGTCGACCCGGCCGGGCTCGTCGGCCTGTTCCGCGCCGAATTCCACGGGTGTGTCGTCCAGTTCCGACCAGACCGTCCAGTGCCCGTCCGGTGCGGTGGCGGCGGCGACCACGGTACGCAGCGGCAGGGCGAAGGGCAGCACGAAACCGTCGTTGTAGTCGGTGTGCTCACCGATCAGGTTGACCCGGCCGGGGGCCGCCCACCGGCCGGACGGCTCGGCGCCGTACCGCTGTCGGAAGCCGGCGGTGGCGCGGTCGGCGACCGTCATGTGCGCGCTCCGGCGACGTGTTCGCGGTAGAACGCCCACGCGTCGCCGACCATGTCGTGCAGGGTCGGTTTGGTCGGCGTCCAGCCCAGCTCGGCGCGGGCCAGCGCGGACGAGGCGACCAGTTCGGCCGGGTCGCCCTCGCGGCGGGGTGCCACCTCGACCGGCACGGGGTGCCCGGTGACCTCGCGGACCACGTCGACCACCTGGCGGTTGGTGAAGCCGTTGCCGTTGCCCAGGTTGTAGATGCGGTGCCGGCCGGGGGTGGCCGCGTCGAGGGCGAGCAGGTGGGCGCGGGCCAGGTCCTCCACGTGGATGTAGTCGCGGACGCAGGTGCCGTCGACGGTGGGGTAGTCGTCGCCGAACAGTTGCAGCTTGTCCCGCCGCCCGGCGGCGACGTCGAGGGCGATCGGGATGAGGTGGGTCTCCGGCTCGTGCCGCTCGCCGAGGGCCCGGCCGTCGCGCAGGTACGCCCCGGCGACGTTGAAGTAGCGCAGCGACACGGCACCGAGGTCGTGGGCGACCGCCTCGGAGGTGAGCGCCATGTCGACGGCGAGCTTGGTGGCGCCGTAGGTGTTTGTGGGTGCCTTGACGGCGGTTTCCGGGATGGGCAGCTCGCTGGGGTTGCCGTAGACGGCGGCGGTGGAGGAGAAGACCATCCGGGGCACCCGGGCGGCGCGGACCGCGTCGATGAGCGCGAGGGATCCGACGGTGTTGTTCTGCCAGTAGAGCTCGGGGCGGACCATCGACTCGCCGGCGGCGATCAGGGCGGCGAAGTGCAGCACGCCGTCGAATCCGGCGTCCGGGGTGAGCACCCGGGCCGCTTCGTGCACCGGAAGGTCGACGTGGGTCGAGTCGGGGGCGAGCGCCTCGCGGTGGCCGGTGCGCAGGTCGTCGAGCACGGTCACCCGGTGTCCGTGGTCGAGCAGCATCCGGGTCACCACGCTGCCGATGTAACCGGCGCCGCCGGTGACGAGCAGTTTCACGTCGGTCCTCCTGCCTGGGCCGCGTCGTCGGCCGTCCGTGTGGTCACCCTACGGCCGGGCACGCTGTCCCGGTTGTCGAGTGGAGCGGTCCTCATCTCATCATAATCCACCATGACCGAACAGATTCGAACATCCGCCCTGATGGACCGTGGCCGCTGTCTACCATCCAATCCATGCGGGAGGGAGGTGGTCCCGGGCCCCGACGTCGACCGTCTGGGCGGCCCCGACGCGACCCCGGCCCGCTGGCCCGCGCCCTCGCCCGCCTCGTGGTGCGGGCCGCCGACGGCGCCACCCGACTGGTCACCGACCTGCTCGGCGCCAGCCACACCGCCGGGCGCGAGCGGATCACCGAGGCCGAGCTGCGGGACCTGGTCGCCGCGAACACACTGCTCGATCCGGACGAGCGGCGGATCATCGACGAGGTGCTGGTGGCTGGCGCGCGGCTGGTACGCGAGGTGATGGTGCCCCGCACCGAGGTGGTCTTCCTCTCCGCCGCCCTCCCGCTGGCGCAGGCCCGCCGGCTGGTCGGAACCGATCAACACACCCGCTACCCGGTGGTGGACGGCACCCACGACGACGTGGTCGGCCTGGTGCACCTGCGGGACGTGCTGCTGCGCCCGCAACCCGACCGGCCGCTCGTGGTGGGTGAACTGGCCCGCGAGGTGAAGCGCCTGCCGGACAGCAAACGGGTGCTCGCCGCGCTCACCGAGATGCGCCGGGAAGGCCACCACCTGGCCGTGGTCGTCGACGAGTACGGCGGCACCGCCGGCATCGTCACCTGCGAGGACCTGGTCGAGGAGTTGGTCGGGGAGATCCACGACGAGGGCCACGGACCGCCCGGGCCGGAGGGTGCCGGGCTGCCCGCCGTCGTCGACGGCCGGCTCAACCTGACCGACTTCACCGAGCGCACCGGCGTGGCGCTGCCCGCCGGCCCGTACGAGACGGTGGGCGGGTTCGTGATGGCCGCCCTGGGTCGGCTGCCGGTGGCCGGCGACGAGGTGCCGGTGACCGCCGACCCGACCGACCGGCCGGCCACCGACCCGCCGGGCTGGCTGCTGCGGGTGCTGGCGCTCGACGGCCGCCGGGTGTCCCGCCTGGCGGTCTCCGCCGCGCGGGTGCCCGAGCCGAGGCGCGAGGTCGACGGTGCGCCTCCACCGGTACCCGCCCGATCCGCCGGCCCGTCATGACGGCCGGCGGGGCTTGCTGACAGAATTGCCGCCATGTCCGACGTACCCGCCCGCCCGCGCGTCTTCTCCGGCATCCAGCCGACGGCCGACTCGTTCCACCTCGGCAACTACCTCGGCGCGCTGCGGCACTGGGTGGCGTTGCAGGACAGCCACGACGCCTACTACTGCGTCGTCGACCTGCACGCGATCACCGCCGGCCACGACCCCGCGGTGCTCAAGCGCCGCAGCCGGGTGGCCGCCGCGCAACTGTTCGCGCTGGGCCTCGACCCGGGACGCAGCACGCTGTTCGTCCAGTCGCAGGTGCCCGAGCACGCGCAGCTGGCCTGGGTGCTGGGCTGCGTCACCGGCTTCGGTGAGGCCAGCCGGATGACCCAGTTCAAGGACAAGTCGCAGAAGCAGGGCAACGAGCGGGCCAGCGTCGGGCTGTTCACCTACCCGATCCTGCAGGCGGCCGACATCCTGCTCTACCAGGCCCACGCGGTGCCCGTCGGCGAGGACCAGCGGCAGCACCTGGAACTCTCCCGCGACCTGGCCCAGCGGTTCAACTCGCTGTTCGGCCAGACGTTCACGATGCCCGCACCGCACATCGTGAAGGACACCGCGAAGATCACCGACCTGCAGGACCCGACGGCCAAGATGTCCAAGTCGTCGTCCTCCCCGGCCGGCATCATCGACCTGCTGGACGACCCGGCCCGCTCGGCCAAGAAGATCCGCTCCGCGGTCACCGACACCGGCCGCGAGATCGTCTTCGACGCCGAGGGCAAGCCCGGCATCAGCAACCTGCTCACCATCTACTCCGCGCTCTCCGGCCGGGGCATCGACGATCTCGTCGCCGCGTACGACGGCAAGGGCTACGGCGACCTCAAGAAGGACCTCGCCGAGGTGGTGCGGGAGTTCGTCACCCCGATCCAGGAGCGCACCACCACCTACCTCGCTGACCTCGACCAGCTCGACAAGCTGCTCGTGCAGGGCGCGGAGAAGGCTCGGGCGGTGGCCGCCGAGACGCTGCGTGTCACGTACGAGCGGGTTGGTTTCTTCCCGCCGGTGCGGGCCGAGTAGCGGCCCGGGCGGGCGGGAACGGGTGACGCAGCCGGTGGACGGAGGGGTGGCGCGCGACGTGACGGGCGGTGACTCGGCGCCGGGCGGCGACGACACGATCCAGATCGGGATCGCGGTCGACATCCCCGACCCGTGGGGCGGTCAGCTCACCCGCCGCCGGGTCGAGGCCGGTGACCCGCTGGCCGTGCCGGCGCACGTCACCCTCCTCGGGCCCACCGAGATCCCGGTACGCGTGCTGCCCGCCGTCGAGCGCCACCTGGCCCGGGTCGCCGCCGCGCACCTGCCGTTCACGCTGCACCTGCGCGGCACCGGCACGTTCCGCCCGGTGACCCAGGTGGTCTTCGTGGCGGTCGCCGCCGGGATCAGCGAGTGCGAACTGCTCGCCGCCGCCATCAACGCCGCCCCCGAACTGCGGCGCGAGATGCGTTTCCCCTACCACCCGCACGTCACCGTGGCGCAGGACGTGCCGACCGAGGTGCTCGACAAGGCGTACGAGGACCTGGCCGACTTCTCCGCGTTGTTCGAGGTGGCGGCGTTCACGCTCTTCTCGCACAGCGGGGCGACCCGGTGGCAGCCCCGCCGCGACTTCCGGCTCGGCGGTCCGCGCTGACATCCGACCTGCCGGTGGCCCTCCGCCGGAGGCGAAGATCGGCGAGGATGTCTCCGTGAATGTCTTCGGCCGGATCGAGGCGGCGGTGGGGCGCCGCATCGACGCGGTCCGGGGCCGCTCGTCGGCCATCGACCACGTCTGGCGGGCCGGCACGCTCTACGCCGACCTGCTCGCCGGCCGGCTCGCTGCCGCCATCGCGTACTACGGCTTCTTCGCCGTGTTCGCGCTCGCCCTGGTCGCGTACTGGATCTTCGGCGCGGTCCTGCGGGACAACGAGGACGTCAGCCGCGCGGCGGCCGACTTCCTCCAGGAGAACCTGCCCTTCCTCGACCCGGCGCAGATCTCCGAGAGCAGCAACACCGTCGGTGTCGTCGGCCTGGTCATCCTGGTCTTCACCGGCATCGGCTGGATGGAGGCGATCCGCTCCTCGCAGCGGTTGATGTACGGCTTCAACCAGCAACCCGGCAACCTGGTGATGCGCCGCCTGGTCGACCTGGGCGTGCTGGTCGCGGTGTTCGTGCTGCTGTTCGTCTCGGTCGCCGCCGTGGACGCGTTGGAGTCGCTGCTGCGCTTCCTGCTGCGCAGCACCGGTTCGGCGGGCCTGACCACGATCAGCGCCGTGCTGAGCGTCCTCGTCAACCTGGTGCTGGCCGCCGCGATGCTGCTGGCCGTGCCCCGGCTGCGGATGAGCCGGCGTCGACTGCGCCCGGCGGTGCTGACCATCGCCGTCGGCATCACCCTGCTCAACACCGTGGGGCGTTACTACGTGGTACGCACCGAGCGGAACCCCGCGTACACGGTGGTCGCCACCGCCGTCGGCCTGCTGCTCTACCTTTACCTGCTCAACCAGTTGGTGCTCTTCGGTGCCGCGCTCGCCGCCACCAGCCGGCACGGCCGGGTGGTGGACATGGCCGAGGGCGGGGCGCGGGAGGTGGACGTGGAGGTGGACGTGCGCGACGAGGAGACCGACCCGGGCACGCCCGGAGGCGGGGGATGAACACTCGGGTCCGGCTCGACGCCGGGTCGGCGGTGCCCCCGTACGAGCAGGTGCGCGCGCAACTCGCCGCGATGATCGGCGACGGGCGGCTGCCGGTGGGCACCCGGCTGCCCGCGGTCCGGCAACTCGCCGCCGACCTGGCGCTGGCCGTGAACACCGTGGCTCGGGCGTACCGGGAGTTGGAAGCCGCCGGGCTGGTGCAGACGCGCGGGCGGCACGGCACCGTGGTGGCCCCCGGGCGGGACGACGCCACCGACCGGCTGCACCGGGCCGCCGCCGGGTACGCCGCCGAGGCGCGCCGTCTGGGTGTCCCCCCGGACCGGGCGGTCGCCCTGGTCCGGGCGGCGCTCGACGCCGGTACGGCTGGTTGAGAACGGTCCCCGTGCCGGGGACAGACCGGCGAACGCGTTCCCCCGGCCCGCCGGGGCGACCATGATGGGCCCGTGGGCGCACTCGTGACACTCGACCTGCCGGACGACTCGCCGATGCGGGACCTGCCGTGGATCATCACGTTCGGGCCGCTCGGCGCCGACGACGAGTGGGAGCCGGTGGTGTGCGGGCCGTACGAGCGGGCGCACGCGCTCGGGCTCGCCGAGGCGGTGGTGGCCGAGGAGCAGTTGATGGCGGTGGTGGAGCCGCTGCTGCCGGCGCTGACGCCGGAGGAGATCCGCGGCGAGATCGCCGCCGCTCAGGTCGCCGCCGAGGACGAGACGGCCCAGGCCGACCTCTACGGCGACTTCGAGGACGTCATCGACGACGAGTTGGAGCTGGCCGCGGAGCGTGAGCCGGAGCCGCAACCGGCGAACCCGCCCGACCGGGAGGAGGTCCGGGCCGGGCTCGCCCGGATCGCCGCGCTGCTCACCGCCACCGGCGGCTGATCCTCAGCGCGGCGGGCCGTCGAGCACGCAGAACTCGTTGTCCTCCGGGTCGGCCAGCACCACGAAACCCTCCGCGCCGGTCTGCCCGACGTCGGCCCGCCGCGCGCCGAGCCCGAGCAGCCGCTGCACCTCGGCCGCCTGGCCGCCGTCGGCGACGAGGTCCAGGTGCAGTCGGTTCTTGCCACGCTTGGGGGTGCCGCAGCCCTGCAACCAGACGGTCGGCCCGGGCCGACCGGGCGGTGGGTAGAGCTTCGCGTTTCCGTCGTCGCCGCGCGAGACGGTGTAGCCGAGGGCGGCTGACCAGAACCGGGCCATCACGTCCAGGTCGAAGACGTCGAGGGTGTATTGCGCCAGGTGTGCGGTCATCCCCCGGTAGTACCCGATGTCCCTCGATGGACACCGGCCCTCCGGGAGCGGACTCCCGGAGGGCCGGCGCCATCTCACCCCCCACCACAAGGGGTCGGCAGCCCAGCCGCCCGTCGGCGCGGGGCACAACGGACGGCCAGGTCGATGGCGGGTTACCCGGCTCAGCGCCGTTCGAACCACGCAGCTGCGTCCACCGGCAGGACGTGTCCGTCGCCCCGCTCGGTGAGGTCGGCGCTGGCGACGAGCGGCCGGCCGTGGCCGGTGATCGTCACGTCCGCGCCGCTGATGTTGACCACACAGGTCAGTTCGGCGTTCCCGACGGCACGGCGGAACGCCAGGACGCCGGGCTCCGTCTCCAGCCAGGTGATGTCGCCCAGGCCGGCGAGCGCCGGGTGCTCGTGCCGGATGCGCAGGGCGGTCCGGTAGAGCTCCAGTGTCGAGCCGGGCACCCCGGTCTGGGCGGCCACCGAGAGGGACCGCCAGGTGGTCGGCGCGGGCAGCCAGCTCGACTCGCTGCCGGCCGGCCCGAAGCCGTACGGGGCCAGCTCACCGCTCCACGGGATCGGCACCCGGCAGCCGTCCCGGCTCTCCCCGGTACGCCGGAACGACGGGTCCTGGCGCAACTCGTCGGGCAGGTCCAGCACCTCCGGCAGGCCGAGTTCCTCGCCCTGGTAGAGGTAGGCGCAGCCGGGCAGCGCCAGCATCAGCAGTGCGGCGGCGCGGGCCCGGCGCAGCCCGGCCTCGCCGTCGCCGTACCGGGTGACGTGCCGCTGCCGGTCGTGGTTGGAGAGCACCCAGGTGGTGGGCGCCCCCACGACTGTCGCCTCGGCCAGCGCGGTGTCGATCACCTTGCGGAAGGAGTCGGCCGACCAGGTGGCGTCCAGGAAGTCGAAGCTGAAGGCCTGGTGCAGCTCGTCCGGGCCGATGTAGCGGGCCAGTCGCTGCGGGGTCTCGGCCCACGCCTCGGCCACCGCCATCCGCCCGCCCGGGTAGCTGTCCAGGATCGGCCGCCAGGCGCGGTAGATGTCGTGCACCTCGTCCTGGTCGAAGTAGGGCAGCCGGGCCTTGCCCAGCATCTCGGACTGGCGTTGGCCGGTGGTCATCGAGCTGAACCCGACGTCCGGCAGGCCCTCCGCCTTGATCATCCCGTGCGCCACGTCGATCCGGAAGCCGTCCACGCCGCGGTCCAGCCAGAAGCGCAGGACGTCCTCGAACTCGGCGCGTACCTCGGGGTGACGCCAGTTCAGGTCGGGCTGCGCCGGGTCGAACAGGTGCAGGTACCACTGCCCGTCGGCCACCCGCGTCCAGGCCGGGCCGCCGAAGATGCTCTCCCAGTCGTTGGGGGGCAGCTCGCCGTGCTCGCCCCTGCCGTCGGCGAACAGGTAGCGCTCGCGTTCGGGCGAACCCGGGCCGGCGGCGAGCGCGGCGGTGAACCAGGGGTGCGCGTCGGAGGTGTGGTTGGGCACCAGGTCGACGATGATCCGCAGGCCCAGCCCGTGCGCGTCGGTGATCATCTCGTCGAAGTCGGCCAGGTTGCCGAACAGCGGGTCGACGTCCCGGTAGTCGGCGACGTCGTAGCCGGCGTCGACCTGCGGCGAGGTGTAGAACGGCGTCAGCCAGAGCGCGTCGACACCGAGGTCGCGCAGGTAGGGCAGGCGCTGCCGGATGCCCCGCAGGTCACCGATGCCGTCGCCGTTCGCGTCGGCGAAGCTGCGGACGTAGACCTGGTAGACGACCGCGGACCGCCACCAGTCGTCGTCGGTGGCCGGGGTGGGGGTGAAGGTCATCGGTGACGGTTCCCGTTTCTGGTGGCAGCGCAGGGTGCCCGAGCAGCATGCCGCCCCATCGCTGCAAGAGTCAAGCATTTCTTGCGCAAGAAATGACGCCCGTCACCCTCACCCTGCCGTGACCAGCCCTCTCCTTCCGCGACCTTTGCAGTTGCCGCCCTCGATCTGGGTGATTAATCCCTTTCGCCGGGGCGGAAAGGGCAAGATCGCCGGTGCGAGCTGGGGCGGGGGTCAGGCGGGGAGGGGGTCAGGCGGGGACGGGGAGGGAGGAGGGGGCGGGGCGCTGGCGGGTGGGGGTAGTGGCGGGGCGCAGGACGGCGGTGGAGCCGCGTACCACGAGCTCCGGGCGGAACAGGTACTCCGAGTTCGGTGACGGGTGGCCGTTGATCTCGTCGACCAGGGCCCGCACCGCCGCCACCGCCATCGCGGCGACCGGCTGGCGGACCGTGGTCAGCGGCGGGTCGGTGAAGGCCATCAGCGGGGAGTCGTCGTAGCCGACCACGGAGATGTCGTCCGGCACCGACAGGTCGCGCTGGCGGGCCGCCCGGATCGCGCCGAGCGCCATCAGGTCGGAGCCGCAGACCAGGCCGGTGACGCCGCGTTCCAGGAGCCGGCCGGCGGCGGCCTCGCCGCCCTCCACGCCGAACAGCGACAGCTCGGTCAGCTCGGCCATCTCGTCGTCGGTCACGTCGGTGAGGCGTCGCATCGCGGCCTTGTAGCCGGCCACCTTGCGCTGCACCGGGACGAACCGGTCCGGGCCGGTGATCAGGCCGATCCGGGTGTGCCCGAGCGCGACCAGGTGGGCGACGGCGAGTTCGGCGGACTCGCGGTCGTCGCAGGAGACGAACGGCGCCGGGATCCCCGGGGCGTACCCGTTGATCATGACGATCGGCAGCGGGCGGGCCAGCAGGGTGCGGTACCGGTCGTGGTCGGCGGCGGTGTCGGCGTGCAGGCCGGAGACGAAGACGATGCCGGAGACCTGCCGGTCCAGCAGCATCTCCACGTACTCGTCCTCGCGGACGCCGCCCGGCGTCTGGGTGCACAGCACGGGCGTGTAGCCGGTCGGGGCGAGCGCGGACTCGATGATCTGGGCGAACGCCGGGAAGATCGGGTTGTCCAGCTCCGGCACCACGAGGCCGACCAGCCCGGCGCTGCGCTTGCGCAGCCGGGCCGGGCGCTCGTAGCCGAGCACGTCGAGGGCGGTGAGGACGGCCTGCCGGGTCTCCGGGGCGACACCGGGGCGGTCGTTGAGCACCCGCGACACCGTGGCCTCGCTGACTTCGGCCTGTAGGGCGATGTCGGACAGTCGAGCGCGCATGTGCGGCACTTTAGCCCAACGGCAAAGTCTTGCGTACACTTCTGCAAGCCCTTCCATCCTCTGCAACCTCTTGCTAACGTCCCCGCAACACGCGAGAGCAGCGGCGCAGCACCCGGGCGCCGGGCAGCAAGATTTTTCAGAGGTTCCCACTGGCGACCGCCATTCCCCCGGCGGGCCGCCATGACGACAGGAGTACCGATGCGCATCCGTACCGCGGGTGTGGTCGCCGTCCTCGGCCTGGCGCTCGCCGCGTCCGGCTGTGGTGACAGCGGCAGCGACGAGCCGGCCGCCGGCGAGTCCGCCAAGGCGACCGGTGGCAAGCTGGTCATCTGGGCCGACGACAAGCGCACCGCCGCCCTCAAGCCGTTCGCCGAGGAGTTCGGCAAGGAGAACGGCGTGACCGTCGAGGTCCAGGCCGTCTCCAAGGACCTGCAGACCAACTTCGTCACCGCCTCCCAGCAGGGCAGCGGCCCGGACGTCGTGGTCGGCGCGCACGACTGGATCGGCAACATGGTGCAGAACGGCGCCATCGACCCGGTGCAGCTCCCCGCCGAGCAGAAGTCCGGCTTCAACGAGACCGCGATCAAGGCCGTCACCTTCAACGGCCAGCTCTACGGCGTGCCCTACGCCACCGAGAACGTGGCGCTGATCCGCAACACCGAGCTGGCCCCCGAGGCGCCGAAGACGATCGAGGACCTGGTCGCCGCCGGCAAGAAGCTCAAGGCCGAGAAGAAGGCCAGCGAGATCCTCTGCCTCCAGTCCGGCCAGAACGGCGACGCGTACCACATCTACCCGCTGTACACCTCCGGCGGCGGCTACCTGTTCGGCACCACCGCCAACGGCGACTACGACCCGAAGGACCTGGGCGTGGGCAAGCCGGAGTCGATCGCCGCGTTCCAGAAGATCGCGAAGCTCGGTGAGAAGGGCGACGGCGCGCTGAAGCGTTCCATCACCCCGGAGAACGCCATCTCCACCTTCACCAGCAAGAAATGCGCCTACCTGGTGTCCGGCCCGTGGGCCGTCGCCGACGCCAAGAAGGCCAACATCTCCTACGACATCTCCCCGGTCCCCGGCTTCGCCGGCGCCAAGGAGGCCCAGCCGTTCGTGGGCGTCCAGGCGTTCTACGTCGCCGCCAAGGGCAAGAACAAGGCCCTGGCCCAGGAGTTCGTCACCAACTACGTGACCAAGCCCGAGCTGGCCGTCGCGCTGTACAAGGCCGAGCCGCGCCCGCCGGCGCTGACCGCCGCGTTCGACCAGGTCAAGGGCGAGGACCCGGACCTGGCGAAGTTCTCCGAGGCCGGCAAGAACGGCCAGGCGCTCCCGGCGATCCCGGCCATGGCCGCGATCTGGGACCCGTTCGGCAAGGCCGAGGCCGCCATCATCGGCGGGGCCGACCCGGCCAAGACGATCACGTCCGCCGGCAAGACCATCCAGGGTCAGATCAAGTAATGAACGCGCCGCTGTCCGGCCCGGGGTCCACAGGGACCCCGGGCCGGGAGCCCGTTCAGCCAGGGCTCCCGCGCACATCCCGTACCGCGCGGCACGACGCGCCGATCACCGCGACCGGCCTGGTCGTCAAGGTGCTCCTGCTCGGCCTGGTGGCCGGGATCGCGATCTGGGCGGCGTTCCCGCTCATCGACGCCGAGCAGTGGATCGGGCTGGGCATCCTGGTGGCCACCACCGCCGGGCTGTTCTACCTCTACCTGACCCGCCGGCACATCCCGGGCAAATACCTGGTCCCCGGCACGCTGTTCCTGATCGCCTTCCAGGTCTTCCCGGTGCTCTACACGGCGAGCACCGCGTTCACGAACTTCGGCGACGGTCACCGCGGCAGCAAGGACGACGCGATCGTCGCCATCCAGACCTCCTCGGTGAAGCAGGTCCCCGGCTCGACCGAGTACGCCCTCACCGTCGCCACCAAGGGCGACCCGGCGAGCGGCGCCCTCGTCTTCCTGCTCAGCGACCCGAAGACCAAGGAGGTCTTCGCCGGGGACGCCGACGGGCTGCGCACGCTCGACGCGGCCGACGTCACGGTCAGCAGCCTCAGCGGCAAGATCACCGCCGCGGACGGCTACACCGTGCTGAACATCGGCCAGGCCAGCGGTCGCAGCGACGCCGTCACCGCGCTGATCGTGCCCACCGACGACGGCGCCATCCGCTCCAACGGCCTCACCCGGGCCTACGAGGGCAAGGCCGCCCGCGCCTACGACGCCGGGTGCGACTGCATCAAGGACAACGAGACCGGCAAGACCTGGGTCGCCGACGAGCAGACCGGCTCCTTCGTCGCCGCCGACGGCGAGCGGCTCACCCAGGGCTGGAAGGTGAACGTCGGCCTGAAGAACTTCGCCACCGTGCTCACCGACCCGAACATCTCCGGGCCGTTCTTCGGCACGCTGGCCTGGAACTTCGCCTTCGCGATCGGCTCCACCGGGCTGACGTTCCTGCTCGGCATGGCCATCGCGCTGGCGTTGCACTCACCCCGGATGCGGGGCACCAACCTCTACCGGGTGCTGCTGATCCTGCCGTACGCCATGCCGTCGTTCGCGATGCTGCTGATCTGGCGGGACATGTTCAACACCGACTTCGGCCTGCTCAACAACCTGTTCGGGTTGAACGTCGACTGGTTCGGCGGCTCCTGGTCGGCCCGGATCGCGGTGCTGCTGGTGCAGTCGTGGCTCGGCTACCCGTACATGTTCCTGGTCGCCACCGGCGCGTTGCAGGCCATCCCCCGGGAACTGACCGAGGCCACCTCGGTCGACGGCGCGTCGCCCTGGCAGTCGTTCCGGGCGGTCACCCTGCCACTGCTGCTGGTCGCGCTCTCGCCGCTGCTGATCGCGTCGTTCGCGTTCAACTTCAACAACGTCAACGCGATCCTGTTCACCACCGAAGGTGGTCCGTTCGCGCCGGACAACCCGAGGAACGGGGCCACCGACCTGCTGATCACCTACACGTACCGGCTCGCGTTCGGCGCCCAGGGCGCCGAGTTCGGCCTGGCCGCCACCGTCTCGATCTTCATCTTCGCGATCGTGGCGACGGTGTCGGCGATCAGCTTCCGGCGGACCCGCCAGCAGGAGGAGGTGTACTCGTGACAAGCATCGCGGAAACCCCGGCGGCCGGGAACCGCCGGGTCGGGCGCAACCCGGCCCGCCGCTCGCGTCGCCGCTGGTTCGCCCAGGTGGGCTGGCGACACGTGGTCGGGGTGCTGGCGGTCGCCTTCAGCCTCTTCCCGATCCTGTTCGTGATCTCGGCGGCGTTCAACCCCCTGGGCACGCTGTCCTCCACGGAGTTGCTGCCGACCGGGATGTCGCTGGAGAACTTCACCAACCTGTTCGACAACACCGCGTTCGGCCACTGGTTCCTCAACTCGCTGCTGCTGGCGGGCGTGGCCAGCTTCGCGTCGATCTTCCTGTCGTCGCTGGCGGCGTACGCGTTCTCCCGGATGCGCTTCGCCGGCCGCCGGGTCGGCCTGCTCGCGCTGCTGTTGATCCAGATGTTCCCGCAGTTCCTGGCGATCGTGGCGATTTTCCTGATCTTCACCACGCTCACCGACCTGTACCCGTCGATCGGGTTCAACACCCCGTGGGGTCTGTTCCTGCTCTACATGGGCGGCGCGCTGGGCGCGAACACCTGGTTGATGAAGGGTTTCTTCGACACCCTGCCGAAGGAACTGGACGAGTCGGCGACCATGGACGGGGCCTCGCACGTGCAGATCTTCTTCCGGATCATGCTGCCGCTGGTGGCGCCGATCCTGGCGGTGACCGGTCTGCTCGCGTTCATCGGGTCGATCAACGAGTTCATCATCGCCAACGTGTTCCTCACCGAGCCCGAGGCCAAGACCCTCGCGGTCGGCATGTACGGCCTGGTGGCCGGCGAGCGCAACAACAACTTCGGGATGTTCGCGGCGGGCACCCTGCTCACCGCGATCCCCACGGTGCTGGTGTTCCAACTGCTCCAGCGCTACATCGTCTCCGGGCTCACCTCCGGAGCGGTCAAGGGCTGAGCCTCCTCGGCTCACGCTGCGGCAAGGGCGTCGTGTCGGCGTGCACCGGAGCGGTTTGCGGGCGGGACCGCCGTGGTCGGGAGACCGACCGCGGCGGTCGCCCGCCCACTCTCTGTCGGTACGACGCGAAAGGCCGCATCATGTCCCTCCAGCCCCACCACGACGGCTCCGCCACCTACGTGCCCGAGCAGGAACCCGCGCTCGGCCAGATCGTTCCCGTCCTCGTCCGGGTCCCGGCCGACGCCGGTGTCCACCAGGTGCACGTACGCACCACGGGCGACGGGGAGCCGCGCTTCGCCGAGGCGCGGATCGACCGCACCGCGGACGGTGAGGTGTGGTGGCGGGCCGACGTCGAGGTCCGCAACCCGGTCAGCAACTACCGGTTCCTGCTTGACGGCGACGCCGGCGGCCGCTGGCTGAACGCGGCCGGCCTGGCCGACCACGACGTGCCCGACCACGGCGACTTCAAGCTGGTCAGCTACGCCCCGCCGCCGGCCTGGGCGCGGGACGCGGTGATCTACCAGATCTTCCCGGACCGGTTCGCCCGCTCGGCCGCCGCCGACGGGCGCACCCTGCCGGACTGGGCCGTCGGATGCGACTGGGACACCCCGGTGATCGGTCACGGCCCGCAGACCCCCCGCCAGTTCTACGGCGGCGACCTCGACGGCGTCACCGCCCACCTGGACCACCTGGACCGGCTCGGGGTCAACACCGTCTACCTCACGCCGATCTTCCCGGCCCGCTCCAACCACAGGTACGACGCGTCGAGCTTCGACACCGTCGACCCGCTGCTCGGCGGGGACGCGGCGCTGGCCCGGCTCTCCGACGCGGTGCACGCCCGGGGTTGGCGGCTGCTCGGCGACATCACCAGCAACCACACCGGCGACGCCCACCACTGGTTCACCGCCGCCGTGGCCGACGTGGCCGCGCCGGAACGGGAGCTGTACTACTTCGACCTGGACGGCGGGGACTACGAGTCGTGGAACGGCGTGAAGTCGCTGCCGAAGCTCAACTGGGGCAGCGCGGAACTGCGCCGCCGCTTCGCCACCGCCGAGGACTCGCTGGTGCGCCGCTGGCTGCGCCCGCCGTACGGGCTGGACGGCTGGCGGGTCGACGTGGCGAACATGACCGGGCGGCGGGGCGCGGACGCGTACACCCACGAGGTGGCGCGGCTGCTGCGCGAGGCGGTGGCGCAGATCCGCCCGGACGGCCTGCTGCTCGCCGAGCACGGTCACGACCACACAGGTGACCTGGACCGCGACGGCTGGCACGGCACGATGAACTACGTCGGTTTCACCGACCCGGTGTGGTCCTGGCTGCGGCACGGCGACGACCCGGTGCCGAACTTCCTCGGCACCCCGGGCGGGGTGCGGCGGCGGGACGCGAACGCGGTGCTCGCCACCATGAACACCTACCGGTCGCTGGTGTCCTGGCGGTCGTACACCCACTCGTGGCAGCTGCTCGGCTCGCACGACTCGGCCCGGATCCGCACCGTGGTGGGCGACGCGGACCGGCAGGAGGTGGCCGCCGGACTGCTCGCCACCATGCCCGGCACACCCGTGGTCTTCGCCGGGGACGAACTGGGTCTGACCGGCACGAACGGGGAGGGTTCGCGTACCCCGATGCCGTGGCACCGGCCGCAGGACTGGGACATGCGCACGTTCGACGCGTACCGGTCGCTGCTGGCGTTGCGTCGCGGGGAGCCGGCGCTGCGGGACGGCGGCCTGCGGTGGGTGCACGCGGACCCGGACACGCTCGTCTTCCTGCGGGAGGCGCCGACCGGGACGGTGCTGGTGCTGGCCCGGCGTGCGCCCGGCGCCCCGGTGCGGCTGACCGGGCTGCCGGCCGGCGAGAACGTCTACGGGGGCGCGCCCGCGCTGCGTCCGGACGCCGACGGCACGGTGACCGTCTCCGGCGACGGCCCCACGTTCCAGGTCTGGCGGCTGGGGTGAGCGGCGCGCCCGGCGGCCGGCGGCCGCCGGCCGCCGGCCGCCGGGCGAGGTCACGGTATGACAGCAGGTCGGCGGGGTCACTACTACGAAGCGTCGTTGATGAGGGAGGATGGTTCGCGTGGAAGCTCTTCGACTGATTCTTCTCTACGTCCATCTGATCGGCTTCGCGCTGCTGCTCGGCGGCGGGATCGCCCAGTACGTCACCGGCCGGCTGCGGATCAACGCGGCCATGCTGTGGGGTTCGGTGATCCAGGTCGTCACCGGCATCGGGCTGTCCGCGCCGCTGCGCGACGGCGACGAGCCGCACCCCGCGAAGCTTGTTACCAAGTTGGTGCTCGCGCTGCTGATCTTTGTCATGGTCTTCTTCTCCCGTAAGCGGGAGTCCGTGAACCGCGGTCACTTCCTCGCGATCGTCGGTTTGACCCTGGTCAACGCGGCAGTCGCGGTGTTCTGGCGCTAAGCCGCCAGTCAACCGTAAGACCTGAGCAAACGGACGTTCGCGACACCTGCACACCGGTTTACCAGCACGATTAGTGATCTGCCGCACCCCCGGGTTACGTCGGGATAACGGACGTTCAACAGTCGTGCACGATTGGCGGCCGGTGGGTGGGCGCGCGCGTACGCTCCCGTCCGTAACGTGGGACGCCGGCGGCACTCCGCAGGCCGGCGCAAGGGCTGCCCGTCGCGTATGCGCGGTGGGCAATGGGAAGGAGACGTCTTGCGCTCTGTGCGTGGGATGCGGATCGCCTCCGCCTTCGTGGCAGGTGGCCTCGTACTGGGCGCCACCGCATGTGGTGAGGCTCCCGATGACGACAACAACGCCGGCGACGGCGGCAAGAAGTACAGCGCCTGCATGGTGACCGACGTCGGCGGCATCGACGACAAGTCCTTCAACGCCTCGGCCTGGAAGGGTCTTCAGCAGGCGAAGGACGAGAACAGCAACATCGACATCAAGAACGTCCAGTCGAAGGCCGAGGCGGACTACGAGGTCAACCTGACCGGGTTCGTCAACCAGAAGTGCGACTTCATCCTGGCCGTCGGCGGCCTGATGTCGGACGCGGTCAAGGCGGCGGGTGAGAAGAACCCGAACCAGCAGTTCGGGGTCGTCGACGCCAACCCGGGTGTCAGCAACGTCTACCCGATGCAGTTCGACACCGCGCAGGCCGCGTTCCAGGCCGGCTACCTGGCCGCCGGGATGTCCAAGACCGGCAAGGTGGGCACCTACGGCGCCGTTCCGATCGCGCCGGTCACCATCTTCATGGACGGCTTCGCCGACGGCGTGGCGTACTACAACAAGACCAAGAGCAAGAACGTCCAGGTCCTGGGTTGGGACAAGGCCGCCCAGAAGGGCTCCTTCTCGAACTCGTTCGAGAAGCAGGACGAGGGCAAGAAGGTTTCCGACGCGCTGGTCGCCCAGGGCGCCGACATCGTGATGCCGGTCGCCGGTGGCGCCGGTCTCGGCACCACCGCCGCCGCCAAGGCCTCGGGCGGCAAGTACTCGGTCGTCTGGGTGGACATCGACGGCTGCGAGAGCACCCCGGACTGCTCCGCGATCCTGACCACCGTGGTCAAGAACATCCCAGGTGCGGTCAAGGAGGCCGTGCTGAAGGCCGCCGCCGGCGAGAAGCTCCAGGCCAAGCCGGGCTTCGTGGGCACGCTGGACAACGACGGCGTCTCGATCGCGAAGTACCACGACTTCGACAGCAAGGTCCCGACGGACCTGAAGGCCGAGGTCGAGACGATCAAGTCGGAGATCGCCTCCGGCGCCATCACCGTCACGTCGAAGGCCCAGCCGACCAAGTGACCGCCCCGCCGGCCGCCGCAGTGCGATCATCGGCAGCGGGGGCCGGCGAGCACCAGGTATGACGATCCGGCCGTCCCGGGCGCACGGGGTTCCGACCTCACGCCGCGGGGCGGCCGGTCACCGTGAACACACCCCCGATACCCCCCCCACCCGGCGCGGTGGCGGCGCAGCGGTCGCTACGCTGCACCATCGCTCGCACTCCAGGAGGTTGCGCTGAGACTCGAACTGCGCGGCATCACCAAACGGTTCGGTGACCTGGTCGCCAACGACCACATCGATCTGACGGTGGAGCCTGGAGAGATCCACGCCCTGCTCGGCGAGAACGGCGCCGGCAAGTCGACCCTGATGAACGTGCTCTACGGGCTCTACCAGCCCGACGAGGGCGAAATCCTGGTCGACGGCACGCCGCTGAAGCTGAAGGGCCCGTCGGACGCGATCGCCGCCGGGATCGGCATGGTGCACCAGCACTTCATGCTGGTGCCGGTGTTCACCGTGGCCGAGAACGTGATGCTCGGCGCCGAGCAGGTCAAGGGGCCGCTCGGCGTCCTCGACCGTCGGCGGGCCCGGCGCGAGGTCGCCGAGGTCTCCGAGCGGTACAACCTGCGGGTCGACCCGGACGCGGTGATCGAGAACCTGCCGGTCGGCCTCCAACAGCGAGTGGAGATCGTCAAGGCGCTGACCCGCGACGTCGACCTGCTGATCCTGGACGAGCCGACGGCCGTGCTCACCCCGCAGGAGACCGAGGAACTGCTCACGGTCATGCGGTCGCTCAAGGCCGCCGGCAAGTCGATCGTGTTCATCACCCACAAGCTGGGCGAGGTGAAGGCCATCGCCGACCGGATCACGGTGATCCGGCGCGGGAGGACGGTCGGCACCGCCGAGCCGAGCGCCAGCCGCGACGAGCTGGCCGCGCTGATGGTGGGACGCAGCGTACGGCTGACCGTGGACAAGAACCCGGCCCGGCCCGGCAGGCCGATCCTGGAGGTCGCCGGCCTGGTGGTCGACGACGACCGGCAGGTACGCGCGGTCGACGGCGTGGACCTGACCGTGCACGCCGGTGAGGTGCTGGGCGTCGCGGGCGTGCAGGGCAACGGCCAGACCGAGCTGATCGAGGCGATCATGGGCCTGCGCCCGACGCTCGCCGGCACGGTCAGCCTCGACGGCGAGTCGGTGCACGGCTGGTCGACCAAGAAGGTGCTGCACGCCGGTGTCGGCTACGTGCCGGAGGACCGCAGCGTCGACGGTCTGGTCAAGGAGTTCTCCGTGGCGGAGAACCTGGTGCTGGACATCTACGACCGGCCGCCGTTCGGCAAGGGCCTGTCGCTGAAGCCGGACGCCATCGCGACGTCGGCGGGGGAGCGGATCGCGCAGTTCGACATCCGCACCTCCTCGGCCGACGCGGCGGTCGGCACGCTCTCCGGCGGCAACCAGCAGAAGGTGATCGTGGCGCGGGAGCTGTCCCGCCCGCTGAAGCTCCTCATCGCCGCCCAGCCGACCCGGGGCGTGGACGTCGGTTCGATCGAGTTCATCCACAGCCGGGTGATCCGCGAGCGGGACATCGGCACCGCCGTCGTGGTGGTTTCCAGCGAGCTGGACGAGGTGATCGGCCTGGCCGACCGGATCGCGGTGATGTACCGGGGTCGGATCATCGGCATCGTGGGCCCGGACACCCCGCGCGAGGAGATCGGCCTGCTGATGGCGGGCATCACCCCGGAGGCCGCAGCCCCGGACGCCGACACCCCGACCGCTGACGGCCCTGGCAACGAGGACAAGGCATGACCAACCCGAACCCCGTCTCGGGATCGCCGGACAAGGAACCGGCGACCGAGGCGCAGGAGTCACTCACCGAGGCCCGGGCCACGCCGACGCAGCCGGCCGGCGACCGCGAGCAGACGGTGCCCGCCACCGCCACGGCGCCGGAGCCCGCCCCGAGCATGGGCAGGCTCTTCCTGGAGAACTTCTGGGCCGCCAACACGGTCATGGTGACCGCGCTCGCGGTGGTGCTGGCCATGGTGGTGGGCGCGGTGCTGATCATCGTGTCCGACCCGGAGGTGCTCGCCACCTACAGCTACATCACCGCCCGCCCCACCGACGCGCTCGACGCGAGCTGGACCGTGGTCAGCGAGGCGTACGCCAACCTGTTCAAGGGCGCGGTCTTCGACCCGGACGCGGTCGGTTTCACCGCCGCGATGAGCCCGATCTCGGAGACGCTCACCTACACCGCGCCGCTGGTCTTCACCGGCCTGTCGGTGGCGCTGGCGTTCCGCGGCGGCCTGTTCAACATCGGCGCCCAGGGTCAGGCGACCATCGGCGTCATCCTGGCCGCCGTGGCCGGTTTCGCGCTGCCGCTGCCGCCCCTGGTGCACCTGCTGGTGGCGCTGATCGCCGGCGCGCTCGGCGGTGCGCTGTGGGGCTTCATCCCCGGCATCCTCAAGGCCCGCGCCGGCGCCCACGAGGTGATCAACACGATCATGCTCAACTACGTGGCGGTCTACTTCCTGTCCTGGATCATCGTCCAGAGCGGGGTGCAGAACCCGAGCCGGGCGGACGCGATCAGCAGGCCTGTCGACTCCTCGGCCCAGTTGCCCCGGCTGTTCGGCGCCGACCTGCGGGTGCACGCCGGCATCCTGCTGGCGGTGCTGGCCACCTGGTTCATCGCCTGGCTGCTCAACCGCTCCACGCTCGGCTTCGAACTGCGCGCGGTGGGTGCCAACCCGGACGCCGCCCGCACCGCCGGCATCAGCGTGACCAGGACGTACGTCCTGGTGATGGCGACGGCCGGCATGCTGGCCGGCCTCGGCGGCTCGACGATGGTGCTCGGTACCACCGCCAACGCGCTCACCCCGCTGGTGATCGCGCAGATCGGCTTCGACGGCATCCTGGTCGCGTTGCTCGGCCGGGTGAAGCCGTGGGGCGTGCTGCTGGCCGCGCTGCTGTTCGGCGCGCTCCAGGCCGGCGGCAACCGGATGCAGTCGTACTCCGGGATCTCGCTGGAACTGGTCACGGTGCTGCAGGCGCTCATCGTCATCTTCATCGCCGCGCCCGCCCTGGTGAAGACGATCTTCCAGCTCCGGGCGGCCCGTGCCGCCCGGTTGCAGACGAGCCTCGCGAAGGGCTGGTGAGCATGTCCACCACGGCTGTCCCCGAGGTCGCCGTCACCGCGGTCGACGAGGGTTTCTGGACGCGCAACCGCAAGATCGGTGTGGCTCTGCTGGCGCTCGGTGTGCTCGCGGCGGTGCTGTTCGGCGCGCTCGCGACCGACCAGCACGCGCGGTTCACGCTCAGCGAGACCGAGGGCGGTGCCGCCCTGGAGATCAACGGCACCTTCGGCGCGATCCTGTTCGGGGTGATCACCATCGCGGTCGGCGCCGCGTTGCTGGCCGGTGCGCCCAAGCGCTGGTTCGCGCTGCTGCTCGGTGCCGGCCTGGTCGCGTTCGTGCTGAGCTTCCTGTGCTGGCAGGTGTCCGCAGCCCCCGAGGGCCGCAACTTCATGCCGCTCGTCAACGTGGTCCGGGGCACGTTCATCCTCGCCCTGCCGCTGATCTTCGGCGCGTTGGCCGGTGTGCTGTGCGAGCGTTCCGGCGTGGTCAACGTGGCAATCGAGGGCCAGCTCCTGATGGGCGCCTTCTCCGGCGCGCTGTTCGGCAGCATGTCCGGCAGCGTCTGGGTGGGCCTGGTGGCCGCCGCGATCGGCGGCGCGTCCATCTCGGTGCTGCTGGCCGTGTTCTCCATCCGCTACCTGGTCGACCAGGTGGTCATGGGCATCGTGCTCAACCTGCTGGCGGTCGGCATCACCGGCTTCCTCTACGAGCGGCTGATGCAGAGTGACGCCGAGAAGTACAACAGCGCGCCCCGGTTCGGCAACTGGGAGTTCCCGTCGCTGACGCTCCCGATCTTCGGTGGTTGGGAGATCCCGTCGCTGTCGGACCTCCCGCTGATCGGTCCGGCGTTGTTCCGCGGCAACATCTTCCTCTACCTGGGCCTGCTGCTGGTGCTTGTCATCCACCTGGCGCTGACCCGGACCCGGTGGGGCCTGCGGACCCGGGCGGTGGGTGAGCACCCGACCGCCGCCGACACGCTCGGCGTGAAGGTGCTGCGGCTGCGCTACCGCAACGTCATCCTCGCCGGCATGGTCGCCGGGATCGGTGGCGCGTCGTACACGTTGGCTCTCTACTCGTTCACCAAGAACATGATCGGCGGCAAGGGCTTCATCGCCCTGGCGGCGCTGATCTTCGGCCGGTGGAGCCCGACCGGTGCGCTGCTCGCGGCGCTGTTCTTCGGCTTCGCCGACCAGCTCGCCACCTACCTCGGCGCGATCGGCAGCAGCATCCCGAGCCAGTTCCTGGCGATGCTGCCCTACCTGGCGACGATCCTGGCGGTGGCCGGGCTGGTCGGCAAGGTCCGGGCGCCGGCTGCCGACGGCAAGCCGTACATCAAGGGCTGACCGGCGGACCTCACGGATCGCACCCACGGTGGCGGCGGGCCGCCGCGCCGGGGGGGGGCCGCCCGCGGCGGGGCGGGGGGCGTGTGGGGGGGGCGGGGGCGGTGG
>NZ_JBNCKZ010000002.1:295824-393542 GCF_049841795.1 Micromonospora sp. DT31 | reverse complement strand
CCCGCGCTTTTGTTTTCAACCCCCCCCCCCCCCGCCACAATTCCGGGCGGCCCGCGCGGACCCCCCGGACCCCCCCGCGGGGGGGGCCCCCCCGGGCCGGGGGCCGCCCGCCACCGTCGTCGGTGACGCTCCGTTGTCGCCGCTCAAGGGCCATACGGCAGAATGACGGGATGAGCGAGATCGACTGGGAGCGGCTGCGCGTCGCCGCCACCGAGGCCATGCGGCACGCCTACGTGCCGTACTCGAAGTTCCCCGTCGGGGCCGCCGGGCTGGTCGACGACGGCCGGATCGTGGTCGGGTGCAACGTGGAGAACGCCGGCTACGGCGTCACGCTCTGCGCCGAGTGCGGCGTGATCTCCTCGCTGCACGCCACCGGCGGTGGCCGGCTCGTGGCGCTGTCCTGCGTCGACGCCACCGGCGAGCCGCTGATGCCGTGCGGCCGGTGCCGGCAGCTGCTGTGGGAGCAGGGCGGGCCGGAGTGCCTGGTCGAGGCGCAGGGCGGGCCGCTGCGGATGGCCGAGCTGCTGCCGCACGCGTTCGACGTGGCCGACATCGAGGCGGTGACCGGTGAGCACCGGGTGCCTGTGGTGCCGGACCGGCTGGCCGCCTGGCGGGGTCGGGGCACGGTGTTCGTGCACCCCGACCTGTCGGCCGGGCAGCAGGTCTGGACGGCGTACTGGGAGCGGTCGGCCGGCACCGGCGGAGCCGACGAGACCGGGGTGTTGGAGGAGGGCCCGAACTGGGACGACCCGGCCCAGGCGATCGAGTGGGGGGCGGCGCGGACGCACCGGGTGGTCGTGGTGGACGCCTCGGGTGCGATCTTCTGGGCCGGCGAGGGGGAGCCGCCCACGGAGATTCCGGTTCGGTGGGGTTGAGCCGCGACGGTCACGGCGCGTGGGTCGGTGGGACCCCGCGCGATTACTGATGGGAACTCACAGGTGAGTGCTTTTACGGCGGTCGACATCATCCGGGCCAAGCGGGACGGGGGCGTGCTGGGCGACGGGCAGATCGACTGGGTGGTCGACGCGTACACCAGGGGTCTGGTCGCCGACGAGCAGATGTCGGCGCTGGCCATGGCGATCCTGCTGCGCGGCATGACCGGCCCGGAGATCGCCCGGTGGACCGCCGCGATGATCGCCAGCGGAGAGCGGCTGGACCTGTCGTCGGTGGCCCGGCCGACCGTGGACAAGCACTCCACGGGCGGCGTCGGCGACAAGATCACGCTGCCGTTGACGCCGCTTGTCGCCGCGTGCGGCGCGGCCGTGCCGCAGCTGTCCGGCCGAGGGCTCGGCCACACCGGCGGCACGCTGGACAAGCTGGAGTCGATCCCGGGCTGGCGGGCGGCGCTGCGTAACGACGAGTTCATCGCCCAGCTTCGCGACGTCGGCGCGGTGATCTGCGCCGCCGGCGAGAAACTCGCCCCGGCCGACCGCAAGCTGTACGCGCTGCGCGACGTCACCGGCACCGTCGAGGCGATCCCGCTGATCGCCAGCTCGATCATGAGCAAGAAGATCGCCGAGGGCACCGGCGCGCTGGTGCTCGACGTGAAGGTCGGCTCCGGCGCGTTCATGAAGAACGCCGACGACGCCCGGGAGCTGGCCCGCACCATGGTCGAGCTGGGCGGGGCGCACGGCGTCCGGACGGTCGCCCTGCTCACCGACATGACCACCCCGCTGGGCCTGGCCGTCGGCAACGCGGTTGAGGTGACCGAGTCGGTGGAGGTGCTGGCCGGTGGCGGCCCGGCCGACGTGGTGGAGCTGACGCTGGCCCTGGCGCGGGAGATGCTGGACGCCGCCGGCCTGCCGGATGCCGACCCGGCGGCCGCGCTGCGCGACGGGCGGGCGATGGACGCCTGGCGCACCATGATCCGGGCCCAGGGTGGCGACCCGGACGCCCCGATGCCCACCGCACCCGAGGTCGAGGTGGTCACCGCGGACGAGGACGGCTGGGTGGCCGAGGTCGACGCGTACGCCATCGGGCTGGCCGCCTGGCGGCTCGGCGCCGGCCGGGCCCGCAAGGAGGACCCGGTGAGCGTCCCGGCGGGCGTGGTGCTGCACAGACGCCGCGGCGACCGGGTGCGCGTCGGTGACCCGCTGTTCGAGTTGCGCGCCGAACACGCCGACCGGATTCCGGCGGCGCTGGCCGAGGCGCGCCGGGCGGTCCGGGTGACCGCCGACGCGCCGGACGCCACGCCGCTTGTCATCGAGCGGATCGGCTGAGCGGGCCGGCCATGGTGCCGGCCCGGCCGGAGCCGCTATCCTCCCAGGCCAGGGGGACCCACCGGCGACGACCGAGGCGAACAGGCAGGGACTGACCGTGCGCGTACCCGCCCCCGACCCCAGGGCTGTCCGTGAGGCCAGCCTCGACGAGCTGTCGCGGCTGGGGCTTCCGCTGCCCCCGCCGCAGTTCCCGCTGGTCTGGGAGCCGGGCGACGAGATCGAGCTGCGTTCCACCCGGGAGATCGAGGCGCGGATCGCGGTGCTGCACGTGATCCTGGCCCGCTGCTTCGGCATGCCCGCCCAGGCGGCCATGAGCTGGCTGCTCGACTCGCACCTGGTGGAGATGGTGACGCCGCCGGAGTGGCAGTTCGTGATGGGCGGCCGGGGCGACCACCGGTCGTTCGTCCTGCACCACGACGCGTTGTTCTCGCTGGCCTGGGTGCTCGGCCTGACCAAGGAGCTGGACCCGACGGTGCCGGTGGACGAGCGGCTGGTCGAGCGGATGCCGAACCTGGTGGCGGGGGAGACGTTCGCCCAGTGGCGGGCCCGGATCCTGGCCGCCCCGCAGCACCCCGGCGACAGCGCCGCCCTGCTCGACCTGCACTACTGCCTGGACTGGGCGTACCTGGAGGCCGAACGCGCCGGGCGGCAGCCGCCCGGGCTGGTGGACGCCAACGCGATCGGCCAGCGCCGGTGGGCGCTGGAGTGGGCGGTGGTGCTGCGCGGGCCGTACCACGGCGAGCCGCCGGGCTGGGAAGAGGTCGACCTGTCCACCTGAGCGCCGTCAGCGGGGCCGGTGCACCCCGAGCCGGACCGACACGGTGACCGGCACCGGCTCTCCCAGCGCGGCGATCCGGGCGGCGAGCCGGTCCGGGTCGGCGTGCCAGGCACTCGGACCCATCCCGACAAGCGTGGCGACCTCGGCACGGGTGAGCGCCGGCCGGGCCACGTGCCCGGTGGTGGACTCCTCGACGAAGTGGGCGCCGAGGCTGCCGGCGACCCGGTCGGCCTTGGCCGGGTCCACCCGCAGCAGGCCCAACGCCTCGACCAGTTCGGCCAGGTGGTCGGCGGCCGGGGTGACGACAAGCAGCGCACCGTCCGGGTCGAGGACCCGGTGGAACTCGGGGCCGTTGCGCGGCGCGAACACGTTCACCAGCAGGGCCGCCGACCGGTCCGCCAGGGGCAGGCGCTGCCAGGTGTCGGCAAGCGCGGCGGCGGCACGCGGGTGCGCCCGGGCCGCGCGGCGCAGTGCCGGCTTGGAGACGTCCAGGGCCAGGCCGACGGCGTCCGGCAGCGCGGCCAGCACCGCGGCCAGGTATCGGCCGGTGCCCGCGCCAGGCTCGACCACGAGCGGGTACGCGTTGCCGCGTACCCCGGCGGCGACCTGAGCCGCCGCACCGGCCAGCGCGGCGGCGACGGTGTCGTAGTGCCCGGCGGCGAGGAAGTCGGCGCGGGCGGCGACCATCTCCGGGCTGTCCCCGCTGTGCGGGGCGCGCCCGGCGAGCAGGTTGACGTATCCCTGCCGGGCGGTGTCGAAGCTGTGCCGGCCCGGGCAGCGCAATGCCCGGGTGGTGCCGGCGGTGGCCTCGGCCAGCGGCTCGCCGCAGACCGGGCAGCGCAGCCGGGTCAGGATGCGGGGGTCCACGCCTCGGCCCACCGTCTCCGCGCGCCGGCCGCGTGCTCCACCAGCGGGCGCGGTCCGTCCATGCCCCGAACCCTAACCACCGACCGGCGCCTCGGGTGTACCCGGTGACCGGGGACACGATGTCGCTGACCCGCCCGGTCGTCGGCGGGCCGCCGACGCCTGTGACTAGGGTCTGAGCATGGTCGCAATCTCGTACGAGGACATCATCAAGGTCCCGAAGGCGCTGCTGCACGATCACCTCGACGGCGGCCTGCGGCCGGCGACGATCGTCGAGCTGGCCGCCGAGGTCGGCCACGAACTGCCCACCACCGACCCGGAGGCGCTTGGCCGCTGGTTCACCGAGGCGGCGAACTCCGGCTCGCTGGAGCGCTACCTGGAGACGTTCGCGCACACGGTGGCGGTCATGCAGACCGCGTCCGCGCTGCGCCGGGTCGCCCGGGAGTGCGCGCTCGACCTGGCCGCCGACGGCGTGGTCTACGCGGAGGTGCGGTTCGCCCCGGAGCAGCACCTGGAGCAGAACCTGACGCTGGACGCGGTGGTCGACGCGGTGGTCACCGGATTCCGGGAGGGCAGCGCGCTGGCCGCCGAGGCGGGCACCCCGATCCGGGTGGGCACCCTGCTCACCGCGATGCGCCACGCCGCCCGTTCGCAGGAGATCGCCGAGTTGGCGGTGCGGCACCGGGACACCGGTGTGGTCGGCTTCGACATCGCCGGGGCGGAGGCCGGGTTCCCGCCCACCCGGCACCTGGACGCGTTCGAGTACCTGCAGCGGGAGAACTTCCACTTCACCATCCACGCCGGTGAGGCGTTCGGGCTGCCGTCGATCTGGCAGGCGATCCAGTGGTGCGGGGCGGACCGGCTCGGCCACGGGGTACGCATCGTCGACGACATCACGCCGGGCAATCCGCCGGTGCTGGGCCGGCTGGCCGCGTACGTGCGGGACAAGCGCATCCCGCTGGAGCTGTGCCCGTCGTCGAACGTGCAGACCGGGGCGGCGGCCTCGATCGCCGACCACCCGATCGGGCTGCTGCGTGACCTGCGCTTCCGGGTGACGGTGAACACCGACAACCGGCTGATGAGCGGCACCTCGATGTCGCGGGAGATGGCGTTGCTGGTGGAGGCCTTCGGCTACGGCTGGAAGGAACTCCGGTGGTTCACCATCAACGCGATGAAGAGCGCGTTCATCCCGTTCGACGAGCGGCTGCGGATCATCGACGAGGTGATCAAGCCGGCGTACGCCGAGCTGATCGACTGATCAGGGCTGGTGCGGGTGGCCGGCGAGCAGGGCGGCCACCCCGCGCAGCACCTCACCGGCCCGGGCCGCCTCGGCGCCCAGCCCGGTCTGCCGGCGCAGTACGGCCGGTTCCGCGCGCAGCAGCGCCACCCCGCGTCGGAGCAGCACCCGGGGGGCCTTGCGCTGCTCGGCGAGGTCCCGGGCGAGGCGGCGCAGGAAGGTCGCGCCGCGCGGTCGGCGCAGCGCGTACGCCCCGGCGAGCACCCCCCGACGCCGGCACTCCGCGACGATCTCGGCCGCGAAGATCCCCTCGGCGACGAAGATTGGCGATCCGTCGACGTCAAATGGCCGGGCGGCCACCCGACGGTCCGCGCCGATCGCATAAACCGGCACTTCGGCCGTGCCCTCCCGGGCCAGTCGGGTGATGGTTTCCACCGCCATGTCCGCATCCCACGACTGCGGCGACTCCCAATTCACCTGCCCGTTTCGACGAGGACACGTAGGGTCGTCGCCATTCTTGTAGAAGTCGTCCAAACAGAGCACCGGAAGTCCGGTTCGCTGGGCTATGTAGGACTTTCCGGACCCGGAGGGGCCCGCGAGGAGGACAACGCGATGCGGATGTTCCATTACTTTTAGTAACTCCGGCCAGACGGACTGCTATCAAATTGCATCAACATCTCATCACACCTGCGGCGAGGGACAACCTGGTCTTTCTCTTTACGGACCGGCGTGATGGAATCTCGGAGGTCCGACCCGCCGGGTCGGTCGCTCCTCGTTGCCCACAGGCGACGTCGGGCGCGGTGATGCGAGGGCGGTGACGTGAGCAAACGGCCAACGACGGCGGGCTCTTTCCTGTCGCGGCTGCGCCGGCCGATGAGCCGGCTGCGCGACATGCCGATTTGGTCCAAGCTCGGTCTGATCATGATCGTGCCGACCATCGCCACGGTCGTGGTGGGCACCAGCGGGCTGGTCGACCACCTGGAGACGCTCAACAACGCCAACCGGGCGGGCGACCTGGCCAACCTGATTGGCTACTCCGGTGACCTGGTCGGCACGGTGCAGGACGAGCGGGTCGGTGCCGTGCTCTTCCTCGGCGCGAAGGAGTTCCAGACCCGGGCGCAGTACCGGGAGGGCTACAACCGGTCGAACCAGCGGGTGGACCAGGCGAAGACGCCCTACCTCCGGCAGCGCGGCGAGATCAACGACCTGCCGCGCAACTTCGTCGGCCTGCTGGACACGATCGACACCCAGCTCAAGGACCTGCCGGCCACCCGCAGTCAGGTGCTCAACGGCAAGTTGAAGATCAACGACGCTGACCAGGCGTACGGCCAGCTGGTCGAGGACCTGCTCGCGATCCGCGACTCGGCCACCCAGCTCGCCGGTGACAACGACCTCAGCGACCGGATGCGTACGTCGGCCGCGGTCGCCCGCCAGAAGGAATACCTGACCCAGCGTCGGTTGGTCGTCCACCAGGCGATCACCCAGAACCAGTACACCCCCGCGCTCCGCCAGCAGTTCATCTCCAGCGTCACCGGCCAGGCGCAGTCGCTCGCGACGTTCCAGGCGGTCGCCCCCGAGCCCGACAAGCTGTTCTACGAACAGACCGTCTCCGGCCCCGACATCCGCAAGGCCGACAGCTTCACCAGCTTCATCTCCAGCAACAACAACGGATCGATGGCCAACGCGCCGTTCGGGTCGGACCAGTGGGACCAGACCATGGTCGCCTACGGCAAGCTGATCCGTTCGGTGGAGACCCGGCTCGACGGCAACGTGGTCCAGCAGGCCGACCAGCTGCGCTCGGACACCCAGCGCCGGGTGTTCCTCGAAACCGGCCTGCTGCTCACCATGCTGCTGCTGGCGATCCTCTTCGCGTACCTGGTCGCCCGCTCGATGGCCCGCTCGCTGCGCGAACTGCGCCAGGGCGCCCTGGCGGTGGCCCAGTACGGCCTTCCACAGGCGGTGGCCCGGCTGCGCGACCCGCAGGTGACAGGTCAACTCTCCCCGGAGCAACTGGCCAACCAGATCGCCGAGCCGCTGCCGGTACGCAGCAGGGACGAGTTCGGTCAGGTGACCGAGGCGTTCAACGCCGTCCACCTGGAGGCGGTCCGCACCGCCGCCCAGCAGGCCGCCCTGCGGGCGTCCGTCGCCACGATGTTCGTCAACCTGGCCCGCCGCTCGCAGATCCTGGTCGACCGGCTGATCGGCCACCTCGACCGGCTGGAACGCGGCGAGGAGGACCCGGACCGGCTGGCCGAGCTGTTCCAGCTGGACCACCTGGCCACCCGGATGCGCCGCAACGACGAGAACCTGCTGGTCCTCGCCGGTGCCGACTCGACCCGCGTGCAGCGCGAGCCCGCCGCCCTGATCGACGTGCTCCGCGCCGCCCAGTCCGAGGTCGAGCACTACACCCGGATCGAGTTCGGCATGATCGACCGGGACATCGAGGTCGCCGCGCACGCGGTCAACGACCTGGTGCACCTGGTCGCCGAGCTGTTCGACAACGCCACCGCCTTCTCCCCGCCGGACTCCCAGATCATGGTGGAGGCCCGGCGGGTCGGCGACCGCGCCTCGTTGTACGTCGAGGACCGCGGCATCGGCATCAGCCGCGAGCAGCTCCGTGACCTCAACGAGCGGCTGGCCACGCCGCCGCAGGTGGACGTGGCGGTCTCCCGGATGATGGGCCTGGTCGTGGTCGCGCGGCTGGCCGCCCGGCACAGCGTCCGCGTCGAGCTGCGGCCCGGCACCGACCGGGGCACCGTCGCCGAGGTGGCACTGCCCACCTCGGTCCTGGTGCCGCGCGCCCTCACCGGTCGCAGCGGCCCGATGCCGGCCCTTCCGCCCGCCGGCCAGCAGTTGGATGGCCCGCAGTTCGGTGGCCCGCAGCAGGGCGGCCCGCAGCAGGGCGGCCCGCAGCAGGGCGGCCCGCAGTTCGGCGGCCCGCAGTTCGGCGGCCCGCAGTTCGGCGGCCCCCGGCAGGGCGGCCCGCAGCGTGGGGGCCCGACCCCGGTCTTCGGGGCCCTGGCGGCCCTGGGCAACGGCCCGCACACCCCGCCCGGACCGCACCCGAGTTCCTCCGGTAACCAGGTCACCCTCGGCGGACGCCCGTTCGACCCGACGCCGCGCAACGGCGCGGGCACCCCGGCCAACGCCGGCGGCGGCCGGGCCATGCCGGCCTGGTCCGACCTGACCGGCGCCAACCCGGCCCCCGCCGACGGTGCGCCCGGTCCGACCGCAGGCGGCGGCTTCGGCCCACCGGCGGGCAGCGCGTTCGGCCCTCGGCCCACGAACGGCCAGTCCAACGATCCGCTGCCCCAGCGACGCAACCCGGGCGAGGACGACGAGCCGACCACCACCGGCCCGCAGCCGATGATCCCGCGGCAACTGCCGAGCAGCCCGGAGGCGCGACCCTACGGACCGCCGGTACCCCCGGTGTCGGCCCCGCCGCTGCCGCCGGTCTCCGGCATCCCGGCTTCCGGCATCCCGGCCTCCGGCCCGCCGCTGCCGGCCCGTCCGGTCTCGGCGACCCCGGTCTCGGGAGACCCGTACCCGGGCCGTCCCGTGTCGGCCGCACCCGTCTCCGGCGACCCCTACTCCGGCCGTCCCGTGTCGGCCGCGCCCGTCTCCGGTCAGCCGGTCTCCGGTGGCCCCTACCCGGGCCGCCCGGGTCCCGCCGCCCTCGGCATGGGTCAACCCGCGCCGATGGCGGGCCAGCCGACCTCGGCGCCACCGGCGAACCAGCTGCCGTCGCGGCCGGTGTCGTCGGCTCCCGCGCCGAGCGTGGGCGCCCCGCCGGTCTGGCCCCCGGTGGCCCCGACCGAGCCGGCCCCGGCGGCGATGCCGGAGCGGCGTAACCCCGCTCTGGACATGACCACCGAGTTGCCCCGGGTGCCGCGTACCGAGATGCCGGCGTCCGCGCAGCCCGCCGCGCCCCAACCGGCACCCCGCGCACCGCAGCCCAGCACGCCGTCCCAGCCGGGCAACCGCCAGCGGTACGCGGACGAGACGATGGAACTGCCGATCTTCCGGGAGCTCGAGTCGGCGTGGTTCCGTACCCGCCGCCCCGGGTCGAACGACGAGCCGGCGGCCCCGGGCACCGCGGGGAACGGCGCGGCGACGCAGCAGTTCGCCAAGGTGGACACCACCGGCCGGCCGGTGACGCAGCCCACATCAGCAACGACAGGTAACACGCCGATGGCACACACTCCGACGGCCGGCGGAGGACCGAGGGACAACGGCGCGGCGAACGGGAACACCCGCCCCGAGCGTCCCGGCGGACTGCCCACCCGGCAGCCGGCGGCGCCGAAGCAGTCCTCCCCGTGGCAGACCGCGGCCGACGACGGATGGCGCGCCGCCTCGGCCGCCACCGAGGTGCCGGTGGCCGAGACGACCCGGAAGGGCCTGCCGAAGCGGACCCCGATGGCGCAACTCGTGCCCGGCAGCATCGACAAGCCCACTGCCGCAGTGCAGCGGCGGACGCCGGAGGCGGTGCGGGGTCTGCTCTCGGCCTACCATCGGGGCGTGCAGCGCGGCCGCAACCTCCCCACCGACAGCAACACGACCGGCCCGGAGGGCACTCCGGGCGGGCAGCAGTCCTCGCAGTCTGGCTCAGGCCCAGAGGCCGGTAGCGGGCAGAAGGAGCAACAAGCATGACTAGTACGCAGGATCTCGGATGGCTGCTCGCAAACTTCGCCGACCGGGTGCCCGGTGTGGCGCACGCGGTCGCGGTTTCGGCCGACGGCCTGCTTCTCGCCTCGTCCCGTGACCTCCCGCGGGACCGTGCGGACCAGCTCGCGGCAATCGCCTCCGGCCTGGTCAGCCTCACCCAGGGCGCGGCACGCTGCTTCGAGGGCGGGGCGGTGTTGCAGACGGTCGTCGAGATGGACAACGGCTTCCTGTTCCTGATGTCCATCTCGGACGGCTCGTCGTTCGCGGTGCTGGCCGCGCGCAGCTGCGACGTGGGTCAGGTCGGCTACGAGATGGCCCTGCTCGTGGACCGGGTGGGCGACGCCCTCACGCCGCAGCCGCGCACGGCTGTGGGAATGATGGGCTGAATGACGCGCTGGCCGGTGGGTCAGGTGCGGGAACAACAACGACAGCGACGAATGCCACCGGGGCGAGCCGGTGCCGGGTACGAGGGAGGTGAGCGGCGACATGGCGGATCGTGACGAGCCGACCGGAGCGTTGGTCCGGCCGTACGCCGTTACCCGCGGTCGTACCCGTCCCCGGCTCGACATCGCCCTGGAGGCGCTCGTCGAGACGACAGTGCGCGGCCGAGCGGTTGCCACTGGCAATGGTGGCCACGGTCGTGAACACCAGTACATCGCCGCGCTGTGTGACGGACGTGTGCAGTCGCTCGCCGAAATCGCGGCGCGGATGCAGCTCCCACTCGGCGTGGCCCGGGTGCTCATCGCCGACATGGCGACGGACGGCCTGGTCGCGGTCCACGAGCCGACCATTTTGGACGACTCCGACGACGCGGTGGGCACTGAACTGCTGGAGAGGGTGCTGAGTGGACTTCGCAGGCTCTGACATGTCGCACCGGCCGCCGGTCCCGAGCGGGCGCGTGACGTCGGCGAAGATCGTTATCGCCGGTGGATTCGGCGTCGGCAAGACGACGCTGGTCGGCTCGGTCTCCGAGATCACGCCGCTGACCACCGAGGCGATCATGACCTCGGCCGGCGTGGGTGTCGACGACACCCGGCAGGTGCCGGGCAAGACGACGACCACGGTGGCGATGGACTTCGGCCGCATCTCGATCGACCGGGACCTGATCCTGTACCTGTTCGGTACGCCGGGTCAGACGCGGTTCTGGTTCATGTGGGACGAACTGGTCCGGGGGGCGATCGGCGCGGTGGTGCTCGTCGACACCCGGCGGCTCGCCGACTGCTTCGCCGCCATCGACTTCTTCGAGCACCGGCGGCTGCCGTACCTGGTGGCCATCAACTGCTTCGACGGCATGCAGTACCACGATCCGCAGGACGTCCGGGACGCGCTGGCGATCTCCCGCGACGTGCCGGTGGTGCCGTGCGACGCCCGTAACCGGGAGTCCACGAAGCACGTACTGATCTCGCTTGTCGAGTACGTGCTCACCATGCGGCGCTCGCGGGCCGTCGCGCCCGCCTGACCGACGCGGAAGCGCCCGGCGGCCGAGAGGCCGCCGGGCGCTTTCCGCTGTCCGGTCCCGGCCACGGTACGCGATCGGCCGGTGACGGGACGGTCAGGCGTACCGGGTCCAGTTGCCCTGGAAGACCTGGTAGATGGCGAGCGAGTCGGGCTCCATCCCGCCGTGCCGGCGGCCCGTGAACGCGTACCCACCGGAGATGCCCTCGGTGGTCTGCGCCTGCAGAAGGGCCCGCAGGCGCCCCCGGTCCAGGCTGATGGCCGTCCGTGCCGAAGTGGCGAGGAGCTGGAGCGCGTCCGAGGCGTACGGGGCGAAGCCCGGGCTGACGCCGTGCCGTTGCGTGTAGCGGTTGACGAAGTCCCGCCGGGCCAGCTGCGCGGTCGTGGTGGGGGTGATCGAGGAGACGTCCAGGCAGGCCGGGTGCACCGCGAACGTGCCTTCCACGGCGGTGGCGTTCGCCGCCCGCAGGGTGTCGTCGGCGACCGCGCCGGCGTCGAAGAAGATCGGACCGCTGTGGCCGGCCAGCCGCAGTGCCCGGGCCGCCGCCGCGGAGTCCGGGGCGGTGGCCCACACGATGACACCGTCCTGCCTACCGCCGGCGGCCTGGTCCGCGGCGGCGCGGAAACTACGACCGGTCGCCGGCAGCCGCACCGTACGGGCCAGGTCGGTGGTGCTGTTGCCGAGCGCCTCCCGCACCGCCTGCACGCCTGAAGTGCCGTGCTGCCCCTCCGCGGCCAGCAGGGACACCCGCCGGATCCGCTTGGACTCGAACAGCTCCGCCAGGCGACGGGCCATGTCGATGGCGTCCGGGGTGAGCTTGTAGGTGAACGTCCGCTCGTCGAGGGGCAACACGATGCGGTCGCCGTAGCCCAGTGACAGGAACGGCGTCTTGAGCCGCTGGGCGGCCGTGGCCAGGGCGACGGAGGTCTCGGCGAGCACGCCGCCGACCAGGGCCTGCGCGCCGGCGCGCGTCAACTCGGCGGCATGGCGGGCGGCGACCTGCGGGTTGCCGCCGTTGTCCCGGATCTGCAGGCGTACCGACCGGACCAGGTTGCCGACCGGGATGCCGGCCCGGTTCAGCGAGTCCGCGGTGAGTTCGAGGGCATGTCGCTGGGGGCCGCCGAGCAGCGCCCCGCGCCCGGTCAGTTCCAGGCTCACACCGACGATCAGATCCTGGTCGCTGGGTGCGCTGCCGGACGGGCCGTCGTCCGGCCGTTGGCCCTGCGGCGCGCAGCCGGCGGCCAGCAGGGCGCCGGCTGCGGCGAAAACACCCCGCCGGGTGAGCACGGTGGAGTCGAACGCCGGTGTAGCCAATGGAATCGCCTTCCCACCCCGGCGAACACCTGCCGCCGACGGTCCGCCGGGTATGCTCCCGACCGTCCGGAGTCGGCGTCAAATTGCCCGGGTGTGGGATGAAACACCCGGGCGAGCCGGGGTCAGGACCGGTAGCCCGCGGACCGGAACTCGAACTCCCGGTCTTCGTCGCGGTCCCCGCTGTCCCGGGTGAAGTCCCAGCCGCCGGCCGCCTCGCGGCCCGGACGACCGCCGACGGCGAAGCCGCCGATCTCCTGACCGCGCCGCCAACCCCGGAAGTATCCGGTGGTGTTCTCGGCGAGGCTGGCCGCGTTCCGGATGATCCGCAGTGGACTTTCCTCGCGCAACGGCGAGCCCGGCACCAGGTTGGCCTGGGGAACCCGCTTCGGCAGGCCGGCCTTGGTCTCCGCGCCCACGGCCGGCTGTGCCGCCTGCTCGGCCGCCTGCCAACCGGTGTCGGCGGTGCTCGCCCACTCCAGGTCGGCCTCGTCGCCGTGCCCGACGAACCAGGCGGACTTGGCCTGCGCGAAGATCAGCAGGTCGCCGTCGCCCTCGTCGGACACCGGCGGCGGCCGGTGCTCCTTCGGCGCGGGACGCCGCTCCAGCGGGGCGGGCAGGCCGGCGGGGCGCTGGTCGACCAGCCGCAGCGGCGGCGTGTCCGCACCCGGCTCGGACAGGCCCTCGCGTTGCTCACGCAGTGCCCGGTCGGCCAGCGGCGGCGGCTCCACCAGGCGCAGCATCGGCGGCTCCGGCGGCAGGTCGTCGGCGAGCCAGGGCGGCGTGACCCGTCCCGGGTCGCTGGGCGCGTCCACGCCCCGTCCGTAGGGGTAGGACGGTTGCTCCCGTTCCCGGGCGGCGTCGTCGTCGCCGGTGTTGACGAGCGGCCAGTTGGCCCGGGAGCCCGGGGCCGCGGCCTCCGGCGCCGGCGGGCGCGGGGCCGGCACCGGGATGCTCAGGTCGGTGGCGCTGAACCCGCCGGTCGGCGGCTCCTGGTTGGTCTTCGGGCGCGGCGGGATGACCGTGCGCTGCCGCTCGGCGCGCGCCTGGTTGATCGCCGCGGTGGTCAGCGTCGGGCGGAACGGCTCGCCGGCCTCGGCCGGTGGCACGGGGCCACGCGGGGACGGGGCGATCGGCGTGATCCCCGGCGGTGGCGGCGGCGGTGCGGAGACCGGCCGGTTGGTCGGCCCGTCCAGCCGGGACGGCAGCGGCGCGCCGGTCGGCTCGGTCCGGACCGGGGGCGGCGACATCGGCCGCGCCGGGGGCGGCGACATCGGCCGCGCCGGGGGCGGCGACATCGGCCGGCCCAGCCCGGCCGCGGGTGCGGCGGGAACAGTCGGGGAAGGCGTCACCGGTGCGGGGGCGACCGGCGGCGGGGCGAGCGGCGTGGGTGCGACGGGCGGCGGAGCCAACGGACGGGGCATTGTCGCTGCCGGACCGGAGACGGGCTCCGGTCGGTTGCGGCGGCCACCGGGGACCGGCTCGGGACGCCCGCGCCGGCCGGAGGGTTCCGGTGCGTCGAAGGACGGCTCGGGGCGGCTGTGCTGGTGGGTCTGCCCGGCGCCGGGCTCCGGCTGGGCCGGGCGCAGGTCGGTCGACTGGTTCGGAGCGGCCACCTCGTCGACCTGCTCGCTCCGACGGCCGGCAGACCGGCGGCCGGCGGCCGGGACGGGAGCGGTGCGTTCGGCGAGGGCCCCCACGAGGGCGTCGCAGCCGTCGTCGCACGCCCGCACGGAGGCGACCGCCTGCCGCACCGTCTCGGCGACGGCAGCGGTGAGCGTGCGGTTCACGGTGGCCCGTCGGGGCGTCTCGGAGATGGCCACCCGCAGGGCGGTCACCGCCTCGGAGACCGCCTCGGCGTCGGCCACGCCGTCGGCGGTCAGTTGCGCGGCGACCGCATCGGCGGCCAGCCCACCGTCGCGGCCCCGCGTCGGGAGCCCGGTCAGCAGGCCCGGCTCGGGCAACGCCTCAAGCACGGCCAGGGCGACCGGCTCGGCGGGATCCGGGTACGCACGCAGCGCGGCCGGGTACAGCTCGCGCAGCACCTCGCGCAACGTCACCGCGGCCGAGTGCCGGCCGCTGGCCAGCGCCGCGTGCGCGGCGAGGACCTGCTTGTAGCCGGCGAGATCACGCGGGGCCGGGAGGGTCACCGCGGAGAGGGCGCCGGCCTGCAGCGCGCGGGCCAGCCCGACCGCCCGGCGTACGGCGGGCGGGGACTGCATCTCCTCCAGGGAGTCGTCGTCGGCGAAGCGCTCGGCGAAGTCGTCGACCGAGTCGTCGTCCGCGATCGCCAGCGGACGACCGGCGGCGCTGAGCAGCGAGGTGACGGTGTGGTCGTCGCTGTCGGCGGCGATGGCCGCGCCACTCGGACCGCCGGACCGCTCCACCAGCAGCGACACCAGCCGGGCGTACCCGGCGGGCTCGTCACCGATCTCGCAGACGTGCAGCAGACGGCCTGCGTCGTCAACCACAGCGGACGTCAGCGTCGATCCGGCCGCAGCCGTTCGGTCGGCCGGATCTGCCGAGGCCAGACCGCAGTACACGCGCACGAGCGCCACGGCGTCGTCCTCCTCCCGGACACAGGTCTTGCTCTGCCAGAGACTGATGCTCCCCGCTCCGGGTCAGTCGCGCCAGTCCACAACCGCAGAGATCTTGCCGACAATGGTGCGCCAACCCAGACTTGCGGTTTGTGCCCCGATTTTCTTCAGACGGCGGCGACCGAAGAAACCACCGATGCCACCGTTGGCGGAAGCCCGTAGCGCCTCGTCCAGGTCGTCCAGGCTGGAGCCCGCGGAGAGCATGTCGAGCACGGCTGGTAGCCGCAGGGCGTACGCCAGGTCACGGGCGATCTCGCCGGCCTCGATCAGGAGCGTGGGGTCCCACGCGTCGTGCCCGCCGCGCAGGTTCTCCACCACCAGGTCGAGTTCGTAGGCGTCCTCGTCCAGCGGGGCGATGTCGGCCGGTTCCAGCCGTTCGGACAATTCATTCCAACTGTCCAGCTGGGACATGTCGGTGGGCGAACCGGAGCGGATGAAGGTGACCAACGACTCCGGGGTCTTGAACAGCAGGAGCCGCCCCTTGTGGGTGAGGAAGACCGGCACCTCCTCGTCGCCCGCGTCGTCCTCGTCCTCGTCGTCGTCCGCGTCTTCGGCGTCCGCGTCTTCGGCGTCGGCGTCGGCGTCTTCGGCGTCGGCGTCTTCGGCGTCGTCCGCGTCCTTGGCGTCCGCGTCCTTCTCGTCGGCCTCGTCGTCGGCCTCGCCCCGGCGCGCCTTGCGGCCGCGCTTGCCGTCCTTCTCGTCCTCGTCGTCCTCCTCGGCGGCGAGGGCGGCGAACTCCTCGTCGAGGATCACCACCTCGTCGTCCTCGTCCTCGGCCTCGACGACCTGGCGACGGGCCAGGAAGGGGTCGTCCAGGTCGCGCTCGACGACATCGGTCGGGGTCAACTCCCGCGCCGGCCGGTACGCGCGCAGCGTGAAGCCGGTGCCGGCGGGCAGGGAGATCTCCACCGGGTCGATCCGCACCTCGTCCCAGAGTGCGCGGTCCGCCGGCAGGCGGTCCGCCTCGACCTCGTCTACTTCGGCCGGCGTGTCGGTGTCGTCGAGCTCGGGCTCGTCGGCGTCGGGCCGTTGGGGCGACTGGCGGGCCACGCTGACCTCCGTGTGCGTTCGGTTGCCCACCCGGCCGCGTCGCGCCGCCGGGTGACTCTGCGCACATACCCTAGTGGGCGGGTCGTGTCGATCGGGAGCCGCACCCCGATGGCTTTCCCGAAGCCCGACAAGTAGGCTTTCTACACATGAAGGCGCAGGCGCTGCACGGACACCTCGACGCGCTGCTCCTCGCCGTGCTGGAGCAGGGCCCGCGCCACGGCTACGCGATCATCGACGCGCTGCGCGCGCGCAGCGGCGGCACGCTGGATCTGCCCACCGGCACCATCTATCCGGCGCTGCGCCGGCTGGAGCGGGCCGGGCTGGTGGCCAGCGCATGGAGCACCGTCAACGGGCGCGAGCGGCGCACCTACGAACTCACCGAGGCCGGCGGCCGGGCGCTTGCCGGGGAACGGGCCGGCTGGCGCGAGTTCAGCGCCACCGTCGGCCGGTTCCTCGGTGCCGGCGAGCCGCCCACCGCGCCGGCCTGACCGTCTCGCACCGGGCCGGCCGCACGTGGCGTGAACCGCCCGGCACCGAGCCGGCCCGACCCCGTCGGAGGGCGGTGGCATCGTGGCGGCACACCGCAGCGGGCGCACGTCAGGCGGCCGGCCGTAGCCGCCGGTCGGCGAGCACCCAGCAGCGGGCCGCGCGGGCCAGGGCGAACCAGGCCGTCGAGGCGAGCACCACCCCGATGATCATGGGAGGCCAGGTGAGGGCGGCGTCCCACAGACCGACCGACCAGCCGAACAGCGCGCCCCCGGCGACCACGCCCGTCAGCAGGCCACCGGTCAGGCCGAAACCGAGCAGCCGGACCGGCCGGGCGAGCCCCGGCGAGCCCCACCGGCTGACCAGCAGGGCGGCCAGCGCCAGCGCGGCGACCACGCCCCAGATACGCTCCTGTGCCATGGAGAGCAGCAGGTAGCTCCGTGGCGGCGGGGGGCCGCCGCTCCAACTCGACCCCTGCCAGGTCAGATCGCCGGCGGCGAGCATCACCACCGCGACCACGAGCGTGCGCAGCGCCAGCCCGCGCAGCGCCCCGGCGGTCAGCTCGGCCTGGAACCCCGGCACGAGCTGGGCGTCGCTGCCGAACTCCGCGACCGCCCGGCGCTCCGCCTCCGCCCGCGGCAGGCCCCTCTGCCGGTACGCCTCGGCGGCGTCCTGAAGCGCGTGCCGCGTCTCGGTCAGCATGTCGGCCTTGAGCCGGGTCGGCCCGTGCAGCCGCCCGGACAGCTCCCGCAGACGGCGGTCGACCACTGCCTCGTCATGGACCCGCATGCGCGCAAGCCTGCCATGAGGGCCGGTCGGGTCGCGTCAGGGAGAACCCGGATCGGGCGTCAGGGCCGTCACCCGACGCCGGCCGGCCCGGAGCGCTACGGGGTGATCGCGAGGTAGCCGCGTTCGGCCGCCTCCTGGCGCAGCCACTGCTCCCGGTACCAGCCGGGCCGGGCGACGAGCTCGTCGTGCCGGCCGCGCTGCACCACCCGGCCCGCCTCCAGCACCACGATCTCGTCCAGCCCGGCCAGGCCACTGAGCCGATGGCTGATCAGCACCACCGAGTGCCCGACAGGCGTGGCGGCGAGCGCCGAGTTGAGCACCGCGTCGGCCGCCGCCGGGTCGAGCCCTTCGGTCGGTTCGTCGAGCAACAGTACGGGCGGGCCGGCCAGCAGGGCCCGGGCCAGCGCGAGCCGCTGGCGCTGCCCGCCGGAGAGCTGCCCGCCCTGCTCGCCGACCACTGTGTCCCAGCCGTCGGGCTGCTCGCGTACCCAGTCGAGCAGGCCCGCCGCCCCGGTGGCCGCGACCAGGTCCGCCTCCGTGGCGTCCGGGCGGCCGAGGAGCAGGTTCTCCCGGACCGTGGCGTGGAAGACGTACGCCTCGGCGAGCAGGCCGCCGACCACCCTGGGCAGGTGCCCGGCGGGGATCTCGGCCACCGGCACGCCGCCGACGGTGACCCGGCCGGTGTCCGGGCGTACCGCCCCGGTGAGCACGGCGGCGAGCGTGCTCTTACCGGCACCGCTGGGCCCCACCACGGCCACCCGGCGGCCGGCCGGCAGGTCGAGGTCGAACCCGGCCAGGGCGGGCGCGGCGCCGGCCCGGTAGCGGACCGTCACGTCCTCGAACCGCACGTCGTGGCCGTCGATCGCAGGCGTCGGCGCGCCCTCCGGCGATGCGGTGGCGGGCTCGCCGAGCAGGTCGGCGACCCGGGCCAGCCCGGCCCGGAGCTGGGTGCGCTGGCGGGCCGCCGCGACGAGCGCGAGGGCCACCTCGACGGCGGCCAGCGCGCCGACCGCGAGGACGCCGACCAGGACCCCGCCGACCTCGGCCCGCAGCGCCACGACGACCACCGCGGCGGCGGTGAGGCCGCCCACCAGCACGCCGAGCGCGTCCACCGCGAAGCCGATCGCGGCGAGCCGGCGCTCCAGCCGGGCCAGTCGCCTTGCCCGGCCGTCGGCGGCGCCGAGCGCGACGCCTGTCGCCCCGAAGGCGGCCAGGTCGGCGGCCCCGTGGGTGAGGTCGATCGCGTCGACCGCCAGCGCGCCGCGCAGCGGGGCCACCTCGTCGGCGGCGCGGCGGGTGAGTCGGGTGGCCAGCGCCGGCAGCGCCACGCCGGCCACCAGCAGCCCGACCGCGAGCACCCCGGCGGCCGGCGGCGAGATCAGCGCGGCGACACCGACGGCGAGCAGGCTGACCAGGGCTGCCGCCCCTCCCGGCACGAGCACCCGCAGCAGCAGGTCCTGGGCTGCCTCCACGTCCGAGACCAGCCGGCTCAGCGCGTCCCCGGTACGCCTGTCGGCGACGTCCCGCCGCGCGGCCAGGGTGGCGAACACCCAGGCCCGCACGTCGGTGATCATGCGGAGCACCGCGTCGTGCCCGGCGAGCCGTTCGGTGTAGCGCAACACGCCCCGACCCACCGCGAGCGCCCGCACCGCGACGATGGCCACGGTCAGCCGGTCCAGCGGTGGCTGGCCGGCGGCGCTCATCAGCAGCCAGGTGGCGGTGGCCATCAGGGCCAGACCGGCGAACTCGGTGGCGGCGGCGAGCAGCCCCGCGCCGAGCAGCCGGCCCAGGTAGGGCCGGGCCAGGCGCAGCACCGCCCGTTCGGCGCCCGCCCGGACGCCTGTCGGTTCCTGCGGCGGTGCGGGTGAGGCGGCCGGCACCGGGGTCGGACCGGCGGGTACCCGGCCGACCGGGGTCACGCCGTCGCGGGCGGTCACCGGCCCCCCGCCCCACCGGCCGGCGTGGCGTGCAGCTCGGTGACCCGGCCGTCCTCGACGCGCAGGATCCGGTCGGCGTCGGCAAGCAGCGCCGGCCGGTGCGCTACCAGCAGGGCGGTACGCCCGGCGACCAGACGCCGGGTCGCCTCCAGCACGACCGCCTCGCTGGCGCTGTCCAGCCGCGCGGTCGGCTCGTCGAGCAGCACCACGGGGGCGTCCCGGAGGAACGCCCGGGCCAGCGCGACGCGCTGGCGCTGCCCGCTGGACAGGCCGTGGCCGCGCTCGCCGAGGCGAGTGTCCAGTCCGTCGGGCAGGGCGTCGACCACCTCGTCCAGTGCGGCGTCGGTGACGGCGGCGGCCAGCGCGGCATCCGTGGTGTCCGGGGCGCCGAGGCGGATGTTGTCGGCCAGCGATCCGGCGAACAGGTGCGCCCGCTGCGGCACCCAGGCCAGCTCGCGTCGCCACGCGTCGAGATCCACCCCGGCGAGGTCGACCCCGTCGACGGTGACCCGGCCGGCGGTCGGGGTGACGAAGCCGAGCAGCAGGTTGAGCAGGGTGCTCTTGCCCGCGCCGCTGGGCCCGATGACAGCGATTCGGTCGCCAGGCGCGATGGTCAGCGTGACGTCGCGCAGCGCGGTGGTCCGGTCGTAGGTGACGGTCACGCCCTCGAAGCGGATCTCGCCCCGGCCGCCCGGCGCGGGCCGGCCGGTGTCCGCGGCGGTGCCGGGGGCGTCGGTGGCGGAGAGGGTGAGCGCCTCGTCCAACGCGGTGAGCCCTTCCATGCTGGCGTGGAACCGGCTGCCCGCGGCGCGCAACGGCAGGTACGCCTCCGGGGTGAGCAGCAGCACCAGCAGCGCCGTGGACAGCGTGAGGCCGCCGCCGAGCAGCCGGATGCCGACCGGCACCGCCACCAGCGCGACGGAGAGCGTGGCGACCAGCTCCAGGACCAGTGCGGACAGGAACGCGATCCGCAGCGTCTGCATGGTGGCCTGGCGGTGGCCGTCGGCCATCCGGCGCACCACGTCGACCTGCCCCCGGGCCCGGCCGAACGCGCGCAGCGTGGGCAGCCCGGCCACCATGTCCAGGAAGTGGCCGCCGAGCAGCGACAGCCGGCGCCACTGCCGTTCGGTGGCGGCCTGTGCCTGCCAGCCGAGCAGCGCCCCGAAGATCGGGATGAGCGGCAGGGTGAGCGCGATGATCAGCGCCGAACTCCAGTCGGCGAACACGATCCGGGCCAGCACCGCCACCGGCACGGTCACGCTCAGCACGAGCTGCGGCAGGTAGCCGGTGAAGTACGCGTCGAGCGCGTCCAACCCCCGACCGGCCAGGGTGGCGAGCTGACCGGCCCGCTGCCCGGCGACCCAGGTGGGGCCGTGCCGACCGACCGCGCCGAGCAGGTCGGCGCGCAGCGCCGCCTTGACCGTCGCGGCGGCCCGTGCCGCCACCGTGCCCTTCGCCCAGCTCACCAGCGCCCGGGCGGCGACGGCGGCGACGAACCCGGCCAGCGCCGGTCGGTGCAGCCGCCCGTCGATCGCCGTGGCCAGCAGCGTGGCCAGGGCGGTCGCCTGGGCGATCACCAGCACCGCGGTCAGCCCGCCAAGGATCGCGAGCACGGCGAGGTCGCGCCGGGCCGCGGGGACCCGACGCAGCAGACGCGGGTCGAACGGGCGGCGATTCACCAGTACACCGGTGCTCTGCCGTCGGTCCGTCCTCGGAACACCCACCAGCACATCGCCTGAAAGCCTAGTAGGGCCGGGACGAGCGGAAGCAGGAGCCAGCCCAGCAACGTCAGGGTCGGTCGGCTCGCCGCCGCCTCGGCGACCACCAGCGAGGCGGCCGGGTCTCCGGTGGAGACCAGGATCCGCGGCCAGAGCGCGGCGCCGATCAGCGGCACGGGCGCCGCCAGTGCCGTCGAGGTGGCCGCGAACGCGACGCCAGTCCGGCCCCGGCGCAACGCCGCGCGGGCCACCAGCAGCGCCGCCACCAGCGCCAACGGCAGGAGTACGGCGATCATCGGGCGGGCCACGGCAGCGCGTACCTGCGCGGAGAGCAGGCCCAGGACGGTGGCCGCGGCGACCGCGGCGAGCGCGGCGGGCACCAGGTGGCCGGCCAGTCGGGCCGGCGCCGGGGCGTCGGGGGCCGGCAGCCGGAGCGTGAGGAATGTCGCACCGTGCACCGTGACCAGGGCGAGCAGGGCCAGCCCGGTGGCGGCCACGAACGGGGTGGCGAGATGACCGACGCCGGCCACGTGCCCGTCCGCGTCCAGCGGCACCCCCTGGAGCAGGCCACCGAGCACCGCGCCCCAGCCCAGCGCGGCCAGCACGCTGCCGACCACCACCACCTGATCCCAGCGGGCCCGGCCGGCGGCGGAGGTCGGCCGGCTGCGCAGCGGCACCCCGGCGGTGACCAGCACCACCCCGGCGAGCGCGGCGAGCACGGCCGGGTAGAAGCCGGAGAGCAGCTCGCCCTCCAGGCGGGGGAAGGCGCCGAAGAGGATGCCGACGGCGGAGACCAGCCAGACCTCGTTGCCGAGGAAGAACGGCCCGACGGCGTTGAGCGCGGCCCGGCGGGCCGTCGCGCCGCCGCCGGTGGTCGTGGCACCACCGCGGGCCAGCAGCACGCCGACGCCGTAGTCGTAGCCGCCGAGCACGAGGTAGGTGGCGAAGAAGAGGCCGAGCAGGGCGTACCAGGCGAGTTCCACGGCGGGCTCCTCAGACGAAGACGGGCTGGTGGGGGTTGTGGGCCTCGGGCGCGGGCGGGCGGCCGAGAGCGGGGTCGTGGGCCCCGCGGGCGGCGTGTCGGGCCAGCAGCACCCAGTTGGTGGTCGCGAGCGCGCCGAGCAGGAGGCTGAACCCGATGAACGAGGTGAGCATCAGGACGGGCGAGACGGGTGAGACGGCCTGGGCGGTGGGCAGCAGCCCGTACGCGGCCCAGGGCTGGCGGCCCACCTCGCGGGCGATCCAGCCGAGCAGGGCCGCCGCGAAGGGCAGCGGCAGGCCGAGCAGGATCAGCCAGAGCGGGAACCGCAGCCGGATGATCCAGTCGCGCCAGAGCAGCGGTAGCAGGAGCCAGAGGCCGCCGAGCGCGAAGCCGATCAGGATCATGAAGCCGAGTCCGGCGCTGGAGAGCACCGGCGGGTCCCAGTCGCCGGGGCCGAACCGCGCCGTCCAGTCGGCGACGAGCGCGTCCCGGCGCGGCCCGCCGCCGAACTTGGTCGGCTGGACCTGCCCGACCGGGCCGAACTGGGCGAACCCGAACCCCTGGAGCGCGGATACCGCGCACGCCGCGGTGATCAGGCCGAGCCGCAGCGAGGTGCGGAACAGCACGTGGTCGGGGGTGCGCCGGAGCAGGTGCCACGCGCTGACCGCGGCGATGAGCATGCCGCCGGTGACCAGGCTCGCCGAGATGACGTGGCCGAACGCCATGCCGAACGTGGGGTTGGTGAGCAGCGCGCCGAAGTCGGTGAGGTGGGCGACGCCGTCGCGGACCTCGTATCCGACCGGGTTCTGGAGCCAGGCGTTCGCCACCATGATCCAGAACGCCGAGGCGTAGGCGGTGAGCGCGACGCCCCACAGCAGCGCCAGGTGGACGCCGCGCCGGAGCCGGTGCCAACCGAAGATCCACATGCCGAGGAACGTGGACTCCAGGAAGAACGCGACGAGCGTCTCGATGGCCAGCGGGGCCCCGAACACGTTGCCCACGTAGCGGGACAAGCCGCTCCAGTTCAGCCCGAACTGGAACTCCATCACGACGCCGGTGGCGATGCCCAGCACGTAGTTGATCACGTAGAGCTGGCCCCAGAACCGGGTCAGCCGTTCGTACACCGGCTTGCCGGTCAGGTAGCCGGCCGTCTGCAACCCGACCAGGAGCGTGACCAGGCCGAGCGTGACCATGACGAACAGGAAGTGGATCGAGGTGGTGGTGGCGAACTGGAGGCGGGCGAGGAGCAGCGGGTCCACAGTGGTTCTCCTATGGGTTGACTCCCTTGTCGTAGGGAGGCTACCTATAGAGAAGCTACGTATTCGCGCCCGCGAACCCGGAAAAGACCCGTAGGGGCCGCCGCCTCAGCTCAGGAACAGGGCGACCGGCAGCCAGACAAGCGTGCCGGCGACGGCCAGCGCGGTGGCACCGAGCAGCCGCGGCGGACGATCCGCGACCAGCAGCCGCTGCACCCGTACGTCGAGGTCACGGTCGCCGAGGCCGAGAGTGCCGGCCGGCGTGACCCGGTGCTCGGCGTTGGCGAACCGGCGCAGCGCGCCCGCCAGCGGAGCGTCGGCGTGCACCTCGCGCGCCTTGTCGTCGGCGCGCATCTCGACCAGCAGCGCCACCCGCGCGTGCGCCTCGTGCACCCACCGGAACCAGGGCAGCGCCCGGCAGAGTGCGGTGAACGGCAGCAGCACCAGATCGTGGCGCTCCTGCGCGTGCGCGCGCTCGTGGGTGAGCACCGCGGCCAACTCGGCCGGGTCGAGCAGGTCGAGCGTGCCGGCGCTCACCACCACCCGGGGTCGCACGCCCGGCAGGCAGTACGCCGCCGCGCCCGGATGGTCGAGCACGAGCGCGCCGGGCACCGTGGGATCGTGCCGGGCCACCAGACCGAGCAGCTCCCGGTGCCGGCGCTGGGCGCGTACCGCGCTGTGCAGACTGCGTACCGTGGTGGCGAGCAGCACTGCGCCGATGCCGAGACCGACACCGACCAGGCTGAGGTGCACCGCCCCCAGACCGGCGGGGAGCGTGCCGTGGGTCAGGTCGTCGGCCAGGGCCAGCAGCGCGTGCCCGGTCGCCCGGTCGTACGCGTCGAGCCCCACCGCCATGGGCAGCCCCATGGCTGACAGACCGAGCGCCAGCCCGACCGCCTGCCAGCAGAGGATCGCCACCCGGGGGGCACGCCACGTCCACCGCGCGGCGGCGAGGACCTGCGCGGTCAGCCAGCAGGCCAGGGTGATCGCGGCGAAGTGCAGGGCGTATGCCACAGCAAACCGCCTACCGGTCCGTCGCCTCGTCGAGCGCCGGTCTCCGCTCGGCGGTGTCGGTCACGCCGGCCTCGGCGCGGAGCGCGGCGCGGAGCACCTCCGCCTCCGTCCCGGTGACCGAGCGGGCGAAGCGCACCAGCGCGGCGTCGCGGCTGCCGCCGAGGTCGAGGGCTTCCAGCATGAGCTGGGCGATGTGGGCCTCGCGGGTGGCGGCGGGCCGGTAACGCCAGGCGCGGCCCTCCCGCTCACGCTGCACCATGCCCTTGCCGGCGAGTCGATCGAGCACCGTCATCACCGTGGTGTAGGCCAGTTCCCGCCCGTCCAGGGCGTCGGCGACCTCGCGCACGGTCACACCGCCCGAGGTGGCCGGTACCGAATCCCACAGCACGTCCATCACCGCACGCTCAAGATCGCCCAGCCGAGTCACCCCGCAATCCTACCCCCGGTAGTAGACCTCTCGCCGATCCCGTCCGGCCGATCATGATCCCGGCCGCCGGTGCGTCACCAGACCGGCCTGCGGACCGGCGCCGGACTCGCACCATGGCCTCGACGTCTCCGCCGTTCCCAGAGGAACAGACCGGCCGGACAGCCGACCTGCGGGGCAGAGGCACGAGGTGGTCACCGGGCCTGCAAGGCCGTCGGTGAGCGCTTCCCCGGTCGCGTCGGCCGGGTCGAGCCGGCCAAGGCCTCGCCGTGGTGGGTGCGGCCGTACCGCGCCAGCGCACCGTCGCGCCTGCGGTGCAGCAGGCCGGCGCGCAGCAGGACACCCCTTGAGCCTGCCTGGCCGGTCGGGTCATGGGGTCACGTGGTGAGGGTCACCGGATTTCCCGTTCGACGGGTACGGGAGCGAAGTCGCGCATGCCGCTGCCCCACACGGTCGCGCAGCCCAGCCCTCAGGCGCAATCGGCTACGGCCGCGCGGAAAATCGGAGGTACGCATGCGGGGCCCGGACTCCCCACAACCGAAACGGGCGAGTGGCGTAGGCATCTGTTTCGGCCGACCGAACGGTGGGGCTGGGAGTATGTGATGCCGCCGCCTCCGGCGCCAGCGTGGAGCTGCACCGGCCCCCGGCCGGCGAGCAGGTCGCGTTGCGACCGAACTTCCATGCCTGGCAGAAGCGCAGCAAACATGTGTGGCTCGGCCTCACGCAGGGATGCCTGACCGTCCTGACCGGGCAGGCTCCCGAAATCCAGCGGCCGAGGGCACGACTACACCCCCTTGGGATGCCAGACCGTCTTCGTCTCCAGGAGGGCGGTCATCCGGGTCACGCCCGGGTCGGCGGACCAGTCGTGGTCGGCCGGGGCCGGCCGGAGCACCCGCTTGAGGTTCTCCGCCGCCTTGACCTCCAGCTCGGTCGCCAACTCGGTGTCGGTCACGCCGGTCAGGTCGATCGCGTTGACGTCCATGTGCGCGGCCAGCGTCGGCACGGTCTCGGTCAGCCGGCCGGTGAGGATGTTGACCACCCCGCCGGGCAGGTCGGAGGTGGCCAGCACCTCGGCCAGCGTCACCGCCGCCAGCGGCTCGGTCGGGGAGGCGGCCACCACCACCGTGTTGCCGGTGACGATCGCCGGGGCGACGACACTGACCAGGCCGAGCAGCGCCGGCGTCTCGGGAGCGACCACCGCGACCACGCCTGTCGGCTCTGGCGCGGACAGGTTGAAGTACGGGCCGGCGACCGGGTTGGCCCCGCCGTACACCTGGGGGATCTTGTCGGACCAGCCGGCGTACCAGACCCAGCGGTCGATCGCCGCCTCCACCTCGTCGGCCGCAACGCCCAGGGCGACGAACTGCTCGCGGCGTCCCTCCAGCATCTCGGCGACCCGGTAGAGGATCTGACCCCGGTTGTACGCGGTCGTCCCGGCCCACCCCTTCACCGCGGCGCGGGCGGCGACCACCGCGTCCCGCGCGTCCTTGCGGGAGGCCAGCGACACGTTGGAGTCCTGCACGAGATACGACCGTCCCGACTCGCTGCGCGGGAACTTCCCGCCGATGAAGAGCTTGTACGTCTTGCGTACCGCGACCCGCTCAGACATTGAGGTACGCCTCCAGCCCCTGCCGGCCGCCCTCGCGACCGTAGCCCGACTCCTTGTAGCCGCCGAACGGCGACGTCGGGTCGAACTTGTTGAACGTGTTGGCCCAGACCACACCGGCGCGCAGCCGGTCGGCGACCCACAGGATCCGGGAACCCTTGTCGGTCCAGACCCCGGCCGACAGCCCGTACGGCGTGTTGTTGGCCTTCTCCACCGCCTCCGCCGGGGTGCGGAAGGTCAGCACGGACAACACCGGCCCGAAGATCTCCTCGCGGGCGATCCGGTGCGCCTGGGTGACCCCGGTGAAGATGGTCGGCGCGAACCAGAAGCCGCGCTCGGGCAGCTCGCACGACGGCGACCAGCGCTGCGCGCCCTCGGCGGACCCGGCGTCGGCCAGCTCGGTGATACGGGCGAGCTGCGCGGCGGAGTTGATCGCACCGACATCGGTGTTCTTGTCCAGCGGGTCACCGACGCGCAGCTGGGCCATCCGGCGCTTGAGTGACTCCAGCACCCGGTCGGCGACCGACTCCTGGACCAGCAGGCGCGAACCGGCGCAGCACACGTGCCCCTGGTTGAAGAAGATGCCGTTGACGATGCCCTCGACCGCCTGGTCGATCGGGGCGTCGTCGAAGACGATGTTGGCGGCCTTGCCGCCCAGCTCCAGGGTGAGCTTCTTGGGGGTGCCGGCGACCGCGCGGGCGATGGCCTTGCCGACCTCGGTGGAGCCGGTGAACGCGACCTTGTCCACGCCCGGGTGCTCGACGAGCGCCCGGCCGGTGTCGCCCGCGCCGGTGACGATGTTGACCACGCCCGCCGGCAGGTCGGCCTGCTGGCAGATCTCGGCGAACAGCAGCGCGGTCAGCGGCGTGGTCTCGGCCGGCTTGAGCACCACCGTGTTGCCGGCGGCCAGCGCCGGGGCGATCTTCCAGGCCAGCATGAGCAGCGGGAAGTTCCACGGGATGACCTGCGCGGCCACGCCGAGAGGCTGCGGAGTTCCGCCGCTGTGCTGGCTCGTCGGCCGCCGGCCGAACCCGGCGTGCTCCAGCTTGTCCGCCCAGCCGGCGTAGTAGAAGAAGTGCGCGGCCACGAGCGGCACGTCGACGTCGCGGGACTCCCGGATCGGCTTGCCGTTGTCGAGCGACTCCAGCACGGCCAGCTCGCGGGACCGCTCCTGGATGATCCGGGCGATCCGGAACAGGTACTTGGCCCGGTCCCGGCCCGGCATCGGACCCCAGACGTTCTCGTACGCCGCCCGCGCGGCGCGTACCGCGCGGTCGACGTCCTCGTCGCCGGCCTCGGCGACCTCGGCCAGGACCTCCTCGGAGGCCGGATTGACCGACTTGAAGCTGCCGCCGGAGATCGGGTCGACGAACGCGCCGTCGACGAAGAGCCCGTACGAGGGCTTGAGGTCCACCACCGAGCGCGACTCGGGGGCGGGTGCGTACTCGAACATCGCCATCAGTCCAGGGTGAAGTAGTCGGGGCCGGCGTAGACGCCGGTCGTCAGCTTGGTGCGCTGCATCAGCAGGTCGTTGAGCAGGCTGGACGCGCCGAACCGGAACCAGTCCGGGCTCAGCCAGTCCGCGCCGACCGTCTCGTTGACCATGACCAGGTACTTGATGGCGTCCTTGGTGGTCTTGATGCCGCCGGCCGGCTTGACGCCGACCTGCCGCCCGGTGGCGGCGCGGAAGTCGCGTACCGCCTCCAGCATCACGAGCGTCACCGGGAGGGTGGCCGCGACCGGGACCTTGCCGGTGGAGGTCTTGATGAAGTCGCCGCCGGCCAGCATGGCGAGCCAGGAGGCGCGCCGCACGTTGTCGTAGGTGGCCAGCTCGCCGGTCTCCAGGATCACCTTGAGGTGGGCTGCCGGTCGCCCCTGGCGACCGCCATCAGCAGAGCCGCAGGCCTCTTTGACCGCCTTGATCTCGTCGTGGACCTCGGCGTAACGCCCGGCCAGGAACGCGCCCCGGTTGATCACCATGTCGATCTCGTCGGCCCCGGCGGCGACGGCCGCCCGGACGTCGGCGAGCTTGACCTCCAGCGGGGCCTGCCCGGACGGGAAGGCGGTCGCCACGCTGGCCAGGTGCACCCCGGAGCCGGCGAGCACCTCGGCGGCGTACGGGACCATCGACGGGTAGACGCAGACCGCGCCGACGTGCGGGCAGCTCGGGTCGGACGGGTCGGGACGCCGCGCCTTCGCGGACAGCGCCCGCACCTTGCCCGGCGTGTCCGCCCCTTCCAGCGTGGTCAGGTCGACCATCCCGATGGCCAGGTCGATGGCCTCGGCCTTGGCCGTGGTCTTGATGGAGCGGGTGCCGAGTTGTGCCGCCCGCTGCTCCGCGCCGACCTGGTCCACACCGGGCAGGCCGTGCAGGAAGGTCCGCAGAGCGGTCTCGGATCGTCCCAGCTCGGAGAGGTCCGACCGGGCCGACGTCGTCGTCGCCGTCATGCCCCGAATAGTACGCACCAGCAGGCAGTGTGATCTCGCTCACGTGTGGGCGGTTGTGAGCGCCGCACGTGAGCGGCGTCGCTGCTCCGGCCGCAGCCGCCCTGCGCGAAGCGGGAGACCGGTAGGTTGAGCGATCGTGGACGTACACGTCATTGACCATCCGCTCGCCCAGACGCGGCTGACCGCCATGCGGGACGCCCGGACCGACTCCTCCTCGTTCCGGGCGGCGCTGCGCGAACTCACCACCATGCTGGTGTACGAGGCCGCGCGCTCCTTCCCGATCGAGAAGTACTCGATCCAGACCCCGGTCACCGCCACCGAGGGCACCCGACTGGCGAACCCGCCGCTGCTGGTGCCGGTGCTCCGGGCCGGCCTCGGCATGGCCGACGCCGCGCTCGGCCTGCTGCCCGAGTCGTCGATGGGCTTCGTCGGCCTCGCCCGCGACGAGGAGACGTACGAGCCGCGCGCGTACATGGAGTCGCTGCCCCGCGACCTCAGCGGCCTGCCGGTGCTGGTGCTGGACCCGATGCTGGCCACCGGCGGCTCGCTGGAGCACTGCTGCCGGCTGCTCGCCGACCGGGGCTGCACCGACATCACCGTGCTCTGCGTGCTGGCCGCCCCGGTCGGCATCGCCCGGCTGGAGCGCTCCGGCCTGCCGCTGCGCCTGGTCACCGCCTCCATCGACGAGGGGCTCAACGACCAGATGTTCATCGTCCCGGGCCTGGGCGACGCCGGTGACCGTCAGTTCGGCGGTATGCCCCGGTTTTGACCGGCAGATTTCCACACAAGAGGGCCCATTCCACCCCGGAAGGGCCCTCTTTTTCATCAATGCCGTGGCATCGGCGAGTTGATGCGCGGGGGTGCGGGAAGGCGCTAGCGTTCCGGGCCATGACTGGTGTTGCACTCGCCGAGGAGTTGCTCCTCCTCGCGTACGACGACGAAACCGGCAAGGCCACCATGCCGCGGATCAGCCTCGACCTGGGCATGGCCGCCGCCGTGCTGGTCGAGCTGGCCCTGGCCGGTCGGGTCGCGTACGCGGACGGGAACCTGGCGGTGGTCGACCCGACACCGACCGGTGAGCCGATCGCGGACGCGGTGCTCGTCAAGCTCGCCGCCGACACCCCGCACTCGCCCTCGTCCTGGGTGCAGCGGCTGCGGCACGGGCTGCGCGACCGGATCCTCGGCGACCTCTGCGACCGGGGCGTGGTCCGCGACATCGACGAGACCGAGCTGGGCTTCATCCACGTGCACCGCTACCCGGTGGCGAACACGACCGTCGAGGCGGACATCCGGCAGCGGCTCGCCGACGCGCTGACCAGCGGCCAGCTCCCCGACGAACGCACCGCGGCGCTGGCCACCCTTGTCGCGGTGCTGCGGATGGAACCGGCGCTCGGGCTCACCGGCGCCGCCGCCGACGACGCCGGGCGGCGACTGGCGGAAATCGCCGCCGGCGCCGGGTTCTCCGGCACGGTGAGCCTGGACGACAGCGTGGTGCGCCCCTCGATCAGCCTGGTCATCGCCGCGCTCGCCCAGGCCGTCGACGCCGCCCTGGGCAAGCGGTAAGGAAGGGCCCCCTTTTAACGCCTCCGGTAGAGGAAGGGCCCCTTGTTAACACCCGGGTGTTAACAAGGGGCCCTTCCTTGCACCCGGTCAGAGGCCGAGGGCGGCGGCGATCTCGGTGCGCAGCTCGGTGACGGCGGCCCGCGCGCGCTGCCGGGCCGCGGGCACGTCGCCGCCGGCCACCGGTGCCACCACCTCCAGGTACGCCTTGAGCTTCGGCTCGGTGCCCGACGGCCGGATCACCACCCGGGCGGTGTCGGTGCGCAGGATCACCACGTCCGCCTCGGGGAGCAGGTCGGAGGCCTCGGTGACCGGCTGGCCGAGCAGCGTGGTCGGGGTGGCCGCCCGGACCCGGGCCATCGAGTCGGCGATCACCCGCAGGTCGTCCACCCGGACGGAGAGCTGCTCGGTGTGGTGCACGCCGAACTCGGCGGCCAGCTCGTCCAGCCGGTCGGTGAGCGTACGACCCTCGGCCTTGAGCCCGGCGGCCAGTTCGGCGACGGCCAGCGCGGCGGTGATCCCGTCCTTGTCGCGGACGTGCCCGGGTGCGACGCAGTACCCGAGGGCCTCCTCGTAGCCGTATACCAGCGGCTCCCGCCCTGCGCCGGCCCGCACGATCCACTTGAACCCGGTGAGCGTCTCGTCGTAGGGCAGGCCGCGGGCCGCCGCCATCGCCCGCAACAGCGTCGACGACACGATGGTGGTGGCGTACAGGCCGGTCACCCCGCGCCGCATCAGGTGGTCGGCGAGCAACGCGCCCACCTCGTCACCGCGCAGCATCCGCCAGGTCCCGCCGTCGGGTACGGCCACCGCGCACCGGTCGGCGTCCGGGTCGTTGGCGATGGCGAGGTCCGCCCCGGTCTGCTGGGCGAGCGCGACCAGCAGGTCCACCGCGCCCGGCTCCTCCGGGTTGGGGAAGGCCACGGTCGGGAACGCCGGGTCCGGTTCGGCCTGCTCGGGCACCACCCCGGGCACCCCGAAGCCGGCGCGCGCGAACGCGGCGGTCAGCACCGCGGCCCCCACGCCGTGCAGCGGGGTGTACGCGACCCGCAGGTCCCGCGGCCCGGCCGGGTCCACCACTGCGGCCGCCCGGTCCACGTACGCGGCGGCCAGGTCGTCACCGAGCACCTGGCCGGCGGGGCCGAGCGGGACCTGGGTGAGTGGACCGACCGCCCGGATGGCCGCTTCGATGCCGGCGTCGGCCGGCGGCACGATCTGCGCGCCGCCGCCCAGCTCACCGCCGAGCTGTGCGCCCAGGTAGACCTTGTAGCCGTTGTCCTGCGGCGGGTTGTGGCTGGCGGTGACCATCACCCCGGCGACCGCGCCGAGCTGCCGCACGGCGAACGCCAGCACGGGGGTGGGCAGCGGGCGGGGCAGCAGCAGCGCCGGCCGGCCCGCCCCGGTGGCCACCTGCGCGGTGCGCTCGGCGAAGGCACGCGAGCCGTGTCGGGCGTCGTACCCGATCACCAGGGGGCCCTCGCCACCCTGGGCGGCGAGCCAGCCGACCAGCCCGGCGGCGGCCTGGGTGACCACGGCCAGGTTCATCCCGTTGGGGCCCGCCCGCAGCGGGCCGCGCAGTCCGGCGGTGCCGAAGGTCAGCGGACCGGCGAACCGGTCGGCCAGCTCGGTGGCCGTGCCGGGCAGCCCGTCGAGGACGGCGCGTAGCTCGTCCCGGCCGGCCGGGTCGGGGTCGTCGGCGAGCCAGTGCTCGGCTCGGACGCGAAGGTTGTCAAGGTCAGTGGTATCCGCCGCCATTGCCTCTTGATAGCACGGCGGCGGGTGACCACCGGTCGTCGGCCTCGACTCAGTTGGCCGCCGTGAGCTGGAACGAGCTGGCCATCGCGTCGAAGATCGGCTTGCTCTCGGCGAACCGCGCGTCGGTGGAGGAGAGGTAGAACGAGTAGACCTTGCCGTCCTTGACCAGGCCCCGCCAGATGCCGTGGCGCATGGCCGAACCCGTGCCACAGGTGTATTCGACCTGGCCCGCGGTCTCGCCGGCGAGGGGCTGCTCGGACACGGACACCTCGGTGTAGGGGGCCGGGCAGGTCTTGCTCTTGGTGCTGTTCTTCTTGAGGTTCCCCGAGGCGAACTCGGCCCAGCTGATCGACGTGCCGCCCCATTCCTCGGCGACGACCCGCACCTTGCGTCCTTCGTCCTCCGGGTCGACGTAGTCGACGAAGAGACCGCCGGTCTGCCGTTGCCACCCCTTCGGCACCTGGATGGTCACGCCCTTGACGGACTGCTCCTGCATCTCCACCGGCGGGGCGGCGGCCGAGTTCGACGGCAGCGTGCCCACGATCGGCGGAGGCGCGTCGTCGCCGCCGCCGGTCAGCGCGATCACGCTGATCAGCAGCACCACGGCCAGGCCGCCGGCGGCGGCGAGCTGGACCTTGCGCGGCCATGCCTTGACCTGCCCGACGAGACCCTTGGCCTTGCCGAGTGCGCCGGCGTTCTCCGTCGGCGCGTTGGCCGGCATCGTCCACGGCTGGCCGGTGCCGGGCACGGACCACTGGGCGCCGCCGCCGTACACCGGCCCGGCGGCGTCGCGGCCGTAGCCGCCCGGTGCGGTGGTGGGCACCTGCTGCGTGGCGTCCGCAGCCGGGCCGAACCGGACCGTGGCGTCCCGGGAGATGCGTTGGGTCGCCTCGGGCACACCCGGGCCGGACATCGCCCCGGTGGGGGTGTGCAGCGGCCCGGCCAACGCGTCGGCGCTGGTCTCGTCGAGCGAGGCGTCGCCGGCCGCCGGCTTCGCGTCCGGGCGTTCCCCACGGCGCAGCGAGGCGAGCCGGTCGGTGAGGGACTGCTCCGCGCTGATCATCGCCCGACCGCCGATCTGGCCGCCGGGCTTCGGCTGCGCGGTGACGGCCGGCGGCGTGGTGGGACGCGGCACCGGCACCACCGCGTACGGGTCGGTGACCGAGTTGACCGCGGTGGCGGTGCTGGTCAGCGCGCCGGTGAGCAGCTCGCGCAGGTTTGCCCGGGCCCGGTGCACGTCCATCCGGCGGGCCGGGTCCTTCTCCAGCAGGCCCATCAGCACGCCGGTGAGCGGGCCGCTGCGCTGCGGGGTGGCGGGCGGCTCCTCGACCACGGCGTGCATGGTCTCGATCGGGTCGCCCTTGTCGAACGGGGGCCGGCCTTCGACCGCGGTGTAGAGCGTCACGCCGAGCGAGAACAGGTCGCTGGGCGGCCCGAACTCCTGGCCCATGGCCCGCTCGGGGGAGATGAAGTGCGGTGAGCCGAGCACCATGCCGGGCGTGGTGAGCTGTACGTCGGTGGGCATCCGGGCGACGCCGAAGTCGGTGAGCACGCAGCGGCCGTCGGTGCAGATCAGCACGTTGGCCGGCTTGACGTCGCGGTGCAGGACGCCGATCGCGTGCGCCACCTCCAGCGCGCCGAGCAGGGCGATGCCGATCTTGGCGACCGCCCGGGGCGCGACCGGCCCGTCCTCGATCACCATGTCGGCCAGGCTGCGGGCGTCCAGCAGCTCCATCACGATCCACGGTCGGCCGCCCTCGGTGACGACGTCGTAGACCTGCACCACGGCCGGGTGCTGGATCGCGGCGGCGGCGCGGGCCTCACGCAGCGTCCGTTCGTAGAGCGCGTCGCGGTCGCTCGGAGCGAGCCCCGGCGGGAGGACGACCTCCTTGACCGCCACGTCGCGGCGCAACAGCGTGTCTGTGGCCCGCCAGACCGTGCCCATGCCTCCGTTGCCCACCGGGGATCGCAGCGAGTAGCGACCACCGATGGTGGTGCCGGGCGCCGCGCGTCCAGGGGGCGGACTGGTCGGTCCGCCGCTCCACGTCGGAATCTGAGTCACAGAAAAGCCACCGGGGGATATCGAGGGGGCTGGGACACAACCCCTCTATCTTGCTGGTTCCACCGCCCGATGCGAAACCCGACGCGGCGGACGTTTACCTACTCGACGGTATGTGGCCAGGTCCTCACCTCCGGTGGGCCGTCGTCGGCGGGTGTGCGCAATCCCTCACCCATATTGCGGCAACCGCGTCCTACCATCCGGTAATGAGTGATGCGCGGTCAAGCGAGTCGGGCTTCCCGATCCAGGCGGTCTACACGGCGGCGGACCTTCCGGAGGAGCTGGACGCCCGGCTGGGCGAGCCGGGCGAGTTCCCGTACACCCGTGGGGTCTACCCGACGATGTACACGTCCCGGCCGTGGACCATGCGGCAGTACGCCGGCTTCGGCACCGCCGCCGAGAGCAACGCGCGCTATCACCAGCTGCTGCGCGCGGGCACCATGGGCCTGTCCGTGGCGTTCGACCTGCCCACCCAGATGGGATACGACTCCGACGACCCGATCGCGCACGGCGAGGTGGGCAAGGTCGGTGTCGCGATCGACTCCATCGAGGACATGCGCACGCTCTTCGGCGGCATCCCGCTGGACAAGGTGTCCACCTCGATGACGATCAACGCGCCCGGCTCCGTGCTGCTGCTGCTCTACCAGTTGGTCGCGGAGGAGAACGGGGTGCCCGGCGGGGCGCTCAACGGCACCATCCAGAACGACATCCTCAAGGAGTACATCGCCCGGGGGACGTACATCTTCCCGCCCAAGCCCTCGCTGCGCCTGGTGGCCGACACCTTCGCCTACTGCCGGACCGAGGTGCCGAAGTGGAACACCATCTCCATCTCCGGCTACCACATGGCCGAGGCCGGCGCCTCGCCCGCGCAGGAGATCGCGTTCACGCTGGCCAACGGCGTGGAGTACGTCCGGGCCGCGCTTGAGGCGGGGCTGGCCGTGGACGACTTCGCACCCCGGCTGTCGTTCTTCTTCGTGGCCCGCACGACGCTGCTGGAGGAGGTCGCCAAGTTCCGGGCGGCCCGCCGCATCTGGGCGCGGGTGATGCGCGACGAGTTCGGCGCGAAGGACCCGAAGTCGATGATGCTGCGGTTCCACACCCAGACCGCGGGCGTGCAGCTCACCGCGCAGCAGCCGGAGGTCAACCTGGTCCGGGTGGCGGTGCAGGGCCTCGGCGCGGTGCTCGGCGGGACCCAGTCGCTGCACACCAACAGCTTCGACGAGGCCATCGCGCTGCCCACCGAGAAGGCGGCCCGGCTGGCGCTGCGGACCCAGCAGGTGCTCGCGTACGAGACGGACCTCACCGCGACCGTCGACCCGTTCGCCGGGTCGTACGTGGTGGAGGCGATGACCGCCGAGGTGGAGGCGGCGGCCATCGAGCTGATGGAACGGGTCTCCGACCACGGGTCGGCGGTGGACGCCATCGAGGCCGGCTTCCAGAAGCGGGAGATCGAGCAGTCCGCGTACCAGATCGCGCAGGAGATCGACTCGGGGGAGCGGGTGGTGGTCGGCCTCAACCGGTTCCAGGTGGACGAGGAGGAGCCGTACGAGCCGCTGCGGGTGGATCCGACGATCGAGGCGGCCCAGGCGCAACGGCTGGCCACGCTGCGCGCCGATCGGGACTCGGAGGCGGTCGAGCGGCACCTGGCCGAGTTGCGGGCGGCGGCCGAGGGGGACACCAACGTCCTCTACCCGATGAAGGAGGCGTTGCGCGCGCGGGCCACCGTCGGTGAGGTGTGCGGGACGTTGCGCGCGGTGTGGGGGACCTACCGGCCCAGCGACCGCTTCTGAGACGTACTCGGCGGCCCGCGTCGGCGCACCCCTCCGGTGCCGGACGCGGGCCGTCGTCGTGTCCCGGGCGGCAGCGTGCGCGTGTGCGATTCCGGCATGCGGGTAACCCCGAACGGGTGAACCGGGACGGACAGCCTGTGCGGTCGGCGCACGGGTGCTCATGTCACCGTCGGGAGTCCCCCGGTGGCCGACAGTTGTCGTGCACCCGTCCGAGCGGCGGTTAATTGCCCCGACTAATGCGACAATTCGGAACGGCGGCCCAGTATTTGGTGACTGCATAACGGTTACGCGTTGTAGGAGGTGGGAGGCGGATGACGGGCTTCAACCACGATCTACCTGCTGTCCCGCAGATATTCGAGCCCTCCCACCAGGGCATTCGTGACGCTGTGCGGTCTGACCGCTACGGGAAAGATGTTGCGCAGCGTCACCGGCGGAGGTCTAGGCTGTCTGCGGTTCTGCCCGAAGATCCATCCGACTCCAGCGATAGAGAATCCGACGTGACGAGTGCGTTGACGCTGCCTTCCGGCGGCCTGCCGGCGTCGTCCCGGCCCGAGACGCCGACCGGTTCCCAGCCCCTGCCCTTCGAGCTCGACCACCTGCTCGCGCTGCGGGAGCCCGGCCTTGTCGCGACCCGCCGTCACCTCCACTCCCACCCGGAGCTGTCGGGTGAGGAGTTCGAGACGGCCGCCCTGGTGCACCGCGAGTTGTCCCTCGCCGGGCTGAGCCCACGCCTGCTGCCCAAGGGCAACGGCGTCATCTGCGACATCGAGGGCCGCCCGGACGGGCCGGTGATCGCGCTCCGCGCCGACATCGACGCGCTGCCGCTGAGCGACGCCAAGGACGTGCCGTACCGCTCCACCGTGGAGGGCGTCTGCCACGCCTGCGGGCACGACGTGCACACGTCGGTGCTGCTCGGCGTCGGGATGCTGCTGGCCCAGCTCGCCGACATCGGCCAGCTCGACGGCCGGGTACGGCTGATCTTCCAGCCGGCCGAGGAGATCCTGCCCTGCGGCTCGCTCGAGGTCATCGAGGCCGGCGGGCTGGACGACGTGGTGCAGATCTTCGCGCTGCACTGCGACCCGAACCTGCCGGTGGGCAAGGTCGGCCTGCGCGTCGGACCGATCACCGCCGCCGCCGACAACGTCACCGTCCGGCTCACCGGCCCGGGCGGACACACCGCCCGCCCGCACCTGACCGTCGACCTGGTCGACGCGCTCGGCCGGCTGGTGACCGAGGTGCCGACGCTGATCAGCCGCCGGGTGCCGGCCAACAGCGGGCTGCTGCTGGTCTTCGGCCACGCCTCGGCCGGCACCCGCTACAACGTCATCCCCTCCGAGGCGTGCGCGGCCGGCACCCTGCGGGTCATGGACCGGGACACCTGGGACCAGGCGCCCGAGATCGTCGCTCAGGTGGTGCGGGACGTGCTCGCGCCCACCGGGGCCACCGTCGAGCTGGAATACCTGCGCGGCCGGCCGCCGGTGACGAACGACGCCGGGGCGATCGGCGTGCTCACCGCCGCCACCGCCTCGGCGCTCGGCCCGGACGGCATCGCCGAGACCCCGCAGAGCATGGGCGGCGAGGACTTCTCCTGGTACCTGGAGCACGTGCCCGGCGCGCTCGCCCGCCTCGGCGTCGGCCGGAACGGGCCCAACATGGACCTGCACCGGGCCTCCTTCGACGTGGACGAGCGGGCCATCGCCGTCGGCGTACGCCTCATGGTCCAGACCGCGCTGCGGGCACTGGTGGCGGCGCGCTGACCGGAGCGCCCGGGCCCGGCGGCAGCGGCCCGGGACCGGGCGGCGGCGTCCGCCCGGTGCGCCGGCGCCGCCAGAGGATCAGCAACCACAGCGGTACGCCGATCACCACCGCGAAGGGCAGCACCGCGCCCAGCACGGTGAGCGCTATGCGGGCCGAAGCCACGAAGGCCGCCCAGCCGCCGCCCAGCCCGCTGAGGAAGCCGAGGTCCGCCTCCTCCTCGGCGGTGCTGGCGTCCTGCCCGAGAAACGTCACGGTGATGGTGGACAGCGCCGTGAGGTCCGCCAGCCGGCGCTTGCGCGCCTCCAACGCGGCCAGATCCGCCTGCCGGGAGCCCACCTCGTTCTCCAGCGCCACCAACTGGTCCACCGACGTCGCCTGGGCGAGCAACTTGCGGGCGCTCTCCACCCGCGCCCGCTGGGTGGCGATCCGGGCGTCCAGGTCGACCACCTGCTCGGTGACGTCCTCGGTGCGGATCTCCCGGCGCTCCTGCCGGCCGAGACGGGCGAGCTGGTCGACCACCCCGGCGAACTTGTCCGCCGGCACCCGCAGGGTCAGCACCGCCCGGGCCTCGGCCGCCCGGCTCGACCGCCGGTCGCCGCCGACGAACCCGCCGGCCGCGGTCACCGCCGTGGTCGCCTCCCGCGTTGCGGCCTCCACATCGTCCACCCGGACCTGCATCGTTCCGGTGTAGATGATGGACCGCTGGTCGACCCGCAGGTCCGCACCCCCGGTGCCACCGGGAGCGGCCCGGTCGCGACCCCCGCCGGCCACCTGGCCGTTGTCCGCCCCGCCCTCGGCCGGCTGCTCGCGCCCCGCGCCCCCGTCCGCGGCAGGCGCGGCCGAGTCGCCGCCGCTGTCCCGGTCCGCGCCGCAGGCACCCACGCCCAGCGCCGCGACCAGACCCACCGCCATCAGAGCCATGCCCCGTATTCGTCGCCCGTCCATCCCCGCACTCCGATCGTCGACGGCCCCGCTCACCGGAGCCGATACCTCGGACGTGACGCGTGGTCGCGCCGGTTCCGGCAGACTGCGCTGAGGAGATCACGATTCGATAGCCGAGGAGTCACGATGCTGGTCACCAAGTACGCCCACTCCTGCCTGCGGCTGGAGCACGACGGGGCGGTGCTGGTCGTCGACCCGGGTGTCTTCAGCGCGGCGGCGACGGCACTGGACGGGGCGGACGCGGTGCTGATCACCCACGAACACCCCGACCATGTGGACGTGCCCGCGCTGGGCCAGGCGCTGCATCGACGGCCGGTGCCGGTGTACGGTCCGGCCTCGCTCGCCGGGGTCCTCGGCGACGCCGCCGGGACGCTCGTGCCTGTCGCACCCGGCGAGTCGTTCACCGCCGCCGGGGTGCCGGTGCGGACGTACGGCGGGCAGCACGCCGTCATCCACCCGGACATCCCGGTGATCCCGAACCTCGGCTACCTCTTCGCCGACGTGCTCTACCACCCGGGCGACGCCCTGTTCGTGCCCGACGACGTCCCGGTCGACACGCTGTTCGCCCCGATACACGCGCCCTGGTCGAAGTTCTCCGAGGTGCTCGACTTCATCCGCGCGGTCGCCCCGCGCCGGGCGTACGCGCTGCACGACGGGCTGCTCAACGACAACGGGCTCGGCGTGCTGGATCGGCAGTACACCGCACTGTCCGGGACCGACTACCGCCGCCTGGAGCCGGGCACCCGGATCGACGTCTGACCATGCCCGGCCTCCCTGCCGACGTGACCCGGCGGCTCTACGCCACGCCGCCGGACCGGTTCGTCGCGGCCCGGGACGCCGCCGTCGCGCAGGCCCGCCAGGCCGGCGACCCGCGCGCCGCCCGGGAGATCGGCAAGCTGCGCCGGCCCACGGTGGCGGCCTGGCTGGTCAACCTGCTGGCGATCCGCCGGCCCGAACTGGTCGCCGACCTCGCCCAACTCGCCGACTCGCTGCGGGCCGCGCAACGCGACCTGCGCGGCGACACGCTGCGCGAGCTGTCCGCGCAACGCCGTGCGGTGGTGGCCGCGCTGGTGGCGGAGGTACGCCGGCTGGCCGCCGCCGAACCCGCCGCGCCGCCGCCCGGGAAGCTGCCGCTGGGCGAGGTGGAGGCCACGCTCAACGCCGCGCTCGCCGACACCGAGGTGGCCGAGCGGATAGGCGCCGGCCGGCTGCTGCGGGCCAGCCACTACGCCGGGTTCGGCGAGGTGCCCCGCCCCCAACTGCGGCTGGTGACCGGGAGCGAGGAGGCGTCCGGCGTACCGGATCGGGCGACCGGGCGGGCCGACGCGCGCCGGGCCCGCGACGAGCGCGCGGCGCGGGCCGAACGGGCGAAGCAACGGCGAACCGCCGCCCGCGAACTGGAGAAGGCCCGCACGGACCTGGACCGGGCCGAACGGGACCTGGCCGCCGCCGACACGGCCGAGCGCGACGGCGCCGCGACGCTGGACCGGATCGAGACCGAACTGGCCGAGTTGGAACGTCGCCGGGCCCTGGCCGAGCAGGAACTGAGCCGGGCCCGGCTGGCCCGGCGGGGCGGGGAACGGGCGGTCACCGCCGCCCGGCGACGGGCCGGCGAGGTGCAGGGCGTGTGGGAGGCGCTGGACGCCGAAGAAGGGGATGCCGAGTCCGGTGACGACCGGGCAGACTGAGCGCGATGAACGGCCACGGTGGTCCGAACCTGGTGGGGCAGCGGTGACCCCGGAACAGCTCGCCGCCGCGTGCAAACCGCTGGTCCTCGAACTCGGCGAGGCGTTCTCCCGCTGCCCGTCGACCCTGCGCCGGGCCCGGCTGCTCGGCATCTCCGGCTGGGCGTTCTACATCGCCGGGCGGGCCGGGGCGCTCGGTGACGTACGCGCCGAGACGGCCGCCGCGGCGCTCGGCTTCATCGCGCCGGAGGCGGTCGCCGACGGCTGGGACGCGGCGGCGCGGACCGTCGCGCCCCGTGAGATCGCCGCCGCCAACCTGGCCGAGTGCTGCCGGTGGGGCGTCGCCCGGTTGGGCGAGACGGCCGAGTCGTCGCGGCTCGCCGCGCTGCTCGGCCGGGCGGTCGACGCCGCGGACGGCAGTGGGATGCCGCTGTTCGCCGCCTGGCGGGCCATGCCGGTGCCCGATCCGTCCCCGGCGGCCGGCGCGGCGGTCGCGTTGCTGCTGCTGCGTGAGCACTTCGCCGGGGCGTACCTGCTGGCGGTGCGGGCCGCCGGGCTGACACCGCTGGAGGCGGTGCTGGCCGGGCCGGAAGGGGAGGCGGGCGCGGCCGCCTGCGGCTGGGCGCCCCCGTACCCGCCGGTCGGGCCGTTGGTGCGACGCCGGCTCTGGGCCGAGGCGGTGACCGACCGGTTGGCGTCCCCGGCGTTCCGCGCCCTCGACGCGGCCGAGGGTGCGGAGATGCTCGGTCTGCTCGGCGCCGCCCGGCCGCGGGCCCGCGGCGGATAAATGGGAGGCGGGTCACCGGTCCGGCTGCCAGGATCGGCGGCGTGACGCTCCCCGTCGGGTGGACCGCCCGCCGCCCCACCGTCGACGACGTGCCCGCGATCCTGGCGGTGGTGCACGCCGCCGACAGGTTCGCCATCGGCTACCCCGACTTCGACGAGGAGGACGTACGGTCCGCGCTGACCGCCCCGTTCGTCGACCCGGCCCGCGACTCCTGGCTGGTGACCGACCCGGACGGCGAGGCGGTGGCCTGGTCGATCCTGGCCAACCCGAGCGGGGTGGGCCGGGAGTGGGTGGACGTCCTCGTCGACCCCGACCGCGGCGCCGACCTGCGCGCCCCACTGCTGGCCCGGCTGCTGGACCGGGTGGCCGAACGGGCCGCCGAGCGTGGCCTGCCCGCGCTGACCGCCCGCACCGGGGCGTACGCGCCGGAGACCCGGTGGGCGGGCGAGCTGGTGGCGGCCGGGTTCACCCGGGTCAAGCGCTACATCCGGATGAGCCGGCCGCTGGACGACCTGCCCGCCGAGCCGCCGCCCCCGCCCGGCGTGACGGTCCGGGCGTTGCACGCCGACGACGAGCAGGACCTGCGGCTGTTCCACCGCATCCACGACACGGCGTTCCGGGACACGCTCGACCACGATCCGCTCGACTTCGACAGGTGGCGGGAGCTGCTCCCGTCGTACGGCAAGGTCTGGGACGAGTGGTTCCTCGCCGAGGTCGACGGCGAGCCGGCCGGCGCGTTGCAGTCCTCCGACCAGGCGGTGGAGCAGGGCACGGGGTGGGTGCGGACGCTGTCGGTGCTGCCCGCCCACCGGCGGCGGGGGGTGGGCGCGGCGCTGCTGCGCCGGGCCTTCTCGGTGTACGCGGCGAAGGGCCGCTCCCGGGCCGGGCTGGGCGTGGACCTGGCCAACCCGACCGCGCCGGTCACGCTCTACCGCTCGGTCGGGCTGGCGGAGGAGCGCTGGACCGACATGTACGAGCGCAGCGTGCCCGCCACGGCGGTGTGACCCGGGACCCCCGGGCCGGGGCCGCCCGGCGCGCGCGGGTGCGCGCGGCGCACACTGTCCGGGTGGGAGACGCGCTATGCGGACGCGGTGCCGGTGGGGCGGGACCGCAGGTCGGTGACGTAGTCGTCCGGCGCGCCCGCCTTCTCGGCCGCGTTGGCGATCTCCGACAGGTACCACGACGTGGGCAGACCGCCCTCGTAGCCGTCGAAGACGTACACCCACGCGGTCACGTCGCCGTCCAGCGTCGAGACGCGGACGGTCAGCTTGCGGTAGGTCTCGGCGGTCACGCCCTCGATCTCGTCGAGCTGCGCGGCGTCGTAGGGGTGGATGTCGTAGAGGGCCACGAAGACCCGGTCACCGGGGGACTCGACAACGGTGCTGACCGAGCCTTCCCACCCGATGATGTCCTCGCCCGCGAAGGTGAGCCGCCAACCCTCCAGCCAGCCGGTGCCCACCATCGGCGAATGCGGGCAGTAGGCGCGCATGCGGGCGGGATCCAGGTTTGAGCCGTAAGCGGCGTAGAGACCCACGGCGACGACGATAGCCCGCCGGACCGGTGGGGGAGAATACGACAGAGCGTGTCGGACGCGACGGGGAGAAGAAAGTCACTGTGAGCGTGGAGAGGACGGCTCAGTGAGCCAGATCGTGATCATCGGCGGCGGACCGGCCGGCTACGAGGCGGCCCTGGTCGCCGCCCAGCTCGATGCCGGGGTCACCGTGGTCGAGGCGGAGGGCGCCGGCGGTGCCTGCGTGCTCTCCGACTGCGTACCCTCCAAGACCTTCATCGCCAGCTCGGAGGTGGTCACCGGCTATCGCGGCACCGAGGAGTTCGGGGTGCACTCCGACGGCCTGGAAGCGGTCACGGTCGACGCCCGGGCGGTGCACGAGCGGGTCAAGCGGCTCGCCCTGGCCCAGTCCGCGGACATCCACACCAAGCTGGTGAAGGCCGGGGTGGAGTTCGTCTCCGGCACCGCCCGGCTCGGTGAGGACACGCTCGGCCACACCCACCGGGTGCTCGTCACCCCCGCCGACGGCGGGCCCGAGTACTCGATCGCCGCGTCGACGGTCCTGGTCGCCACCGGCGCGACCCCGCGCCAGCTCCCCACCGCCGTGCCTGACGGCGAGCGCATCCTGACCTGGCGTCAGGTGTACGACCTGCCCGAGCTGCCCGAGCACCTGATCGTGGTCGGCTCCGGCGTCACCGGCGCCGAGTTCGCCAGCGCCTACCTGGCCATGGGCGTCCAGGTCACGCTCGTCTCCAGCCGCGACCGGGTGATGCCGCACGAGGACGCCGACGCCGCGATGGCGATCGAGCGGGTGTTCCGCAGCCGGGGCATGACCATCCTCAACAACTCCCGGGCCGAGGCGGTGCGGCGCACCGGCGACGGGGTGGAGGTGCTGCTGTCCGACGGCCGCCAGGTCAGCGGCTCGCACGCGCTGATCGCGGTCGGCTCGATCCCGAACACCGCCGACCTGGGCCTGGCCGAGTACGGCGTCGACCTGGCCCGGGGCGGTTACGTCACGGTCGACCGGGTCTCCCGCACCAACGTCCCGGGCATCTACGCGGCCGGCGACTGCACCGGCGTGCTGCCGCTGGCCAGCGTCGCGGCCATGCAGGGGCGGATCGCCATGTGGCACGCGCTGGGCGAGGCGGTGCGCCCGCTGCGGCTGCGTACCGTGTCGGCAAACGTCTTCACCGACCCGGAGCTGGCCACTGTCGGCGTCTCGCAGGACGAGGTGGACGCCGGCAAGACCCCGGCCCGCCAGGTGATGCTGCCGTTGTCCGGCAACGCCCGGGCGAAGATGGACGACCTGGCCGACGGCTTCATCAAGCTGTTCTGCCGGCCGGCGAGCGGCCAGGTGGTCGGCGGCGTGGTGGTGGCGCCCAAGGCGAGCGAGCTGATCCTGCCGATCACCATGGCGGTGGAGAACAACCTCACCGTGAACGAGCTGGCCCACACCATCACGATCTACCCGAGCCTGTCCGGTTCGATCACCGAGGCCGCCCGGCAGCTCATGCTGCACGAGCTGGAGTGACCCGGCCGGTCAGCGGAACGCGTCGGCGTGGTCGGCGACCCACTGCGCGTACGTGCGGGCGGGACGGCCGGTCAGCCGGACGACGGTGTCGGTGACCGGCTCGGGCGTGTCGACGAACGCGGCCCAGCCGGCGAGGGCGGCGTCGGCGAAGGCCAAGTCGCCAAAGGCCGCGGCGAGGACCTCGCGGGCCTCCGCCACCGGCTGCTCCGACCAGTGCAGCTCCCGGCCGACCACGCGGCCGATGGTGTGTACCTGATCCTGCTGGGTCAGCGACTCCGGTCCGCTGAGCAGGTATCGGGCGCCGGCGTGGCCGTCGGAGGTCAGCGTGTCCACGGCCACCTCGGCCAGGTCCCGCTCGTGGATCAGTGACCGGGCCGCCGCCCCGTACGGCCAGCGCACCGCGTCGCCGAGGCGGAGCTGTTCGGCCCACATCAGCGTGTTCGACGCGAAGCCGACCGGTCGCAGGAAGGTCCACTCCGCGCCGGATGCCTCGACCGCCCGCTCCACCAGCCCCCAGAACGTCTCCGGCCAGTCGGCGCCGGGAGCGGAGAGGTACACGATCCGGGGTACCCGGGCGGCGATCGTACGGGCCACCTCGCCGGCGGTGGCCCGGCGACCGCCGGGTCGGTGAACGGCCAGATCAGGAAGACCGCCTCCACCCCGTCGAGGTGGGCGGCCAGCGACACCGGGTCGGCGAGGTCCGCGGCCACCACCTCGACCGCGGGCGGCAGGTCGGCGGAGGCCGGGTCGCGGCTGACCGCCCGGACCTTCTCGCCCCGCGCGGTCAGGATCGACACGACCTCCCGGCCGACCGTGCCGGTCGCCCCCGTCACCATGATCATCTGTGCCTCCTCGGTCCGCCGGGCACCTGCCCGGCTCACCAGGACGCTAGGAGCTGAAGGAAGGTTGAGGTCAACTCCCCGGCGCGGCGTTGTGCCACGCGGCGCGGTGCCACGCCACCGGAGATCGAGCGGTGGCGGTCACCGATCGTGCTGGTCACCCCGGCCCGGTTCCGAACCCTGTCGATCGTCCGTCGACCCGACGTCGTCGATGGCGGCCAGCATCTGGTCCCGCATCTCCTCCCGCCGCGCCACCCGAACCGGCTCGTCCCAGGTGGGGTCGACCCTCTTGGCCGCGCTCCCCGTCTCCGGTCCCTGTCGTCCGTCGCTCACTGCCGTGCCTCCTTCTGTTCGTTGCGGTGCTCAGTCGACGTGGGCCTCGGCGGTGGCCGGGTCGCGGCCCTGTCGGGTGCTGATCCAGGTCATCGCCCACCCGGCGAGCGCGAATCCGGCCGCGGCCAGCCCGCCGACCAGCAGCAGCCGCCATGGCGAGTGGGTGAGGGCGGCACCGCCCAGGTGTCCCACGAGCGTGCCGTAGCCGGCCCAGGCGATGGCCGCCGCCGCCTCGTACGGCAGGAACAGGCGGTACGGGTAGCGGCTGCGCCCGGCGGAGAAGCAGGCCGCCATCCGCCCGCCGGGCACGAAGCGGCAGAGCAGGATCACCAGCGGCCCCGGTTCACGCAACCGGCGGGTGACACGGGTCACCGCCCGGCGGGCCCGCCCCGGCGACGTGACCCGGGCCGCCCGGCGGGTGGGCGTGGTGCGGCCGAGCAGATAGCAGGCGAGATCCCCGAGGAAGACACCTGTCGCGCCGACCGCGATGGTGAGCGGGAGGTCGAGCACGCCGTAGACGGTCAGCGCCCCGCTTGTGATCATGATGAGCTGGGTCGGCACCACCGGCACGAAGGCGTCGGCGATCAGCAGTGCCATCAGTAGCGCGTACGCCCACAGGGGTGACGCGACGTCAGCGATGAGTTGGGCCACGACCGTCACCTCGCCGGGGTTCTCCGTTCGACCGGACCGAGCCTGACGTGGCGGCCCTCGTCACCGCGACCTGCCCCGACGCGCGGTGACCGGCGACACCTGCGGGCCGCTCGGGTGCAACGAGGCAGCTCGGTGCGGGGTGACGGGTCGCCGGTGCGCCCACGCGGGGGCGGGGCGGCGAATCGACGAAACCCGGCGTACCGTTGACGGGACGCGGTCCCGGAGTCGTCGGATCCCCCGTTCCCGATGCTCTGGCCGCGGCGGGTCGCCGGCAGGTCCCGTGCTGGCGACCCGCACCCACTCTCCGAAATCCAGGTGCGGTGTCGCCGCCCGCACGCCTACCGTGCCGGTATGCGCAGTGCGGAGATGACGACGACGCCGGGTGTTCCCGGCGCGCCGCACTGACGTTTCCGTCGACGAGGCCCCGGGGCGATCCGCTCCGGGGCCTCGCGGCGTGCCGGTCCTGCTCGCCTCCGGGTCGTACCCGAACGAGGAGAGCGACATGATCGACCACCGTAGGCTCGGCCGGGAGCTGGAGCTGTTCGTCTCCGACCCGCTCGCGGGCGCCGGACTGCCGATCTGGCTGCCGGCCGGCGCCGCCGCCCGGCACGCCGTCGAGGAGTACGTCCGCGAGGTGGAGCGCCGGGCCGGCTACCGGCACGTCTACTCGCCGCCGCTGGGCAAACGGGAGCTGTTCGAACTCTCCGGGCACCTGGGCTACTTCGCCGACGACATGTTCCCACCGATGCGGCTGAGCGCCGACGACGAGTTCGTGCTCCGCCCGGCGCTGTGCCCGCACCACGCGCTGGTGTTCCGGTCGCGCGGCCGCTCCTACCGGGAACTGCCGCTGCGGGTCGCCGAACTGGGCGGGATGTACCGTGCGGAGCGTTCCGGGGTGCTCGGCGGCCTGTCCCGCGTGCGGGCCATCTCGCTCAACGACGCGCACAACTTCTGCGCGCTGGAACAGGTCGGCGACGAGGTCCGGCAGGTCCTGCGGCTGATCGGCGAGGCACACGCCGCGCTCGGCGTCCGCCCGGCCGGGGTCCGGCTGTCGCTGCGCGGGCCGGGCCGGCGGTACGTGGGGGACGACGCCGACTGGGCGCGGGGCGAGGAACTGCTCCGCGCCGCCCTCGACGGGGTGGACGTCGTCGAGGCGCCCGGTGAGGCCGCGTTCTACGGCCCGAAGATCGACATTCAGATCGTGGACCCGGCCGGCCGGGAGTCGACCATCTCCACCGTGCAGGTCGACTTCGACAAGCCGGAGCGGTTCGACCTGTCGTACACCGACTCGGACGGGCGCCGGAAACGGCCCGTGATGGTGCACCGGAGCCTGGTGGGCAGCATGGAACGGCTGTTCGCGTACCTCATCGAGGTGCACGAGGGCGCGTTCCCCGCCTGGTACGCGCCGGTGCAACTGCTGCTGCTCCCGGTCGACGACGGCCAGGCCGAGGCGACCGCCGGGCTGTGCCGCCGGGCCGAGGCGGCCGGGCTGCGGGTGGAGGTGGACGACTCCGGTTCGCTGGGCGCCCGGGTCCGGGACGCGACCCGCCGGCGCGTCCCGTACGTCGGGGTGGTGGGCGCCCGGGAGGCGGACGGCGGGTCGGTCTCGTTGCGACTGCGCGACGGGCGGGTGCTCGCCCCGATGCCCGCCGCCGAGGCGGTGGGGCTCATCAACGACGTGGTCGCGAACCGGTCGGCCGGGCTGCTCCCGCCGCGGTGATCCGGGCCCGCCCGGGTGCCGGCGGGGCACCCGGGCGGCACCCGGTGTCGGACCCGTCGACGACGCCACGTCAGTTCCCGACCGGTGTGCCGGCGCGCGCCCCGGCCGCCGGGCCGCCGGGGGCCGGGATCTCGTCGGAGATCACCGCGCCGGTGAACTGCGCCCGGTACAGCCGGGCGTACGCACCGTCGGCGGCGACGAGCTGGTCGTGGGTGCCCTGCTCGACGATGCGGCCCTGCTCCATCATCAGGATCAGGTCGGCGTCGCGGATGGTGGACAGCCGGTGCGCGATGACGAAGCTGGTCCGGTCCGACCGCAACGCCGCCATCGCCCGCTGGAGCAGCACCTCGGTGCGGGTGTCCACCGAGCTGGTCGCCTCGTCCAGGATCAGCAGCGCGGGCTCGGCGAGGAACGCCCGGGCGATGGTGATCAGCTGCTTCTCCCCGGCGCTGACGTTGCTGCCCTCCTCGTCGATGACCGTGTCGTAGCCGTCGGGCAGGCTGTGGACGAACCGGTCCACGAAGGTAGCCCGGGCGGCGGCCAGGATCTCCTCCTCGGAGGCGTCCGGCCGTCCGTAGGCGATGTTGGCCCGGATGGTGCCGCCGAACAGCCAGGTGTCCTGGAGCACCATGCCGATCCGGCCGCGCAGGTCGTCGCGGCGCATCGTGGCGATGTCCACCCCGTCCAGGGTGATCCGCCCGGCGTCCAGCTCGTAGAACCGCATCACCAGGTTGACCAGGGTGGTCTTGCCGGCACCGGTGGGCCCGACGATGGCCACCGTGTGGCCCGGCTCGGCGACCAGGGACAGGTCGTCGATCAGCGGCTTGTCCGGGTCGTACCGGAAGGAGACGTGCGCGAACTCGACCCGCCCGTGCGGGTCGGTGATCCGGGCCGGCTCGGCCGGGTCGGGGCTCTGCTCGCCGGCGTCGAGCACGGCGAAGACCCGCTCGGCGGAGGCCACGCCGGACTGCAACAGGTTGGCCATGGACGCGACCTGGGTGAGCGGTTGGGTGAACTGCCGCGAGTACTGGATGAACGCCTGCACGTCACCGAGGCTCATCGAACCGGAAGCCACCCGCAGGCCGCCGACCACCGCGATGGCGACGTAGCTGAGGTTCCCGATGAAGAACATCGCCGGCATGATCAGCCCGGAGACGAACTGCGCCCCGAAGCTGGCCCGGTACAGCTCCTCGTTCTTGGCGTGGAAGGCGGCCTCGACCTCCTTCTGCCGGCCGAAGACCTTGACCAGCTCGTGCCCGGTGTACGCCTCCTCGATCTGGCCGTTCAGCTCGCCGGTGTGCTTCCACTGGGCGATGAACCTGCCCTGCGACCGCTTGGCGATCTGGGTGGTCACCACCACCGACAGCGGCACCGCGACCAGGGCCACGAGCGCCAGCAGCGGCGAGATCCAGAACATCATCCCGAGTACGCCGACGACGGTGAGCAGCGAGGTGAGCAGCTGACTGAGCGTCTGCTGGAGCGTCTGCGACACGTTGTCGATGTCGTTGGTGACCCGGCTCAGCAGCTCGCCCCGGGGCTGCTTGTCGAAGTAGGGCAGGGGCAGCCGGTTCAGCTTGTCCTCCACGTCGGCGCGCAACGTCAGCACGGTGCGCTGCACCACCCCGTTGAGCACCCAGCCCTGCGCCCACATCAGCAGGCTGGCGCCGACGTAGAGCGCCACCGCGAACGCCAGCACCCGGCCCAGCGCGGCGAAGTCGATGCCGACCCCGGGCACCACGTCCATCCGGGCCAGCATGTCCGCGAAGTTGCCGTTGCCCGAGGCGCGGGCCGCCGCCACCGCCGCCTCGGCGCTGGTGCCCGCCGGCAGTTGCCGCCCGATCACCCCGGTGAAGATCAGATCGGTGGCGTGGCCGAGCACCTTCGGCCCGACGACGCTGAGCCCCACGCTGGCCAGCGCCAGCGCCAGCACACCGCCGAGCTGCGTCCGGTGCGGCCGCAGCCGCCCCAGCAGCCGGCGCGCCGACGGCCCGAAGGTCATCGCCTTCTCCGCCGGCATGCCCATGCCCATGTGCGGCGGACCGCCCCCGGGTCGGCGCCCCGGCGGAGGCAGCCGCTGCGGCTCCTCGCTCTTCTGCTCCGGGACCGACGCGCCCACGCCGCCCCCCTCGGCCGGCGACTGCGGGGCTCGCAACCCCGGCTCACTCCTCGCGCTCACGCTCGTCCCCCGTTCGTTCGCGACTGCGGGGCTCGCAACCCCGGCTCACTCCTCGCGCTCACGCGGTCACCTCCGCCGTCTGCTGCGACGCGACGATCTCGGCGTACGTGGGACAGTCCGCCAGCAGTTCCTCGTGTCGTCCCATGCCGACGACACCCCCGTCCTCGAGCACGATGATCTGGTCGGCGTCGATGATCGTGGAGACGCGCTGTGCGACGATCACCACCGCCGCGTCCGCGGTGACCGGCTTGAGGGCGGCCCGCAGTCGGGCGTCCGTGCCGAGGTCGAGCGCGGAGAAGGAGTCGTCGAAGAGGTAGATCTCCGGCTGGCGGACCAGCGCACGGGCGATGGCGAGTCGTTGCCGCTGCCCGCCGGAGACGTTCGTCCCACCCTGCGCGATCGGCGCCTCCAGCCCCCCGGGCATCTCGGCGACGAAGTCACGCGCCTGGGCGATCTCCAGGGCCGTCCACAGCTCGGCGTCGGTGGCGTCCGGGTTGCCGTAGCGCAGGTTGCTCGCCACCGTGCCGCTGAACAGGTACGGCCGTTGCGGCACCAGCCCGATCCGCCGCCACAACTCCTCCGGGGCCAGATCGCGTACGTTCACGCCGTCGACCAGGACCGCCCCGGCGGTCGGGTCCACCAACCGGGGGATCAGCGTGAGCAGGGTGGTCTTGCCGGCACCGGTGGAGCCGATGATCGCGGTGGTCCGGCCCGGGCGGGCGCGGAACGAGATGTCGTGCAGCACCGGGGCGTTGGCTCCCGGGTACTGGAAGCCGGCGCCGCGCAGTTCCAGCTCGCCGTGCCCGGAGACCTCGGTCACCGGGTCGGCCGCCGGCACCACCGAGGAGTCGGTGTCCAGCACCTCCTGGATGCGTTCGGCGCAGACCGCCGCCCGGGGCACCATCATCAACATGAAGGTGGCCATCATGACCGCCATCAGGATCTGCATCAGGTATTGCAGGAACGCGGTGAGCGCGCCGACCTGGATCTCGCCGGAGTCGACCCGCGCCGCACCGAACCAGAGCACCGCGACGCTGGAGACGTTGAGTACCAGCATCACCAGCGGGAAGATCAACGCCTGGAGCCGGCCGATCCGCAGTGCGGTCGCGGTCAGGTCGGTGTTCGCCACCCGGAAGCGGTCCGCCTCGTACGGCTCGCGGACGAAGGCGCGAACCACCCGGATGCCGGTGATCTGCTCGCGCAGGACCCGGTTGACGGTGTCGATCCGGGTCTGCATGAGCCGGAAGCCGGGCACCATCCGGCGGATGATCAGGCCAAGCGCGACGGCCAGCACCGGTACGCAGACAAGCATCAGCCAGGAGAGCCCGACGTCCTCGCGCAGCGCCATCACCACGCCGCCGACGCTCATGATCGGCGCGGCGACGAGCATCGTGCAGCTGAGCAGCACCAGCATCTGCACCTGCTGGACGTCGTTCGTGTTGCGGGTGATCAGCGACGGTGCGCCGAACCGGGCGACCTCGCGGGCGGAGAAGCTGTTGACCCGCCGGAAGATGCCGCCCCGCACGTCCCGGCCGAAGGCCATCGCGGTCCTCGCGCCGAAGTAGACGGCGGCGATCGAGCAGGCGATCTGGAGCAGGCTGACCAGCAGCATCCAGCCACCCGTACGCAGGATCTGGTCGGTGTCGCCGCGGGCGACGCCGCGGTCGATGATGTCGGCGTTGAGGCTGGGCAGGTAGAGCGCGGCGATGGTGCCGACGAACTGGAAGGCCACGACGGCGGCCAGCGGTGATCGGTACGGGCGGAGGTGGCTGCGGAGCAGGCGGATCAACACGGTTGGCTCCCCGTCGGCGGCTCGGTGTCGGACTCGCTGTCCCGGTTCAACCGACGGAGGTCTCCGTCGGACATGCCGGTGATGATGTCGATCAGGAACTCCTGGATCACCGCCCGTTTGGCCGGGTCGGCGTCGACCGACGTCAGCGGCCGGTCGCTGTGGATCATGTCGATGATCGCGCGGGCGTTCTCGGTGCCCTTGTCGGTCAGGGTGAGCCGGACCGTGCGGCGGTCGTCCGGATCGCGACGCCGGCTGACGAAGCCGTCGCGTTCCAGGGTGTCGACGATGCCGGTGAGGGTCGCCGGCCGGACGAAGCACCATCCGGCCATCTCCCGGTGGGTGGCGTCGCCGGCGTGCAGCAGGACCATCAGCACCCGCATGCCGGCGGGGGTGAGGCCGTGATGCTCGGCCAGGTAGCGCCCCCAGTGCTGTTCGACCACGTGGCCGGCGATGGACAGCAGTCGGCCGAGGGGCGCGTGGCGCAGCGCCTCGGGGAAGGGGACGAGCGGGCCGGGATTCACGGGCATCAGGTTAGCTCCGGAACCATCAGGCCCCAAACGATTTCTGAGGAACCCCTCAGCCGCGACTGCGCGGTGGTTCCTCCGGCGCGGTGGCGACGTACTCCCGCATCACCTCGGCGACCTCGCGCAGGAATGCGGCGGTGGCCTCGGCCTGCTCGGGGGTGAGCCGGGAGACCGCCCGGTCGACGCCGACAAGCATCGGGCGCAGCGCCTCCAGCACCTCGCCGACCGCGCTCTCGGTCACCTGGAGGCTGAGTCGCCGCCTGTCGTGCGGGTGCGGGGTGCGGGCGACGTGCCCCGCCTGCACCAACCGGTCCACGAGTGTGGTGGCCGAGGCGGACCGGATGCCGAGCCGGTTGCCGAGCTCGACCGGGCCCAACGGTTCGGGGCTGGAAATCAGATGGTCGATGGCCGCGGCGTCGGTGGGCCCCAGGCCGAGCCGGCGGGCCAGCGCCGCGCGGGTGTCCCCGGCGGTCCGCAGCACCTCGCGCAGCGCCCTGGAGGCGTCGCTGCGCGGCGGCGCGCCCGGCGAGGCGTCTCCAGTTGACGGCGCCCGTTCCATGAGATAAAGCTAGCATATCGAGTAGCTAGAAAATCTAGCTAAACGGGGAGGCGCAATGCGCGGCGACGGACGGGGGCGCTGGCTCGGGCTGCTGGCCCTCAGCCTCGGTGTGGCGATGATCATCGTCGATGCGACGATCGTGAACGTCGCGGTTCCGCAGATCATCCGGGACCTGGACATCACCTCCGCCGACGCCCAGTGGGTGCAGGAGGCGTACACCCTGGTCTTCGCGGCGTTGCTGCTTGTCGCCGGCCGTTTCGCGGACCGGTCCGGGCGGCGTCGGATGTTCCTCGTCGGTGTCGTCGTCTTCGCGGTGGCAAGCGTGCTGGCGGCGCTCGCCGGCTCGGGCGAGACGCTCATCGCCTCCCGGGTCCTCCAGGGGATCGGCGGAGCGATGATGCTGCCCACGTCGCTGTCCCTGCTCAACGCCAACTTCACCGGGCGGGAGAAGGGCATCGCGTTCGCCGTCTGGGGCTCCACGATCGGTGGCGCGGCCGCGCTCGGGCCGCTGCTCGGCGGCTGGCTCACCACCACGTACTCCTGGCGGTGGGCGTTCGGCATCAACGTGCCGGTCAGCCTGGCCGTGATCGGGGCGACCCTGCTCCTGGTCGGCGAGTCCCGCGACGACCGGGCCGACCGCGGTGTCGACCTGATCGGCGCGTTGCTCTCCGTGGTCGGCATGACCGGGGTGGTCTTCGCGCTGATCGAAGGTCGCACCTACGGCTGGTGGGAGCGGGAACGGCCGTTCAGCCTGTTCGGCCTGGACTGGACCGCGAGCATCTCGCCGGTGCCGGTGGCCGCGCTCCTGGGACTCGTCGCGCTCGGCGCCTTCCTGGCCCATCAGGTCCGCCGCAACCGGGCCGGCCGGACCGCGCTGCTCGACCTGTCGCTGTTCGGCATCGGCTCGTTCCGCAACGGCATCCTGGCCGCCGCGATCGTCAGCCTGGGCGAGTTCGGCCTGCTCTTCGCGCTGCCCCTGTGGTTCCAGAACGTACTGGGCTACAGCGCCTTCCGGACCGGCCTGGCGCTGCTGCCGCTCGCCGTCGGCAGCTTCCTGGCCAGCGGCATCGGCGCGCCGCTGACCCAACGCTGGGGCGCGGCGCGGGTGGTCCAGCTCGGCGTCGCCGCCGAGCTGGTCGGCGTGGCCGGGCTCGGCTTCGTGGTCGCGCCGGACACCCGCTGGTGGGCGCCGCTGGGCTTCCTGTTCGTCTACGGCGTCGGGGTCGGCCTGGCCACCGCCCAGCTCACCGGCGTCTCCCTGTCCGAGGTGCCGGTACGGCTCAGCGGGCAGGGCTCGGGTCTGCAGAGCACCGCCCGGCAGGTCGGCTCCGCGCTCGGCATCGCGGTGCTCGGCACCGTCCTCTTCGCCGGCCTCGGCGGCCTGCTCGGCGGCCGCCTGGCCGACCAGCCCGGCGTCAGCCCGGAGCAGCGCGACCAGGTGGTGACCGCGGTCAAGGAGAGTGCGGGCGCGGCGATCACCGGGCTGGAGGCGGACCCCCGGACCGCGCCGCTCGCCGAGGAGGCGAAGCAGGCGTTCTCCGACGCGACCCGGTACGCGGCCTTCGCCGGGGCCGGTTTCCTGCTCCTCGGTCTGGTGGCCTGCCTGCGCCTGCCGACGGTGCGCGCCGAGGAGACCGGGGACGCGCCACCGGCCGAGGCGACGCCCGCCCGGAGCTGATCCGGTCGGCCCCGCCGCTGCCAGGCGCGCGGGGCCCGGCCGGGATCACCAACTCGTCGGCAGCGGCATCCCCTCGGTGTAGCCGGCCGCGCTCTGCACACCGACGAGCGCCCGCTCGTGGAACTCGTCGAGGGTGCGCGCGCCCGCGTAGGTGAACGCGCTGCGCACCCCGGAGATGATCTCGTCGATCAGGTCCTCGACGCCGGGACGGTTCGGGTCGAGGTACATCCGGGCCGAGGAGATGCCCTCCTCGAAGATCGCCTTCCGGGCGCGGTCGAACGCGCTGTCCTCGGCCGTACGGGCGCTCACCGCGCGCGACGAGGCCATGCCGAAGCTTTCCTTGTAACGCCGCCCGTCGGCATCGGTGTAGAGGTCGCCTGGGGACTCGTAGGTGCCGGCGAACCAGGAGCCGATCATCACGTTGGAGGCGCCCGCGGCCAGCGCCAACGCCACGTCCCGCGGGTGCCGCACACCGCCGTCGGCCCAGACGTGGCGGCCCAGCGAGCGGGCCGCCGCCGAGCAGTCGAGCACCGCGGAGAACTGCGGGCGGCCCACCCCGGTCATCATCCGGGTGGTGCACATCGCGCCGGGCCCGACGCCGACCTTCACGATGTCCGCGCCCGCCTCGACCAGATCGCGTACGCCCTCCGCGGTGACCACGTTCCCGGCCGCCACCGGGACCGGCGGGTCGAGCCGGCGCACCGCCCGCAGCGCCTGCATCATCCGCTCCTGATGCCCGTGCGCGGTGTCCACCACAAGCGTGTCCACCCCAGCCTCCAGCAGGGCGGCGGCCTTCCCGGTGACGTCGCCGTTGATGCCCACCGCGGCGGCCACCCGCAGCCGACCCCGGTCGTCCACGGCCGGCTTGTAGAGCGTGGCGCGCAGTGCGCCCGGCCGGGTCAGCACCCCGACCAGGCGGCCCGCGCCGTCCACCACAGGCGCCAGCCGGCGCCGGCCCGCCGACAGCCGGTCGAATCCGGTACGCGGGTCCGCGTCCGCGGGCACCGTGTGCAACTCGGTCGACATGACGTGCCGGACCTGGGCGAAGCGGTCCACCTCGACGGTGTCCGCCTCGGTCACCACACCCATCGGCCGGCCGTCGGCGTCGACGACGACCACCGCGCCGTGCGAGCGCTTGGGCAGCAGGTGGATGGCGTCGCCGACGGTGTCGGTGGGGCCGAGGGTGATCGCGGTGTCGTGCACCAGGTGCCGCTGCTTAACCCAGCCGACCACGGTGGCGACGACCTCGATCGGGATGTCCTGCGGGATCACCGCGATCGCGCCGCGTCGCGCCACCGTCTCGGCCATCCGCCGGCCGGCGACCGCGGTCATGTTGGACACCACGAGCGGGATGGTCGTGCCGGTGCCGTCGGTGGTGGACAGGTCGACGTCGAGCCGGGAGCCCACCTCGGACCGGTTGGGCGCCATGAAGACGTCGTTGTAGGTCAGGTCGTGCGCGGGGACCGCGCCGTGAAGAAACCGCACCCGGCCATCATTCCCGCCCGGCGGCACTCCCGCCGCCGGTGGTGGTCAGCACCACCCGGCCCGCGCGGGTCAGGAAGGGGCCCTTCCTCTACCGCAGGCGTTAAGAAGGGGCCCTTCCTTACGCGTCAGGCGATGGTGCAGATCGCGGCACCGGCGGTGATCACCGCGCCGACCTCGGCGGCCAGCCCGCTGACCGTGCCGGCCTTGTGCGCGTGTAGCGGCTGCTCCATCTTCATCGCCTCCAGCACCACGACGAGGTCACCCTCGGCGACCTCGTCGCCGTCGGCCACGGCGATCTTCACGATGGTGCCCTGCATCGGGGAGGCGAGCGCGTCGCCGCTGACCGCGGCGCCCGCCTTGCCCCCGCCGCCCCGCCGGGCGGGCTTCTTCGCGGCGGGCGCGGCAGCCGCCGTACCCGCGCCGAGGCCGGCCGGGAGGACCACCTCCAGCCGCTTGCCGCCCACCTCGACCACGACGGTCTCGCGTTCGGCCGGGGCGTCGGTGGCGACCGCGGGGGCGGCGAACGCCGGCACGGTGTTGTCCCACCCGGTCTCGATCCACCGGGTGTGCACGGTGAACGGCTCTGCGGTGAACGCCTCGTCCCGGATCACCAGGCGGTGGAAGGGCAGCGCGGTGGCCATGCCCTCGACCACCATCTCGTCGAGCGCCCGACGGGCCCGCTCCAGCGCCTCGGCACGCGTCTCACCGACGATGATCACCTTGGCGAGCAGCGAGTCGAAGTTGCCGCCGATCACGTCGCCGGCCGAGATGCCGGTGTCCACCCGGACGCCGGGACCGGAGGGCAGGCGAAGGGCGGTGACGGTGCCCGGGGCGGGCAGGAAATTGCGGCCCGGGTCCTCGCCGTTGATGCGGAACTCGATGGCGTGCCCGCGCGGAGTCGGGTCCTCGGTGAAGCGCAGCTTCTCTCCGTCGGCGATGCGGAACTGCTCGCGGACCAGGTCGATGCCGGCGGTCTCCTCGGTCACCGGGTGCTCGACCTGGAGGCGCGTGTTGACCTCCAGGAACGAGATGGTGCCGTCCGCGCCGACCAGGTATTCCACCGTGCCGGCGCCGTGGTAGCCGGCCTCCCGGCAGATGGCCTTGGCGCTGTCGTGGATCTGGGCGCGCTGGGCGTCGGTGAGGAACGGCGCGGGCGCCTCCTCGACCAGCTTCTGGTGGCGGCGCTGCAACGAGCAGTCCCGGGTGCCGACGACGATGACGTTGCCGTGCTGGTCGGCCAGTACCTGTGCCTCGACGTGGCGGGGCTTGTCGAGGTAGCGCTCCACGAAGCACTCGCCCCGGCCGAACGCGGCGACCGCCTCCCGGGTGGCCGACTCGAACAGGTGCGGGATCTCCTCCATGGTGCGGGCGACCTTGAGGCCGCGCCCGCCGCCGCCGAAGGCCGCCTTGATGGCCACCGGCAGGCCGTGGTCGGCGGCGAACGCCGTCACCTCGCCCGCGTCGGCCACCGGGTCCGGGGTGCCGGGGACCAGCGGCGCGCCGGCCCGCTGCGCGATGTGCCGGGCGGTGACCTTGTCGCCCAGGTCACGGATCGCCTGCGGGGTGGGGCCGATCCAGGTCAGCCCGGCGTCGAGGACGGCCTGGGCGAAGTCGGCGTTCTCGGAGAGGAACCCGTAGCCGGGGTGCACCGCGTCGGCGCCGGCGCGGGACGCGACGTCGATCAGCTTGTCGATGCGCAGGTAGCTGTCGGCGGCGGTGTCCCCGCCCAGGGCGTACGCCTCGTCGGCCAGGGTGGCGTGCAGGGCGTCCCGGTCGGAGTCCGCGTAGACGGCGACGCTGGCCAGGCCGGCGTCGCGGCAGGCGCGGATGACGCGGACGGCGATCTCGCCGCGGTTGGCGATGAGAACCTTGCGCACCTTGGTGGCTCCTCCCGGGAGGTCGTTGCCGGGAGTGTATCGGCCGAGCTGGGCGGCCTAACGATCGCTCAGTGTGGGATGCCGCACTGTAGTCAAACTTGGTTATTACGCTTGCCCGGTGTCAGCGACGCGGATGATGATTCTCGGTCTGGTCAGGTGGATGCAGCCGGTGCACGGCTACGACGTGCGCCGTGAGCTGTTGAGCTGGAGCGCGGACAAGTGGGCCAACGTGCAGCCTGGGTCGATCTACCACGCGTTGCGCAAGCTCACCGAGGAGGGGCTGCTGCGGACCGTCTCGGTCGAGCAGGTGGGCGCGCGCCCGGCCCGCACCACCTACGAGGTGACGGCGAAGGGGGAGGACGAGTTCGAGACCCTGCTGCGGGCGCAGTGGTGGCAGGTCAACGAGTCGCCGGACCCGTTCACGGCGGCGTTCTCCTTCCTGCCGGCGATGCCGCGCGAGGAGGCCGCCGCGGCCCTGCGGAACCGGGCGAACCTGCTCCGCGCCGGGGTGGAGTCGATGCGCGCCTCGCTCGACTCGGACTGGGTGCGCAACCGCAGGCCGGTGCACGTCGGGTGGATGTTCGAGCTGTGGCTGGGCCGGGCCGAGGCGGAGATGCACTGGTGCGAGCGGATCGCGGACCGGATCGAGTCCGGGGTGTCGTACCTGCCCGCGGGGATGGAGCGGGACGACGTCCGGCCGGGCGGGGGGTCGACCGACGTGGGTGACACGGAATAATCAACGTTGACCATAGAAGCTATATCGCGATACCGTCAGCGCAATCGCGGGGAGGACTGCGTCTCCTCGCGGACGATCGGCGGCCGGTCAGGCCCGCCCGGACGACCAGGAGCAGACATGATCGAGACCAGGGGGCTGCGGAAGTCGTACCGCTCCCGCGCCGGTCGCCAGACGAAGACCGTGGACGCGGTACGCGGCGTCGACCTCGACGTCGCCCAGGGGGAGATCTTCGGGTTCCTCGGGCCCAACGGCGCCGGCAAGACCACCACCCTGCGGATGCTCGCCACCCTCATCGAGCCGGACGGCGGCCAGGCCACCATCGCCGGGGCCGACCTGCGCAAGGACCCGGCCGAGGTGCGCCGCCGCATCGGTTACGTCGCCCAGGGCGGCAGCACCTGGGACGAGTCCACCGCCCGCGAGGAACTGGTGCTCCACGCCCGCCTCTACGGCATCTCCAAGACCGACGCGCACCGGCGCGCCGCCCGCGCATTGGACGCCTTCGAGCTCAGCGAGTACGCCGACCGCAAGTGCAAGACCTACTCCGGCGGTCAACGCCGGCGGGTGGAGATCGCACTCGGCATCATCCACGAGCCGAAGATCGTCTTCCTGGACGAGCCGACCGCCGGCCTCGACCCGCAGAGCCGCGCGCACATGTGGGACGAGATCCGCCGGCTCCGGGCCGAAGGCATGACCGTCTTCATCACCACGCACTACCTGGACGAGGCGGACGCACTCTGCGACCGCATCGCGATCATGGACCACGGCGATTTGGTCGCCGAGGGCACGCCGGCCGACCTGAAGCGGGAGATCTCCGGCGAGGTGCTGCTCGTCGGCCTGGACACCGCGAGCACCCCGCAGGCCGCCGAACTGCTCGACACCGAGGCGTACGTCAGCAAGCTGGAGACCGTCGACGAGGGCGGCCTGCGCCTCTACGTCGACGAGGGCGCCACCGCCATCCCGCAGGTGCTGCGCCGTCTCGACCACGCGGGGGTGGGCCTGCGCTCGATCGAACTGCACCGCCCCAGCCTCGACGACGTCTTCCTGACCAAGACCGGCCGCTCGCTGCGCGAGTCCTGACCACCGGAGAAGCTGTCATGAAACTCGCCCGCGACACCTGGCTGATCTTCCAGCGCCAGACGCTGCTGCTCGTGCGCAACCCGGTCTGGATCTTCGTCGGCGTCTTCCAGCCCGTCATGTACCTGCTGCTGTTCGCCCCGCTGCTCAAGCCCGCGCTGAACGCGCCGACGCAGGCCGCCGCGTACAAGATCTTCGTGCCCGGCCTGCTGGTGCTGCTGGCCATCTTCGGCGGACTGTTCCAGGGCTTCGGCCTGATCGCCGAGTTGCGCGCCGGGGTGATCGAACGCTCCCGGGTCACCCCGGTCAGCCGGCTCGCCCTGCTGCTCGGCCGTTCACTGCGCGACGTGGTCTCGCTGCTCGTGCAGGCCGTCATCATCACCCTGCTGGCGCTCCTGTTCGACCTGCGGGTCTTCCTCGGCTACCTGCTGCTGGCCTACCTGCTGCTCGCGCTCATCGCGCTGATGACCTCGGCCGCCTCCTACGGCGTCGCCCTCAAGGTCAAGAGCGAGGACGCGTTGGCCCCGCTCATGAACACCGTCGCGCAGCCGGTGCTGCTGCTCTCCGGCATCCTGCTGCCACTCACCTTCGCCCCCGGCTGGCTCCAGGGCGTGGCCCGGTGGAACCCGTTCTCCTGGGCGGTCGAGGGCACCCGCGCGCTGTTCGACGGCGACCTCGGCAACGACCGGGTCTGGCAGGGGCTGGGCATCATCGCGTTCCTCGCCGCCGCCGCCGTGGTGTGGGCGGCCCGGCAGTTCGCGCGCAGCGTCCGCTGAGGAAGGGCGAGAGCTACCTCTCGGCATCGGCGGGGCACCGGCTCGGCGCGCGTAGCGTAGGCCGGTGCCCCGCCTCACCCGTGACCGGATCACCTGGCTGGCCTACGCCCAGCTGGGGCTGTGGGGCTTCTTCCTCTACGGGTTCGGTCCGGTCGTACCCCTGCTCCGGGACGAACAGGGCACCAGCGCCGCGGTCGCCGGCCTGCACAGCACCGGCATCGCGGTCGGCGCGCTGGTCGGCGGCGCGCTGTTCGCCCCGATCGCCCGCCGCTTCGGTCGCGGCCCGGCCATCTGGCTCGGCCTCACCGGCGTGGCCGTCGGCGTCACCGGGCTCGGCCTGCTCCACCCGCTGCCCGCTACCATCGCCGCCGTAGCGGTCGTGGCCACCGCCGGGATGTTCGTCATCAGCGGCGTCAACGTGGTCCTCACCGCCCGCCACGGCCGCGCCGCCCCCGCCGCGCTCACCGAGGCCAACGCCGCCTGCGCCGGCATGGGCATCCTGGCGCCGCTCGTCATCGGCGCGGGCGTCGACTCCGGCGTGGGCTGGCGACCGGCGATGGCCGTCGAGGTCGGGCTGATCACGGTGCTCGCGGCGGTCGCGCTCACCTTCCGGGTACGCCTGCCGAAGCGCGCCCCCGCTGCCGCGGCTGCCGGCGCGCCGGTCCCCGCCACCACCTCGGTGTCCGCCCTTCCTGTCTCCGCCCCGGCCGGGGCACCCGAGATCGTGGACAGTCGTCGTTCCGGCGGCGCGACGGAAACCGCGCGAGATCCGGACGCGGACCGGAGGCGGCTGCCGCGGGCGTACTGGATCGCCTGGGTTCTCATGTCGGTCACCGGATCGATCGAGGTCTGCCTGTCGCTGTGGACCGCCGACGTGCTCCGGACGCATTCGGGGTTGAGTGCCGGCGGGGCGTCGGCGGCCGTCGCGGCGATCGTCTGCGGCATGTTCGTCGGCCGGGCCGTCGGTGGCCGGGCGGCGTTGCGCTGGCCGCCGGTGCCGCTGCTGCTCGGCGCGCTCGCCGTCTCGCTTGCCGGATTCGCGCTGTTCTGGGCCAGCCCGGTCGGCTGGCTCGCGGTGATCGGCCTGGTCGTGCTCGGGCTGGGCAACGCGCTGCACTACCCGCTGGCCATCTCCATCGCGTTGGCGGTGGCCGGGCCGGCCGCCGACCGGGCGGCCGGCTGGTCCGCGTACTCGATGGCTGTGGGTTTCGGGATCGCGCCGGTCGCGCTGGGTTGGGTGGCCGACGGCGTGGGGCCGCACCTGGCCTTCCTGTTACTGCCCGGCTTCATCGCGCTGGCGGTGTCGCTGACCGTACGGCTGGGCCGCGCCCTGCGTCCCGCGCTCGCGTGATCACGCCACCTCGGCGGTTCAGCGCACCCGGGCGAGCGTGACACCGTCGGCGATGGGGAGCATGACCGCTTCGACGCGCACGTCCGCGACCACCTGGTCGTTGAACGCGACGATCGCCCGGTCGGCCTCGTCGCGCGGGGCGAGCACCCGACCGTCGCGCAGCGTGTTGTCGACGGCGATGACCGCGCCGGGCCGCATCCGGGGCACCAGTTCGTCCCAGTAGAGCGGGTACCCGACCTTGTCGGCGTCGATGAACGCGAAGTCCAGGTAGCGCTCCCGGGGCAGTTCGCGCAGCGTGTCCGCGGCCGCGCCGATGCGCAGTTCGATCCGGTCGGCGACGCCCGCGCGCGCCCAGTACCGCCGGGCCACACCTGTGTACTCCTCGGAGATGTCGAAGCAGGTCAGTCGGCCGTCCTCGGCGAGCCCGCGGGCGATCGCCAGCGAGGACAGGCCGGTGAACGTGCCCACCTCGACGGCCTGCCGTACGCCGAGCAGCCGGGTCAGGAAGGTGAGGAACGCGGCCTGTTCCGGTGCCACCTGCATGGTGGCCTCGGCCGGCAGGGCGGCGAGGGTCTCCTCGGCCAGGTCTCGCACGATCTCGTCCGGGGCGGACCCGTGGGCCACCAGGTAGGCGTGCAGTTCCGGGGTGAGCGGTAGCGGCTTCGTCGTCATGCCCGGACGTTAGCCGAGATGTTCGATTTCTTGGCCCCCGGGCGCGGCCTTCGTCCACAGGTCCACGATGCTCAACTCCAGGTCGGTGAGCAGGCGGCGCAGCAACGGCAGGGACAACCCCACCACCGTGCCGGGGTCCCCTTCGATCCCGGTGAGGAACGCCCCACCCAGCCCGTCGATGGTGAACGCGCCGGCCACCGCCAGCGGCTCACCAGTCGCCACGTACGCGGCGATCTCCTCGTCGCTGACGTCGGCGAAGTGCACGGTCGTCGAGGCGACCGCCTCCGCCCGGGTTTCGTGCACCACGTCGATCAGACAGTGCCCGGTGTGCAGTACGCCGCTGCGACCGCGCATCCGCTGCCACCGCCGGGTGGCGTCCGCCGGGTCGGCCGGCTTGCCCAGGATCTCGCCGTCGAACGCGAGCACCGAGTCGCACGCGAGCACCAGCGTGCGCTCGTCCGGGCTGGGCCGCAGGCGGCCGAGCACGGCCTGCGCCTTGAGCCGGGCCAGTTCCAGGCACAACTCCTCGGCGCTGTCGCTGACCACCTGCGACTCGTCGACCCCGCTCACCAGCACGTCGGGCTCGATGCCGGCGGCCTGGAGCAGCTTGCGGCGGGCGGGACTCTGCGAGGCGAGCACGAGGCGCAACGGTACGGAGGTCGACACCCCGCCGACGCTACCGGCTGATCCTCGGCGGCGGGTCGTCGGCACGTCGGTGTCGCCGCCGTCGCCAGAACAGGTATCCACCGCCAGCGGCCACCAGCACGCCCAGGGTGGCGAGCCCGCCGGCCGAGGCGCTGTCGTCACCCGTGTCGGGGGCCGCCGTCGCCGCCGTCGAGGCGGGGGGAGTGACCGCGGAGGACTCGAACCCGAGTGGGGGGACATCGGCGGTGAGGGCGGCGACCAGGTCGATGACGCCGTAGCCGTACTGGTCGTCCCGGCCGGGAGGTCCCTTGTCGACGGCGGTGGCGGTCAGGCGGTGCGCGACCTCTTCGGCAGGGAGGTCGGGGAACTTGGAACGGATGAGAGCGGCGGCCCCAGCAACAATCGCCGTGGCATCCGACGTGCCATTACTCCGACGATACCGGCCTCCAAGGCCGGTGGTGTAAATGTCGACTGCAGGAGCGACAACATCCACATCTGCCCCAGAAACGGAGAAACTGGCTTGGTTGCCCCGCCTATCTATTCCGCCAACAGCAATTACGCCCGGCTCCGTTGCTGGATAGCTGACCGAACTCTCGCTTGGCGCATTACCGACGGCGGCTACTACGACGATATTTGCTTTCAGTGCGTCGCTGACCGCGGCCTGCATGCGAGGGGTAAGCGTGCTTGCGGCAGAGATGCTTATAACATCTGCGTGCCGGGTTGTTGCATACTCGATGCTGGCTGCTAAATCGTCAGGTTGTCCTAGTCCATTCGCCGGCGTGTCACGGATCGGGAGGATCTTAGACTTCGGTGCGATTCCGAGCACCCCTACGCGGCCGCCTCGGCCATGCGCCGCGATGAGGCCGGCCATCCCGGTCCCGTGACCGTTCGCGTCTCGGAAGCCGTCTCCGCTTCCACCCAGAATAATGTCTGCTCCGCGAAGTAGATTGCTCGCTAGATCTGGGTGGGCCTCTACCCCCGTATCAGGAACCGCTACAACGGTGCCTTCGCCTTGACTGAACTGATGAGCTTCACCGACTTTCAAGAAGCTCAGATGCCACTGATCACTCCTCACGCGCTCGGACCCATCTCTAGCCGATGGCGACGTCACCGTTGGCGAGCCGGTCGCCAAGAAGATCGCGAGTGAAGTTGTCAAGCTTCTTGCTAGCAGCGAAGTGCGGGGGATCACCGCTCAAAACCGATTGCAGGGCCCGGATCGATAGGCCCTTCATTGGGCGGTTCCAAAACGGGCTCGACGCCACGTTGAACTGCCCAAGGGTTGTCTGGGTCCCATCGTTGTTCGGATATTCTGGCGATGTCCTTGCTGTGCTGCCTGCCGTGTGGAGTGGGAGTGCTGGGAGCGCCGCCGAGGGGAGTCAGGCCGGGAGCGCCCAGGTTAGGTCCTCTACCGGAGCTTGGCCGAGAACCTGCAGATCCTGCTGGCGCAGTACCGGCTGAACCTCCTCCAATAACTCCGCCTAAGGGATTGACGCGCTTCGTCGGGCTTCCTGATCGAGGCTGATTTATTGAGGCGCCAGGAATCATCCCATTGGATGCGGGAGGATGCGGGGGCGGCTGTTGGCTAGCGATCCTCCTAGCAGCTGCGCCGGTTCCGATTGAAGTGGGTCCGGTGCCCTGGCTGGGTTTTGGGGTGAGGGGGGTGCTCGCGGCACCAGACTGCGTATTGGGGAGAGCGGAAGGCCCAGCTGATGGTGGCGCCGGGTGAACGGCAGCGCCTGAACCCGCGTTGCCGAGAATTGGACCTCCGCCTATAACGGAGCCGGTGGCAGCGCCATTCTGTTTAATCGGCAAGTTCGCCGAAGGGCTTGTTTTGCGTATCGGGCCTGGAGCGGTCGGTGCAATCGGAACTGCAACAACAGGAGGAATGATTGGTGCCGGGACTGAGGCAAGATATGGATCGGACGAGCTTTGGTCTGCCCGTGGCGTAGGGCGCGCTGGTGCTGGGGCTGGAGGGCGTTGGAGCATCACCTGGGCCTGCTGGAGTTCGCCGCTCAACCCCGTCATCAACCCCCGCGCCCGTATGTTCAACTGTTCCAGGTCGTCGTCCGTGACCGGGGGACGCTCCGGCAACCGGCTGCCCGCCACGGCCTTCGGGTCGGCGATCATCGCCTCGTACGCCTGCTTCCGCGTGCGCTTGGTCACGTACTCCTCGTGGAGGGGTTGTAGCGCGGCGCGTGCGCTGCCGATGGCGCGGGCGGCGGCGGCGAGCGCGTCGTAGTTCGCGGCGGCGGCGTCGTGGGTGCGTTGCACGCGGTCGATGAGCTGGTCGAGTTCGCCGATGTACGCCCGGGCGGCGGCGTTGGTCTCCGGCGGCCACGCCCCGGCGAGAGCGCGACGGTATTCCTGAAGCCGGCTCAGGTGGGTCAGTGCCAGGTCGCAGACCTTGCGCCACCCGGCGACCTGCTTCCACTGGCCGGTGGTGTCCTGATCCTGGAGGCAGGCCCACATGTTGAGCACGTTCATCAGTGGCCAGTCGGTCAGCCCGGAGGTGCGTCCGCTGCCCCGCTCGATCATGGCTGGATCACCTGGTTCTGCTCGGCGGTGGTCGGGTCGGCGAGTGGCGGCATCGGGCGGGCGACCACAGTGGAGGTCGCGTCGGCGAGGTCACGTTCGACGCCGGCGACCCGGGCGGAGGAGAACGCGTCGGAGTCGGAGTAGCGGGCGGCGATGCGGCCGGCGGCGTCGGCGAGCCTGTCGGTGGCGGGTGCCAGGTCCCACACGGCGCTGACCGCGGCGATCTGCGTCTCGTGGTGGGCCTGGAGGAAGTGGACCAGCTCGATGAAGGCGTCGGCCGGGTTGGGCACCGGGGCCTTCATGTCGTCGGCGATGTAGGACAGGTGGGGCGCGTAGTTGCGGGCCACCTCGTCCTGCAGCCGGTCGGCGAACTGCCGCATCTGCCGGATGTCGGCCTCGATGCCGCCGTAGTTACGCAGCCAGCCGGCTGGCTGGTTGTCCTCCGGGATCATCGGGCCTCCCTGTCACCACGCGGTTTCCCTCAGTGAGGTTAGTGGTTCCGCGCGGTTCCCGGCAGCCCCGCTCGGCGGTCGCCTGCCGGAAGGGCGTCAGCGGGGTAGGCCGGAGGCCCGCCACGCGCCGGGGCCCGCCGTCGGCCCGGCCAGGGCGGGACGGCCGCTGCGTGCCCACTGCGACACGGGGGCGGGCGCGGCGACCTGGACGGGGCGGGTGCGTGCCACGATCGCACCGACCAGAGCGGCCAGCTCCTCGGCGGTGGGCACGCCACGGACGATGCGGAACAGCGGCTCGTCGGCAGACATGGGCCCAGGGTACGCGGCGCGAATTCGACCTTCGCCGTACAGTGGCGTGCCGGCGGTGTAGGCGTGGCAGCGGCCGGGTACGGTCTCTGCGATGTCGAACCCGCTTCCCCAACTCGTCGCCGATCGGTACCGGCTCATCACGCCGCTCGGTCAGGGCGGCATGGGCCGCGTCTGGAAGGCGCGGGACGAGGTGCTGCACCGGGACGTGGCCATCAAGGAACTGGTGCCGCCGCCCGGCCTGACCCCGGACGAACGCCGCGAGATGCGCGAGCGGTCGCTGCGGGAGGCGCGGGCCATCGCCCGGCTCAACAACGTCAACGTGGTCCGCATCTTCGACGTGCTGCGCACCGACGGCGACCCGTGGATCGTCATGGAGTACGTCGCGTCGAAGTCGTTGCAGGACACCATCGCCGAGGACGGCCCGGTCTCGGTGGCCAAGGCGATCGACATCGGCCTGGGTGTGCTCGGCGCGTTGAACGCCGCGCACAAGGCCGGCGTCATGCACCGTGACGTCAAGCCGGGCAACGTGCTGCTCGGTGAGGACGGTCGGGTGGTGCTCACCGACTTCGGCCTGGCCACCATTCCCGGCGACCCGAACGTGACCCGCACCGGCATGGTGCTGGGCTCGCCCGCGTACATCTCGCCGGAGCGGGCGCGCGACGGCACCGCCGGGCCGGAGGCCGACCTCTGGTCGCTGGGCGCGACGCTCTACGCCGCCGTCGAGGGCAAGTCGCCGTACGCGCGCCCGTCGGCGATCGCCACGCTGGCCGCGCTCGCCACCGAACCGATGCCGCCGCCGCGCAACGCCGGGCCGCTCAAGCCGGTCCTCCAAGGGCTGCTGCGCAAGGACCCGGAGGAGCGGATCACCGCCGAGGTGGCGGAGCGCATGTTGCGCAAGGCCGGCGGCCGGCGGGCCAGGGGCATCTCGCTGCTGGACGGCGTACGCCGCCCGGGGCCGAACGGTCCGCGGGCCCCGCGACCGCCGCTGGTGCCGGCCCCGCGACCGGCCGACGACCAGGCCGAGCACGCAAGCACCTCGGCGTCCGGGATCGCCGCGGCCGGGGGTACGGCTGCCGCGGTGACCGCGGCGGCGAACGCGCCCGGCCCGGACGCCGACCCCACCGCGAAGGTGCCCGCGCCGGCAGCCGAGCCGACGGCGAAGCTGGACGCGGCGCCCCCGGTGCGCGAACCGTCGATCGACGACACGCGGCTCGACGACGAGGCCCGGTCCGACGACGCCGCCCCGGTGCTTGACGAGACGCGGCTCGACGGGGAGCCGGTGGCCGCCGGTCCGGCGCCGGTGAGCCCGGCCACGACCGGTTCCGCGCCGGTGGGCCCGGCGTCGTCTGCCGGCCGGGCGACCGTGCTGCCGGGTGCCAAGCCCGCGCCGAACCGGCGCAACCTGCTGATCGGCGCGCTTGTGCTGTTGCTGCTCGTCGGCCTGGTGGTGGCCGTGCCGCTGCTGGGCGGCGGGGGCGACGAGGACGGTGACCCGCCGACGGCGGGCACCTCCGCCGCGTCCGAGGCCCCGGCCGGGCCTGGTGGTAGCGCCGCGCCTGGTGGCAGCGCCGTCCCGAGCGCGCCGCCGAGCAGCGCCGCACCCAGCCCCACCCCGTCGGCGCCCAGCCCGTCGGCGTCGAGCTTCGCGTTGCCGGCCGGCTGGCGCTACTACACCGGCTCGAACGGTTTCAAGGTGCCCATCCCGAACGGCTGGCGGGCCCGGCCCAGCGGCAACCAGGTCGTGCTCTTCGAGGCCGGCGGCGCCCGACGGGTGCTGCTGGTCGAGTGGACGTCCAGTCCGGAGAAGGACGCGGAAGCCGACTGGTGGGACAAGGAGCCCAAGCGGCGCAACTACGTGACCAACTACCAGCGAATTGGCATCACCCGGTGTGACGGCTACTACCGGACCTGCGCCGATTGGGACTGGCTGGAGACGCGCAACAGCGGCACCCGTTTCCACGTGCGTAACCGGGGCTTCGTGCCGGCCACCAACCGGGGCTTCGCGCTGCGCTGGGAGGTGCCGGCGAAGGACTGGGACGCCAACCTGGCCAACTGGGAGATCATCACCAAGGGTTTCGTGCCGGACCGCCAGAACTGAGCCGGGAATACCGCGCCCGCGAAACTGACTCGCATGACTTTCCGTAGTTGGGGGTATGAATACCTCCGACGACGGAAGGAGGCGCGACATGGGTTACCGACGTAGGGACGCGGGCCCGCGGTTGGCACTGTGGATGCTGATCGCGCTCGGCGACGTCGTTCTGCTCCTGATCGCCGCCGGGCTGTCCGCGCCGGTCGCGGTCCTCGGCGTGCTGACGCTCACCCTCGGCGGTGTGGCGGCGTGGCGTCTGCTGCGGCGGACCGCGGTGCCCGTGCCGGCCGCCGCGCGCCGCAGAGCCTGAACGACGTACCAGACCACAACGGGACCGCCCCTGACGAGGCGGTCCCGTTGTGGTGCGTAGGTCAGGTGTTGTTGGCCAGGGCGATCAGCCGGCTGCGGTCACCGTTCCAGTAGTTGCGGTCGACGTTGCCGCTGATCCCGGAGACGGCGCCGCTGCTGGTGTACTGCCAGAAACTCCAGAACGGGGCGCCGGCCGGCAGGGTGCCGGGCGCGCTGGCCCAGCGGGCGACCCAGAGCGGGTGGTTGGCCCACGGGCCGGTCCAGCTGCCGGTGCACTGGTTCCACCAGCTCGCGGTGGTGTAGATGACCGCGTACCGGCCGGTGCGGGAGCGGTAGGTGTTGAGGAAGGCCTGGATCCAGTTGCGCATGCCCGTGGTGCTCAGGCCGTAGCAGTAGCCGCCGCTGTACGGGTTGCCCTCCATGTCCAGCGCGGCGGGCAGCGTACGGCTGTCGGCGGACCAGGCGCCGCCGTTGCTGGCCAGGTAGTTGGCCTGGGTGGAACCGGCGGAGATGTTCGGCCGGGCGAAGTGGTACGCCCCGCGGATCACCCCGGCGTTGTACGCGTTGACGTAGTTCGCGTTGAAGTTCGGGTCCTTGTAGCTCGTGCCCTCGGTGGCCTTGATGAAGGCGAACTGGATGCCGGAGTTGCGCACGCTGGTCCAGTTGATGCTGCCCTGGTAGCGGGAGACGTCGATCCCCGGCGTGGTCGCGGCGGCGGCCGGTCCGGCGGTCGCCACGAGGGCCACGGCCGCGGTGGCGGCAGCGGCGAGGCCGGTGGCGAGAAGCCTGCGTACGGAGAGTCTGGTACGGGCCATTGTTGCCTCCAGAGGGCGTCATCGATTGACATCCATCATTGGAGCTTCCCGCCCTTGATCGCAACCTGTGAAAAGGAAACTTTCATCTTCACCTGAGGTGACCCGGCCTGTCCCATCGCGGTCCACCGGCCGGTAGGCTCCCCGCCCATGCCCCTGACCGACGGCCTCACCACGTTCTGGGACACCCTGACCAGCGCCCAGCCCGACCCGCCGCCGCTGCTGGTGGCACTCACCGCTGCCGTCGCGCTCGTGGTGGTCGCCACCCGGCTGCCCTGGCGGATCGCCCGCAACGCGGTGACCATCGCCCACGAGGGTGGTCACGCGCTGATGGCGCTGCTCACCGGCCGGCGGCTGCACGGCATCCGGCTGCACTCCGACACCTCCGGGCTCACGCTCTCCGCCGGACGCCCCACCGGGCCGGGCATGATCCTCACGCTGCTCGCCGGCTACGTCGCCCCGTCGCTGCTCGGCCTGGCCGGGGCATGGCTGCTGGCCGGCAACCGGATCACCATGCTGCTCTGGGTCGCCGTGGCGCTGCTGCTGGCCATGCTGGTGCTCATCCGCAACGTGTTCGGCGCGCTGTCGGTGCTGGTCACCGGTGGCGTGGTGCTCGCCATCTCCTGGTACACCCCACCCGAGGTGCAGGCCGCGTTCGCGTGGACCTCGGTGTGGTTCCTGCTGATCGGCGGTGTACGGCCGGTGTTCGAGCTGCACCGGGAGCGCGGCCGGGGCCGCGCGCCCCAGTCCGACGCCGACCAGCTCGCCCGGCTCACCCCGTTCCCGGCGCTGTTCTGGGTCGGCCTGTTCCTGCTGGTCAGCGTCGGCGCGCTGGTCGCCGGCACCCTGCTGCTCGCCGGCCCGATCCTCACCGAGATCGGCATCACCGGCTGATCCCGCCCGCGACACGTCCCCGCCCGGGAGCGGTCCGTGCCGGCGCGGGGCAGAATCGGACCCGTGAGATACGTGATCATCGGGGCGGGCGCGGTCGGCGGCACCATCGGCGTACTCCTGGGGGAGAGCGGGCACGACGTGACGCTCGTCGCCCGCGGCGCGCACCTGGATGCGCTGCGGGAACGCGGCCTGATGCTGCGGACGCCCCGGGGCACGATCACCGGCCGGCTGCCGGCGGTGGCCGGGCCGGACGGCCCACCGCTGCCGGCCGACACCGTGCTGATCCTCACGACCAAGTCACAGGACACCGTGGCGGCGCTCACCACCTGGGTGGACACACCGGTCGAGGGTGGCGGCACCGCCGGCGGTCGACTGCCGGTGGTGCTCGCCCAGAACGGCGTGGCGAACGAGCCGGCCGCGCTGCGCCTCTTCGCCCGGGTACACCCGGTCTGCGTGTGGCTGCCCGCCACCCACCTCGAACCGGGCGTGGTGGCCGCCAACGGACACCCGCACCCGGGCATGCTGCACATCGGGCGCTACCCGAGCGGCGCCGACGACACCAGCCGCGCGGTCGCCGCCGACCTGACCGCCGCCGGGTTCGCCGTCCCGGTCCGCGACGACGTGATGCGCTGGAAGTACGGCAAGCTGCTGGCCAACCTCGGCAACGGCCTCCAGGCGCTGCTCGGCCGGGACGTGCCGGAAGCCCTGTCCCAGCGGGTACGCGCCGAGGGCGAGGCCGCGCTCGCCGCCGCCGGCATCGCACACACCACCGTCGAGGAGGAGGCCGCCGAACGCGGTGACCTGGTGACGCACCGGCCGATCGACGGGCAGACACGCTCCGGCGGCTCCACCTGGCAGAGCCTCGCGCGGGGCGCCGGGTCGGTCGAGACCGACCACCTCAACGGCGAGATCGTGCTGCTCGGGCGTTTGCACGGGGTGCCCACGCCGGCCAACGCGGCGGTGCAGGCCGCCGTGCGCCGTGCGGCCCGCGACCGGATCCCGGCCGGCGGCTTCCCGCCTGCCGAGCTGGAGAAAATGATCGGCTGAGCCGGGTCGGCTACAGCGGGATGTTGCCGTGCTTCTTCGGGGGCAGCGTCTCGCGCTTGGTCCGCAGCACCCGCAACGCCCGCACGATCTGGGTACGCGTCTCGTGCGGCGGGATCACCCCGTCGATGTACCCGCGCTCGGCGGCGATGTACGGGTTGGCGAGTGTGTCCTCGTACTCGGCGATCTTCTCCGCCCGGACAGCGGCCGGGTCCTCCGCGTTGGCCAGCTCGGAGCGGTAGAGGATGTTCACCGCGCCCTGCGCGCCCATCACCGCGATCTGCGCGGTCGGCCAGGCGAAGTTCAGGTCCGCGCCCAGGTGCTTCGAGCCCATCACGTCGTACGCGCCGCCGTACGCCTTGCGGGTGATGACGGTGACCTTCGGGACGGTGGCCTCGGCGTACGCGTAGATGAGCTTCGCGCCGCGGCGGATGATGCCGTCCCACTCCTGGCCGGTGCCGGGCAGGAAGCCGGGCACGTCCACGAACGTCAGCACCGGGATGTTGAACGCGTCGCAGGTGCGCACGAACCGGGCTGCCTTCTCCGACGCGGCGATGTCCAGCGTGCCGGCGAAGTGCATCGGCTGGTTCGCCACCACGCCCACCGGGCGGCCCTCGACCCGGCCGAAGCCGATCACGAGGTTCTGCGCGTACAGCGGCTGGACCTCCAGGAACTCCCCGTCGTCGAGCACGTGCTCGATCACCCGGTGCATGTCGTACGGCTGGTTGGCCGAGTCCGGGATCAGCGTGTCCAGTTCCCGGTCCTCGTCCGTGACGTCGAGGTCGACGTCGACGGGGAAGACCGGCGGTTCGTCCAGGTTGTTCGACGGCAGGTGCGACAGCAGCGCCTTGACGTACTCGATCGCGTCCTCCTCGTCGGTGCCGAGGTAGTGCGCGTTGCCGCTGCGGGCGTTGTGGGTGCGGGCGCCGCCCAGTTCCTCCATGCCCACGTCCTCACCGGTGACCGTCTTGATCACGTCGGGGCCGGTGATGAACATGTGCGAGGTCTGGTCGACCATCACGGTGAAGTCGGTGACCGCCGGGGAGTAGACCGCTCCACCCGCGCACGGACCCATGATCAGGGAGATCTGCGGGATGACGCCGCTGGCCCGCACGTTGCGGAAGAAGATCTCGCCGTAGAGGCCGAGCGACGCGACGCCCTCCTGGATGCGCGCGCCGCCGGAGTCGTTGATCCCGACGACCGGGCAGCCGATCTTCATGGCCAGGTCCATCAGCTTGACGATCTTCTCGCCGAACACCTCGCCGAGGGAGCCGCCGAAGACGGTGAAGTCCTGCGCGAAGACGCAGATCTGCCGGCCGTCCACGGTGCCGTACCCGGTCACCACACCGTCGCCGTACGGGCGGGTCTTCGCCAGCCCGAAGTTGGTGGAGCGGTGCCGGGCGAAGCCGTCGAGCTCGACGAAGGAGCCCTCGTCGAGGAGCATCTCGATCCGCTCGCGGGCGGTCTTCTTGCCCCGCGCGTGCTGCTTCTCGACCGCGCGCGCCGACCCGGCGTGCACCGCCTCGTCGACCCGTCGCTCCAGGTCCGCCAGCTTGCCGGCGGTCGTGTGGATGTTGGTCCCGGTCTCGGTAGTCACCCGTGGAATATAACGATGGTTCAGCTGGGTGAGGCTGTGCAGTGCGCCTCACCGCGTCCAGGGGCCCCGGCCGGGGCGGGGGCCGTAGGCTGGCGGGATGCCCGGCTCGCCGTACACCGATCTGGACCGACCGCCGCTGTCGGCGGCCCGGCTGCGGCGCGCGCTGACCGCCCCGAACGGGCCCTGGCACCGGCTGGAGGTGCTGGCGGAGACCGGTTCGACGAACGCGGACGTGGTGGCGGCGGCGCGCTCCGGCGAGCCGGAGGGCCTGGTGGTGGTCGCGGAACGGCAGACCGCCGGCCGGGGCCGGCGGGGCCGGGTCTGGCAGTCGCCGCCGCGCGCCGGCCTCGCCACGAGCGTCCTGCTCCGGCCCGGCGAGGCGGTCGCCGAGCGTGGCTGGTCGCCGGTGCCCGCGACCGGGTACGGCTGGATGCCGCTGCTTGCCGGTGTCGCGCTGGTCGAGGCGGTACGCCTGCTGGCCGAGGTGGACGCCCGGCTGAAGTGGCCCAACGACCTGCTGGTGGACGGCGCGAAGTGCGCCGGTGTGCTGGCCGAGGCGGTGCCGGGGGAGACCGACCGGCCGGCCGCGATCGTGGTCGGGATCGGCCTGAACGTGACGCTGCGCGCCGACGAGCTGCCGGAGAACCCGACCGGGCTGCCGGCGACCTCGCTGCGGCTCGCCGGGGCCACCGCCACCGACCGGGACCCGCTGCTGCGGGCGCTGATGCGCTCGCTCGCCGACTGGTACGCGCGCTGGCGCGACGCCGGGGGTGACGCGGTGGCCAGCGGGTTGCGCGAGGCGTACCTGGGCGCGTGCGCCACGGTGGACCGGCAGGTGCGGGTGCTGTTGCCGGACGGCCGCGCCGTGCACGGCACCGCCACCGGGGTGGACCCGGACGGGCAGCTGCTGGTGAACGCGGACGGCACCACCCTGCGCCTGGCCGCCGGCGACGTCCTTCACCTGAGGTGAAAGGAAGGGCCCCTTCTTAACGCCTCCGGTAGAGGAAGGGCCCCTGCTTAACAACTCCCGCCGCCGCCCGCGCGGCCGATGCCGCCGGGATGCGCCGACCGGCTACGGTCAGCGCGTCCGGTTTCGCGAGGAGGTTCCCGTGGCGTTCCCCGAAGACGTGCTCACCGAGGACGAGCACGTCGTGCTGCACCTGCACCCGCATTGGAAGGGGCTGATCCGGCCGATCCTGGTGCTGGTGCTCACCGTCGCGGCGGTCGTGGCCGGTTGGCTCCTGCTGCCCACCGGCGGTGGCGCCACGATCGCGCTCTACGCGATCGCCGGGGTCGGTCTGGTGCTGGTCCTGTGGTTGGGCCTGTGGCCGTTCCTCGTCTGGCGCACCACGCACTACCTGTTCACCAACGAGCGGGTGCTGCTGCAGGAGGGGGTGCTGTCGCGCAACCGGCGGGACCTGCCGTTGAGCCGGATAAACGACCACGCGATGCACCAGCGGTTCGTCGAGCGGCTGTTGGGCTGCGGCACGTTGACCATCGAGTCGGCGGGTGAGCGCGGCCAGTCGGTGCTGCGGGACGTGCCGGGCGTGGACCGGGTGCAGACGAAGCTCTACGAGCTGGTCGAGGCGCACCACGACAAGCACAGCCTGGGTGACGGCGAGATGCGCGAGATCCTCGCCGACATGACCGAGGGCAAGTCCTTGCGCGACCAGCCCTGACCTGACCTCCCCGGCCCGGTCGACCTGGCCACGGGCGGGGCGTCGGGACCGGGCATCGGGACCGGGCGTCGGTCAGTGGCGAGCGCGACGGGGTTGAAGCTGGGCGGCGAGTTCGGCGTCCAGGTCGGTGCCGAGGGGACCGCCCAGGCCGGCTTCGGCCGGGGCGGAGCGGCCGCGTGGCGGGGCGTAGTCGCCCGCCCGGCCGGCGCCCACCGGCGGCTCCTCCTCCTCCAGTTCGCTGACCGACTCGGCCAGCTCGGCCACCGGGTCCATCTCGGCGACGTTGTCCCACTCGTCGCGGGGCACCGAGTGCCAGGTCTCCTCCGCGTGCTGGGGGACCGGCTGGAAGACGAACGTACGGTAGGACCAGAAGCGGAACAGCGTGGCGAGCAGGACCCCTACCGTCTTGGCCACGTTCAACGCCAGCAGACCGTGTACGCCGAGGCCGTACTTGGCCAGCGCCAGCACGCCGAGTTCGATGATCAGGCCGGCGCCATTGAAAAGGAAAAACAGGACGTATTCCCGCCGGAGCGCCGATTTCGGGCGGTCCCGGTACGTCCAGTGACGATTCATCAGATAGGACGTGATCGTGGCGACAATGGTCGCGATCACTGTCGCTTTCAGCTGGCCGTCGCGGAAAACGGTAAGTGCCAGCGCATTGAACACCGCGTAATTGATGACGGTGTTGATGCCGCCGACGACGCCGAACTTGAGCGCCTCATGGATGAACTTCTGCCAGCGCACGGACAGCAGACGGACTCCAGGCATGTGGAACACCTTAGGCAGCGGGCAGGGCCGACGGCCCGGCGGGTCGGGATGGGCGGTGGCTCACGCCTCGGACTCTCGGTCGTGGTTCGGAGCCGGAACGTGTGGTGTTCCCGCCTCGACGAAGACGAACCGTCGGTACGACCAGAACCGGAAGAGCGTGCCGATGCCGGTGCCGACGATGAAGCTGGCGATGTTGTCGGCCAGCGGGGTCTGGAACACCTCGGGCCAGATCGTGCCCAGCCCGTAGTGACTGATACCCAGGCAGGCCACCGCGATGCCGAGGCCAACCCCGTTGAAGAAGAAGAACAGCCCGTACTCGCGTGCGGGGTTGGAGCGCTGCCGGTGCCGCCAGGTCCAGAACCGGTTGCCGAGGAAGGCGACGGTCGCGGCGATGACCGTGGAGATGGTCTTCGCCACCAGCGGGGGCAGGCCTCGGCCGCTGGACAGGTAGTTGAAGAGGGCGAAATCCACCACGAACGCCAGCCCGCCGACGGTGGCGAACTTGCTCATCTCCTGGATCAGGTGACCGAAACGGTCGCGCAGAACCCCGATCGGACCCCGACGGGTCTGCGGGGCCCCGGGTTGGTCCCCGGTCATCGTCGCGGCCACCCGCAGAGAGTACCGGGTGTGGGGTAGCCGGGCGGTCCGCAACGGCGAGTCGGACGCGCCGTGGCGCGGCGGACACAAGGGGCTGACCGCCCTCTCGGAACGGCGCCGCCGGTTTCCGGGTTCCGTGAGCAGAGCGTAACCGCGGGTGCGAATCTGTGCAGCGGATCACGGAATCGTCTTTCACGACACGTCCGTGCGCTTCCGTCGATCGCGCGCCCCGGGTGCGCCCGCGGCGTAGCGCGCGTCGAAGGTTCACCGCAGGATTTGCGTGAAACTGCGCGGGAAAGCGGGTATCAGATCGTGAAGCCGCAGCGTGGCCGTACCTTGTGCAGTTGTTCACAACCGGTCCCACTGACTGACGGGGCAGTCCGGTTTACGCTGAGGCCAATCCCAGGTTTCCACGACGGCGGCGCACTTGCCCGCCAGAACTCGTGCACCCCATAGATCGGTCAGCGTCGACCACAAGGAGATGTGACATGGTTGCTCCGGCTGTAGTTCGGGGTATCGACCAGGCCCCGACGTCCCACCCCAAGCTGCTCGCCTGGGTTCGTGAGGTCGCGGAACTGACCACCCCCGACCGTGTCGTCTGGGTGGACGGGTCTGATGAGGAGTGGGCTCGCCTCACCGACGAGCTCGTCGAGAGCGGCACCCTGATCCGGCTGAATCCGGAGAAGAAACCCAACTCCTTCTACGCCCGCACCGACCCGACGGATGTCGCCCGGGTCGAGGAGCGGACCTTCATCTGCTCCGCCGACGAGGCGGACGCCGGCCCCACCAACAACTGGATGGCGCCGGCCGAGATGAAGCGGACGATGACGGAGCTGTACCGCGGCAGCATGCGCGGGCGCACGATGTACGTCATCCCGTTCTGCATGGGCCCGGTGGAGGCCGAGAACCCCATGTTCGGCGTCGAGATCACCGACAGCCCGTACGTGGTGGCCTCGATGCGGATCATGACCCGGATGGGGTCGGCGGTCCTGGAGGCGATGGGCGACGACGCCGACTTCGTGCACGCGCTGCACTCGATCGGGGCGCCGCTGGCCCCGGGTGAGCAGGACGTGGCGTGGCCGTGCAGCGAGACCAAGTACATCTCGCACTTCCCGGAGAGCCGGGAGATCTGGTCGTACGGCTCGGGCTACGGCGGCAACTCGCTGCTCGGCAAGAAGTGCTACTCGCTGCGGATCGCCAGCGTGATGGGGCGTGACGAGGGCTGGCTGGCCGAGCACATGCTCATCCTCAAGATCACCTCGCCGGAGGGTCGGGTCTACCACGTCGCGGGCGCGTTCCCGTCGGCCTGCGGCAAGACCAACCTCGCCATGCTGGAGCCGACCATCCCGGGCTGGAAGGTCGAGACCATCGGCGACGACATCGCCTGGATGCGGTTCGGCGAGGACGGCCGCCTGTACGCGGTCAACCCGGAGTACGGCCTGTTCGGCGTCGCGCCCGGCACCGACTGGAAGACCAACGCCAACGCCATGCGGACGCTGGACCGCGGCAACTCCATCTTCACGAACGTGGCGCTGACCGACGACGGCGACATCTGGTGGGAGGGCATGGGTGAGCCGCCGGCGCACCTGATCGACTGGAAGGGCAACGACTGGACGCCGGAGAGCGAGGGCCTCTCCTCGCACGCGAACAGCCGGTTCTGCACCCCGATCACCCAGTGCCCGATCCTGGCCGAGGACTACTACAACCCGAACGGCGTGCCGATCGACGCGATCCTGTTCGGCGGCCGGCGGCGGGACACGATCCCCCTGGTCACCGAGGCACGCGACTGGGTGCACGGTGTCTACATGGGCGCGACGCTCTCCTCGGAGACCACCGCCGCGGCCTCCGGCGCGGTCGGCGTGGTGCGCCGCGACCCGATGGCCATGCTGCCGTTCATCGGCTACCACGCCGGCGACTACTTCCGGCACTGGATCGAGATGGGCAAGGGCTCCGACGGCGACGAGGCCAAGCTGCCCAAGATCTACTACGTCAACTGGTTCCGCAAGGACGCCGAGGGCAACTTCCTCTGGCCGGGCTTCGGTGAGAACTCCCGCGTGCTCAAGTGGGTCATCGAGCGGCTGGAGGGTCGGGCCGAGGCCGTGGAGACCCCGATCGGCATGGTGCCGGCGCAGGACGCGCTGGACGTCGAGGGCCTGGACATGACCCCGGAGGACGTCCGGATCGCGCTGAAGGTCGACCCGGCGGAGTGGCGCAACGAGCTGCCGCTGGTCACCGAGTGGTTCGAGAAGTTCGGGGACAAGCTCCCCGGCGTGCTCTGGGCCGAACTGGACGCGCTGCGCGCCCGGCTGGACGCGGAGCCGCAGAAGTAACAGGTGTGCCGATTGCCCGCACCGGGCACCATCGGATGCCATGAGGACGGCCGTCGAACCTGTCGAGGTCCGGCGGCCGTCCGCCGTCCGGGCACTGACCACGCTGCTCGCGGTCACCGCGGCGGCCACCGTCGTGGTCGAGCTGCTCAACTACTGGTACGCCCCGGAGCAGGAGTTCGGTCTCGCCGTCCGCACGGGTTGGGCGATGCTCCGGTCCCTCGGCTTCCTGGCCCTCATCGGGCACGTCCGCCGAGGGCGGGTGGTGGCCCGCCCGTTCGGGTTGATCCTGGCGGTGACCACGGTCTTCGCGGTGGGCCGCCTGGTCGTGCCCCGGGCCGGGGTGCCCGCGCTGCCCGGCCTGCTCGGCTTCGCCGTGCTCACCGCGCTCTGCGTCGCCGTGGTGGTGCTGCTCTACCGCTCCGAGACGGTCCGCGCGCATCTGGTCCGGCACCGCAAGGGCCTGGTCGTCGAGGGCGGGACGATCTCCTGGCGGGAGGTGACGCCGAAGCGTCCGCAGGCGAACGCCTGGCTGCTCACCGCCCGGGTCGCGGCGTTCACGTACAGCCCGCTCACGCTGGTGCCGGCGCTGGTGGCCACCGGGGCGGTGCTGGACGGGCGGGTCGTCGCCGTGCCGGCGCTGCTGCTCTGGTTCGGCGCCGGCATCGGGGTCAGCTACGCGGTGCTGTTCTGCACCGCGTTCCTGCTGCGCGGTCGGGCGTGGGCCCGCCGCGCGCTCGTGGTCGTCACGGTGGGTGTGCTCGCGCTCGACCTGCCGCTGTGCTGGTGGCTGCTCGGCACCGACGGCCTGGTGCGGGACGGCGCCCCGCTGGTCACGGCCGCCGCCCTCTGCCTCTGGTCCCTGCACCGCGCCACCCGCGGCCCCGGCACCTCCGCCCCACCCCGTTGACCATGTAGTCGGCGGCCCGCCTCGACCTCCCCGATCGCCGCAACCCAGATCGACGCCCCTGGCGGGTCCCGGCGGGGGAGGATGAGCGGGTGTGGGACGTGGTGGTGGTGGGGGCGGGGCCGGCCGGAGCGGCGGCGGCGCTCGGCGCGCGGCGGGCCGGGGCGGCGCGGGTGCTGCTGCTCGACCGGTCCGACTTCCCCCGTGACAAGGCGTGCGGGGACGGTATCGCCGCCCACGCGCTTGACGTGCTCGCCGAACTGGGCGTGACCGACGCGGTCGACGGCTACCCACCCCTGCCCGCGCTGCGCCTGGTCGGCCCCGGCGGCGGCACGGTGGCCCGGCCGCTGCCCCGGCCCGCCTACACGGTCCCGCGGCGGGTCTTCGACGCCCGCCTGGTGCGGGCCGCGGTGGCCGCCGGCGCGGAGCTGCGACGGCACACCGTACGCCGGGTGGAGGTGACCGCCGAGGGGGTGCTGCTGGACGGGGAGCTGTCCGCCCGGGCCCTCGTGGGCGCGGACGGGGCCGGATCGGTGGTACGCCGGGCACTCGGACACCCGGTCAACCCGGACCGGCATCTGGCGTTGGCCATCCGCGGTTACGCGCCGGCACCGCCCGGCCCGCCCGAGCAGCTGATCGTCACCTCGGGAACCCGCTGGCCCGCGTACGCCTGGGCCTTCCCGATCGGTGACGGTCGGGCGAACGTCGGGTACGGGGAGGTGCTGCGCGGCGATCCGCTCAGCCGCGCGCGCCTGCTGGAAGGGATGGCCGCGCTGTTGCCCGGCGTCGACCCGGCGACGGTCACCGACCTGCGGGCGCACCACCTGCCGCTGTCCACCCACCGGCCGACGCCCGGCCGGGGGCCGGTGGTGCTGGCCGGGGACGCGCTGTCGCTGATCAACCCGTTCACCGGCGAGGGCATCTTCTACGCGCTGCGCTCCGGCGCGCTGGCCGGCGCGGCGGCGGCCCGGGCCCCGGCCGACGCCGCCCGCGGGTACGCCGCCGCGCTGCGCGCCCGGCTCGGCGTGCACCTGCGGCACAGTTCCGTCACGGCGTGGCTGGCCCGGCGGCCCTGGTTGGTCGACGCGGCGGTGGGCGCCGCCGGGCGCGACGAGCGGGTCTACCGCACCGTGGTCGAACTGGGGCTGGGCGACGGCCGGCTGGACGCCCGTACCCTGGCGGCGATCGCCGTGGACGTGCCGCGCCCACGCCGGAGCGCCCGGCCGTCCCGCGATGCGCCACCGCGACGCTGATCTTTCGCGGGGGTCGCTACCCTGCAAGGTGATGACTCTGCGGAAACTCCTCTACTCCGTGTACGAGCGCCGATTGACGGCGAAGCTCGCGGGCAAGCCGGTGCCCGCGCACGTCGGCGTGATGTGCGACGGCAACCGCAGGTGGGCCCGCGAGATGGGCTTCGTCGACCCGAACGACGGCCACCGGATGGGCGCCGAGCGGATCAAGGAGCTGTTGCGCTGGTGCGACGTGGCCGGCGTCGGGCACGTCACGCTCTGGCTGCTCTCCACCGACAACCTGACCCGCCCGGCCGCCGAGCTGGACCCGCTGCTCCAGATCATCGAGGACCTGACCACCGAGCTGGCCGAGGAGGGCAATCCCTGGCGGCTGCGCATGGTGGGCGCGCTCGATGTGCTGCCGGCGCAGCACGCCGCCGCGCTCAAGGCCGCCGAGGAGCGCACCCGCGACCGCGACGGCGGGGCTCAGGTCAACATCGCCGTGGGGTACGGCGGGCGGCGCGAGATCGCCGACGCGGTCCGCTCGCTGCTGCTGGAGCACGCGGCGAACGGCGGCACCCTGGAGGAGCTGGCCACGTCGCTCGATGTGGACCACATCTCCGAGCACCTTTACACGAAGGGGCTGCCGGACCCGGATCTGATCATCCGGACCAGTGGCGAGCAGCGGCTCTCCGGTTTCATGCTCTGGCAGAGCGCGCACTCGGAGTTCTACTTCTGCGAGCTGAACTGGCCCGACTTCCGCAAGGTCGACTTCCTGCGCGCGTTGCGTTCCTACGCCACCCGCCAACGCCGCTTCGGCGCCTGACCTGAGACCCGCCGGGTCTCAGGCCCGGTGGCCTCAGGTCAGGTGGGGCAGGGCGGCGGTGAGGAAGTCACCCAGGGCGGCCGGGGAGTCCAGGGTCAGGTCGGCGGCCTCAGCGACGTCGCGACCGGTCTCCGGGTTGGCCACGGCGACGCAGACACCGATGAAGTCGGGGTCGGCGGCGGCGCGGGCGCGCAGCGCGGCGAACGCCTTGATGTCCGAGACGTCGTCGCCGAAGTACCAGGCGCCGCCGGCGTCCCGGACCGCCTCGCCGATGACCATGCCCTTGTCCCGGTCGACCGGGGGCCTGAGTTCCAGCACCATCCGGCCGGCCTGGCAGCGCAGGCCCAGCCGTTCGGCGTGGGCGCGACCCCACTCCTGCACCAGGTCGCCGAGTTCCGGCGCGGTACGCCAGTGCAGGGCGACCGAGAGTCGCTTGAACTCGACGAGCGCGCCGGGCGGCAGTTCGGCGCGGGCCTGCTCGGCCAGCTGGGCCATGGTCGGCACCCAGGGCAGGGCGGCCGGCTCGGTGACCGTCTCACCGCCGCCGTGGCTGTGCTCCAGGCCGTAGAGCCCGTACAGGTCGACGCCGGCGAGGCCACCGAGGTGGTCGCGGAGGAAGTCCACCGGCCGGGCGGAGACGATGGCGATCCGGTTGACATGCGGGGCGATCGCCGTCAACGCGCCGAGCACGTTGGGCGCGGGGGCCACGGCGGTGGGATCGTCGTCGACCGGCGCCAACGTGCCGTCGAAGTCGAAGAAGAGGACCACGTCGCCCGCGCGGGAGGCGGTGGCACGCCAGGCGTGTTCGGCGTCCAACGGGGTTTGCGGCTGGTGGTTGCCCAGATTCAACGGCGGCACGCGCGTCAGCGTACCCCGCGCCGGGCGGCGTATTCATGGCCCAGAGGTGACGTCGACGCGTCGGGTGTCAGCGTTCGGCGGCTCCCCGTCCCCGGCGCCCGAACGGCACCACGGCCGCGTCCTGCCCGTGGCTGAGCAGGTAGCCCTCCACGAAGCCGGTGTTGCGGTCGCCGGTGTGCGCCTCGATCTCGTTGAGCCGCGCCACCAGGAACTCGGTGAGCGCGCTGACCCGGTCGTTGAGCCGATCGTGCAATTCGGCGACGACGGCGAGGATCACCGCGGTGCCGGCGGTGGTGAGCGCGAGCAGGTTGACGACCAGGGGAAGCTGCCCGCCGTCCAGTACGCCGATCACCACGTTGCCGGTCACCCACGATGTCAACGACACCACCGCGACCACGACTGCCAACCATTTCAGGGTCATGGACAGACCCCTCCTTCTGTCCCGCAGGGCTGGGTTCGGCTGTGTCCCGTCCCCCCGCCGACGACGAGCCCCTAGCAGTACAAACGTGGACGCTAGCCGGTCCGATCCGTCCCCGAGGGGAAACAATCCGGTCCGGTCTTCCGTTCTTTCGCCATCTGAGAACTAGCTGGCCTGTTTTCCCTGGTCCCGGGCAACAGCGGGGAGGGTGGGCCGGTATGCGAGGTAACGAATGGTTTCCCGGATGTGGAACTTCTCCGCGTCCGAGACGTTCGGGTCGACCAGCCGGCGCAGGAGGGCCTCCACGTCCGGGTCCATCGGGGGCGGGGCGGGAGCGGTGCCCGGGCCGGCCGCCCGATCCCAGCCGAGTGCGGTGAACGCGGTGGTCGGGTCGAGTCCGAGTCCCTCGCAGAACGCGACCACCCGTTCGGCTTCCGGATCGCTCGCCCAGTCGCCGCGTACCCAGCGGTTGATGGTCTGGCGGGATACGCCGGTGCGGCGGGAGACCTCGGTGCCGCTCCAGGCCCGCAGGGCTCGGGCGTCGTCAAGTGCGCGCCGGACGAAGGTGGCGAAGCCGATCTTCCGTGCGTTGGTCGTCTCGGTCACCCCGTGACGGTACGGCCAGTCGGAGGCGTAGGGCCCTCCCGGCGCGCTGCTGTCACGCCGACGGGACGGTGGGGAGCTGTCATTAACTAACGATCCAGTGCTGCTCAAGAGGGGTGCCACGCAGTCAGAATAGGTCGACGACGGGATGGCCTCAACGAACCGAAAAGCTGATATTGTCACGCCCATGAGACAACTTACGGTGTGTCACGTGCTTGAGACCACGAGTGCTCACATGCGTCACTCCGCGGGTGTCGAGGGGGTCTCGTGACCGAGCTCGCGACCCGCGCCCAGGCCTTCGGGCTGATCGCGGAGGGGGTCTCCGCCGGACTGAGCGCGCCCTGGCGTCTCTACCTCGCCAGGGGCTGTCGATACCTGTCACTCAGCGTCGGTGACCGGGCCGAGTGGGACGCCTGGCGGACCCACCTCGGCTGTCCCGAGCTGAGCGTCCGGGTCTACGACTCCGGCGGCGACATCCGCCGGGCATCCGTGGCCGAGGTGATCGTCGACGAGTGCCGGATCAGCGTGGAACTGATCGAGGAGGTCGGCACCGACGACCTGGAACGGCTGCTGGTGGTCGACCCGCTCCCCGAGGCGGACGACAGGTGAGCCGGGGCGCGTGGCGCCGGGCCCCGGAGGTGGCCGGGTGAGTCCCATCCTCGCCGTGGTCCTCGTCCTCACGCTCGGCTCCACCTGCTACGCCGCCGGCCGGCTGCACGGCCAGCTCAGCTATCGCATCGGCTACCGGTTCGGCTACCGGCAGGGCTATTTCGACGGCGACCGGGGGGCCTGGAACCGCCGCCGGCGCGACGCCCGGGCCGCCATCGCCTCGGCGCTGGCCGGCCCCGACCCGGCCCCGGTCACGTCGGTCGGGCGTCCCGCCGCGCCGTTCGCCGGCACCGCCGCGCCCGCCGCGGTCACCGCCCGGGCCGGCACCGCCGCGACCGCGCGGGTCTCCGCGACCGCCCACCTCGGCGGCGGCGCGCTCGGGCGCGCCGGCACGACGTACACCGGGTCGTCCTTCGCCGCCGACGGCAGCGGACCCCGGGCCGGCACCCTGGTCCGCCGGCAGGGCTGAGGCCGGACGCCGGAACGCGGCGCCGCCGTCCACGACGGACGGGCGCCGTTACAAGCCCCGTCACTGCGGTGGCGGTGGGGCCGGCCGGTCGGGATGCGCGCAGGGGGCATGCATCCCGACCGGCCCTCGGTGGTGTCCGCGGGCACCGGGCGACGCTCCGCGATGATCCAGCTACCCCCTAGCCGAGCGGCCGGGCGGCGATTAGCGTCTAGACATGGCGCGGGGCCTTCCCGGGCCATCCGGACAGCCCGGACCTGCGACCTCGCGCACGGGGCCCGCATCCGACCCCGTGTCCGCCGGGCACCGGAAGAGGCGGAACTCGGGTGGCCGGGTGCCCATCCGCGGAGCAGGCCTGTGACCACTCGCCGTACCCCCGCCGGAGCCGAGCAGACCCCGGCCTCGACCGCCACCACCCGCCGGACCACCCGCAGTCGCCGGAGCGCGACTGTCGAGGCCGAGGAGCCCCGACCATCGGGCCAGGCCTTCGTCCTGGACACCTCGGTCCTGCTGTCCGACCCCGCGGCATTCCACCGGTTCGCCGAGCACGAGGTGGTGCTGCCGCTGGTGGTCATCTCCGAACTGGAGGGCAAGCGGCACCATCCCGAGCTGGGTTGGTTCGCCCGTCAGTCCCTCCGCATGCTCGACGAGCTGCGGGTGCGGCACGGTCGGCTGGACCGGCCGGTGCCCGCCAACGAGCAGGGCGGCACGTTGCGGGTGGAGCTGAACCACACCGACGACGGCGTGCTGCCGCCCGGCTTCCGCAACGAGTCCAACGACGCCCGCATCCTGTCGGTGGCGCTCAACCTGGCCGCCGAGGGGCGTGCGGTGACGCTGGTCAGCAAGGACATGCCGCTGCGGGTGAAGGCGGCCTCGGTGGGCCTGCGGGCGGACGAGTACCGGCACGGCCAGGCCAGCGACCCCACCTGGACCGGAATGGCAGAGATGGACCTGGCCGAGGAGGAGATCGGCAGGCTGTACGCGGGCGAGGCCCTCGACGTCGACGCGGCGGCCGGGCTGCCCTGCCACACCGGCCTGGTGCTGCACTCGTCGCGTGGCTCGGCGTTGGGCCGGGTGCTGCCGGACAAGACGGTTCGTCTGGTGCGCGGCGACCGGGAGGCGTTCGGCGTGCACGGGCGCTCGGCGGAGCAGCGCGTCGCGCTCGACCTGCTGTTGGACGAGTCGATCGGGATCGTGTCGCTCGGCGGTCGGGCCGGCACCGGCAAGTCCGCGCTGGCGCTGTGCGCCGGCCTGGAGGCGGTGATGGAGCGCCGCCGGCACAAGAAGGTCATCGTGTTCCGGCCGCTGTACGCGGTGGGCGGTCAGGAACTCGGCTACCTGCCCGGCTCCGAGTCGGAGAAGATGTCGCCCTGGGCGCAGGCCGTCTTCGACACCCTGGGTTCGGTGGTGCACGAGAACGTGCTGGAGGAGGTCACCTCGCGCGGGTTGCTGGAGGTGCTGCCGCTCACCCACATCCGCGGGCGGAGCCTGCACGACGCGTTCGTCATCGTCGACGAGGCGCAGTCGCTGGAACGGGGGGTGCTGCTCACCGTGCTGTCCCGGATCGGCCAGGGGTCGCGGGTGGTGCTCACGCACGACGTGGCGCAGCGGGACAATCTGCGGGTCGGCCGGCACGACGGGGTGACCGCGGTGATCGAGGCGCTGAAGGGGCATCCGCTCTTCGCGCACGTCACGCTCAGCCGATCGGAGCGTTCTCCGATCGCCGCGATGGTCACCGATCTGCTGGAGGACATCCCCGGCTGACGCTAGTTTTTGCCAGAATTCGTCTGTATTCATAGTGTGGCGCAGATCACTTTTATGCCCTCCGGTTTCCCAGCCGCCTCACTGTGCGCAATGGTGGTCCATCGAGCGCCACCAACCACTGGCGGGCGCTCACGGCACCTGCCGTGGCCGCCCCCGGCCACCCGCGTGCCTGTCCCTGCCCCCGACGAAGGGAAACTTCGTGAGTCGGCTTTGGAGCCGGTTGGGTGCCCGAACGGCCGCTGTCGCGCTGCTTTCCGTGGGCGTCGCCGGCGGCTTCTATCTGGGTGAGGATCGCGAAGCCCAGCAGCAGGGCCTGACCGCACAGGTCGGCCTGGAGGTCGACCGGGCGGAGCACGCGTACCAGCGTGAACTCCAATCCGACCACCGGGTGGACGTGGCCCTTCAGCGGGCCGCCGAATACCAGGCGAAGCAGCGGGCCGCCGCGGCGGCGAAGGAAGCCGCCGAGCGCGCCAAGCGCGCCGAGGCAGCCGCCGCGACCCGGAAGAAGCGGGCCGAGGAGAAGGCGAAGGTCGACGCCGAGGCCGAGGTGAAGAGCAAGCCGTACGAGGGGCCGATCCCGTCCTCCTGCGCCGAGTACAGCGGCAACCGGAAGGTCGGTTGCGCCATCATGCTCGACGAGGGCTTCGGCATCGACCAGTTCCCCTGTCTGGACAAGCTCTGGACCAAGGAGAGTGGCTGGAACGCCAAGGCGGAGAACCGGTCCTCCGGGGCGTACGGCATCCCGCAGGCGCTGCCGGGCAGCAAGATGGGCTCGGTCGCCGACGACTGGCGGACCAACCCGGCCACCCAGATCAAGTGGGGCCTCAACTACATCGAGGGCCGGTACGACAACCCGTGCGGGGCGTGGCAGAAGTCGCAGAGTTCGGGCTGGTACTGACGTCGTGACGACGGCGGGACACCGGGGGAGACCCGGGTGTCCCGCCGTCGCCGTCTGCGGGCCCGACTGGCGGCCCGCCGGATTTGCTGATAGCTCTTGGTAGGTGACCTGGCACGACGGCCCACGCGGCGACCCCCACCGGTTCGGCACCGATGCCTTCTACGCGGCGTTGGGCCGGGCCTTCGTCGCGATGTGCGCGGTCGTGCCGGTGCTGTTCCTCATCGAGGCGCTCGACGTCGGCCTGCGGCTCGGCCTCGACGTCACCGCCGGCATCATTCCGCAGCGGATCCAGGGCTTGGACGGTGTGTTCTTCTCGCCGTTCCTGCACGCCGGCTGGAACCACCTCTACAGCAACAGCATCCCGCTGATCCTGCTCGGCACGTTCGTGCTGGCCGCCGGCACCCGCCGCTTCCTCTGGTCCACCCTGGTGATCATCCTGGTCAGCGGGCTCGGCGTATGGTTCACCGGCTCGCCCAACTCGGTGGTGGTCGGCGCCAGCGGCGTCATCTTCGGCTACCTCGGCATGCTGCTCACCCGGGGTGTGGTCGAGCGCAGCTGGTGGAACTTCGCCGTCGGGCTCCTGGTCGGGTTGCTCTACGGCTGGCAGCTGCTGGGCATCCTCCCGACCGACGAGCGGATCTCCTGGCAGGGGCACCTGTTCGGGCTGCTCGGCGGCGTGGTCGCGGCAATCCTGTTCCGCCGCCGCAATGACAGCGGCGAACCGGACCGCCTCGGCTCACCCGGGTTGACGCTGCCCTGACGCCACGGCGACGCGTCCGCGGGACATGCTTGCCCACGGCCGGTCCGCCCGCCTACCGTTTCCGCATCAGCACGGGTGTGCGCCGGAGCGGAAAGTGACGGTACGCCATGCGCGAGGTCGATGTCGCCGTGATCGGGGCCGGTCCCGCCGGGCTGTTCGCCGCCTACTACGCGGGCTTCCGCGGGCTCTCCGTCGCCGTGGTCGACGCGCTGCCCGAGCCCGGTGGCCAGGTCACCGCGATGTACCCGGAGAAGCTGATCCTCGACGTCGCCGGGTTCCCCGCGATCAAGGGCCGGGAGCTGGTCGCGAATCTCGTCGCCCAGGCCGCGCCGTTCGGTCCCGCATACCTGCTCGGCGTACGCGCGGAGAAGCTGTCCCACCGCGACGGGCGGCCTGTGCTCGGCCTGGCCGGCGGCACCCAGCTCGGCTGCGGCGCGGTGGTGGTGACCGGCGGGCTGGGCAGCTTCACGCCCCGACCGCTGCCCGTCGCGGAGAGCTTCACCGGCGGCGGGATCATCTACTTCGTACCCCAGCCCACCGAACTGACCGACCGGCACGTGCTCATCGTGGGGGGTGGCGACTCGGCGTTCGACTGGGCGGCCACGCTCGCCCCGCTGGCCCGGTCGGTCACCCTGGTGCACCGGCGGGACCGCTTCCGGGCACACGCGGCCACCGTCGAGCGCGTCCGCGGGCTGCCGGTACGCGTCGTGGTCAACGCCGAGGTGAGCCGGCTGTACGGCGAGGAGCACGTCACCGGCGCCGAGCTGACCGTACGCGGCGGTGCGGTCGAGACGCTGCCGGTGGACACCGTGGTGGCCGCGCTCGGCTTCACCGCCGACCTGGGCCCGCTCGCGGAGTGGGGGCTGAGGCTGGACCGGCGGCACATCCTGGTGGACAGCGCGATGGCCACCAACCTGCCCCGGGTCTTCGCGGCCGGCGACATCACCGAATATCCGGGCAAGGTCCGCCTGATCGCCACCGGTTTCGGCGAGGCGGCCACCGCCGTCAACAACGCGGCGGTCGTCATCGACCCGACCGCGCACCTGTTCCCCGGCCACTCGTCCGACGGGACCTGACGCTCGATCCACACCGGGATGTGATCCGGGCGAGATCACGCCTGCCCACGATGGACCGATGACGCCTGCCGAGTCGCGCTCGCCCTCACCCGACGGTGCCCGCGCAGCGCTGGCCTGGTTGGGCCACCCGGTGACCGTGCTGGCGCTCGTCGTACTGGTGGTGAACGACCATGTGCTGAAGGCGGCCCATCCCGGGCTGGTCACCGGCAAGGTGAGCGACGTCGCGGGTCTGGTGTTCGCACCGGCGTTGGTCGCGGTGCTGGTCACCCTTGTTTTTCCCCGGCTGCGCGCCCGGGTCGTGGCGGGTGTCGGCCTGGTTGCGGTGGGGGTCGGTTTCGCCGTGGTCAAGGCCGACGCGCACGTCGCGTCGGTCGCTTCGGAGTTGTGGAGCGTGGTGAGTGGGCCGTCGTTGATCCGGGCCGACCTGACGGACCTGCTCACCCTGCCGGCGCTGGCGCTGGCGGCGTGGACGTGGCGCCGGGCCCGGCGGGACGCGGTGGGCCGCCGGGCGGCCCGGCTGGTCCGGCTGGTCGTGTTGCTGCCGGCGGCCGTGGTCGCCGTGGCGGCCACCAGCCCGGCTGTGTATCCGGACGCGGTGGGCGCCACGGTCTTCGACGGACGGTTCGCCGCGGGAGTCGGGGACCTGCCACCCCCGGACGAGAACAGTATCCCCTGGTACGTCGCGGTCAGCGACGATGCCGGGGTGACGTGGCGCGACCCCACAGCCGCCGAGGAGGTGGCGCTGCGTGAACGCCCGAGAACCACGACCGCGTCGGATCGCCGGGTCTGCTCGCCCGCCGCCCCACAGCGCTGCTACCGCCTGTCGCCGGGGCTGATCCGGGTGGAGGAGAGCGACGACGCGGGTCGGACGTGGCGGCTGTCCTGGGAGGTCACCGAGAGGCAGCGTGAGCTGCTGAAGGCACGACACGAGGAGATCGGGCCGAACGGGGCACGGGTCACCGGTCAGGACCTGGCGGTGCTCGACGTGCCCGGTGGGCGGCACGTGGTCCTGGTGGCCAACGGTCGGGACGGGTTCGCGTTGCGCGACGCCGACGGCAGATGGCAGCGCATCGGTTTTCCGGAGAACTGGCACGCCGTCGAGCCGCCGCCGCTGGGTCGAATCTCACCTGGCGACCGGCACAACGATCCGCTGCTGGCGGTCCTGCTGGTCGTCAACCTGGCCGCCGTGGTCCTCGCGGTGTCCGGCGCCCGGGCCGCGCGGACGACCGGCGGCTCTGTGCTGCCGATGGTGCTGGGCTCGCTCCAGGCCGTTGCGGCACTGCTCCTGTTGATGATCTGGCTCAACGACGGGTCCGTGATGCTGCCGGTGCAGGTCGTGGGCTGGGCCGGGCTGCAACTGGCCAGTCTGGTGCTCGGGTCGAGACCGAGTGCCGCGCGGAGGATGCCCGGCCGCTGGGTCGCGGAGGTGCTGGCGGCCGCCGCGCTCACGTCGGCGCTGGCCGGTGCCGTGCTGACCGGGTGGCTCTATGGCCGCCCTCTGTACGCCGCGACCGCCGTGGTCCTCGCCCTGCTGGGCGCGGTGCCCGGGCTGCTGCTCGGGTGGCGGGCGGCCCGCGTGATCGGGCCGCCGCCGTCACCTCGCGACCCGCCGTACCCGTCGCGGGCCCCGGTGTAGCGACCGTGGCTGCCCGGCCCGCCCGGCCGACCGGCGTCAGGGCAGGCCGATCAGGTCGGCCGTCAGACCGATCTGGTGGTCGAAGTACTCGTCACGGTGTGGCAGCGCCCGGTTGATCCGGCCGAACAGCTCGAAGCTGATCAACCCGAAGAGCTGGGTCCAGCCGGCCATGCCCCGGGCCAGCAGCGCTGGCGGCAGGTCCATGCCGATCAGCTCGACCATGTCGGCCACGTCACCGTGCAGCGGCTCGGGCAGTTCCTCGCCGGGCGGGTCGAGCCGGCCGCCGGCCAGACCGTCGCGCAGGATGCCGATCAGGGTCAACGGTGGGCGCTGGGCGGGCTCGACGGTCTCGTCCGGGGCCGCGTAGCCGGGGACCGGGCTGCCGTAGAGCAGCGCGTACTCGGCGGGGTGGTCCAGCGCCCAGGCGCGGGCGGCCCGGCAGGCGGCCAGCCAGCGGCCGCGCAGGTCGGCCTGGTCGGCGGCCGCGTCGGCCGCCTCCACGGCGTCACCGAGCGCGTCGTACGCCTCCAGGATCAGCGCGGTGAGCAGGTCGTCGCGGCTCGGGAAGTAGCGGTAGATCGCCGAGGAGACCATGCCGAGGTCGCGGGCGACCGCCCGCAGGGACAGGTTGGCGCCGTCGGTGGCCAGGTGCCGGCGGGCAACGGCCTTGATCTCTTCGATCATCCCGGCGCGGACCCGGGCGCGGAGCGAGGGAGCGACCATACCCCCACTGTGCCACGGATGAGAGCGGCAATCAAAATAGAGAGCACTGCTCTTGACGCGCGGCACCCGCCTGAGTCATGCTCTGTTCCGAGAGCGGTGCTCTCGATTCGAACAGCTGCTTCAGCGAAGGTGGACCCTGTCATGGCCCTGCACGTGATCGTCGGCGCCGGCCCCGTCGGCACCGCCACCGCCCGCCTCCTCGCCGAGCGCGGCGACCAGGTACGGGTGGTCACCAGGAGCGGCACCGGCCCGGAGCACCCCGCGGTCGAGCGGGTGGCCGCCGACGCCGGCGACGCCGACCGGCTCACCGCCCTGACCGAGGGCGCGGTCGCGCTGTACAACTGCGCCAACCCCGCGTACCACAAATGGGCGACCGACTGGCCGCCGCTCGCCGGCGCCCTGCTCACCGCCGCCGAGCGCAGCGGCGCGGTGCTCGCCACCGTCGGCAACCTCTACGGGTACGGCCCGGTCGACGCCCCGATGACCGAGGCGAACCCGCTCGTCGCCACCGGCGTCAAGGGGCGGGTCCGCAACCGGATGTGGGCCGACGCACTCGCCGCCCACCATGCCGGCCGGGCCCGGGTCATCGAGGTACGCGGCTCCGACTACATCGGGCTGGGTGGCGCCTCGCTGCCCATGATGGTGCTGCCCAAGGTGCTCGCCGGGCAGCGGGTGTTCCTGCCGGTCGACTGGGACGCGCCGCACACCTGGACCTACGTGCCCGACGTCGCCCGTACCCTGGTGGCCGCCGCCAGCGAGGCGCGGGCCTGGGGTCGGCCGTGGCACGTGCCCAGCGCCCCCGCGGTGTCCATGCGGACGCTTGCCGACGGGGTGGCCGCGCGGGCCGGCACGCCGGCACCACGGCTGACCCGGATGCCCTACCCGGTGCTCTGGCTCGGCGGGCTGGCCGACCCGTTCGCCCGGGAGCTGCGGGAGACCGCCCACCAGTTCGGCGGACCGTTCGTGCTGGACTCCACCGCCGCCACCGCCCTGTTCGGAATCGAGGCGACGCCGCTGGACCGGGTGCTCGACGACATGGTCGTGGGCCTGCGCAACCCCACCCCGGTCGCTGGTTAGGACGGGATCCCGCCCGGTCGGCGGGTGGGAGTGGACGCGGCGACGAGAACGGCCACCAGGGTCAGTGCCGCACCGAGCAGCGTGTCCAGCCCGGGGTGCGAGGCGGCGGTCGGCAGCACCAGGTCCAGCAGCACCGCGCCCACGACCTGCCCGGCGATCGTGGCCAGGCCGAGCAGCAGCACGCCGGTGAACCGGACCAGGGCGGCGGCCAGCGCGATGAACACGATGCCGAGCGGGCCACCGAGATAGAGCCACGGCTCGTCCGGGAACGCGCCGGCCGGCCGGCCCCGCACCGCCAGGTCCACCGCGAGGGCGACCAGCAGCGCCGCCGTACCGACGGTGAAGTTGACGAGTGTGGCGGTCATGGCGCTGCCCGCCGCCGCGCGGACCCGGCCGTTCACCGCCTGCTGCCAGGCGATGCCCACCCCGGCGGCCAGCGGCAGCAGGGCCAGGGCCAGCGTGCCCGGGTCGCCGAGCCGGTCGCCCACCGCCAGCAGCACGGCCAGCACGGTGAGCACGGCGCCGACCAGCCGGTTCGGGGTGACCGGCTGTGGACCGGTCGGGCCGATGCCGGCCCGGTCGACGAGCAGGCTGCTGCCGGACTGCCCGGCCACCACCGCGACGGTGAAGACGGCCACGCCGAGCGTGCCGATCGTCAACCCCTGGGTCGCCACCAGGAGCGCGCCGCACGCCCCACCCAGGCACTGCCACGGCCGTAACGTGCCGGCGCGCAGCGCACCCCGCAGGGCGGCCAGTCCCCGCCGGCCACCGGCGGTGGCGGGGACCAGCACCAGCAGGATCAGCAGACCCACGCCGAACGAGACCACCGCGGCGGCGATCCCGTCGGCCAGCCGCACACCCAACTCGCCGTTGATCCGGGACTGGACGGCGACCATGACACCCGAGGCGGTGGCCAGCCCGACACCGGCGATCCGTCGCCCGGTCGACAGCACAGGCGGTGTCGGTGGTGCCGCCGTCCCGGTCGTGCTCACTCCTGCTCGGCCAGCGGGCGCCCGTCGAAGTCGATCGCCGAGTAGAGGGCGAGCTTCTCCAACCGGTGGTACGAGTCGATCACCCGGATCGTGCCGCTCTTGGAGCGCATCACGATCGACTGGGTGTACGCGCCGCCGGACCGGTAGCGCACGCCGCGCAGGAGGTCGCCCGAGGTGACGCCGGTGGCCACGAAGAAGCAGTTGTCGCCGGTGACCAGGTCGTCGGTGAACAGCACCCGGTCCAGGTCGTGCCCGGCGGCCAGCGCCTTCTCCCGCTCCTGCTCGTCCTTCGGCCACAGCTTCGCCTGCATCATGCCGCCCATGCACTTGAGCGCGCAGGCCGCGGTGATGCCCTCCGGGGTGCCACCGATGCCCATCAGCACGTCCACGTCCGACTCGCCGCGGGCCGCCGCGATGGCACCGGCGATGTCCCCGTCGGAGATGAACCGGATCCCGGCCCCGGCCCGCCGGATCTGCCTGACCAGATCCTCGTGGCGCGACCGGTCGAGCACGCAGACCGTCACCTCGGCGGTGTCGGTGCCCTTGACCTTGGCGATCCGACGGATGTTCTCGGCCACCCCGGCGTTGATGTCGACCACGTCGGCGTACATCGGGCCGACGGCCAGCTTCTCCATGTAGAAGACCGCGCTGGGGTCGAACATCGCGCCACGCTCGGCCACCGCGAGCACGGCGAGCGCGTTGGGCATGCCCTTGCTCATCAGCGTGGTGCCGTCGATCGGGTCGACCGCGACGTCCACCTCGGGGCCGGTCCCGTCGCCGACCTCCTCGCCGTTGAAGAGCATCGGGGCGTTGTCCTTCTCGCCCTCGCCGATCACCACGACGCCGCGCATCGGAATCGAGTTGATCAGCTTTCGCATGGCGTCGACGGCCGCGCCGTCGCCGCCTTCCTTGTCGCCCCGACCGACCCAACGGCCGGCGGCCATCGCCGCGGCCTCGGTCACCCGGACCAGATCGAGGGCGAGGTTGCGGTCGAGATCCTGGGGCGTCCGCGTCCTGGTGGTTGTCATGGCGGCCTCCTCCTCGCGACATTGCGGGGTGGACCGGCGGGAGTTGCGGCCGTCGGCCGCCGCCGGTTTTGTCGCTGATCCTCACACGATCTCAGGTTCGCCGTCCCGGCGGGGCGTAGGAGGCCAGGATCACGTCCCACGGTGGGCTGCGACAATGGCCGGGTGGAGCCCGCACAGCCTGCCGACCGCGTACCGACCGACGCCACCCCGCCGCAGGGGCAGCCGCCGGTGCGACCGGACACCGACCCGGCCCCGCCGCCCGGGGAACCCGCGCTGGTCGACCCGGAGCCGGTCGACCCGGAGCCGACCGACGCCCCGCCGCCCGCACACCCGGGCAAGGCCCGCTCCGAGCGGTCGCCGAAGGACATGCTGCTGTCCCTGCTGATCCTGCTGGTCCCCATCGCGCTGCTGCTCGCCTTCTACCGCGGATTCCTCGGCGGCGACTCGCCGGCCACCGTCGACCCGGCGCCCGCGCTGGAGCAGGCGCGCGCGGCCAACGCCTTCCCGGTCAGCGCGCCGACCGGGCTGGGCTCCGACTGGCACACGATCAACGCCCGTTTCCGGACCGGCTCGGACGGCTCGACGCTGCGGATCGGGTACGTGACTCCGGAGGGGCGGGGCGCACAACTCGTGGAGAGCAACGTCGCGGCGGAGAAACTGCTGCCGGTGGAGCTGCCCGAGGGGCAGCCGCAGGGAGCGGCCGACCTGCCCGACGGGCTGAGCTGGCAGCGCTACACCGCTCGGGGCAACGAGCAGGCGCTGGTCCTGCTGGAGCCGAACCGCACCGTGATCGTCGTCGGGGACGCCGGGGAGGCGGAGCTGCGCCGGCTCGCCACGTCGCTGCGCTGACCGCCCAACGGATGATCGGGGATTGCGGAACGCCGCTTCCGGGAACAGAAGGGACATCGAGCCCGGACGACCCACCTGGAGAGGTTGACGTGAAGATACGACGCTTCAGCGCCACCGCGTTCGCCGCGGCGCTGCTCATTCCCGGCCTGGCGGCCTGCAACAGCAGCGGGACCACTTCCGACGCCTCCGCGACCCCGAGCGCCTCCGGCAGCGTCGCACCGAGCGCCACGGCGTCCAGCAGCGCGGCCAAGCAGGCCCTGCTGGACTCCACGAACGCGATCCGCGAGGGGAACTTCAAGTTCTCCATGACGGGCGCGGGGTCCACCGCGGAGGGCCAGGTGCACGAGCCCAGCCAGAGCGCCGACATGCGGATGACGATCGGCGACCCGTCCTCGGACCTGATGATGAGGCTGGACGTCGTCCACGCCAAGCCGGACAGCTGGGTCAAGCTGGAGCTGGGCGGCACGGCGGCGACCCAGATCCCCGGCGTGAAGAACCTCAACACCGGCAAGTACCACCACCTCGACCAGAACCGGATCAAGGGCAACCGGACGCTGGGCTTTGACTTCGAGAAGCTCGACCCGGCCGGCAGCGCCGTGCTCACCCAGGGCATCACCGAGGTGCGGCAGACCGGCGAGGGCGCGTACGAGGGCACGGTCGACGTGTCGAAGGCCGCCGAGGCCAACTCCCTGGACCCGGCCGTGATCACCGCGCTCGGCGCGCAGGCCCAGACGGTGCCGTTCACCGCCAAGCTCGACGCGCAGCGCCGGCTCAGCGAGATGGTGCTCAAGATCCCGGCCGCCGGCCAGAACGCCGCGCAGGACCTGAAGATCACCTACACCGACTACGGCAACGCCGCCCCGGCGCAGAAACCCCCGGCGGCCCAGGTCGTCGAGGCCCCCGCCGAGCTGTACGGCCTGTTCAACTGACCTGAGTCCGGAACTGACCGACGACAAACCCCGCGCGACACCTACGGTTTCGGCGATGTACCTCAGAGGCGTCATGACGCCTCTGAGGTACATCGCTTTCTACCGTGGTTTCCGCCGAACGGTTCCGGCGGCAAGCCTCACTCCTCGGTGCGCTGCCGCGCGGCGTCGATGCGGGCGCGCGCGCCGTCCAGCCAGCGCTGGCACACCGCGGCGAGTTGCTCGCCACGCTCCCAAAGGGCCAACGACTCCTCCAGCGAGGTCCCGCCCGCCTCCAGCCGCTCCACCACCGAGGCCAGCTCCGCGCGGGCCTGCTCGTAGCTGAGCTGCTCGTCCTTGGTCGTCCCGGTCATCGGTCCCCTTCCTCAGCCGTCGACGGTGGCGGTCAACTCGCCCTCGGCGAGGCGTACCCGCAGTGGATCACCCTTGGCTGCCTCGGACGCGGCGCGGACGACGTGGCCGTCGGCGCGTTGCACGATCGCGTAGCCGCGCTCCAGGGTGGCCGCCGGGGACAGGGCACGCAGCCGGGCCAGCGTGTGCCGCAGGTCGTCGGTGGCGCCGCGCAGCCGGTGCTCCAGGCACCGGCCGGCACGGTCCCGCAGCGCGCTCACCTCGACCGCCCGCTGCTCGACCATCACCTGCGGCCGGGCCAGCACCGGACGGGAGCGCAGCAGGTCGACCCGGTGCTGCTCCCGGTCGACGAGGTGATGCACGGCCCGCTCCAGCCTCGACCGGGCCTGGCCGATCAGGCGCATCTCCTCGGTCAGGTCCGGCACGATCCGTTTCGCCGCGTCGGTGGGGGTGGAGGCGCGCACGTCCGCCACGTAGTCGAGCAGCGGCGTGTCGGTCTCGTGGCCGATCGCGCTGACCACCGGCGTACGGCAGGCGAAGACCGCCCGGCACAGTGCCTCGTCGGAGAACGGCAGCAGATCCTCGATGCCGCCGCCGCCCCGGGCGATGACGATCACCTCGACCGTCGGGTCGGCGTCGAGCACCTTGAGCGCGCCGACGATGTCCGGCACCGCGCTCGGCCCCTGCACCGCCACGTTGACCGTGCGGAAGTCGACCGCCGGCCAGCGGCGGCGGGTATTCGTCAACACGTCCCGCTCGGCCGCGGAGGCGCGTCCGGTGATCAACCCGATCCGACCCGGCAGGAACGGCAGCCGCCGCTTGCGGGCCCGGTCGAACAGGCCTTCGGCGGCGAGCAGCTTCTTGAGCTTCTCCAGCCGGGCCAGCAGCTCACCGAGGCCGACCTGACGGATCTCGTCGGCGCGCAGGCTCAGGGTGCCCCGCGCGGCGTAGAACTCGGGCTTGGCGTGCAGCACCACCCGGGCGCCCTCGCGCAGCTCCGGCGCGCCCGCGTCGAGCACGTCCCGGTTGGTGGTGACGGTCAGGCTCAGATCGGCCGACGGGTCGCGCAACGTGAGGAAGACGGTGCCGGCCCCGGGGCGGCGGCTGATCTGCGCCACCTGGCCGTCGACCCACACCCAGCCGAGCCGGGCGATCCAGGCGCCCACCTTCTGGCTGACCACCCGGACCGGCCACGGCTCCTCGGACGT